>CALMSO010000001.1 GCA_937872385.1 uncultured Saprospiraceae bacterium
GCTACTTCTATGGCTTCTTCGGCGGTAGCGCCGAGGTGGTTGAGAATATTGGTGAGGTGCATTTTCATGTGCCCTTTCTGGATGCCAGTAGTCACGAGCGAACGCACGGCAGCAAAGTTTTGCGCCAAGCCGGTGGCGGCTACAATCATCATCAATTCTTCGGCATTGGGGTTGCCGAGTATTTCCAATGAGCGCTTGGCCAAAGGGTGCAAGTTCGTCAGCCCGCCTACGGTGCCGAGGGCAATTGGCAGGTCGAGCCAGAATTTAAAAATACCACTTTCGATGGCACAATCGCTGAGGCTGCGGTACTGCCCATCGCGGGCGGCGTAGGTGTGCGCACAGGCTTCCACAGCCCGGAAATCATTGCCAGTAGCCAGCACCACTGCATCCACGCCATTAAAAATGCCCTTGTTGTGCGTCGTGGCACGGTAGGGGTCAATGCGAGCGATGCGCACCGCTTTGCGAAATTTTTCAGCAAAAAAAGCGGCTTCAGCGTCGTCGGGCTTTTCGCCCAATTCGGCTACGGGGCACTCCACCCAGGCGCGCACGAGGCATTGCGGCGTATAATTCGACAAAATAGCCATAATAATATCCACCTCGCGCTCGGTCGTTTCAAAAATCGGGTGCTCCTGCACAAACAATTGCAACGTAGAGCCAAACTGCTCCAGCACCGAATTGATAAAATTAGCACCCATCGAATCGCAGGTAGCAAAGGACACTCGTAGTTGATAGTAATTTTTTTCTGTATTTGTAAAATTCAGTAATTCAATATCTTGAACACCGCCGCCCCGTTTTTCCATATTGCAAGTGATGTGCGCCGCGTCCGCCAGCAACTGCGTTTTCAAATCTTCGAATACCGATTGCAACTTAGCAAAGTCGCCCCGCCAATTGAAATGCACCTGCCCCAACTTCACGGTGCCCAGCACCTCCGCCCGGAAGCCGCCCCGCGTCATCCAATACTTCGCTGCGCTGGAAGCCGCCGCCACTACTGAGCTTTCCTCAATCACCATCGGCACAGCATAGGTACGTCCGTTGATAATAAAATTAGGCGCAATTCCATAAGGCATCGGAAAATTGCTAATCGTATTTTCGCTGAACCCATCAAGTACGCGCTGCTGCGCTGCATCCGGATGCCAGAAGCCAATGAAATCCTGCGCCGCCGTTGGGTCGCTTAGAAAATGCTCCATTAGCCAGCCGATCTTCTCCGCCTTGCTTAGTTTAGAAAAGCCGTTAATCGTTTTTTTATCCCGCATGATTGAATAAATACTGCTTTAAGCACCAGATAATCAGATTTTTAGATAATAGATGTTAGATAATAGATAGCTGCCGCACCTTTATACCTTACACCCCTTTCACCCGCAGCAACGCATTCGCCAGCTCCAACCCCTGCACCTGCGCATCCACATAATCGTACAGCTCCTGATAATCGCCGCGGGCGTGCTTCAAAAAGCCTGAGGCCTGCCCATAAACCGCATTAAGTTGTAGGGTATTAATCAGATAATAACCATCGAGAAAATGCTGAATACCACCGGAAATAATGACTTGTTTGCAGAGCATTCGCTCACCCAATTCTGCTACTAACTGATTGGTTATCAATACCATTTCTGCTGCGCTGTGCCCTACATTTGCCAAGCGGCTATAAATATCGCGTTTCATTTCGTCGCTGCGCAACAATTCCAATTTTGCAAAATTCGTACCGCCATTGGCCGCAAAATCTACCGCCGCCAATGGCAATTGGAACAAGGCTTTCAAGCTATGGTAGCCCATCCCCTGCCCTACTTCTTTTACAATCATTGGCACGTCGAGGCGCTCCAATAGCGTGCTAATCGTTTCGATGGGTGCTTTCGCAAAACGATCGCCCTCCGGCTGTAGCCACTCCTGCAAAGGATTGACATGAATAATCAGTCCGTCGGCTTGCAATTTGGCGAGCAATTCTCGCACCAAATCATAGCGACCGCGCTCCACGATGTGCTCCAACTGTGCGATGCCCAAATTAGCAAACAGCGGCAGTTCATCGCCGATGATAGCACGTACGTCAAAGTCTGGCAGCGTCTCGTCGCTACCCAGCAGCGCCCGACAAGAACCAAGACCCATGCCCATGCCAAAATCGCGGCAGGCCCGCGCTAAGTTGTGGTTGATGGTATGCGCCCAGTCGGTACCCCCCGTCATGCTCGATACCCATAGCGGTGCCCGTAGGGTTTTGCCCAGAAAAAGCTGGTGTTTCAGGCTGCCCCGCTGCGGATGCGGCGCCAATAGCGGCTCATAATAAAAGCGCTGGTCGAGTTCGCCCTGCGCGATCTGCGAGCGAAACGCCAGTTCGATATGATCCCGTTTGCGCTGGGCCGCCGTCGGGTCATCATCCGCCATGGGCGTGGTATATGCTTCCACTGTTTTTGAATCGCTCATTGTCTTGAGTCTAATGTCTGTTATTTGATGTCCATTGTCTAACATCCACAACAACAAAGATACAGTAAAAATTGCTGTTAAATGCCGCGAAAGAAACAACCGGCAGCAGGAATGGTTTACGAATCGGGTAGCAGGTGCCCGAATATTAAGAGGCCAAAACGGTGGATGAGCTTTCGTAAATCTTAAAGATTTGCGAAAGCTGAAAATATAAGGGCTTATATTGCAAAAGGCGAAAAGTAAACAGCGAAAAGCATTATAAAATACCCCCGTTTTTTACGTTCATTCTTAATAATGGATGTCTTTATACTTTACAGATTGAAGCATTTCTAACCACTCGCGTTCCAGCTCGTCTAAGTGCTTGCCAATATGTTTTTTCATTTGTTTTCTGCCTTTTAGCCAAATCAGTTGAATGGTTGCACGACCATACGTCTCGTCTATAAATTTTGCAAAACTGCCAAGCAAAGGGTAAGTAAGCATAGCATCATATTTCCTTAACTTTTTTGCCATGTTATCTAACGAAATGAATGTATCATTATCAATTAAATATTTAGAAAGCTCGTGTAAATGATACCCGTACCACTGCGCATCCGCATAAACAGCCATTCCTTCGTTTATCCAGGTTTCGGGGTAGCCCCAAGAGTTGGCCGCCATCAAATGAAATAACTCGTGATTCGTTACCGCATTTATTTTTTCTGAAAAAATAGCCGCCACCAAATGATTTTTAAAATTTGCCAGCCCATTTGTTTCGTAGCCAACCAGCAGTTTCATTCTTGACCTGTTCTCCACTATAAAATAGTGAATCGGCTTATTATAAGCCTCCAACCCCATAAAATCGCTGGTGCTTTTGATATGATATTGAATCCGCTCTTTAAGAATTGTTTTGTGCTTTTCAGCGTAACTATTCATTTCATAATACACCATTACATTCGTTTCAATGCTATCTACTACCCATGCAAAGTTTGCATTATTACGCAAGTTATTTAGTCTTTTCTGTCCGAAAACATTCAGATAGTATAAGAACAAGATCATCAGTAATATAATAATTGTTTTTTGCACGGTCTTATTTTAAAGTGGGAAGTAA
>CALMSO010000002.1 GCA_937872385.1 uncultured Saprospiraceae bacterium
CTTTTAGTTTACTCAATGCGCAGTAAATGGAAACTAATTCGGTTTGGGTAATAAAAAACGATTGCCGGGACGCCACTTTACAATCACTGGATTTTCAAAAGTATCATTCTGAAAAAAAATGCCCAATCCTTGTTCCGCTGCTTTTCTTATAGGGGCATCAGCAGGGAGTTTTAGAAGTTTTTCGTAGAAACTCGGCGTTGGTAGCAAGGTGGAGTAAAGATAACCTTCGGCATCTTGATTATATATCATGGGAAAAGGGGCGGTAGATAATAATAGTGCTTCAGGCAATGCATTCCTACTTGCTATAGCCGGAATATTGTTGGTTTTATCATATATAATGTAATTAAGATCAATAAAAAGCGGAATAATCCATTTATTGCCAACAGATGACAAAAAACCGGACGGCACAAGCCTGTTTTGTAGCCGGTTGGTACTCGCTGCATCCCGAGCAAAAATAGCATTTTGCACATCTGCGACCGCTGCTCCGGACAAAGCGCTTTCGCCTTGCCCGATTGCAGCAAAGGCTTGTATCAACCCCTGCGGCGTAGCGTAATAAATAGTATCGGTAAAGCCAACATTGATAAAAACAGTATCCTGATAAATCTGAAATGGCTTGGGTGAGGCGATAAGATTGAATAAAGGGCCAGGCTTTACAAAGCTTTGTACCTGATCAAAGTTAAAATCTTTCACCATTTTTATACTACCTTCTGGGTCATTGCAGATCATATAAATATAATTGCGATGGCAGATAATGGAAAACGGCGGGCTACTGACTCGCCAGTCTTCGGTGATTTGTTGTGAGACAATATCAAATCTTAGTATTTTGCTAAGTGTATTATCACAGATTAGCAAGGTGTTATTATCATACAGCGCAATATCTTGTGCCGAAGCAAACTCCAGCGGACCAGCCCCCGTTGGCGATACCATAAACTGAAAAACTCCGCTATGGTCATAAAAATAAATAGCGCCTCTTTGATAGCAAAGCATAATAAAATACTGCTTGTGATATAATAATTGTCGAATACCTGATGGATATGCTTTAGCATCAGGGCGAAGTGGGATATATTGAATATCGGTTATGTCACCATACAAACTTTCAATAATAGCTGTAGGCGGATTAATCACGCGTGTGCCTGCAAGCTCGCGCTCACGAGCATCTGGAGCACAAGCAATAAAAAAATGATACAAACAGGCTATAATGAAAAACATTGAATAACGCATAACTTCAGAATATAATAGATGAATAAGTCAGCTAGGAATTTTATCTAACTGACTTATTAATAAAATATTTTGCTATTGGAAGTGATTGTCGCACTTGGCATGCATTCCGCAAGGACAATCGGACTGAGTATTGGCACCTAACATTTACACAATATGCTTCCCATGTCGCAGGAAACTGACACCAAATTGATAACCATTTACAGCCTTGCGATTCACTAACTATAGCATCTGAATGAGGTGTAGGGACAGCTAAGAAAACAAAAACTAATGCTGCCGCAAAGAAAAAGGAGACAACGTGTTTTCTTTTCATAATAAACCAATTTTAAGAGTGAAAAAATGAAATAATGATTACCCTCGCAAATTGTATTTTTTTTGCGACTTTGTCAAGTACAGTTTTCTCTATTTTGAACATATCAGAATTTAGCATTTCAGGGTTTATTTTTTACATAAAACTTTGTCAGTCAGTGTTTTAAAAATTTAAAAATCATCAAAAAGGTAATTTTTTGAACATTTTTTAATGTGCAGCGGTGGTGTTATTTAATATTCACTTTACATTTGGTTAATATTTACTTTGCTTATTTGCCAGGACGGTAGCTGCGCTCGGCGTGCTGGCGGACTGCTTCAGGGTAGAAATGAACCGTCTTGAATTGTCCCCGAACAAATAGCTCCGACTGGTCATTGAAATGTGGCGAATCGGGGTCGCTGCTTTGCCCGCCGCTCACGACGGAACGCGCCTCAATACGCTTGCCAAACTCTACCACTGCCACAAAACTATTGCCTACATTGCCATAACGCTTTTTGGTATTGGAATAAGCACGCGCACCATAAGCCGCCAGCGAACCCCAGGCCGAAGACGTAAAGCCCACGGGCAGGCTCGGCTCGGTATCCAAAAAATAGCTTTGAATATCACCCGTAATACGTTGAAAACGATTGACTTCGCCCCAAGGCATACGCCAGGTACCGAAATCGCGCTTCAGCTCGTCGAGGGTTTTTACGAGTAAATTAATTTTTTCGAGTGGTCCGGTATTATTAATAATAAACTCCTGAAAGCTTAGTGGCGTCATGCGTTGCTGGTCGGGGCGCAGCAGGGTACGGGCAAAAGCTTGCACTTTTTCGCCCCAGTAAACGGCTAAGGTGGTAGCTACCGACGCGGTATCATAGCGATAATCCCAAGCGCGCAGCACGTCAATGGCCGCGGCTACATCGGCACTCGGATTACTTACTTTGTAATAAGCGTCTTCCAAAGAAGGGATTAATTTTTCAAAACCCGCTAAATAAGGATCATTAGCAGCGCTAATTAAAGTATCAAGATTGAAAATGGTTTTATTACTTAATACCCGAACTGCATTAATACCTCGGAAATTCTCGGCATCAGGTGCCATGTAGCTTGGGTACAAATCGGGCGAAGGGCTTTGTGTACCGGCGGCGGTAAAAGGCGTGGAATTGCAATTTTGCAGCCAGCCATTAGGCGGATTATGTAAAAAAAGCATTTCATTTAGTTCATGCAGTCCGCGCCATTCAGTTTGCGGATTGCTGCCGTCCACGGGCTGGCTCCAGTCGAAAGAGGGATCGCGCCGAGGGATGAAATTACCATGCCAATAGGCAATATTGCCTTTGCGGTCAGCAAAAACGGTGTTGTTCGAGGAGTTGGTGCGGATGGTCATTGTTTTGCGAAAGCTTTTATAATGTTTAGCCTTCGTGCGCAGATACGATTGTGTAAGCGCCTGGAGGGGTTCATTCATCATGCGGATGGTGATCCATTTACCATTTTGAGTGCGAATGACCGGCCCATGATGTGTTCGGTAAATAACAAACTCCTTTTCGCGCATTCCGTCGGTTGTTTTATAAGGCAATCGCACGGTTTGGGTCTGCACGGGACGCATTTCATTACCATATTTATAATATAATTGCCCGTCCTTTTTTTCAATAGTTTCATAATATTCATCCACCGAATCGGCACTACTGGAGGTGTGCATCCAGCCGCAATGCTGATTAAAACCTTGGTAAATAAAAAACTGCCCCCATGTAACGGCGCCATAAGCATTTAGTCCTTGTTTACTAATCATATGCACTTCCGAGCGAAAATAAAAAGAGGTATGCGGATTGATGAGTAATAATGCGTTTTTATTTACACTTTTAGCGGGTGCGATGGCAAAACCATTGGAACCAAGGGGTTCGCGCTCATAGCGATCAAAATCTTCTACCCACGACGTGCCGCCGGTGGGGTCTTCTTCGTAAAATGCCTGCAAGCGCGCCAGTGATACCACGCTGATATTGCCGCCAATACTACCTTCACTAAACATCAAAGGCATCCAGGGTTGAAAACGCGTGAGCAGGCGCGGCTGCACCTCGGGGTGGGTATGCAAGTAATAATTCACCCCATCAGCAAAAGCGTCTAACAGTTTTTTCATCCAGGCGGGGCTGGTTTGATAAATGGCCATAGCCTGTGTCGTATCCAAAAACATGCGGGCCCGCAAATCATGATACAAGGCTTTTTCGCCTTCCACTTCTGCCATCCGGCCGATAGCGTCAATGTAATTCATTTCCACCCGCGCAAAATCATCTTCACATTGGGTATATAATACACCGAAGACCGCATCAGCGTCGGTTTTGCCATAAATATGAGGTATGCCCCAGTTGTCGCGGATGATTTCGATGCGTTGGGCCTGCTCCATCCAGCGGCTAATTTCTTCGGTGGTAAAAGGCTGCGCTGATAAGGCACCAATGGTAATAATCGTCAGAAAGCAAGTAAAAAAGCGTTTCATTATTCCCGGATATTTAATTTATTTAATACCGGGGAAGATAACAGAAAAAGCGAATGTAACAAAATTTTTGTACGCCGAACCGGCAGATACCGCAACACTTATACCATTTTCAATGGCAGACGGTGTGCTTATTTATTTTCAAAATGGTACAAAATTGTAACTCGGACTCCGTAAATGGCATCAGATGTACATATCCAAAATAGTTAGTGCGCCAAAAACTACACTGGCAACACCGTTTGTTGTAGCGAAAGCCATATTGACCCGGCTCAAATCATTGGGTTTCACCAAGCGATGCTGGTAGTATAACATAGCAATGAAAACAATCGTTGCCAGCCAGTGCAGCCAGCCGAAAACCGGGTATTGCTGCATAAGTAAATAGCCTGCCGTTACTATCAGGAGGGCACAAATGATGTGTAAAACGGAAGAAAGTAGCAAGGCATTTTTGCGGCCCAGTTTCACAGGCACGGAGCGAAGTTGCAAAGATTTATCAAAATCTTCATCTTGTAATGCATAAATAATATCAAACCCCGATACCCACAGCAGCACCGCCGCCGCATAAAGCACCGGAATGAGATCGAAGCGACCGCTCACCGCGAGGTAAGCCCCCACGGGTGCCAGCGCCAGCCCCAGCCCCAGCACAAAATGGCACAGATAAGTAAAGCGCTTGGTGTAGCTGTAGCCCAGAATAATCAACAAAGCCACCGGCGACAAGGCAAAACACAAAAAATTGATAAACCAGGTAGTCGCTATGAATAATAGGCTATTGGCAATTACAAAAAACAACGCAGCGCGCGCCGAAATGACGCCTGCCGGAATCTCGCGCGTAGCCGTGCGCGGATTTTTGCCATCAATATCCCGATCTAAATACCGATTGAAAGCCATTGCTGCACTCCGAGCAAAGACCATGCACAGCACCACCAGCACCAACAGTTGCCAACTGAATCCCTTGCCCGTTTCGAGCGTAGCCAGAAAGAAGCCCAGCAAAGCAAAAGGCAGCGCAAATACCGTATGACTGAATTTGATAAGCGACAAATAACTCTTCATAGCAAAATCCTTTAGCGATATAATGTTTGAACAGGATAATGGTTGTAAACGTCCCTGTTTTTTTAAACCGCATAAAGGTATTGCTTTTTTCCAGCCCCAAAAAACGGCCCTAAAAAACGGTAGCCGATTTTGCCAATTAAAAGTGCTTTTCCCGTTTGTTATAAAAGCGGAGCGCAAGCGTTTTTTTGTTACTTTTGCCGAATCATCGGGCTATTATGCCTCATCCTGAAAACATTTCATTGCTATGCTGAAAAAAATGCTGTGCGCCGGCTGCTTGTTATTATGGTCGGCAATTATTTTTGCTCAACTGACCATCCGGGTTACAGCGGTGCCTGCCAATACGCCCCCACAAGACACGCTATTCATAGCTGGTACATTTAATAACTGGAACCCAGGCGCCCCCAATTTTGCCTTGCAAGCTCAAGCAGACGGCAGCTACTCCATCGTACTACAACCGCCAGTGGGACAGGTTGAATTCAAATGCACCCGTGGCAACTGGCAGCGCGTGGAAGGCAACGCGCAGGGTGGCGCTCGCCCCAACCGCGTATTCACCTATCAAGGGCAGGCCCAAATGGTCAACATTAGCATCCTGAGCTGGGAAGACCTCGGAGGTGCTCCCGCCGCCAATAGTACCGCCGCCGCCAATGTGCAAATCCTCGCGTCCAACTTCGCCATACCCCAACTGAATCGCCAGCGCCGTATCTGGCTGTATCTTCCACCCGATTATGCTACTTCCAACAAGCGCTATCCAGTACTTTATATGCACGACGGGCAGAATGTATTCGATCGCAGCACCAGTTTTTCTGGCGAATGGCAGGTGGATGAAACCCTCAACCGCCTCTTTGCCGAGGGAGATCGGGGGGTCATTGTGGTCGGCATTGACAATGGTGGACAACATCGCATAGATGAATACGCCCCTTGGCGCAATGCACAATACGGTGGTGGTAGCGGTGCCGCTTATGTCCAGTTTATTGTAGAAACCTTGAAACCCTATATAGATGCCAACTTCCGTACCCGCCCTGGGCGTGACTTCACGGGCATGGGCGGCTCTTCTATGGGGGGGCTGATTACGCTGTACGCCGTATTAGAGCATCCGGAGGTTTTTAGCAAAGCCTTCGTATTTTCGCCAGCTTTCTGGTTTTCTGAAGAAAGTTATACGCACGCACGCACCAAAGGCAAACGCGCCGATACCCGTATCTATCTGCTGGCTGGTGCCCTCGAAGGCAACGGATCGGTGGTACGCGACGCGCAACAAATGTACAATACCCTGCGCGAGGCGGGGTTCAGTGCGCGAGAACTAACTTTAGTCACACATACTGACGGGCAGCACAGCGAGTGGTACTGGGCGCGGGAGTTTGCCGCCGCCTATCAAAAGTTATTTAGCCCGGATAGAGTGCGACAGCGCGTGCCTGCTCGTAGCGGCGTGCTGCCCCGCAATGATTGAAACGCCAGTGCACCGCATCGGGCAGGATAAGAATGTCATTGCCTTAAAATTCATTACCAAAGACAGCATCGAGGAAAAAATCCTCAAATTGCAGGAGCGCAAAACCCAACTGGAGGAAGATATTATAGCTGGTGCCGGAGCACTCCGCTTTTCGCGGGGTGAGCTGGCGTTTTTGTTGGAGTAAGGGAAATTTTTAAAAAAAAATTTTGCGAAAAGCTTGACTTGTATTATTATTACATCAGTAAATGTAATGTAGAAAAAACAGCTTAGTGGGTCGTAGATTTTTATGGGTGCGAAACTTTTGCAACCGCAAATCAAAGAAAAATTTTACAAAACATCTACCCACAATAAATACATACGTTTTTACTTACAGGGCTTCCCGACAGTATAAGGTTGTTCGTGAATTTACTAACCTGATAAATTTATTGTCATGAAAAATTTCTTATTTACTTTATTAATCGCAATACTTTTTTTGGCTGCCTGTGGCGATGGCTCTTCGCCCCGAGAGGGTATGCAGGCACAAAAAAACATTGACGAAATTACATCGTACATGATAGAAAAAGGACTTGACCCTGCAGACTTAGAAATACTTGATTTTGATGGAATGGCTAACCCGGAAGTGATGGTAGAGTTGAAAAAGCACATAGATTCGTACGCGGAGCAAAAAAAGCGGATGGATGAACGGATGAAACGAATGGCAGCACTGAGAGAACAGATCAAAAAGGCAAATAGCGAAGAAGAAATTAATCAATTAATTAATTAAAGCGCATCCGGATTTGTATTTTGAGCTAAGCCCTGAGAATGCAGCAGCAGCCAATGGGAATTAGCTTATTATATAGTGTGACAGTGACCGGGGGGCTTTAAATCACCCGGTCATTGCCAATAAAAATTATTAATTATGAAGAAAAAACTCAAAAACATCGCCATTGGATTTTTAATAGGCGGTGCTTCTTTGACCTTACTTGGAGCAGTTATGTTTGCATTTGGTCTGTCTGGCTATTCCCAGTCACTTGCCGCATTGACTATATTTTTTTTAACAGTCGGTCAATTAGCTTTTATTGTGCCAGTGGTTATTTTATTTATTTTACTAATTAAGCGGTTGGCGCAATAAAACGACTAAGTTGGCCTATATTTTGCCCGGTTGCTGTCAAATAAAGTAGCGAAAAGCACGATAGTCATGAAAATAATAGTAAATGGCTTTTATACATTTTTATTCAGCTATAAATGTAAATGCATCCTGTTGCAAAGCCTGTTATTATGCTGTTTTATAAGTTGTCAAAAAGATAAAAATGAAGCTCCCCTTCACATAACCAAATGCACCGACCAGCAAAGTATTTATGCTTATATAAGGGATTATCATTACCTATCACTCAGTACCCCACTCGGAATACAGGTAGGTGAAGTAAATAAAATAGGCTGGTTGGCAGACACGATGGTCATTCTTGATAAATTAACTACTGCTATCCATTTATTTAGTAATCATGGCGAATGGATACATACCATTCAGTTGTTGGGCGAGGGGCCGGGTGAGTTTTCAAGGCTTCTTGATATTGCCATTAATTCTGATGCTATGCAAATTATCGCTTATGATTATGCTGGAAGTAAACTTATGTATTTTTCGAGTACAGGCGTACTGCTGAAAGAGCAGCGATTACCATTTGCTTTTTTGGAATTTGAGTATGTAGCACCCAATAGATTTATTTTTTATACCGGCTCTTTGATCAATAGCGCTATTCCGGCGATATTTCAAAAACAGCAATTAATTACTACAGATAGCGCTTTCCAGATATTAGATGCTTTTTTTTCGGTTAGACCAGCAGATTTTTTTAGTGCAAATGACGCGAATGTACTTTTCCGGCAAGGGGACGACATTCTATTTGCTAAAAAACTTGATAATATTATTTATCGGTTTGATGGCAAAACGTGGGTAAAACATCATGAACTTAATTTACCCGGCAAAAGTATTCCAGTGGACGAGTTAAAGATAAATTCCTTTGAAGATTTCAATGCGTTACTTAAAAAAAATGACTATACAGCTTTTTATGGTAGTTTTATAGATAATCAGGATTTTGCCTTATTTACTTTTTATGATGCCAATGGACCTTATTTTGCGATTTATGATAAAAAAAAGCAACAGGGCTTTTGCTATAATCGGGTTGAGGCAGATTTAAATAATCAGGATGCATTTATGCTGGTTGATTATCCCATTGCTGTTTATCAAAATAAATTTGTTGCAGCGCTTGATAGTGATTATATTTACCATACGATACAAGCACTAAAGCATCAACCTCAAGCTTTAGAATTAACCATTCCGGAAGTATTTACCTCCGCTACACTGTCGTCCAACCCAATTTTGGTGTTTTTTACGCTGGCAAATCCTGAGTAGCGCATGGTGACCAAAAGACTCGAATGCATCCGATCGTTGCCATTTTACTCCGTTCGCCACGAAACAGGGCAATAATAATCCACTACAAAAGGTTTTTCGTTTATATTTGCAGCGGTTGTCAATTGCTATGGGGCAGTTGGCGGTGTCTTGTTTGTAACAAAAATACCTGTAATGAGCTTACTCATTTTTCTGATAATCAGTTATATACTCCTCAGTATCAGTCTGTTTTTCGTATTTCCAAAAGCGGGCGAAGCAGGCTGGAAGGGCTTAGTGCCGGGACTAAATTTTGCGGTCTGGAGCCAGATGGTGGGGCGCAAACCCTGGTATGCCTTGTGGTTGCTGTTCCCGATTGTCAATTTTTTTATTTATGCCGGTCTGTGCATTGATCTGGTGCGTTCGTTTCGGCATTACAGCTTTTGGGCCAGTGTGCTGGCGGTGATTGCCGCGCCATTTTACTTTTTGTACATTGCTTTCAGCCAAACGGAGAAGTACGACGGTCCAACGCTCATCAAGGAGCGCGAGTACCGCAGCCAGCTACAAGAAGCTCGGGAAGCAGGCAACAAACGCCAGCTTGAGAAGTTGGAAAAAGGAAATCCGTACCGCAAAGGGCAGGTGCGCGAGTGGACCGAAGCCATTATTTTTGCGGTGTTTGCGGCGGCCTTCATCCGGATGTTTTTGATAGAAGCCTACGTCATTCCTACTTCTTCGATGGAGGATTCGCTGCTGGTGGGCGACTTTCTTTTTGTTAGCAAGGCGCATTATGGTATTCGGATGCCACAGACAGTGGCGATGGTACCACTTTTGCACAATCGCCTGCCTTTTGGCGCTGGTGAGTCGTATTTTAAAAACCCAAGCCTACCCTACCGACGGCTGGCGGCGCTGGAAAGTATTGACCGCAATGATTTGATCGTTTTTAACTATCCGGAAGGCGATAGCGTCTATGTTTTTCCGGAGCGCACCTGGAGCGTATATGACTATCGCCGGGGCAGCGTGTCGCCGGTGCGTACCCAGCAGATCAAGACCGGCCGCGCCAAATTGGTCGTGCGCCCAATGGATAAAAAAGATCATTACATCAAACGATGTGTGGCCATAGCCGGCGATACCGTGGAAATCCGCGACCGGCAGCTTTATCTCAATGGTCAGAAGGCGCAGAATCCTGGCAAGATGGAGTTCATGTACACCGTAGAGACGCCCAATCCCAACCTCAACTTGCGCAACTTTTCGGACTGGGGTATTTCTACAGAGGATGTCATCAGCCCGCCACCCGGTATGATATTAATACTAACCGATGAACAACGGCAAAAGGTGGAAGCCATGGACGAAGGCATCCGTGCCACGCCCTTGGATATGAGCAGATTAGATGGCGGCAGCCGCTTGTTTCCGCACGATCCGGTGCATTATCCCAATTGGACAGTGGACAATTTTGGGCCCGTGTGGATACCCAAAAAAGGCGTGACCATTCAGCTTACGCCCAAAAACATTGCTATGTACCAACGGGCGATTAGCGTGTATGAAGGCAATACCTTAGAAGAGCGCGACGACCGCTTTTTTATCAATGGTAAAGAAACAGACCAATATACTTTCAAAATGGACTATTACTGGGCTATGGGCGACAACCGGCACAACTCCGAAGACTCCCGCGTGTGGGGCTTCGTACCGGAAGATCATATTGTCGGCAAGCCTTTGTTTATCTGGTTTTCGCTCAAGGAGGGGCAGTTTGCCAAAGGCATCAACTGGAAGCGGATTTTTACTTCGGCTGCCAAAAAATAAGCCCTTTGCCAACACTTGAATACAACAGAGGCTATGCGCAAACTTTCCCGCATAGCCTTTGTTTATTTGGGTATAAAACCGACGGAATCCATTTTTTTCAGAGAAAATGGATTTTTTTATTCTAAATTTGGTGTCTGTCTTTTTTTTTCAACAAGGAGAAGTAATTTTATTTGTAAAAAAACAAGCGTACCACTTTTGATTGCAATATCATAACAACCCGTTTAAGACCATTCAAAACCGGAACTACCATGTTTGCAAAATTTATCAGCGCCATTAAATCCATGTTTGCCACTTTGTTTGGCAGCAGCAAGAACGAGCCGGCCCAACCTGAAACACCGCGCCCGCGCCCCGATAAGCCCACCGAAAACCAATGGCCACAGGACGCCGCCGAGGTAGCCGCCGATACAGTCGTCATCGTAACGAACGAAATGGATACGGTCGTGCTGCCGCCAACGCCTACTGGCAAGGATAAAGAAGACTTCGACAAGGATATTTTTGCTGAGGAAACCACTCCGGCGCCTGCACCCACACCGGTACCGCCCGTCACTCCGCCCACCCCAGCTACGCCTGCGCCAGCACCATCTGCACCAGCGGCGCGCAAACAACGCTATCTGTGGTGTTTGGACAATGGCCACGGCAGCCGTACGCCCGGCAAGCGCTCGCCTGAATTTGAATTTGGCGGCAAAACCGTTCGGCTATTGGAATACGAATTTAACCGCGACATTGTCAGACGCATGATAGAACGCCTTGAAAAAGAGGGAATTAAATATTACAATGTAGTGCCAGAAGTGGACATTGACGACTTCCTGCAAGGCCGCGTAGATCGGGCCAACAACAAGCGCTCCAGCATCCCGAAGATCTATGTTTCCATTCACGCCAATGCTTCGCAAGCCGCGAACCTCAACACCTGGGGTGCCGACAGCGCCAGCGGCATCGAAACCTGGCACCACGCCAATAGCGCCATTGGCCGCAAAACGGCCGCCATTTTCCAGCGCCACATAGTAGAAAAAACCGGCTTTCGCAACCGCCACCTGAAAACCACCGAGCAGCTCAACCTTTTTGTGCTGCGCCGCACCAATATGCCCGCCATTCTTACCGAAAACGGTTTTTATAACAACCGCCGCGAGGCCGTGGAGCTGATGAAAGACGAGGTGCGCCAAAAAATTGCCGACGCACACGTTGAAGCTATCCTCGAAATCGAAAAAAATGGTTTGTAACCTATTTTAATCTAAAAACAATCCGTTTACCTCACTGGCAAAATTCAAAAATTTCCAAAACCAGAAAACAAAGTCCCTAAAATGCACCATTCTACCCGACTATACTGGCTCGCCATGCTGTTGTTTTTCAATACAGGACTGCGGGCGCAGCAATTGATTAGCTTTGAATCCAAAGGCACGATTTCCCTCGCCGAATTAGCCGCTGAATTTGGCCCTTTAGTGCAAAATGGCGTTGTAATGTATAAAATCCGCTACACCACCCCCGACGTGCAAGGCGTGCTGGATACCGCTTCGGGGCTGCTCTTGATACCCGATGTGCCCGACCGAATTTTCCCCTTGGCCTGCGTCCAGCATGGTACCGTTAGTGCTAAAGATGATGTGCCTTCTAACCTGCGCGGCGGCTACGAATTGGGCGTAGCTTTTGCAGCGTTGGGCTATGTGGCGGCTATGCCCGACTTTCTGGGGTTGGGCGATTCGCGCGGTTTTCACCCTTATGTACACGCCGATTCTGAGGCCTCGGCCTCCGTGGATATGCTGCTGGCGGTACAAACGCTCGCTGAGGAAAGCGACTTGCTGACGCTCAACGATCAACTTTTCATCACCGGTTACTCGCAGGGCGGCCATGCGGGCATGGCGCTGCATCGAGAGCTGGAGCTGAACCAAAACGGATTGTTTAATATTGCTGCGGCCGCCCACCTGTCAGGTCCTTACAGCATTTCGGGTGTGATGCGCGACCTTTTCCTCGGCGAAGAGCCCTATTTTTTTCCGGCTTACGTGGCTTTCACGCTGCTTTCTTACAATTTAGTGTATGGTTTGTACGACCAATTGGAGGACGTCATGCGCCCCGAATATGTAGCATTGGTAGCACAATACCTCGAAGGCACTGTAGATTTGAACGCCTTGAATAGCCAACTCATTGAGCAGTTAGAAACCGATTTTGGGGCATCTATTGCCCGAAATATGTTCCAAGACAGCATTTTAACCGAAATTATTACCAATCCCGAACATCCGTTCAACGCTGCATTGCGCGATAATGATGTGTATGAATGGTCCCCAGAGGTGCCTACGCGTTTGTTTTATTGCCGCGCCGATGATCAGGTGCCGTTTCGCAACAGCGTGCTTGCCGATTCGGTCATGAATATGCTGGGAGCACTTGATTTACAAGCGATTGATGTCAATACCAACGCCGATCATGGCGGATGTATTTTTCCAGCTGTTTTGAATACGATATTTTTTTTCGCGCCATACCAGATGGTGGCTACGAATGTGACCGATTGGGCGGCCACGCTACCCGATATCCGGCTGTATCCGAATCCAGCCGCCGATTTTATCGTGTTGGAAAACGCACCCGATGCCGCTTTGGTGCAGATTTTCGATTTGAATGGCCGCGTCCATTTCAGTACTCGCACCCGTTCGGACAATCCGACCATTTCGCTGCCAAAATTGCCGCAGGGTATGTACGCCGTCCGCGTGGCCGCTGAAAACGGCACCTGGACTGGCAAAATGATTGTGCGCTGATACTCAGATCAGTCGTTGTACTTGCGTATCGGCTTTCAGTTGCAAACCGGTGTCGAGATTGAGCAGATTCAATCCCGGCGTCTTGCCTACTTCGATGCTGCCGAAATCGGCCTCAAAGCCCAGCGCTTCCGCCCCGTTGAGCGTAGCCCAGCGCAGCAGCGTTTCAAAAGGCACGTAAGATTGGTAGCGCGCAATGGTTTTTATTTCTTCCAGCACCGAAAGCTGCCAGTTTGAAGTCAGGCTGTCCGTTCCGATGGTCATGCGGGCTTTATTGTCTATAAAATGTTGATACAGCGGCAGCCGATTTTCGATGTACAAATTCGCGTTAGCACAGGTAGCCCAATACACACGGTCGCTCCAAGCCTGCGCCGCCTGAATGTCGGGCGGGGTAGTCATGGTATTGTGTACAAACAAGTTGCGATTGCGCGGATTCAAATGCGCCAGTGCATAGTGAATAGACGTGCTGCCGGTAGGCTGAAAATGCTCGATTGGGAAGCCGAAAGTTTTGTAAAATTCGAGAAAATCGCCCGTTTTATTCAGAAAAAAAGCATCCTCGTGCGGCGTTTCCTGGTTGTGAATGCTGACGGTAGCCTCGTCGTCGTTGAGTGCGCGGATGCGCCGGAACAAGCCCTCCGTCACGGTATAGGGCGCGTGCGGCACCACACTTTTGCGATTGCCCTGCGCCGTGCTTTGGCTTTCATACACCGCTTGGTAGTCGTTGAAGCTCTTCTCTGTCCAGCTATCTTGCAGAAAATCAAACATTTCTACAAAGGTATAATAACGAATCTTGCTGCGATTTTTCTGCGCGGCGGTATCTGGCTTGTTGGAAATATCACCTACGGCCACGATGCCTGCCTCGTACATCTCGCGGTCGGCGCGCTCAATGGCGTCTAAGATTTCCTCCATTGGAATGTCGCGGAAATTGACCACCGTTTTCAAAAACGGCAGCAGCCCAGTGCCCGTATCGGCTTTGCCCTTCATGTGCGAGAGCTCGAGGTGGCAATGCGTATTGACAAAACCCGGCACAATGACGCCCCGCCTTACATCCACCGTAGCCAAGTCATGCTGGTCGCGGCGGTCTATTTGTATAATTTTCCCTTGATCATCGGTGATGACGACCCCCTCGCGCACCGGCGCGGCACTCACAGGAAAGACGATATCGGCGCTGAATTTTTTCATTTGCAATACTTTTGGCGCGAAAATAGCGAATTTTCTGAAAGCTTGAAAGACCACTTGGATATATAGCCGCTTTTCGTTATTTTTATGCTGATAGAAGCCTAATACTATTTTTCAAAAAATAAAAAACATTCATTTTCTGATTATCAAAACATCCAAGCAATTCCAATTAGCCAATAACAATATCCCATTATTTATGCCTTTAAGAAGACTATTATACAAGATTAGTAAAAACAAATGGAGCCGATTAGACAAATAATGACACAGATGATTAATGTTTCGGAAGAGGAGCTAAATGATTTCCTCAGCCAGACCTTTATCAAAACATTTAAACGCCAAGAAACCCTTAGCCGACCGAATGCTATACCCAATGAAATATTCTTTATTAACAAAGGACTCATTAGGGTTTTGATTACTGATAATAAAGGTACAGAGCATACGATTCACTTTGCCTTAGAAAATCAATTTATTTCGGATTATTCCAATTTTATGCAAAAGCAACCTTCATTTTACACTTTACAAGCACTTGAAGAAACGCAGGTGGTCGTTTTGCCTCGCGCTGCTATCGAATGGGGCTACAAACACTTGGCTCAAGGAGATAAAATGGGGCGCCTCATTGCCGAATATTACTTTATCTATCAAGATAATCGCATTAAAAATAGCTATGCCCGAACGCCAAAACAGCGTTATGATAGTATCACCGAAGTGTTTCCAAATATCCACAACCGTGTTCCTCAACATATGATTGCTTCCTATTTGGGCATCACCCCCGTGCATCTGAGCCGACTAAAAAAAATGAAAACCCCGAAAGTCTAAACAAATGTTATCGTTTCATCCCTTCTAATATACGGAACTTTGCATTATAATTTTTAAAACAAAATTGTAATGGCAAAATTCATCTTCTCATTTACCTTATTCGTTTCAGCATTTGCTGTTTTTTCACAGCAAAATAACTCGGAAAAAATCAATACTTCTGCCAACGACAGAGTAATTAAAACTAAAAAATATAATGAAGAGACCAATTTAATTTATTGGCCTGAAAAATTCGACCCCAAAATTGCAAAGTTTTATGTTTATAATGAAATTGATATAAATGCTTCGCCCGAAACAGTTTGGAATATCCTCATAGATGCTACAAAATGGCACACTTTTTATAAAGGCGTAGAAGAACCCGTTGAAATATTGGATGATTTCACCCAAGTTTTGGCGAATAATGTATCATTTAGTCTAAAAACAATGGGTATTAAACTAAGCCCAACTATAAAAGAATTTATACCTTATGAACGAATGGCTTGGGAAGTAAATGCAAAAAATATACAAGCTTATCACGCTTGGTTAATCGTTCCTACGGACTCCGGCTGCAGGCTCATCACACCAGAATCGCAAAACGGTTTTTTAACCTTTTTACAAAAAGTATTTCAACCCAATAAATTGCTCAATCTACACGAACATTGGCTATCCGTTATAAAAGCAAGAGCTGAAGAAACCACCTCTCAGTTGACCAATTCTGAAAAGTCTGAAATGAAACAAATACTTCATCAATCGCTGCTTACATTTAATAATATGGTAAATAATTTATCAGCTGCTCAATTAAATTTTAGGGCAGCACCCAATAACTGGTCTATAGCAGAGTGCATAGAGCATATCACTTTAGCCGAAATGGAATTTCCTAAAATACTGGAGCGTGCGCTGCAAAAGCCCGCCAGCCCTGAAATGCGAACAAAAATTAAAATTAAAGATGATGAAATTCGTCCGAAAATGATTTCCGAAAAATGGAAAGCTAAAAGTCCTGAAATTTTTAAGCCTTCCAATGCATTTTCATCCGTAGAAGAAACGGTTACAATATTTCGAAGACAACGAAACGACACTATTGCTTATATAGAAAACACAAAGGATGATTTAAGAAATCATTTTTGGGAACATCCATTAACTAAAACCATTGATTTATATCAAACGCTTATTTTGATGTCAGCTCATACTGAAAGGCATATTAATCAAATTGAGCAAATCAAAATACATCCGAACTTTCCTAAGTTATGATGCTATTTATGAATGAACTAAAAATAAAGAAAAATGACATTATCAAATAAAGAAAAAGCAAGGCTCAAAAATCGGTATGGCGAATGGGCAATTGTAACGGGCGCATCCTCAGGAATAGGTCTGGAATTAGCTACACAATTGGCAAGTGCAGGTTTTAACCTTGTTATTAACGCAAGGCACTTGGAGAAGCTACAAGAACTTGAAAAGCATCTTAAAATAAGCTCCAATATTACAATAAAAATAGTAGCTGCTGATGTTTCAGAGACGGAAGGAATTGATAAGATTATAGCAACCACCAAGGGACTAAATGTGGGACTTTTAATTGCGTCCGCTGGTTATGGTACTTCTGGAAATTTTATAAATAGCTCTTTACATTCAGAAATTAATATGCTGAGAGTGAATTGTGAAGCCTTACTCGCCTTGACCCATTATTACAGCCAACAATTTGTGCAACAAAAGCGTGGTGGCATTATTTTAATGAGTTCTATGGTTGCGTTTCAAGGCACTCCCTATTCAGCTAATTATGCAGCTACAAAAGCTTATGTACAGACCTTGGCAGAAGGTATCGCAGTGGAACTCAAACCCCACGGAGTAGATGTTTTAGCAGCAGCACCCGGCCCTGTAGAAAGTGGATTTAGCCAAAGAGCCAATATACAAATGTCTATGTCGCTGAAACCGGCTCAAGTGGGCGTTCCTATTTTAAAGGCTTTAGGACAAAAAACGACGGTTTTGCCCGGTGCGCTAACAAAACTGCTGGTATATTCACTTCGGACAGTGCCGAGATGGGGTAAAGTAAGAATTATGGAAAAGGTGATGGGCGGTATGACCGAGCACCAACGGAAATAAGTAATGGGACATTGTTATTTTGTTAATTGGAAATAGGATAAATGGGGTGATGGGTGATAGGTTATGGGTCATGGGTGATAGTGTCCCGTCCTGAAGTCTGGCATCTGGTATCTATCATCTATTATCTATCATTTACCTATTGACAATAAGGTCCCTATGCCTTTTTTGAATAATTATTTTTGGGTACTTACAAAATGTAACTTATATTTTATTAAACCTTGTATATCATTATTTGAATCATTACCCATTCACTCTGTTTCCACGGCGGCCAAGCTATTATAAATACGTAAAATAAGCACGCCGAAAAGCACGCCAGTGATGACGAGTCCCATGTCCACAAAGTCGGCGCTATTGAACGAAAGCCGGATGAGAATGGTGGAAATGATGAAGCCCGAATTGCGGATGAGCTGGCTGTAGCGCTCGGTGTATTTGAAAGAGACGATGAGTAGGAACACGTCCACGAGGATGAGCACGGAGAAAAACTCATCATAAAAAATATTATTGATGCTGGTCACTTCACCAATAACGGCTACGCTGGCCGCCTGTACCTGCCCCAGCCAGTGCACAAAGCTATAAATAGAAAGGGCAGCCAGAATAATGATGAGCACCGAGCAGATTAGTTTTTTCCAGAGAATGAACTCGTGAATGTCTTTAGGCGGTTCGGGTTTGGGGCGTTGTTGCTTTAGTTTGTAAAACCAGAAGATGAGGTAAAACAGGATGAGAAAGCCCACAATATCCACCATAAAAACAATATCACTGCGGTGCCGAAACCAGTTTTCGTCTAATTTCAGCTTGGAAATATCTTTGAAAATACCGCGAATTTTAATAAGCGAAATAATTTCAAATTGCTTAGCAATAGAAGTAGTAAAAGAGGCGGGTAAGTAATAAACTAACAAATATACTTCGTAAATAAGGATGAAAGAAAATGGCGTGTAAATAGCCGAAATAGGCGAGCCGAGCAGTCCGCCGGGCAGCGCACGCAACTGAATAACGTTGAAATCATTGAGCAAAATCAGCGCAAGATGTACCAAAAAGCCCAGCGCAGCTAAAATGAGTACCACTTGCTCGAAAACACTTTTCACCCGATCATTGAAGAAAAAGCGAAAGGAGGCTTCTATCCAGTTGACTATTTTCACGATGAATGTTTTGAGCGTAACAAAATTATCGGCAATGTGTTGCTTAGCTGGCAGTTGTGTCATAAGATTTTACAATCAGTCCGTTTTTCATCCGCGGCTCAAACCAAGTGGACTTGGGCGGCATCACGCCTTCACTCGCTACGAGTTCCGCCAACTCTTCAAAAGCAACCGGATACAGACAAAAGCCTACCGAATGGGGCATTTCGTGTACTTTGTGGCGCACGGCGTCGAGTCCCTGTGGCCCTTCGATGTAGGTGATGCGGCGGTCGTTGCGCACATCTTCGATGCCCAGCAGCGGCGTCAGCACCCAATGGTTGAGCAAGGCGGTGTCGAGCAGGGCCGCGGCCGTGGTGTCTTGTAGGCAATTGTTTCGCCAGCGCAAATGGTACCAGCCTTCCGGGGTGCAAAGTGTCATGTCGTGTTTCTGCGTGGGCTTTTGAGGCACGGACAGCGGCTTGATGTCACATAGCGCTTGCAGTTGGTCTATAAAATGCGGCAGCGGCAGCTCCGGCGGCAGCAGCACCACGCGATTGAATTCCAGAATATCCAATTGCCCGGAAGGGAAAAAAGCACAGAACACGGGTCGGTACGTTTCCCGAATATGTTCGCTGTTGGTCGTTTCGGCTATCATTGCCATAGCTGCCATCCGGTGGTGCCCGTCGGCGATGTACGCCTGTGGTACTTGCTGCTCGAATATTGCCTGCAAGGTCATAATATGCTCCGGCGCGTCCACGGCCCAGAGCCGATGGGTTTGCTCTTCGGCAGGAAATTCTGTAACGGAAAATACTGGATGCAGCGCTGTGTAACGGTTGATCCATTCGTCAATTCGGTCGTTTTCGGGATAGGTGAGCAACACCGGTTTTACAATAGACTGCCGCTCTAAAGTGAAGCGCATTTGCTTGGACTCTTCGGTACGGATGGTGTGCTCGTGCTTTTGGATGGTGCCCCGGCGGTAGGCCTCAATATCGGTGCAAGCCAGCAAGCCGGTGTAGAGGCGCCCCGGCTGGCGAATTTGATAGATAAAAAAAGCCGGTGGCGCGTGCTGCTGGAAGTATTCTTTTTGCAAAAAATACAAGTAATCCTCTTTTACACGGTCGAAAAATGCAGGCTCAGCGGCGGTCAGCTGCGGGTTGGGATAAAGTGCCTGAAAAGGTAGAATTTGCATACCAGAATATATATCGCGCAAAGATACAGCGCCGACACCATTGTTTTGCATAGAAAATGCCCCTTGGCAAGAATCAGCAGATAATAAAAAAGGGCGGTAGCTAATGCTACTTCGCCCTCAAAAAACTAAACCCCAGTTATAATCTTTCACTGGATACACGCCTGTTTTTTCGATACAAAAAGGGATGGGAGAACGGTTAAAACAAGGCTGTTCCTGTGTAATTTATCTTTGCGTATGGTATTTGAAAAGTGTCAAGCGTGTTTATCAGCAAGTGCCGCAACTAATAAGTACTACGTAAATTTTCGTAATGTTGTTACAGCGCTACAAATGTAAGAATGCCATTTCAAATATCCATATTGTTCGTAATAAAATATGCATCTTTTTTAGCAAAAAATGCAAAAACGCACTTTTTCAAACAAGTATATGCGAAAAAAACGCACTTTTGAGCTCGAAATTGTATGGCTTGTCCAATCTTTTTGAGCGAAACCAATTTCTTTTTTTTCGGCATTGCAAGAAAGATTTATATTCGCGGTAGGCGCAGGAGCAAAAGAAGAACGGCGGCGAGCGAGCCAAGGCTTCGATCGATATTTTTTGATAAAAAATACTATTTAAATATCTCATTATCAGTAATTTGTGCTGTAAAAACGAGAAACCATTTACAACTATGAAAATAACCCGTGTAAAATGCTGGCAGGCAAACCTGCAGTTGACCAAGCCCTACACCATTGCGGTGCATACGATTGATTCGGCGGAGAATATCTTCGTTTACCTCGAATTAGAAAATGGCGAATACGGCCTTGGTTGTGGCGCACCCACCGAGTTTATCACTGGAGAGACGATGGCCGCCGCGTTAGAGTCGCTCGAAGGCAATGCCGAAGCCTTGCTGCTGGGCCGCGACCTGTCCGATTTCCGCGATTTGATTCGCTCAGCCGAAGAACTGATGCCCGAAACGCCCGCCGCCCGCGCTGCGCTGGATATTGCGCTGTACGATGCGTTTGGCAAAATGGCTGGCAAGCCCCTCGTCGAGTTGCTCGGCCGCAAGCACGAAAGCTTTCCCACGTCCATTACCATTGGTATCAAATCAGTGGAAGCATCTATCGCCGAGGCGCAGGAAAACGTAGCGAAAGGCTTCCGGGTGATCAAGTTGAAAACGGGTTTGGAGGTCGAAAAAGACATTGAAACCTTTCGTAAAATGCGCGAAGCCGTTGGCAAGCATATCAAAATTCGAGTGGATGCCAACCAGGGCTACGACGTAGCGGCATTGGAGCGTTTTGTGCAAGGTACGCAAGGCTTAGAGGTAGAATTTATTGAGCAGCCTTTCCCGCCGGGTCATTTAGAAGCGATGATGCAATTAGCTCCCGATATCCGCAATAGCTGCGCCGCCGATGAAGACTTGCACGACTGGCGCGACGCAGCAGCACTCACTACCAATGGCAATTATTATGGCATTTTCAATATCAAATTAGCGAAATGTGGCGGTATTCAGGGCGGTTTGCAAATTGCCGAAATTGCCCAAAGCAAAGGCATTGACCTGATGTGGGGCTGTATGGACGAGAGCACGGTGAGCATCACGGCAGCTTTGCACGCGGCTTTAGCCAGCCCTACTACCCGCTACTTAGACTTAGACGGCAGTTTTGACTTAGCGGTGGATTTGGCCACTGGTGGTTTCATTCTGCGGGATGGGCATTTGTACACCAACGACCGGCCGGGCCTCGGCGTAGAATTGATAGAGCGACCGTAGGTTAGCATATTATGATAATAAGTGAATACGCTCATTTTATGAATGAATAACGATGGCGTTTTAAACTAAACTTTCAATAAAATAATTTTTCTTCAAAATCCTCATTATCAATTATTTAAAATACAAACAGTCAATAGTAAACAGCATCATAAACCCAACCTATGCACAAGGAAAAAGCCATTGTCCTGACCAACGGGTTGCTCGATACACCCTTAGCAAAAACAGCGCACGGCCTGCTGCGCGGCACCGAGCGTTTCGAGGTGCTGGCGGTGATTGATTACAAATATCCCGGCAAGGATGCTGGCGAAGTGATGGATGGCCGCGGCCGCAATGTACCTGTTTTCGCTTCAGTCGAAGACTATTTTTTACACCATTCTGAGCAGCCGCTGTGGTGCGTGGTGGGTGTGGCCCTGCCTGGCGGTAAGCTGCCCGATGATTTTCGCGGCGAACTCAAACGCGCCATAGCGCACAAATGCTCTATTGTGTGTGGGTTGCACACTTTCCTGAGCGAAGACCCCGAATTCAGCCGCTTAGCAGAGGAAGAAGGCGTTCGCCTGTTGGATGTACGCAAGCCCAAGCCCCGCCACGAGTTGCACTTCTGGAGCGGTGAGATTTTTACCGTCCAACAACCGATTATTGCGGTATTGGGTACCGATTGCGCCATTGGCAAACGCACTACCTGCCGCTTTATCATGGAAATGTGCGCGCGCCACCACCTACACGCCGAGATGATTTACACCGGCCAAACCGGTTGGATGCAAGGCTACCGGCACGGGTTCATTTTCGATTCTACGGTCAATGACTTTATCAGTGGCGAACTGGAACACGCCGTGGTAGAATGTGCCCGAGAATCCAATCCCGACCTCATTTTGCTGGAAGGGCAATCGGCTTTGCGCAATCCTACCGGACCTGCCGGCGCGGAGTATTTGCTTTCCGCAAATGCCAAAGCGGTTATCCTGCACCATGCGCCCGGCCGCGTATGTTATGAAGGTACCGAAGCACTGGGCTACAAAATTCGTTCTATCGAAAGCGAAATCGAACTGATTCGGCTCTACGACGCGGAGGTCATTGGCATCACCCTCAATGGCGAGCACCTGACGCTGGCAGCCCTACAGATGTACCGCGACGACCTGCAACAACGCCTCGGCATCCCCGTAGCACTGCCCTTAGAAGAAGGCGTGGAAGCACTCCTGCCGGCGATACGAACGAGGTTGGAGAGCGAATAGCGAACAGCGAGTAGCGAACAGCGAGTAGCGAACAGCGAGTAGCGAACAGCGAGTAGCGAACAGCGAGTTATACCCCCTATTCCCCCATCCCCTCATAAACCTTTCAAACCCATCAACCATTCAACTCGTATGACCTACACCTTACACGAACTCAACGAATACATCCGCCGCATCCTCGCGCTCAACCTACCGGAGGCTATCTGGATTCGCGCTGAAATCATGCAACTCAACGAAGCGCGCGGGCACTATTTTATAGAATTGGTACAAAAATCTGAACAAAACGACGACATCATCGCGCAGGTATCGGCGGTCATCTGGCAGGGTGCCTTTCGGCAAATGCACAGCAAAATCGGTCGGCTCATCCACGAGCTGCTAAGGGAAGGCATCGAAGTACAACTCAAGGCCCGCGTGGACTTTCATGAGCGCTACGGACTGAAACTCGTCATTGAGGATATAGACCCCGCTTATACCCTCGGACAGCTCGAAATGCGCCGCCGACAAACCCTCGACACCCTACAGCAAGAAGGCCGGATTGGTCGGAATGCAGCGCTGCCTTTGCCTTTGGTATTACAACGCATCGCGGTGCTGAGCAGTGCCCGCGCCGCTGGTTATCAGGATTTTTTACAACATTTAAATGGCAATTCGTATGGATATCAATTTGATTGCCAATTGTTTAACATTCCCGTACAAGGTGAAGCGGTAGAATCCGATATACTGAAACAACTCAAAAATGTAGTACGGCAAAAAGAACGCTTCGATTGCGTCGTCATCATCCGGGGGGGCGGCTCACGGCTCGACCTGGCGGCTTTTGATAGCCTGCCACTTTGTCGGGCGGTAGCCGAATTGCCACTGCCAGCGCTCACGGGCATCGGGCATGAAGTGGACGAAACGGTGCTCGACCGCGTAGCCTACGCCGCGCTGAAAACCCCAACCGCTGTCGCTGATTTTTTGTTACACCGCAATATGATGTTTGAAAATACCTTGCTACATTATAGGCAGCGCACTCAGACAATCGTTTTGCAATGCGTCCATAATCAGAAATTTGTATTACAAAATAAACAACAGCAACTACAAATGCATATCTTGCGGCACATAAATGAAGCGAAGCGTGTGTTGGAAATTGTAGCCGCAGCCATTCCGCGCCTGAGCGGATTTCGGATACGCGCCGAGGAGCAGCGCTTGGCACAATACGAGCGCATCATAACTTTATTGGGCATGAATGCTACTTTACAACGCGGTTTTACATTTACCTCAAAAAATGGCAAAATCATACACTCAGCAAAAGATATTACCGAAAATGACATCATAAAAACGCATTTTTATGATGGCGATATTGAGTCAAAAGTAAAGAAGTAAATGGAAAATATTACTTACGAGCAAGCTTTGGCGGAGTTGCAGCAAATCATCGAAGCTTTAGAAAGCGGCGCCATTGGCATAGACGAGCTGGCAGAGCAGACCGAGCGGGGCGAAGCCCTAATCCAGTTTTGTCAGGAAAAACTACGCCAAACGGAGCAGCGCGTGCAAGGGCTGCGTGATTTCCTAAATGCACAGCAGCAGCGCACTTCTTAGCGTCCAGGCGATGGTGCGCAGCCAGTTGGATTGTACCAATTGCCGGTGCGCTGCCGCCTCGAAACCTTGCGTCAGGCGATTGTGCAAAGGCACCTGCACGAAGAAAGTGGAAGCCCAAATGAGTGCCAGCAGCCCTGTATTCAGCCAGTGCCAGGGAGTCTGCCAGGCATGATACCAGAGCCAAAGGCCCGTAGCCAATTCCGCTACCATTTGGGGGGCTACCACCCACGAGGTGCGCTGCGTATGCGCTTGCTCGTAAGCCTGAAAATACTCGATGCCAACCTTGCCCATCAGCGGATAATGCACCAGTTGCACGAACCAGATTAATCCGGTCATGTAAAATGTAAGAAAAAGATGTAAGGAAAATACCCAATCCATGATGTAGGTTATATTCGCGGTTTGCGGTTTGCCGTTTGCAGTTGCAATAGCAAAACGTAAATAGCGAACCGCGAACAACAGTATGCTTATTCCGCTTCTATGGCTGCGGCCGAAGCATTGCGAGAGCGTTTGCGGTCGTGTTCCTTCAGATAAATCTTGCG
Source organism: uncultured Saprospiraceae bacterium (assembly GCA_937872385.1). Taxonomy (GTDB): domain Bacteria; phylum Bacteroidota; class Bacteroidia; order Chitinophagales; family Saprospiraceae; genus JADJNW01. The sequence goes on from CALMSO010000002.1 coordinate 24,804, forward strand.
CAAGCGAATTGATTTGGGCGTCACTTCCACGTACTCGTCTTCTTGAATGTATTCGAGCGCTTCTTCCAGCGTAAACTTTTTAGGCGGAATGAGCTTGAGCTTGTCGTCAGCCCCAGACGAGCGCATATTGCTCAGCTTTTTAGTTTTGGTGAGGTTCACCACCAAGTCGCCGGGGCGGCTGTTTTCGCCTACTACTTGCCCTTCGTAAATCTCCTCGTTGGAATCAATAAAAAAGCGGCCGCGCTCTTGTAAGTTATTGATACTGTAGGGAATAGCCGTGCCATTTTCCATAGATATAAGCGAGCCATTGCTGCGGCCTGGTATCTCGCCCTTGTGCGCTTGAAACTCCTTAAAGCGGTGCGTCATAATGGCTTCGCCAGCCGTGGCCGTGAGCATATTGCTACGCAAACCGATAATGCCGCGCGAAGGGATTTCAAATACCAGCAGTTGTCGGTCGCCTTTTGGGCTCATAGATTGCATAATGCCCTTGCGGCGCGTCACCATATCAATCACCGTACCGGCAAAAGTTTCCGGCACATCAATGTTCAATTCTTCCACCGGCTCGTGCAGCTTGCCGTTGACGCGCTTCATAATTACCTGAGGTTGACCGATTTGCAATTCGTATCCCTCGCGGCGCATAGTTTCAATCAGTACAGCAAGGTGCAGTACGCCACGCCCGAATACCCGGAAAGTATCTGCCGAATCGGTGGCTTCCACGCGTAGGGCAAGGTTCTTTTCTAATTCCTTTTCGAGGCGTTCTTTCACGTGGCGCGAAGTGACAAATTTGCCTTCCTGCCCGAAAAACGGCGAGTCATTAATAGTAAAAACCATACTCATGGTCGGCTCGTCAATAGTGATGGAGGTCAGCGCTTCCGGATTTTCATAATCGGCAATAGTATCCCCAATTTCAAAACCATCAATGCCAAACACCGCACAAATATCGCCAGCTTTTACTTCTTCTACTTTCACTTTAGCAAAGCCTTCGAAGGTAAACAAGCCGCGAATTTTACTTTTCACTACAGTGCCGTCGCGCTTTACCAACGATACGTTTTGCCCGTCGCGCAGGGTACCGCGTGTCAGGCGCCCAATGGCGATCCGCCCAATGTACTGGGAATAGTCGAGTGAAGTAATCATCATTTGCGGCGTGCCTTCTTGCACTTTCGGCGCGGGGATATGCTCCAGCACCATATCGAGCAGCGGCGTGATGGTATCGGTGGGCTTGCGCCAATCGTCGCTCATCCAACCCTGCTTAGCCGAGCCATAGGCCGTAGGGAAGTCAAGTTGTTCTTCGGTTGCATCGAGCGTGAACATCAGATCGAAAACCGCCTCGTGCACCTCGTCGGGCGTGCAGTTTTCCTTGTCCACTTTATTGATTACTACAATGGGTTTCAGCCCCAGTTCGATAGCTTTTTGCAAAACAAAGCGCGTTTGCGGCATGGGCCCTTCAAAAGCATCCACCAGCAGCAGTACGCCGTCGGCCATATTGAGTACGCGCTCCACTTCTCCTCCAAAGTCGCTGTGCCCAGGGGTATCTATGATATTAATTTTGGTATCCTTGTAAGTAATGGACACGTTTTTGGCGAGGATGGTAATGCCGCGTTCGCGCTCCAAGTCGTTGTTGTCGAGGATGAGTTCGCCCGGCGTTTCGTGCTCTTTGAACAAACGGCCAGCCAGCAGCATTTTGTCCACCAAGGTGGTTTTGCCGTGGTCAACGTGGGCAATAATAGCAATGTTTCTCAGGTTTTGCATAAAGAATTATTTGCTAATTACTGATAATCAGCATTTTAAAAAGAAAAATATGGTTATTCCAATCAAAAACATACAAAGCAACATGTCCGGAAATAATCAGCATTCCCAAAACAAGGCGCAAAGGTACGTCTATTTTTGAAACTGTGCCCGTTTTTTAAGTTAATTACCGGTTAATTTGTGTAAAAAGAATGCCCCGATTTTCATTCATGTTGCAATGTGCTGATGACGCATTTCTAAGCCCAAACACATGCTGCACACAAAAAATTTTGCAAGGGGAACTATTCGCCCAACGAGCAGTGTTTACGATTTTGTTAAATATGTATTAATTTTGCTTTAAGTTTTTGAGGGTACTAAAAATTTTGCGCAGAATTTTTAAATTTTGCCTACAAAACAATCTGATACTATTATGGCATGGAGAAGACTCAACGGCGCAAAGATTGAATTGCCGATCAAACAAGCGGTAGAAGACGCTATTGTCCGCGAAAAGGAACTCGGCCACAAGCTCAAAGTGTGCATCGGCTCGGATTCTCAGGTGCGCGGTGGTGTGGTAGAATACGCCACCGTTATTGTTTTCCTGCGGGAGAAAAAAGGCGGTTTTATGTTTATCAACAATTCGCGCTCAACGAAGCAAATCAGCTTGCGCGAACGCATGATTACCGAAGTGGCAAAATCAGTGGAGGTTGCTTATTCGCTCTGCGATTTGCTCGATCAGTACGACATTGCGCTGGAGGTACACGCAGATATCAATACCGACCCGCATTTCCAATCGAACACGGCACTCAAGGAAGCCATGGGCTACATCCTCGGCATGGGCTTTGTATTCAAGGCTAAACCAGATGCTTTCGCCAGCTCGCACTGCGCGGATAAGGTGGTGTAGGTTGGGATATTATGATATTGGGATATTATATAAATGCTAATGTTCGCTGAATAGGAATAGATATGCCTTTATTCAAGATTCTGATTTTCAACACCTTATCCATGTAAAAGATTCTAAGCTTTTAGCCATTATGATACTCAGCAAGGTCGTTAAATCATGTAAATAACTTTTTGTGCATCATGCACAGCCGCAGGGGCCGCCGGACAAGTTGTCGGGTGGCCCCTGTGGTTTGGGGCAAATAGTAAAGATTTGGTTGAACAGAACTTGCCGCTGGTCGGTTTAAAGAAAGATGTTTATCGAAATATTTCGGCCGTTTGACCGAAAACACGCATTTTGTACTTGGTTTTAATTATTCTCACTCCTAAAAAACAAAATTGTCTTATGCGAGTAAAATGGATATTTTTCTTAGTCAGCTTGCTAATGGCCGGTTTGGTATCGGCGCAAAGCCCGAAACCCGCCAAAAAAGCAACTACTGCCAAAAAGTCAATGCCAGCACCTGAAATGGTGAAAGCTCCAGCCAAAGAGGAGCCACCGGTCAACAAAATTGAGTTTACAGAGTACACCCTCGACAATGGTTTGCACGTCATCCTGCATCAGGATAACACGACGCCCATCGTAGCGGTCAGCGTGATGTATCATGTGGGTTCTAAAAATGAAAACCCCGAACGCACCGGGTTTGCGCACTTCTTTGAGCACTTGCTTTTTGAAGGCTCTGCCAACATTGGGCGTGGCGAATTCGACAAGTATGTGCAAAACGCTGGCGGCACCCTTAATGCCAACACGAGCTTCGATCGTACCTATTATTTCGAAATTTTGCCTTCCAACCAATTAGAACTCGGCCTCTGGCTCGAATCGGAGCGGATGCTGCATGCCAAAGTGGAAGAAAAAGGCATCGAAACCCAACGCGAAGTAGTGAAGGAAGAAAAGCGCCAACGCTATGATAACCAGCCTTATGGTACCATTTTGATTGAAACACTGCGCCGCGCCTACCGGCAGCACCCCTACCGCTGGGATGTCATTGGCTCCATGGAGCACCTCAACGCCGCCACTGAGGCAGATTACAAACAGTTTTACGCCGATTTTTATGTGCCCAATAATGCGATTCTTTCCATTGCCGGCGATATAAATATCGAGCAAGCCAAACCCTTGATTGCCAAGTACTTTGGTACTATTCCGAAAGGTACTAAAGAAATTTACCGCCCCAACATCGTGGAGCCGCCGCTCGGTGGTGAGGTGCGCGATACGGTGTACGACAACATCCAGTTGCCTGCCGTTATTCAGGCATATCGCATTCCAGCGCAAGGCACCGACGATTTTTACGCCGTGAGTATGCTCGGCACGTTGCTCTCGCAGGGCGAAAGCTCCCGCCTGTACCGCGCATTGGTAGATGAGCAGCAAAAAGCACTTTTTGTAGGTAATTTTCCATTGCCCACCGAAGATCCCGGTCTGTCCATTGCTTTTGGCATTACCAATATTGGCGTGAGCGCCAAAGACCTTGAAGCAGCATTAGACGCCGAAATCGAGAAAGTGCAAAAGGAATTGATACCGGAGCAAGAATTTCAGAAACTGCGCAACCAGGTGGAAAATGATTTTATTACCGCCAATTCATCAGTGGCTGGCATCGCCGAGAGCCTGGCCAATTATAAAATGTACTATGGCGATAGCAATCTGATCAATACAGAAATCGAGCGCTACATGAAAGTGACCCGCGAAGACATCCAACGTGTAGCGAAGCAATATTTCAACAAGAATAACCGCGTAGTGCTGCATTATATGCCAAAATCGCCACAACCGTGATGTGGGTGACGGGTGATGGAGGTTAAGGTATTTTACAATTTTAAAAAAACAGATTTTTCAATTATGAAAAAAATAATTCTTACGATACCAATTTTGCTACTACTGCTGGTGCAGGCGCAGGCGCAGGAAGATTTTCGCAAAAGCGCACCCAAGCCCGGCCCGGCTCCCAAAGTAGAAATGGGCAAATATGAACAGTTTACTTTGGATAATGGCTTGAAAGTCATTGTAGTAGAAAACCACAAGCTGCCAAGAGTGACGTATCGCTTGTTTGTGGACGTACCGCCGCTATTAGAAGGCGATAAAGCTGGCGCAGCGGATATGGCTGGCCAGTTGCTCAAAACCGGTACGACTACCAAAACGAAAGCCCAGATAGATGAAGCGGTAGATTTTATTGGTGCTACACTGAGCACGGGGTCGTCGGGCATTATCGGTGCTTCTTTGACCAAGCATCAGGATAAGCTGCTGGAAATCATGGCAGATGTATTGTACAACCCGTCTTTTCCGCAGGAAGAATTTGATAAGCTGAAGCGTCAAACACTCTCCGGGCTGGCTACCAATAAGGACAATCCCAACGCCATTGCTGCTAATGTAGCTCAAGTCATGCGCTTTGGCAAAGCACATCCCTATGGCGAACTGACGACGGAAAACACAGTTGATCAAATTACTATGGAGGACTGCCGTACCTTTTACAGTACGTATTTCAAACCGAATATTTCTTATCTCGTAATAGTGGGTGATGTGCAGGCGGCGGAAGCCAAAAAAATAGCAACTAAATATTTTGGTAAGTGGGTCAAAGGCGAAGTAGCTCGACCGACCCTGCCGAAACCGGCTCAACCCGAGGCCACCAAAGTGGCTTTTGTAAACAAAACCGGTGCGGTACAATCCATTATCAATATTACTTATCCGGTAGATATCAACCAGCGCAACCCCGAATACATCAAGGCTTTCATGGCGAATGTCGTGTTGGGTGGTTATTTTGGTAGCCGCCTCAGCGCCAATATCCGCGAAGACAAAGGCTATACTTACGGCGCAGGCTCTTCTTTGATACCCGACCTCGAAATCGGCTATTTCAACGCCAGCGCCAGTGTGCGCAATGAAGTAACCGACAGCGCTCTTGTCGAGTTTTTGTACGAAATGAAGCGTTTGCAAGAAGAGCTGATACCTGCAGCGGAATTGGCGCTGGTGAAAAACGAAAGAACCGGCAGCTTTGCCCGCCAGCTCGAGCAGCCCAGCACCATCGCCCAGTTTGCGCTCAATATAGCCCGTTTTGGCCTGCCGGAAGATTATTACACTACCTATCTGGAAAAGCTCAATAGCGTGACCGCCGAGGAAATCAGGGCAATGGCAAAAAAATACATCACACCAGACAAGGCGACGATACTCGTAGTGGGCAACAAAAACGATGTAGCCGAAAAACTGACCCGTTTTGCTGCCAATGGCAAAATTGATTATTACGATTATTATGGCAATAAAATAGAAACCGGCAGCGTGAGTGTGCCAACCGACCTGACCGCTCAGCAAGTGATTGACAATTACGTCAAAGCCATCGGCGGTAAAGAAAAACTGATGCAGGTGCAGGATGTTACCATGACGATGAAAACATCTTTGCAAGGTATGTCATTCGAGAGTATAATGCAGCAAAAAGCAACTGGCAAGCTGGCGCTCAGTGTAGTGATGAACGGTATGACTATGCAGGAGCAGCGCTTCGACGGCGAAAAAGGCATGGTAGCCCAAATGGGGCAAAAACAACCGGTAGAGGGCAAGGATCTGGAAAGCTTGCGCCGGCAGGCGATACCGTTTTCGGAGATGCACTACGCGAAGTTAGGCTATCAGCTCAGCCTGAAGGGCATCGAACAAGTAGAAGGCAAAAACGCTTATCAGATAGAAGTGAAAGTGAGCGATACGGATATTGTTACAGAATTTTATGATACCGAAACCGGACTAAAAATCAGAGCAATCACAGTGGTGAGCGGCGGTGGCAATACCGCGACTATCATAAATGATTTGTCAGATTACAAAGAGGTAAACGGCATTTTGTTCCCGCACACAGTGGTAGTGACTGGCGCTGCGCCCGTGCCGCTCAAGTCGGAAGTAACAGATATCAAAATTAATACCGGGCTGGATGACAGCGTGTTCAAGGTAGAATAACTTAGACTTTTATCCAGTTTCGAATAGCGCAACAATCGGTAGTTTTTAGCATTGCTGAAGACTGCCGATTGTGTTTTGTAAAAAAGCACTACCCTACTTTTCTTGCCGAGCAAATTCAATCCGGTCGCCAATCTGAATACCGTGCCGGACACAAAAACCAGCATTCACCTCTACTACGTACAGCGCAGGCGCATCAGAAGTGACGGCACTGAGCGATTGGGGTTGTGTATTGTCCCGAATGGTTACAATTTCGCGTTGGGCACTCACAAACAGAATATCCAATGGAATATAGGTATTCAACATCCAAAACGACTGAGGCTCTTCTGTTTCCATCAGGAAGAGCATTCCCTGATTTTCCTCCATGGTGCGGCGCCACATCAGCCCTTGTGCGCGCGCCAGGTCTGTATCGGCTATTTCGATATCAATGGTTTGTAAAGACTGACCAGCAGCGCTGATGAAAGTGAGTTCGCCCTGCTTTTGGAAGCGCGGGCCCGTGGCGGTTGATTTTCGGTTGGGCATAATGGAAAAAATAATACCGATGGCGATGAGCAAAAAGAGCAATGGAAACAACCACAGCACCCACCGGCGGGTGTGCTGCATGGTGCTACCGGATTTTCGGGCCGTTTTTCGGGCGGGCTGAATTTTAGACATATTTCGCAATCTATTTTGAACAAAAAATAAACAGAAAAAGGCGCTTTCCGGTTGGGGAAAACGCCTTTTTCACAAAGCAGATTTGTTATAACAGATATAACTTAGTAGCCGCTATTCTGAGTAATAACACCTGCAGAAGTATCCACTTCGCGCTCTGGAATGGGCCAAAGGGCGCGGAAGGGCTGCGTCAGACCGATACTTTCAAGGCGACCGGTTCTGCGTACATCAAACCAGCGCAAACCTTCGTGTGCGAATTCGATGATGCGCTCCCGCAGAACGGCGTCAACGATTTCATTAGCATCTTCCAGCTCCAGCGGATCCAGACCAGCGCGCTCCCGAATGATGTTCAGGTCTGCCAATGCCGCTTCGCCCTTATTCAGGCGGGCCGCAGCCTCAGCACGGATCAAGTACATTTCTGCCAAACGGAAGATTTGCACATTGTCTTCGCCCGGTACGCTGGTATATTTCAGCGTTTTATTCAGCGGCACGGTGATCGTTACGTTTACCGGCAGGCGCAGGTCGCCGGGCTCGTGCAAATCACGCAGCGCGTTGGACGAGGTAATCTCGTTACGTCCGCCCTGAGCTGTTGGGTAATAGAAGAAAGCAATTGCGTTGGTGTTATTGGCATCGAATTGCAATTCCCAGACAGTCTCTGAGCTGTTCTTGGTACGGAAAATGTTTTCGAAGTCAGGTACAAGCGCATAACGGGTTTGCGAAATCACGGCAGCGGCCGCGGCTTCGGCTTCTGCCCATTCACCACGCGCCAGGTGTACGCGAGCTTTGAACGCATTGGCTACATTCGTATTGATACGACCAATACCATTATTGGCATTGAGGTTTTGCAGCGCAAAGTTCAAGTCATCAAGAATCTGGGTCCAGGTCTCTGCTTCCGACACGCGGGGTCTCGGTGCAGCATCGGCAGCCGACAGCGTAGGCGTAGTAAAAATGGGTATCCCCACACCGCCTTGATTGAAGCCACTGGGCGAGCCGCCGAATACACTCAATAGATTGAAATAATGGAAAGCCCGCAGGAAACGTGCCTCGGCTACGGCATTATTCACATTGAAGCTCGGATCATTTACACCTGGAGCAGAAGCAATCACGTTATTGGCACGATTGATAGCTATGTAAACCGTGTTCCAGATAGCGTTGCTTTCGGCATTGTTCGCCAAGATATTGCGATTGGCAAATTGTGCGAAGCTGGGGAAAGTACCCGTGTGCGTCAGGGTGCCGGTATAAACATCACCCATTGCCCACATACGAAGACCATAGTAGTTGCCACTTTGTACTGCACTATAGCAACCAAGTAGCGCAGCTTCCACGTCCTGTTTAGTGGTGAAGCCGGCCGTAGCATCCAGCGCTGTGAATGGATCCAATTCCAGATTCTTTTCGCAAGCCGAGAAGAATTGGAGGGTCACAATCAGCGCTAATATTTTAAGCAAGTTATTTTTCATAATTCACTGAATTAAAGTTGAATAAAAAATTAGAAACCAAGATTCAGACCCACAATCATGGTACGTGCCTGCGGGAAAGTCAGGAAGTCAGTACCTGGCGCTGTGTTCGACAAGGTAAAGGTACTTACCTCAGGGTCAAATCCACTGTACTCGGTGAACGTCAGCAGGTTTTGGCCGCTGACATAAATGCGTGCGCTGGCTAAGCCTGCTTTGTTGGCAATATTGCGCGGCAGCGAGTAACCTAAGCTCAAGTTTTTCAGGCGTAGGTACGAGGCATCTTCTAAGAAACGATCGGAAGTACGGCGGTTGTTGTTCGGGTCGCCGAATGCTGCGCGTGGGTATCTGATGTCATCCGTTGGGTTTTCAGGCGTCCAGCGGTTGCGTACCGTAGCCGCTTGACCAAAGATACTGTTCATACCTTCCGAGAAAGCGCGGGTGTTGTTGTAAACCAAGTTACCAACGCTGAACTGGAAGAAGAACGACAGGTCGAAACCAAAAGCAGAAATATTGTTCGTAATACCACCGAACACACGCGGGTTGGCATTGCCCAAGATTTCCTGGTCAGCCGTAGTAAGTACACCGTCGCCGTCCAAGTCGCGGAACATAAGGTCGCCCGGACGCGTCAGGGTGGTTTGATATACCGCATTCGGGTTGCCAGTGCGCTCTCTAGCAATGGCATTCAAGGCATCAATTTCTTCCTGCGACTGGAAAACACGCTCTACCCGGAAGCCCCGGAAGCTACCCAATGCTTCGCCTTCGGCTACCCAACTGGCGAAACCGGCTGCAAAAGGAGTACCTGCCAAGGCAGTGATTTCGTTCTCGAAGAAAGAGAGGTTCATGTTGGTTGTCCAAGTGAATTTTTCCTTGCTGATATTGGTTGTTAATAATCCAATGTCAATCCCGCGGTTTTTGATCGAACCGATATTTTCGGTAATACCCGTAAAACCGGACGAAGCTACTAACGGACGGCTGAGCAACAATTCATTAGTAGTACCCTGGAAGGCTTCTACGGTCAGGAAAATACGATCTTTGAACAAACCGATTTCCAAACCGAGGTCAATATCCTGACGTTCTTCCCAAGTCAGGTCTGGGTTACCCAACTGGGTAGGAGCCAAACCGGCACGTTGTAGATAGTTGGCACCCGGGCTGATAAGTGCGCGCGAACTGAAGTTACCAATCTCGGAGTTACCGCGCAGACCCCAGCTACCTTTCAGTTTCAACTCGGAGATGACACTGTTGTTACGCAGGAAACTTTCCTCGCTGATACGCCAAGCTCCGGAAACTGCCGGGAAAAAGCCCCAGCGAGTGTTGGCACCAAAACGGGACGAACCGTCATAACGTGCACTGGCTGAAATGAAATACTTCTGCTGCCAGTTGAAATTGAAACGAGAGAAATAACTGTTCAAACCCCACTGCGAACGGCTCGAAGTAACGTCGCGCTTGATCGAGGCGGCATTCAACGTGATGATTGTATTGCCGGGGAAGTTCTCACCCTGCCCAAAGAAAGACTCAAATGTACTGGTCTGGAAAGATGCACCCAATAAGGCATCAAAGCCTAAATTGCCAAAGGATTTGCGGTAGGTGAGGTAGTTTTCATTCACCAAGTTCAAATCTGAGCTGAATGCTTCATTACCCGTACCGCCGGTACCTGCACCTGCGTTGGTAGTAGTCGGGCTGAAGCGAATTTCTCGTACAGAAATGAAATCCGCACTTACCGAGGTCCGGAAATTCAAGCCCGGTGCCAGTGTATATTCGCCATAGACACTCGACAACAGACGATTGTTTACCCGGTCATTAGTTGGCTCGCGGTAGGCGGCAATCGGGTTTTCAATAGAGGCATTGGGGTCGCGGCCATACGTACCATCCGCATTAAATGCTGGGATGTGTGATCCTAACAAAAACGCCGTACTCAATACCCCGAAAATGTTGTTGTCATTGTTGATACGGGTGCTAAACGAGCGGGAGAAAGACGTGCTGGTACCAATTTTGAATTTATCGGTTACCAAATTGTCTAAGTTCAAACGGAAGCTGGTACGGTCGAAGGAAGAACCCTTTATGGTACCATCTTGCAAAAAGTAAGAACCTGATACAAAGAACTTAGTGCGCTCATTGCCACCGGCAAAAGACAGGTCTGTTTGCGAAATAGCACCTGTACGGAAGATTTCGTCCTGCCAGTTGGTGTTGGGATAGGTGCTGGGGTCATTATTCAGACCAACAAGACCTAATTGACTGGGCACAATCGTCGCGCCGAAGCGGTTGCGTACCCCTTCTTGAATCAGATCCACGAATTCCGGGCCTGATAGCGGTTCCAGTGTACGCCATACGGTTTGCCCACCATAGTAAGTGTTCAGGTTGACCTGGGTCTTTTGTGCTTTACCACGCTTGGTAGTAATCAGCACTACACCGTTGGCACCACGCGAGCCATAAATAGCTGCGGCAGCTGCATCTTTCAGAATCTCGATGGATTCGATATCCGTTGGGTTGATGTCAGCCAAGGTATTAGCGGTTTGGTTACCAAAGCCCAACTGGGAGTAGCTACCGGTATTGATTGGAATACCGTCCACTACATATAGTGGTTGGCTACCGGAGCTGATGGAGGAAGTACCCCGTACCCGTACAGCTACCGAGGAACCCGGCGTACCAGAAGACGTTGTTACCTGTACACCAGCAGCTTGCCCTTGCAGTGCTTGGTCCAGACCCGTCACCGGCAGACGCCCGATGGTCTCCGCATCTACTTTAGCTACAGAACCCGTCAATTCTTTACGGGTAGCCGTACCATAACCAATTACGACCACGTCTTGCAGCAGTGCTGCTTCAGACTCCAATGTAATGGCATAGTAAGACTCCGTACCGAGTGCAACCGTGCGGGTTGAAAAACCGGTGTAGCTTACTACAATGGTATTTTGTTCGGCGGGTACTACCAAGCTGAAGTTACCGTCCACGTCGCTTACGGTACCAGAGGAAGTACCCAGTACGAGAATCGTGGCACCAATCAGAGGTGTGTTGGTGTCATCCACCACTTTGCCAGTAATGGTGCGCTGTGCCATCAGGGTCATTGCGCTTGCCATCACCAGCATCAAGACTAGTGAGAGTTTTTTCATATTAATGAAGTGTTTTTGTGAAAAAAAATTAACAATCCCAATCAAAATATTAGAACAAATGTATTCATTTTTGATAGATTCGGTTTATTTGGGAAGAGCTGATTTGAAATTTTAACCTTGCGATGACAGAAGCTGAAATAGAATATAGGGCTTAAGCGCCGTTTACTGTAATAATCGTTTGAACAATGCCAGTCGCTGCCTGCGTTTCATAAAAATATTTGCTCCGGCTGAAAACAATGGCAGCTTGCAACTTATAATCGTTGCCGTTTGTTTAGCAAGCATTGCTGAAGTGGCAATATTACAAAAATAATGAAATCCGAACAAGTGTTCGTTTGTAAATTAAAATTGAGAAAACCGGAACAATGGTAAAAAGTTCAAAAAGAACCCTCCAGATTTCCGAACAAGCGGAAGCGCTGATTCCTACGCCTTGGGGCAATTTTCGGATGATCGCTTTTGCGGAGAATGCCAGCGACTGGATGCCGCATTTGGCCTTAGTGCACGAGCATTTCAACCCCGAACGCCCCGCGCTGCTGCGTATTCACTCTGAATGTCTGACCGGCGACATTTTTCACTCAAAACGCTGCGATTGTGGCGAGCAATTAGATAAATCACTTGAAATGACGGCACAGGCCGGAGGGCTAGTGCTGTACCTGCGGCAGGAGGGGCGCGGCATCGGGCTAATCAATAAACTCAAGGCTTACAACTTGCAAGACCTCGGCCTGAACACAGTTGATGCCAATGTGCATCTGGGGTTAGAGATTGACGCCCGCCAGTACGATATTGCAATAGAAATGCTGCTGACGCTCGGCATCAAACAGGTTAATTTACTCACCAACAATCCCGACAAAATCGAAGCCTTGGAGCATTCGCCGATCGAAGTGCTGAGTCGGGTGCCGCTTATCATAGAACCCCGGCAGGAGAACTCCGGCTACCTCAAAACCAAAAAAGAGGAAATGGGGCATTTGCTGGAAGAATGACTATAGTTACCATTCTTGGTAGTGTTAATTTACGAGTGATAAATTGCAGGTAAAAGTCTGAAAATTAGCATGCTGAACGCACAAATCACTCAATTATTACCACTACCCCATTCCTTTAGCCAGCGCACTCTTTCTAAACCGCGCTCGGAGCGTATCATCATCACATACAGCCCGCTTCGCAGACGTGAGACGTCAATTTCGTTATTGAGCGGGTCGGTCCAAGTTGCTACTAATTGTCCTTGGCTGTTGAAAGCTTCTACATAGCTTACCGGCAAACCTTCTGCATCTATGCGTATAGAAATTCGCCCCGGATTAGGTATTACCCTGATTGTTCGCTGGTCTTTTCTGGTGGTTCTTGTCTGCGCAGTCGTACGGACATCAAATATTCGCATCAGCTTTTCCCAGAGTGCATCATCGAAATCGGACAGCGCCAGCCTCCCTTCTGCCGACTCGCCAAGCCGAATGACTACAATATTGGCACTTGGATATACGTACAGCTTCTGATCGTTCAGCCCCAGCCCCATGTAAAGATCGCTCGGTGCCGAAGGAAGCATCTGCCAAGGAAAGACCGTGCGCAATTGCGGCAGCATAAAAGCTTCCTGCCCGTTGAGCCACCAAAGGTAGCCATAAGACGGGTTCAGTGCTTGCGAAGGTGAGATCATTTCCTGGAAATAGCGCTCGTCTTTGATGATGGCTTCTCCAGCCCAAATGCCCCGGTTGAGCATCAGCAGCCCGAAGCGCGCCATGTCGCGTGGCTGGCTCCAGAACACATAATTGAACCAGGTGCCGGTGCGCATCCCAATTTTTTGTTTTAGCTGCTGATTGGTATATTGCTGCCAGCTTTGGCGGGCGGCTGCGGCCACTACATCCTGCAGGAGGCGATAAGGTGCATTGTGATAAGCCCAGCGTGTGCCAGCGTCGGCGAGGTATTGCAAACAATCGGGAGTAAGACAATTGGCGGGGTCGGGCACTTCGGCGGTTGGGGGGAGTTGGTCATTCAGTCCGGCTGTCATATTCAACTGGTGCCGAATAGTAATCAAATCTTCCTTTTCCAAGGGTGCATTCGTCCAGCCTTCGCCCAGATAACGGGAGGTTGGGTCATCAAGGTGCAGCAGCCGCTGATCTTGAGCCACTCCTACGAGCAAAGCCGCTACCGTCTTGCCAGCCGAAGCCCAGTACCACAAGTCGTTGGGGCGGAAGTCGCCAAAATATTGCTCAATGGCAATTTTACCATCTTTTAAAACGATAAATGCTTTGGTGTTTTTTTCGCTTAGGAAATCGAGCAAATCTGGGATTCGGTCGGTTTGCCAACCTAATGCTGCGGGCGCGACGGTGGCCCATTCATTGCCCGTTTTGGGCGGAAAGTACATTTGTGCAATGGCTAATTGTGTAATGCTCAAAAACAGGAAGCCGAGGTAGATTGTTTTCATCGTTAAATTATTGAGTATTTAAATATTGGGATATTATGATATTGGGACAAGGTTTAAAAAGATTGATAGGGTTATAGGGTGTATGGGGGAATAGGGTGTATGGGGGAATAGGGTGTATTGTCTCTGTCCTACAATCTGGCATCTGGCATCTAAAATCTATCGTCTAAAATCTATTATCTATTATCTGGCATCCCAAAATCTTATTATAAATGACGATAAAAACAGTGAAAAGTTTAATGATGCAAGCGATTATTATGGAAAAACCTGGCGGGCCGGAATTTTTACAAATAGCAGCCTACCCCAAGCCGACGCCTGGCCCCCATGAAATATTAGTGCGGGTGCGCGCTACGGCGCTCAATCGGGCGGACATCCTGCAACGCCAAGGCAAGTACCCGCCGCCACCCGGCGAAAGCGACATTCTGGGGCTGGAAATGGCGGGAGAGGTAGCAGCGGTGGGCGCAGCAGTTGAAAAATGGCAACCGGGCGCGCGCGTTTGTGGGCTACTGGCAGGCGGCGGCTATGCCGAGTACATCGTCCTGCACAAAGACATGGCGCTGCCCATCCCCGAAAACCTCGATTTTGTGGCGGCAGCTGCTATTCCAGAAGCATTTCTGACGGCTTTTCAGGCTTTGTATTGGTTGGGCAAATTACAACCGGAAGAAACAGTGCTCATTCATGCGGGGGCCAGTGGCGTGGGTACTGCCGCAATTCAATTGGCGAAAATGGCGGGCGCGCAGGTCATCGTGACGGCTTCGGGCGGCAAGCATCCGCTTTGCTATGCTTTGGGGGCAGATCGAGCCATAGATTACCAACAGGAGGATTTCGCTGAGCAAATTCTAAGGCATACGGACGGGGTGGACCTCATTCTCGATTTTATCGGCGCGCCTTATTTGCAAAAGAACCTCGCGGTACTGCGCTTAGACGGGCGGCTGATTTGTTTAGCTATGATGGGTGGCAATATGAGCCGGGAGCTATTCGTCGGGAGTATTTTGCGCAAGCGCCTGCAAATTCTCGGCTCCACTTTGCGCAATCGGTCGCTGGATTATAAAATCCAACTCACCCGCGATTTTCAGTTGGCGGCTTGGGCGGCTTTCGCCAAAGGGCAGTTGCATCCGGTCGTGGATGCTGTATTTGACTGGCAGGAGGTAGCCGAGGCGCACCGCTATATGGAAGCCAATCGGAATCAAGGCAAAATTGTACTGCAAATCCCTTGATGCGCAACGACAAGCGCCCTGCCTTTTGTCAAGACAGAGCGCGAGCCAGTTTTTTCATAGTGTTGGATTCATCCTTGTGCCGCAGCACCAAGTCATTGGCCGCCAGCAAGTGCCCCTTGCAATGCCACAACGGGTCTGGCAGCGGGTGGTACCACTTGAACGGCCTTACAATTCCAAGTTGGATTGTACTGACTGTCTTCGCCGCCATATTCACAAAGCTGCATAGTCGAGGTATTGGATTCGGTCGGTTTTACTGTAAACTGCCGGCGATAGACCTCGGTTTGGGTAGTGTATTCGGCTTGATATACGCGTTCGAGTTGCTGGCCATTCCAGTAGAAAAATGCCTTGTCAATGCCCGTCAGGCAGCCGATCGTCATGGTGCTGGCCTCGATTACCGTCAGCCCATCAATATTGCGGCTTTGCAAAACGCGCAGCATAGGGCTGGCGGAACATTCTTCAAAAACACACAAACCCGGCACCATTGCCTGGCTGATGAGTCGGTTGCTTTGTACGATGCGAATTTCGGCGCTGATGTCTTGCGGCGTCTGACGCGACTGGCCGGAGACCCCCAGCATAACCAATTCGGACGATCCGTTACGGGTCAGGTCGGTTTCTCGCCAACCCTTCGCAATATGCGCCCCCCAGATGTACCCTTCAAAGAGGCGGCCTTCGGTATCCACCCCGCGCACATGATACCAGATGTCTTCATAGCCATTGATGGTAGCGCGTGGAATGCGATCCTGACGATAAGCCACATTGGTCACTGCCCAACCAAGAGGCAACTGCGTGACAACGGCGGCGCGGGTAGAAGGTTTGGCTCTGACATTTACTTGCTCGGAAAAAACATGAAGCGTGCTACGGTCCGTGTAAAGTTGTTCCACTTGCGAGCGCTCGTGAAACCAGTCGAAAAAGTCTTGGTGTTGGGCTGCTACAAATCGGTTTTGGGCATAATTCGGGATAATGAACACGATAAGCAGAGCTGCTAATAACAAATTGAATCTCATGGGAATAGGTTTTTGGTTGAACGGATATGCTCTACAATTGTTAAAACATTTTAGAAATTTCAAATATTGCCCTCCGGGCCAAAAAAGTCTGTTCATGGGATATAAATTGCCAAACCTTACTATCGGGATGTATTACAAACAAGGAATTATCTTTCTTTTAAGTTCCTGCTGCTGCCTGTGTTTATTGTCGGCTCAATTACCATTAGAGCAGCATCGCTGGCAGCACCGCGTTTTGTTGTTGTTTGCGCCGGATAGTTGTCAGACGGCTTTTCAACAACAACTTGACCTTTTGACGCAAAAAAATGCAGAAGTCACAGACCGCCACTTGGTTTTTTATCAAATATTTACGGAAAATGGCCGCAGTCCAGATGGCAAAGCACTCGAAAAAAGTACTGTAAAGGCTACTCGCCGACACATGGACGTAGCGGAGGGCGCGTGGGTGCTGGTATTGATTGGCAAGGACGGGACAGAAAAAAAACGTTGGACGCGAGTCACACCACCCGAAGAAATTTTTGCCTTGATTGATGCGATGCCGATGCGGAGGGCTGAGATGCGGCGGTCAGGAAGCTATTGAGTGGTTAGAGCATTGAAATATTATACCAATTTCAATGAGTTGTGACGCATTCATGGTTTTACAATTGTTTGACTATCAATGTAGGTCAGCGTTCACTGATAGCCAGAGCGTTTTTTGAGTTGCATAGCAGTGCTACAATCAATCCGTCCACGCTTCCATATCTTGCAATTGGTCTTCGGTTTTATTATACATAGCAAAAAATTGCATAACGCTATTGCCAATAAAGTGGCTGATGCCATTGCTCAGCACTACAATGCCAATTTTATCGCGTGGGTCGAAAGCAATTTCGGTGCGATAACCATTGACGAAGCCGCCATGATAGACCAGCATCTTATCCTCAAAATCGAGAATACGCCAGCCCAATGCGTACCAGGCGCGTTGCAGCCCGGGCCACTTGCGCATTTCCTTGAGATTCACCTCCACCTGAGGGGTAAAAATTTCTTGCAGGCGCTGCTGGCTAATAATGTCGGGGCGGTTGCCCATAAGTACCTGCATCCAACATACCATGTCGGAGATGCTTGCATTGACACCAGCCGCCGGGATGACTTCGTAGTAGTTGGGTGAAATTTCGATGGGTTGGTGGCTGCCGTCGCGCAAAATATTGTGTGGCTGGGCTACATCGGGCGAAGAGAGCATGCCGTCGTAGGTAGCCGAGGCATCGTCCATGCCTGCGGGCGTGAAAATGCGCTCGCCGAGCAGCCGGGCGTAGCTTTTGCCGGTAGCCGTGTGCACCACGTCGCCCACGAAGCTGTAAGTCACGTTCTGATAAGCATAATAAACGCCGAGCGGGTGCGTGATTTTGACTTCTTTCAGGCGCGGAAAAATTTCTTCGTAAAACTGACCGCTGTTCAGCAGGTTAGAAAAAGTATGGCGCGGCAGGCCCGTGGTGTGGCTCAAGACATGCCGCAGGCTGATGTTTTCGGTGTGTTGTTTGTTGCGCAAGTTCAAGTAAGGGATGTAGCTCGCAATTTTATCGTCCCAGTGCAGGCAGCCGTCTTCTACAAATTGTGCCGCCAGCACCGGCGCGAAACCCTTTGAAAGTGAAGCCAACCGAAACACAGTATGCAGCCCCACGCTGTCGGTAGTACCTGCTTTTTTCACACCAAAACCCTTGAGCAGCACGATAGTACTGTCTTTTATAATGGCAATAGCTGCGCCAGGTACCTTTTCGGCGGCTATGGCCCGATGCACCCAGGCTTCGTAGCGTTTGGCCAAGTCCAACAACGCCGGGTCAATGGTCGGTTGCAGCGTTTGCTGGTTTTTGCTTGCATTAATGGCGTTGATTCTTTCCCACAAACGGTTATTGGCAGGCACACCAAAAGCCACCACCGCTATCGCCAATACCAGAAATTTCTTAATCATGTCTAATCGCTTCATTCGTGTTTCTGTTTAGGATAATGGCGAAAATGACAAAAGTAACAAATTTGTGCAAATCAATTATCGAAGATTTTGGACGATGTACCACCGCACCGACGCAGGTCAGCCGCTGCTACATAGCCACAGAATTGCTATAAAAACGCTCAATTTTCCATATTTTCAATACGAAAAGACAAAAAATAGCCCGTATTTCAACAAGTTTATTACTTTAGCTTTGCCAAATGCACTACCAGCGAAAACTTTTGGAGCAAACAACCTGGCATGTAAACTGTTTTATGTTGCGTTGCTTTCACATATAATTGTTGACTAAAGACTTTTTACCATATACGTATGTCTTACAAAACCGACGAGACTCGAAACGACGATGCGCTCAACCATTTGATTGAAAATTATGCTGCCATTTTGCAGGCAACTGGCGAAAACATCTCGCGCGAAGGGTTGCTCAAAACCCCCGAACGTGCCGCCAAAGCCATGCAGTTTTTGACGCAAGGCTATGCACAAGATGCGGAAACGATTTTGCAATCGGCTATGTTTCAGGAAGATTACAGCGAGATGGTCATCGTCAAGGATATTGAATTGTATTCTATGTGCGAGCACCACATGCTGCCGTTTTTTGGCAAGGCGCACGTAGCGTATATCCCGAATGGCTACATCGTAGGGCTGAGCAAGATTCCGCGCGTCATTGATGTATTTGCCCGCCGGCTACAGGTGCAGGAGCGCCTCACGCACGAAGTGTTGCACGCTATTCAGGACACCCTCAATCCGCTGGGCGTGGCCGTAGTCATCGAGGCGCGCCACATGTGCATGATGATGCGCGGGGTACAAAAGCAAAACTCTGTAACCACTACTTCCGCCTTTACCGGCGAATTTCAGCGCGTAGAAACCCGCAGCGAGTTTTTAAATCTAATCGGGCATAGATTGCATTGAGCAGCGAACGGCGAATTGCGAACCGCGAACCGCGAACAGCAAAAAAAAAACACCTTTTCAAATATGAAAGCATACATTTTTCCGGGGCAGGCTGCCCAGTTTGAAGGCATGGGCAAAGATATGTACGATAGCTCTGAGGTAGCGAAAAACCTGTTGGAACGAGCCAACGAACTGCTGGGGTTCCGCATCACCGATGTGATGTTCAATGGCACTATGGAAGACCTCAAGCAAACGAAAGTGACCCAACCGGCGGTATTCTTACATTCGATTGTAAAAGCCACTTTGGCGGGCGATGCTTTCCGGCCGGAGGCAGTGGCCGGGCATTCGCTGGGGGAGTTCTCAGCGCTGGTGGCCGCCAAAGCCATGAGTTTTGAGGACGGGCTGATGTTGGTGTACAAACGCGCCTTAGCTATGCAAAAAGCCTGTGAATTGCAGCCCAGCACTATGGCTGCTATTCTGGGGCTGGAAGACGAAGTGATCGAGCAAATCTGCGCGGATATTACAGATGAAATCGTAGTGCCAGCCAATTATAATTGCCCCGGCCAACTCGTCATCTCTGGCACGGTGCGTGGCATCGAGCTGGCTGTGGCCCGCCTCACCGAAGCGGGTGCCAAACGCGCCATCGTACTCGAAGTAGGCGGTGCTTTTCATTCGCCGTTGATGCAACCCGCTCAGGACGAACTCGCCGCTGCTATTGACCAGACGCCAATCAATGCGCCGCTTTGCCCGATTTATCAGAATGTGAATGCCGCCCCCGAACGCGACCCCGCCGTCATCAAGCAAAATCTTATCATGCAGCTCACTGCGCCCGTGCGCTGGACGCAAACCGTGCAAAACATGCTCCGCGATGGTATTTCCGAATTTATCGAAGTAGGTGGCACCGGCAAGGTATTGCAAAGCTTTGTCAAAAAAGTAGAGCGCAGCGCTGTGACGAATGCTTTATAATCGGATTGAAGGCAAGCTTAAAACCGCACCCACCAGCCCGCTTTCATACCTTGCGCAAAGGTGTAGCTCACTTCGTCCACCGTTTCGCCTGCGGGATTAAGCAGCGTAATAGTGCCGCCAAAATTGGGCAGCAGCACTTTTTTTAGAAAAACAATATTGTTGAATCCCGGTTCAATCAGCAGATTATCAATGACTTCCGTTTCGCCTCGTCGGTTGCGTAAGCTCCATCCGGCCAGATCCACTGCTTGGTCTGTACCATTGAAAAGAGCTACCATTTCGTTGCCTCGGTCAGGCCCGACAGGATTGACCATCGCTGCAATGATATGAATACCTGCTCGCAATGCAAGCATAGGTTCTGGCTGTGGCTCAGGTTGTGGTTTCGGCTGCGGGTGACGCAATTCTAAGGCGCGTTGTACGGCTCGGGCCGCGTTCACTTTTCCATAGCCAAACCACTCGGAGTGCCCCTGTTGGTTGTAAGTTCCCTTGCGCAATTGAAACACTGGATCGGGTTGCTGATCCACGATTTTATCGGCGGTAGCTTGCAAAATTTCGCGTACAGCCTGTGCGTCGAGATCCGGATTAGCCGACAATACCAACGCGGCCACGCCCGCCACCATGGGGCACGCCGCCGAAGTGCCTCCAAAATTATCCGTATAATAACGTCCGAAGCGCAGGTTGGTGCTCGTCCAGATGCCGCGCCCTGGTAGGCGTAGCTGTGGGTCGAGCGGGTGATTGTTGCTACTGGGCGCACAAAGACTGATTTCCTTGCCCCAGTTGCTATAAGCGGCTTTTCGGTTTTGGCTGGTAGAAGCCGATACCGCTATAACGTCGGGGTGGGTAGCAAAACCATTCAGAATGGTACCGCTGGTTTCCCGCAATGTGTCGTTGCTATTGCGCCAGACGAAACTTTCGATATTCTGTCCATAAACGGGGGCGTTGTAATTGCCAGCGGCAAAAACAATGACACAGCCCTGCCCCCTCGGGCCGCCGCTGCGCGTCAATTCCGCAAGCTGATTGCGCAAGAGCGAAGGCAGCGGTACGAAACCTGGCACTGGCCCCCAGCTATTGGAAATTACATCCGCGTGCTGCCCAGCATAAGCAAAAATTTCGTATAGCAACCGGTCGTCGGCGGTCATACCAAAGCGAATAGGCATAAATGCACATCTTGGTGCCACTCCCACAATGCCCTGCCCATTTTCTTCGCCGATGGCAATACCCGCACAAGGCGTACCGTGATAGTCGCCTCGCCGGAGGTCGGGAAAAGGATTGGAGTCTCGATCTACAAAATCTTTGGGGAAAACCACTTTGCCTGGGCCGCTCAGGTCAGGATGATGCAAATCAAAACCATCGTCAATCACAGCAACGACTACCTGGCGGCTGCCTTTTGTAATGCGCCACGCACCCAAAGCATTTATGTGCGCATCGGGCAACAACTCCACGCCCTGCCGGCTGCTGAGGTGCCACTGGTGGCGGAACAAATCGTCTTGCGGGGTATAAAACGGCTGGAATTGATTAATTAGATTCGGCTCTGCGAAAAGCACTTCCGGACGCTCGTTCAGGTCTTCGCTCACTTTGACCGGATTCTTGCCAGCTGATAGGGTCACTTGCACCAAAAAAGTGAGCGCAGCCTCCTCGCCAAAAGTGCGTACAAATTTCAGCCCGTGCTGTGCGATGATTTGCTCAATCGTGCTGGTTGTAGTAGGTGGCTGAAATGCTACTACCAATAAATCGGTGAGATAATACAGCGTACCTACCTCATTTACAGGGTGATATACATGATGGCAAACATTCCCGCCTCGGTCAGCGGCGCGCAAATTCTGCATCAGCGCATCCAAATTATCTTCGTCGGTACGAATCCGATAAATATCGGAAAAAACCTGTTCCACGTCTTCCACTGGCCCCAGCCTTCCGATAGCCGACAAGCTGCGCTCGCTGGGCAGCAGCGCTGTAAAAAATTCCGCTTCTTTTTCAATCAGGATTTTCTCGCTGCCGCGATAAAGGTAGTTCATGGTTTCAGGTGTTATATTTCAACAAAAAAGTATGTATGATTTGAATAGTTAAAGACTGTTCTTAGACAGCATTATTTTAGTATAAATTTTCACAAACAACTGATTATCAATAGGTAGATTTTAGATGATAGATGCCAGACAATAGATATTAGATTTTAGATGCCAGATTTTGAGATGCCAGACAATAGATAATAGATTTTAGATGTCAGATGCTGTCTCAACCCTTTCAACTTTTCAACTCTTTTCAACCCTATTCCCCTATTCGCCCCATCACCCTTTTTAACCCTTTCAACTTTTCAAC
>CALMSO010000003.1 GCA_937872385.1 uncultured Saprospiraceae bacterium
GTTCGGAATGGAAATAATTGCGTTCCATCCAATACTGATACCATTTTGCCTCGGTATCCTGCGGGCTATAGCGGGTAGAAAGTTCCATAATGTTGTTATTGTACAATAGCAAAGAAGCGCAAAGATAAGCAGTCGGCAACTGCTATCGGCGAAATTTAATCATAAAAATGCAGCCGGAAAATTTTTCAGAACCGCGCCCGAATCACTTTTACCGATTGTCCCTTATTGCTTACTCCAATTATAAAAATATTGCCGTAATCCTGCTCGTCTATTTCCTCGAAGCGCTGCTCGCCAAGCACTTGATTGACTAAGGCGGGAATCGAGTTGGAATGTCCGACAATCAGCAGGCGCTTGCCTTGCTGTTTTTGCAATAGGCGGGGCACAAACTCCGGGTCTTTGTGGTCATAAGTCATGATGGCTTTTTGCTGTGTGCTGGCCACGGGTTGGGCAGTTTTCATCGTGCGCACGAACTGGGTGGTGTAAACGCCATTGAGTGGACAATCCTTGAGTATTGCTGCAAGGCGGGCGGCCCGGGCCTGTCCGGCGGGGGTCAGTACGGGGTCGTCGCCCTCGGCAGCCTTTTCGGCGTGGCGCACGGCGATGAGTAAAATGGCGGTAGAATCATTAACAAAAGGCAGCATTTCGGAAGTGCCGTTGGTCAGGGTCAGCCCGCGGTCGCTCATAGCCAGCAGGGTATCGTTGAGCAGTTGAATTTCCACGGTAGCTTCTTCTTTTACTTCCGATGATTGGCGGTTATTATTACAAGCACTAAATAACAGCGTGATTAAAAGTAACGATTGCGTGAGTTTTAGCATAATGTTATACTGTTTCTAACAGTTTTTTAATATTGATGTAAATGTCTTCCAGCACGGCAATATCTGCCGACCAGTTGTCCATTTCCCATTTAGCGTTTTGTACCGCTACTAAATGTTTTTCGGTAGCAGTAAATATCCAGATGACGCGCTTCACGCCTGCGGACAGTAGTTGGTCGGTTTTACGTTGGAAATAAGAAGCTGGGTCAGGCAGCTCATTTAGTTCTGCTTTGGTATCAATTTCAATAACAATCTGCGGCGCGATTTCGATATATTTATTAACAAGGAAAATGTTTTTATCCGTTATATTGCGTTTATCATAAATAGCAATATCTAAATTGCGCCAGCTTTTATCCGCAAATTGTAAGCCCAGTTCATTCGACAGTATGATATAATCATCTGATAATGCTTGAAACAGGCGCTTGACAATAAGCATAATTAACAAAGACTGTAAAGCGCTGCTGCCCATAATTTCCTCCGGGGTTTTAGTTTTATTAAGCACCGCTTGATAGCCTCGATAATAAATAGGCGTACCTTCATCCATTTCGTAGATGAGGTAATCAGGGATTTCCCGTGGCTTTTTATGCTTTGTAGTAGCAGCGGTAGCGTCCATGAGAATGTTTTTAAAATAAATTGAGTAAATCTTTAATGTTAATGCGGACATCTTCCAGCACGGCAATATCTGCCGACCAGTTGTCCATTTCCCATTTAGCGTTTTGTACCGCTACTAAATGTTTTTCGGTAGCAGTAAATATCCAGATGACGCGCTTCACGCCTGCGGACAGTAGTTGGTCGGTTTTACGTTGGAAATAAGAAGCTGGGTCAGGCAGCTCATTTAGTTCTGCTTTGGTATCAATTTCAATAACAATCTGCGGCGCGATTTCGATATATTTATTAACAAGGAAAATGTTTTTATCCGTTATATTGCGTTTATCATAAATAGCAATATCTAAATTGCGCCAGCTTTTATCCGCAAATTGTAAGCCCAGTTCATTCGACAGTATGATATAATCATCTGATAATGCTTGAAACAGGCGCTTGACAATAAGCATAATTAACAAAGACTGTAAAGCGCTGCTGCCCATAATTTCCTCCGGGGTTTTAGTTTTATTAAGCACCGCTTGATAGCCTCGATAATAAATAGGCTTACCTTCATCCATTTCGTAGATGAGGTAATCGGGTACTTCCCGTGGCTTTTTATGCTTTGTAGTGGCGGCGGTGGCGCTCATATTAACCGTTTTTTCCTAAATGAAATTCAATCAACATTTCGCTAATTTTAAAAATTTGCAAAATGAATCATTATCCAAAAATACAACTTTTCAGGCGCTTACGCAACTGCTATTGCTCCACGGGCATGGCTTGCAAGAACTCCACCTCCACCTGATTGCGCAAGATATCATCCAAAGTCTCGCGCTGGCGAATGAGATAATCCTTCCCTTGATGCACCAGCACCTCTGCCGGGCGGTAGCGCGAGTTGTAGTTGGAAGACATGGTGAAGCAATACGCTCCCGCATTGTGGAAGCAAAGTACGTCGCCCTCGTGGATTTCCGAGATTTGGCGGTTTACACCAAAGGTATCGGTCTCGCAGATGTAGCCCACCACGGTGTAGAAGCGCGACTTGCCAAGGGGGTTGGAAATATTGGTAATGCGGTGGTACGAATTGTAAAACATGGGCCGAATGAGGTGATTCAAACCCGAATCCACGCCCGCGAAAATGGTGGAGGTGGTCTGCTTGATGACGTTCACTGGCACCAAAAAGTAGCCCGCTTCGCTTACCAAAAATTTGCCTGGCTCAAACATCAGCGTGATGTCCTTGCCGTACTCCTCACAGAAAGCATTGAAACGCGTTGAAATCTTCGCGCCCAATTCTTCAATATCGGTTTCGATATCGCCTTCTTTGTAGGGCACCTTGAAGCCAGAGCCGAAGTCAATATAATCCAAGAATTTATAATCTTTGGCAATATTCAGCAGGATTTCCGCGCCCATGAGGAAGACATCCGCCTCCAAAATATCTGAGCCGGTGTGCATATGAATGCCTTCCACTTTGATGTTGGTTGCCTCCACAAGTCGGCGCACCAAAGGCATCTGGTGAATGGAAATGCCGAACTTGGAATCAATGTGCCCAACGGAAGTCTTGGCATTGCCACCCGCCATGATGTGCGGATTGATGCGAATGCAGACCGGCACGTCGGGGTGCGCCTGCCCAAACTGCTCTAAGATGGAAATATTGTCAATATTGATACGCACGCCACGCTCCACCGCCATTTCGATTTCTTCGAGGCTCACACAGTTGGGGGTATAAATAATATGCTGCGGAGCAAAGCCGGCCTTCAATCCGACCATCACCTCCTGAATGGACACGGTGTCGAGGCCTGCGCCCATGTCTTTGAAGAGTTTTAGAATATTGATATTGTTGAGCGCTTTGCAGGCGTAATTGATTTTCAGGCGTTTTACATCAAAAGCTTTGGTAATACGTTGATACTGGCGCTCCATCACAGCGCTGTCGTACACGTACAAAGGCAGCTCGTACTTGTCGGCTAATGCTAGCGGGTCCACGCCGCCGCTTAGCAAATAACGGTTGTTTTCCAATGTCATTTTTAATCAAATTTTAGACTTTCGGGCAGTAAACTTTCGGAAAATGGGTCAAATCAATGGAACCTTGCTTACTATTTTGCAAATCTTGAAGATTTACCAAATCCCTTTTCTCCGGTGCGCTATTGCCAAAAGCCAAATGGCTATTATTTTCAATAAATTCGGCCCGCAAAGATAGGTATTTCAAACATTTGGAGGCAAAATTTGCTAAAAGTAACCAAGTACACACCAAAAACGTTCTATATTACATCTATATTTTTATCGTATTAACGGAAAAAACAGTTGCATGACCGAGCCGGAACTCATAGCCGCTTGCCAGCAGGACGATCGTCGGGCGCAGCAGATGCTCTACGACCAGTACGCGCCCCTGCTTTTCGGGGTGTGCAAGCGCTATGTCAAAAACCGGGAGGACGCCGAGGATGTGCTCGTAGAAGCTTTCTTTAAAATTTTAACCCACATCGGCAAATTCAAAGGCGAAGGCAGTTTTGAAGGCTGGATGCGACGCATCACTATTAATGAAGCACTGATGTTTTTGCGCAAGCAACATAATTTCAATCTGACGCTAGAAATCAATCCTCAACTTGATGGCGACCCCGACCCCGCCAGCCCAGTGGACGAACTGGCAGCGCAAGACATTCTCAACCTGCTCGATGGGCTGCCCACGGGCTATCGTACCGTTTTTAATCTTTACGCAATAGAAGGATTCAAGCACCGCGAAATCGCCGAAATGCTTGGCATTAGCATCAATACCTCCAAGTCGCAGCTCATTTTAGCTAAAAAGCGCTTGCAAGAACTATTGGAGCATTTACAATATCCTGGGATACAAGGTATGAATTAACATATCGTTATTCCGAATCATTATACCGATAAAACCATGAAATTATCTCGCTTATTTCAAGCCAATCAACACAAGCTGCAAGAAAAGCCTTCGCCGCAGACCTGGCGCAGGCTCGAACGACGGCTCGACGACCATCGGCGGCATCGGCGTATATCGCTGTGGCAACAAGCGGCCGGTATTGCCGCACTGCTCGCGCTGGGGGCTTTTGTCACCCTGCTTATGCTTTTTATTGATCCGCAGGCCAAGCGTTTTGCAGCTAATTATACCCCCGAAGATTTTGACATCACAGTTCAAGACAATAGCGCCGAGCAAATCTTGGAGTTCTTGCGCAACTACCGCGAGCGCCTCATCAGCCCCATTGCCGAAGGCGACATCAGTAAGCGCATCACCCTGACCGGGGCAGCAGATAGAATTATTGATAGTCGCCTCGAAGTCTCGCTCGATGATTTTCAATGGCTACAAGGTACCTGGCAGCACGAAGTGAATGGACAAACGCTTTTAGAGCAATGGCAGTCGCGCAAGAGCGCTCGCACCATTGAAGGCAGCGTTTTTTTAGTACGCGACAGTGGCGACACCGTTTTGGTGGATCAAATGCGCATCAGGCAAGCCCAAGGGAAAATATTTTTTGAAGCCTTGATGGAGACCAACAAACCACTCGTCGTATATACGCTCAAGCATTTTTTTGCCGATCGTATCGTGTTTGAAAACAAAAGCATGGCTTTCCCGCAGCAAGTGGTTTTTGATATAAAATCTCCGCAAGTGTATTCCCTTGTTTTTCAAAATGAAAACCTGCTGGAAGTGAATAATGCACAAGCGGATTACCTGGCGCGTCGCAATACGATCATCCCGCAACGCATTGTGCGTGTATTGGAGCGGGTGCGGGGGTGAGTCCTTTTTTGTACGGTAGTATTTGTGTTAGAATTTGATTTTCCTAACAAGATCAGCGAATTTTCGCTAAAAATGGTATCTTGTGGAAAAATCTGCCTATTATGCCTGTTACCAATACTTCCCCTGCCGAAAAGCCCGCAGTACAGCAGTTGTTGCGCAGCTTCAACAATCCCTGGAAAATGCGACTGTACTATTGGCAAAAAATACCTTCGTTGCTGTTTTGGGGAGTAAAAATTGAGCATTGCACACCCGAACGGGCTATGGTCAGTGTACCTTTTCGGTGGCGTACGCAGAATCCTTTCCGATCTACTTACTTCGCAGCCTTGTGCGGTGCAGCCGAGCTTTCCACGGGCGTATTAGCCTTTGTCGCTTTGCAAGGGCATAGCCGTGTTTCGATGCTCATCACGCATATAGAAGCTGATTTTGTAAAAAAGGCAAACGGGCGCACCGTTTTCACCTGTGAAGAAGGCGATAAAATACAACGCGCTGTACAGCAAGCCATTGATACCCAAACAGCACAAACGGTGCGCGTGACCACTATTGGCAGAAATGCCGCCGCTGAAGTAGTGGCCCAAGCTACCCTCACTTGGTCTTTCAAGCTGAAAGCCTGAGTTTTTAGCGAATCACGATGCGCCGCACCGTACTCCCCTCATCGCTGGTGAAATTCAATAAGTACAAGCCCGCCGCTACCGATCCGGGGTTAAATTGCAAGGTACTTGCTCCGGGTGCTACGCGGTAGTTTTCTGAGCGGATCAGGCGCCCTGAAATATCCTGCAAACGAACCACCAAATCGGCGGACGAAGCAGCGTTCACTTGGTCTTTCAAGCTGAAAGCCTGAGTTTTTAGCGAATCACGATGCGCCGCACCGTACTCCCCTCATCGCTGGTGAAATTCAATAAGTACAAGCCCGCCGCTACCGATCCGGGGTTAAATTGCAAGGTACTTGCTCCGGGTGCTACGCGGTAGTTTTCTGAGCGGATCAGGCGCCCTGAAATATCCTGCAAACGAACCACCAAATCGGCGGACGAAGCAGCGTTCACTTGGATGGTTAGCGGCTGGTCGCTACCTACGGGGTTAGGAAAAACATTAAGCGCTATCTTACGATCTAAATCATTGACTGAAGTCATCACGGCGGTACGGAAAGTACGCGTAGGGCTGGGGCTTGCACAAAAACTGTTGCGATTGTAGGCCCGCACGCGCCAGTGATAGGTGCGATTTTCCTGCAAATTCGATACGGTAATGCTGGCCGTTTTGGTATGATACACCTCGGTAAGCGCACCTGGGAACGAGCCAAGCCGGCTCACCTCTAAAATATAATCCGAAGCGCCTGGTATCGGTTCCCATTCGATATAAACTGCGTTGACATCCACGGTTTCGCCGCTGCCCGGGAAAATAGGGAAGCTGGTCAGGGTATTGATATCAGGCGCGGGCTGAGCGCGGTTGAGAAAGGTAAACTTAGGACCTTGCAAGTGTGCGCGCATGGCCTGCAATTGTTCGTTAGAAAAACGGTTCACACATCGGTCGGAAGCGTAAGACATGATATTAGTACCATCCGAGCGGAAGCTAGCGCCCTGCGGGTCGCGCAGTTCGATGGTGCTACTACCCTCATTGTTACAATCCCAGCGCTCGCTCAGATAGTCGGGTGAAGTATCACAAAAGCCGTCGCCAGCGGCCTGACAGTTGCTACCATCCACCAATTCTACCAAGCGATTGCTGACGCGTATGGGGGTAGTATTATTGCGATCATACGTTGTACCTTCCCAGCCGAAAAAAGTGTGATACAAACCTAAGACATGACCGATTTCGTGCGCCAGGGTTCGATTGCCAATGCTCATTTCGCTTTTGCGAACTACAACGCTGTTGCCCCCGATACCAGTGGCATAACCGGCCGCACCGGCTGGATTCGACACGATGAAAAAACCAATGGTATTGATGGGCCGAAATTCATTTTGCATATTGAAACCAACACTAAGCGAACTGTGCTCGTAATAAGCCGAGCGGTTGATATATCGAATGTCGCCTTGAATGTAGAATTGGATATTGCCCGGAGCAAAGTCCTGATTGAGCACACACAAGGCATTCAGTACGCTTTGCACCGAGATATAGCCTTCGCCAGCATCGGTGCCCACAATGAATACCGAAAGAGGTACGTACAGCAGGTTGTTATTTTTGGGAAAGGCGCTTCGCTTAGACAAATATTCTTCTGTCCAGGCGGAAAGTTCGGACGGCGTAGCGCAATGCAATTCCTCTTGCGCCACAGCGGGTACGGTCAGTATTAGCATGAAACTGACAACGGTCAATATTCTGAAAAAAAGCCCCATTTGTTTGAAATAAGTTTTAATATATAATGATTTTTTCAATCCGTTTTCCGGTTTGAGTTTGGAGGGTAAGTAAATAAACGCCTGGCTCAAGATTGTTTGTCGGAATAGTAATCCGGTGTGCGCCTGTTTGGAATTGCCGCGGCGCCTCGGCATGCCTTATTTGGCCAGTAATGGTGTATAATTGAACAGTTGCTTCCACACTTTCCGAAATACTAAACGCAATTTCGCAATCAGAGTTTCGCGGCACGGGGTTGGGAAATACTTTCCAGTCGCGTAGCTGACGAATATCGCGGGCTGTGGTGGTGAAGCTACCGGTTCGGAAGGAGCGATAGGGTGTCATTGGGGCGCAAGTGTGATATTCGTTGAAAGGGCGCACGCGCCAGTAATAAAGGCGATTAGGATCAAGCTCTTGCAGGGTAAATTCATTTTGCGAAAGCACATAAGTTTGAGGCTGCAGGGCAAAAGAAGGTACTCGGTCTATTTCAAGTAGGTAACGAGTAGCTCCTTCGGCGGCTGTCCAGCGTAGCGGTATTTCATCGTAGAACGGGAGTGTTTCGCCGGGAAGCGGGCTTTCTAATTGGGTATCGCCCAAGAAAGGTTGTGCCGGCTGATAGCCCCAGCGAATGTAGCGCCGGGAGCCACTCATCAGGTCGGTGTGCATGAGGCTGCGTTGCTGTGGCGAAAAGTGATAATCGGCTCGGTTGCAGCGGTCAAAATAGGACATGAAATTGGTTTCGTCGGGCTGCACGAGGTTGCCCATGGGGTCTTTGGCACCGCCCTGGTAGGAGCAGTTATGCGTCCAGTAGTAGCCAAAGTTATAATCCGGTGGCGTATCGCAGATGTAGTCGCCGGCGCTGTCACAATTGCTGCGGTCTTGGCGCTCAGTGGGTATGCCCATGGGCGACATAGCCGGCGCCGGATTGCCGTGTCGAGATTCCATCCAGGGGTCGGTGTCCCAGCCATAAAAAGTGTGCAGCAGCCCAAAAAAATGCCCCATTTCGTGGGTCAAGGTATAAGACGAGCGGTTGATTTCTTCGCGCCGGATGATGAGCCAGTCTTGCGAAATTTGATACAAACCATAGGTAAGTGCCTCTGGATTAGGCGAATAAGGCGTCCGGACAATCCAAACGTTGATCGCTTCGGCGTCGCGCATCATAGACATATAGTTGGTTTGCTGCATATGATTTTCATTGACACCCGTATTTTTGACCGGAGTAAAGTCGCCTCGCATATAGAACTGGATACCCGTTTCCGCAAAATCTTCATTGAGCGTGCAAAGTTGGTCAAGTACATTGCGAATAGCCACCCCGCCAGAGCCATCGTTTTGCGTCACCATGTGAAATCGGACGGGCACGTACTCAACGCTGCGCGCTGCGGGCGGCGTACCCTCGGTTAGCCGGGCTTTATTCAACAACAATCTGCTGCGAATGGCCGCTAATGACGTGGCATTAGTGCCACAAGCCGGAAGCGGCTGCGCATAGCTCGTACTGGCCATTGCGACAAGCAAAAACACAATATTTATTTGCTTTTTCCACATAACGAACGGTATGTTTTGCCTGCTCATTCCAAAAAACGATACGAAATTATCGAAATTTATTGGCACTTCAACTAAAGTCTGGGCTAATTCTTTTGTCGCGCGCATATTAAAACTGACAAAAAAGCGATATAATTGCAGCGATTTTCGCAATAAATTTTCATAAAAAACGCCTTGACGGCAAACGGAAAGCGGGCTTGAATGGTTAGCAAAATAGCAGCAAACAGTAAAAACATTTTAAAACCATTGTAATAACACTAATCAATTATGAGTAAAGTAACGGTGATAGGTGCCGGCAATGTAGGCGCTACCTGTGCTAATGTGCTGGCACACAAGGACATTGTGAAGGAAATCGTTTTATTGGACATCCAGGGCGATATGGCCCGAGGCAAGGCGCTCGATAGCTGGCAGCAAGCTCCGATTGACAATTACAGCACTTATTTGCTGGGCACCGACGATTATCAGGATACGGCGGGTTCCGACATTGTGGTCATCACTGCTGGAGTGCCGCGCAAACCAGGCATGAGCCGCGACGACTTGATTTCTACGAACGCCAGAATCGTCAATACGGTCACGGATTCCATTATGAAATATTCACCGAATCCCATTATCATTGTGGTCTCCAACCCCTTAGATGTAATGACTTACGCTGCGCACAAAACCTCCGGGCTGGCAGCTACCAAAGTATTTGGCATGGCGGGCATACTCGATACGGCGCGCTACCGGGCTTTCTTGGCTACGGAGTTGCAAGTGTCACCTAAGGACATCCAGGCGGTGCTCATGGGCGGCCACGGCGATACCATGGTACCCCTGCCGCGCTATACTACCGTGGCGGGCATTCCGGTGACGGAGCTAATTGCCAAAGATAAATTAGACGCTATCGTGGAGCGCACCAAGGTGGGCGGCGGCGAATTGGTCAAACTTATGGGTACTTCGGCTTGGTACGCACCGGGCGCCGCGGCTGCCCAGATGGTAGAAGCTATTGTGAAGGATGAGAACCGGATTTTCCCATGCTGCATCAAGCTGGAAGGCCAATACGGCATGAATGGCATCTACGTAGGTGCACCGGTGAAGCTCGGCAAAAACGGCGTGGAGCAAGTGATAGAATTGCAACTTACTGCCGATGAAATGCAATTGCTGGAAGAATCGGCCGCAGCCGTACAATCCGTCATGGAAGCCTACGACAAAATGGGGTAGGGGACTACCGCTTGCCATTTTGATAAACGGAAAGATAATTAGGTGGGGTAACTGGCTTCGATGTCGGTTACTCCGCCAATTGCTCTATCAAATAGTCGAGATTGACGTACTCTTTGATCAGTTCTACGGCTCGACTGATTTTCCAAGGGGTTTTGGTATTAATTTTTACTTCTATGCGACTCACCTTCACCACCGAGCCGTAAGTGTCTAATGTGGTGGTTATTACCGGAATTTTATTTTCTACAAAATAGGGCTTGTTGAAATCCGCCCGCTCGTACCAACGCGCGTGCCGCCCGTCGCCAGTGACAATAACGCCCGATAATGGCGATTTTTCTAAACCTTTCAGCTCACCAATTTCCTTGATTTTAGAAATCGCTTCGTCAATGCGCCGATAGCTCACCACCAATAGGATGTTGCTAAAAGCACTGAATTCATCTACATCAATCAACGAACCGGCAATGATGTCTTCTACGCGGTTGTTCAGCTTGTCTTCGTTGAGCACCACCTTGCCCTCCACCGCTTGATTGACGGTTTCCATAATCGGAAAAGAGAGCGATTTTTCGTAAGGCAATACCCCCAGCAGCGGGATGTTCATCTGGTCGAATTTCTTACCGAGATAATATTCGATTTCCGCTTTTTTGTGCTCCAAAACTTTGTTGACAATCACCCCGATAATGGGCACATTTTCTTCTCGAAACAGCGCTAAGCTCATGTCCAAGCGGTCAATGGTATTGCCGATACCGCCTTCTACAATCATCACCACGCCGCAGCCCAGCATTTTGGCTACCTTAGCATTCGACAAATCCACCACCGTGCCCACGCCCGGATGCCCGGTTCCTTCATACACCACCATATCATAGACGGTTTCCAACTGGGTGGCAGCGTATAAAATTCGTTCCCGAAAATCAAACTGCTTCTCGTCGTCAATATAAGTCTTGGTGACACCCGGCCCCAGCACTACCGGGCTGTACAGGTCGGGGTTCATACTGAAATCGAGGTAGTCTGAGAAAAGCACGGCGTCTTTATCTGCAATAGCGCCATCTATATTGATAAATTGCTGCCCTACGGGCTTGCAGTAGCCAGCTTTGATGCCTTTCTGCCGCAAGTTGGCGACTAATCCGAGCGTCGAAGTGGTTTTGCCGACGTGCTGCCCGGTGGCAGCGATAAAAATATGCTTCATTCCAATCCGGTTTATCATTGACCAAATTAGAAAATGATTTGTAACCACCACCTTTTTTCTACAAAAATCTGCTTATTCTTTTGTACAAAATCGGGCGAAGCCTTCTATGGACAGGGTATTGATGCAATCAGCCGCTGTAAGTCCGCCCTTGCGCGCCGACAACACCCCGAAGCGAACATCATGGATCCCCTCTCGGCTGTGCGCATCCGGATTGACGGCCATGCGCACGCCGCGCTCCAAGGCGTAGGGTATCCAGCTCCAGTCGAGGTCGAGGCGGTAAGGGTTGGCATTCAACTCAATGGCTACATTATTAGCAGCACAAGCGTCTATAATGCGCTTATAATCAATAGGATATCCTTCGCGCGAGAGCAGCAGGCGCCCAGTCGGATGACCGAGAATGGTCGTGTAAGGATTTTCAATAGCGGCGATGAGGCGCTGTGTGGCCTTGGCAGCGTCCATACGCAAATTGCTGTGCACCGAAGCGATAATAAAGTCGAACTGCTGGAGCAGTTCTGTTTCATAATCGAGCGAGCCATCGTTCAAAATATCACTTTCGATACCTTTGAAAATACGAAACGGCGCGAGTTCCTGATTGAGAGCATCTATTTCTGCCCATTGCTCCAATACCCGTTCTGGGCTGAGACCATTGGCATAAAAAGCCGCTTTAGAATGATCGGTAATGCCGAGATAGGTAAATCCCTGCTCGCGGACGTGGAGAGCCATTTCGCGGAGGCTGTGCAAACCGTCGCTGTAAGTGCTGTGCGCGTGTACGATGCCACGGATGTCGCTGGGGTCGAGCAATGCGGGCAAGGCGCCACGGGTCGCCTGCTCTAAGATGCGGTAGCTGCCTTGTTCCGGCGGTAGTACTTCCCGCAATTCCGGCGCGATGTAAGGCAGGTTTGCTTTCGCAAAAACGGCTGTTTCTTCCGCTATGTTTTTGAAATCTACACCAGGAAACCGCTGAATGAAAGCCTCTAAAAAAGCCGGAGAAGCCGTGTGCCGAAAGAGACGAGAACCAAAAGCAGCGGCCGCGCAACGATGCAGCACCACTGGATAGCCCTCGGCTGTGCGCGCCTGTATGGCGGTGGCGGTTTCGCCAGTTTTAATCAAATTCTCCTCATCGAATAATGAAGCTACATCGGCTTCTGTACCGATTAGTATTTCAATGTTTTCCAGCACATTGCACCTGCGCCGAATAGCTCCAGTGAGGCTGAGAGGCACATCCGGCATTTGGTTTTGTAGCCTTTGCAGTAGTGCCTCGGCGGGCGCTTCTAAGGCCGCATAGTGAAATTGGTGGCGCGTACGCTGATAATATGCTAACTTCTGTCGGAGGTCTTCTTGGGTTTTCGGGCCAAAGCCCTTGAGCTCTATTAGGCGGTTTTCATTGACAGCATAAAGCAATTCGCCGACGCTTTCCACGCCGAGGTCTTGCCAGACCGTCCAGATTTTTTTCGGACCGAAGCCCGCAATATCCAGCATCTCCTGCACGCCGGGCGGAGTCATGGCTTTGTACTTTTCGAGCGTAGCCATTTTGCCGGTATCTAATAGTTCTCTTATTTTGCCAGCAATGGCTTTACCTACCCCTTTGATAGCAGCTATTTCTGCGTCGCTCATATCGGTGAGCGGAGTTTCGAGCTTGCGCAGGGTAATGTACGCACTTTGATACGACCGAATTTTGAACGGATTCTCCCCATGCAGCTCCATGATTTCTCCAAGGCGCCGGAAAGTCCTAGCGATTTCTTTATTAGTCATGCCTCAAGCCTTTTTTAATTGGAAATAGGTTAGCTGTTATTTTTAAACAATGAACAGGAAGACGATATTTTGAGACGATAGACAATAGACGATAGATTTTAGATGCCAGATGCCAGATTTTGAGATGCCAGATTTTAAGGCGGGACGCTGTTTGCTGTTTGCTGTTTGCTGTTCGCTGTTTGCTATTTGCTGTTTGCTATTTGCTGTTTGCTATTTGCTGTTCGCCCCCCCTCTAACCCTCTAAACCCTCTAACCCTCTAAACCCTCTAACCCATTTCTCACTGCTCAGGCTGCCCATTTTCTGGCGGAAATATCTCAGCCATCATACAGCGGGCACTGCCGCCGCCAAATTTTTCGATAGTATAAAGCGGGCTATACAGCATATTGGTATGGATATTGAGTGCACGTACCTGGTCTTTGCTCAAAGACCGAAAAGCTTGCTCCGACATCACCAACAAAGGCTCGCCGTGGCGGTTGCGTACTTGCAGCATGTTGCCCGCAAAGGCAAGCATTTGTGCTAAAGAAATTTCGATGACGGTTTTGCCCGTTTCGGCAAAAGTTTGCAGCAGCATTGCCCGTTCATCAGGTTTTTTTATCGTTTCAAGGCAAATTACGACGAAGGTTTCACCGAGCGCCATCATTACATTAGTATGATAAATCTCTACGCCATTGGCATCGGTAGCTGTAAAAACGACGGGGCGATAGCCGGTCAGTTGGCAAAACTCGTCTAGCAACTCTGCGTCGGTACGAGGGCTGAGGCAGGCGTAAGCAATTTTGTGCACTCGGTCTAAGATCATGCTGCCGGTGCCTTCCAGAAATTTACGTCGGGTTTCGGCTGTTTCTAAGCGGATACGTTTGCTAAACGGAAAGCGCTCGTTGACTTGTTGCAGAATATCTTCCCGGCGTTCGAGGCGGCGCACCATAGCGTACATTGGGTAGGTAATCACGGTGCCATTGCTGTGAAAAGTAACCCAGTTATTAGGAAAAACGGCGTCGGTTTTTAAAGGCTTTGGGCTGTCTTCCACGACCATTACATCCACGCCCGCTACCCGTAGCAATTCTACGAAATCGTCAAATTCTTGCAAGGCCCGTTTGCGAATTTCCGCAGGCGAAAGTTGGTCGTCTTTTTGCTGGAAAGCATTGCTCTCGGCAGTTTCTTCGTTGAAGCCAAAATTTGCCGGACGCACCATGAGAAGGTGGGCAGTGGTCTGTAGTTCTGTTTGCGCAGCCATTTTTTTCCAATGTGATTCAGGTGTAAAAGTAGTATAAAATTATACGATTTGCCAGAAAAATGGGGTATTTCGCCTCCAATAGATTATTCCAGCTTCTGGGGCCACGGCAGCAGGCTACGGTATAAGGGCTTTTGCTTACCTTTGCTTTTCGATATGAAAAAAATTACACTCAAAGACAAAAAAGACGCTTCTCTGCGGCGCTTTCACCCCTGGGTATTTTCGGGGGCTGTAGCGGATATGGACGCCCCCCCCGCCGATGGTGAAGTGGTAGAAGTATATGCCCGAAACGGTACTTATCTCGCTACTGGACATTACCAACAAAGCAGTATCTGCGTGCGCATCTTTTCGTTTGTGCCCACCGATGCCGGACAAGCATTCTGGACGCAAAAAATGCAGCAAGCGCATTACTTTCGTAAAAAAATTGGGCTGCCCGAACAGCCTAAGACCAATTGTTATCGCCTCGTACACGCTGAAGGCGACGGGCTGCCGGGACTAATCGTGGACATATATAATGGTGTGGCAGTATTGCAATGTCATTCCATCGGGATGCACCTCGAACGAGCCAAACTAACACAAGCCCTGCTGGAAGTCTGCCCGCAGCTCGAAGCGGTATTTGACAAAAGCGCCGAAACCCTACCGGAGCAATACGCCCGCACGATGCAAAACGGCTATCTGTACGGAAGCGCCGCGCCAAGGCAGGTGCTGGAAAACGGGCACACCTTTTTAGTCAATTGGGAAACCGGACAGAAAACAGGTTTTTTTCTTGACCAACGCGACAATCGGCAACTGCTGGAACGCTATGTAGCCGGCAAAAGTGTCCTCAATGCTTTTTGCTATTCTGGCGGGTTTTCGATTTATGCGCTACGCGCCGGAGCACGCATGGTACACTCGGTGGATGTGTCGCAAAAGGCAATCGAGCTGACTATGCAAAATGTAGCGCTCAATGCGCCATTTGAAGGGCATCACAAAGCATACGCGCAGGATGTGCTGCATTTTTTGCAAAAAACGGAACAAACCTACGAAGTAATGGTAGTTGATCCGCCGGCTTTCGCCAAAAATATTGCCAAACGCCACAACGCCGTGCAGGGCTATAAGCGGCTTAACGCATTGGCGATCAAGAAGATAAGCGCTGGCGGTATTCTTTTTACCTTTTCCTGCTCGCAGGCAGTGGATCGGCAGTTGTTTTATGATACGATTGTGGCGGCTGCCCTCGAAGCCGGGCGACAAATACGGGTGATACATCATTTGAATCAGCCGGCCGACCACCCGGTGAGTTTGTTCCATCCGGAAGGGGCTTATCTCAAGGGACTCGTGCTGTTTGTAACGTAAACCACCATTCACTGCGGAAAAGGCACTTCTATGATCATACCGTCTTCGCTACCGAGGGTATTCGGAAAAATGCTTTGGGCCTCAGCGACTAATTCGTCCGTATTTTTATAGCGGGAAGAATAATGCCCAATCACCAACCGCCCTGCGCCAGCGGCCCGGGCGATGGTAGCTGCTTCGGCGGCGGTGCTGTGCATGGTTTCGATGGCATTCTGGAGGTCTTGCTGTAGGAAAGTAGCTTCGTGGTAGAGCAAATCCACACCCTGGATGAGTGGCACAATGGCTTCGGTGTAGCGGGTATCCGAGCAAAACGCGTAGGAGCGCGGCGCGGGTGGCGGCAGGGTCAGCGCATGGTTGAGGATTATTTCGCCGGAAGGCAGCACGAGGTCGGCGCCTTGCTTGATGGCAGGAATTTTTTCGTAAGGGATGGCATACTGCTCGATTTTTTCCGGAATGATATTGCGCGAGCGCTCTTTTTCCTGAAATAGGAATCCTGAAGTCGGCACACGATGTTGCAAAGGGATGCTGTACACCCGGATTAAGCGGTCTTCAAAAATCAGTTGATGCCGCGTGGTATCAATGGTGTGAAAGCGCACAGGGAAAGGAAAATCCTCGGCACCTGGCGGCAACATCAAGGCGCTGATCATCGGCTCCAGTCCGGCTGGCGAAAAAATGTCGAGCGGTGCTT
This sequence comes from uncultured Saprospiraceae bacterium, assembly GCA_937872385.1. GTDB lineage: Bacteria > Bacteroidota > Bacteroidia > Chitinophagales > Saprospiraceae > JADJNW01. Next base: position 16,361 of record CALMSO010000003.1, read on the forward strand.
TTCGGTCGTTCAGCCCGTAGGAGGTCAATAAACCCGGTAGCCCGAAGAAATGGTCGCCGTGCAAATGGCTGATAAAAATCTGATTGATTTTGTGACGCCGCACGCCATAAGCGCTCATGCGCATTTGAGTGCCCTCGCCGCAGTCAATGAGGTAAAGTTGCTCTTGCACATTCAATACTTGCGCAGTAGTGAAACGGTCGGGCTGGGGCAGCGCCGAGCCGGTGCCAAGTAAGGTAAGGAAAAATCGCATGAGCTGGACATTAGTCGTACCGCAAATCCCTGCTTACTCTATATCGCCATCCACGTTCAGTTCCCGCTCAATTTCTTCCATGAAGATGTAATCAATGGATTCTTCAGCCGTCGGAATGATTGTCAGCACTGTATCCAACCGAGAGATTTCAATCAAACGCCGTACGTTGGGATGCTTGATACCTGTCAAAATGAACGAGCCGAGGCGCTTCCAGAGCCGGTCGGCTGTCAATATGGCACTTAGCCCTGACGAATCTACATAATGAACCGCAGACAAATCGAGGATGAGATTTTTAATATCCTCGTTCGACAAAATAACAAATTCAGACTTCAAATCCGGTGCTACCAGCGAATTCAGGTTCTCTTCTTCTATCCGCAGCACGGCGTAGCGCTCCTGTTTGTCTATCGAATACTTCATATCAGTTTTAATTTCTTTCTTGTTTCTGGAATACGCAAAAGTATATATTATGTAGCAGCTTACATAACACTGGCAACATTTTTGTAGTAATGTTGTATAACGTGCGACCGACTGACCCTAAAACAAGTGCATCGCCGCCCCGTTTAAACCCTAATACACTTTCTTTTGTTATGAAACAGTATTTTGTAGCAGATGTCTAAAACGATTTTTTATAAACACCTGCCCGCCCAAAAAAGCATGGATGACATAGCACAATTCGCACCTGTGACCCATCCGACATTTCAGCACAATTTTTGACAAAAACAAAATACATTTTTCTTAAATCTGCATTCAGGTGTTGTTTTCTTTGAGAATTACCCCTAATATTGTTTGCAGGAATTATTCAAGACAAGAATCAGAAGCATCGAAAATTATGAATAACGGAAAATTTTCACCGAAAGTAAAGCAGGTACTCAACAAAAGCCGCGAAGAAGCCCTTCGATTAGGGCACGATTTTATCGGCACCGAGCACTTGCTGCTGGGCATCATGTCCGAAAAAAACAACCTGGCGGTGAAGGTACTGGATTCGCTCGACATTGACGAAGAGGACCTCCGCCAAACGGTGGAAGAGTCCGTACAGCGCCTGCCTGGTAATCACACCGAACTGAATATGGGCGGTCTGCCTTTTGACAAACAGGCTGAAAAAGTACTGAAAGTGACCGTACTCGAGGCTCGAATGCTGAAAAGCGATGAGGTAAATCCCGAGCATTTAGTACTTTCTATCCTCAAGCACAAGGAAAATCCGGCTTCCAAAATTCTCCAGCAGTTTGATGTAGATTATGAAATCTTCAAAGCAGAGCTGGAGTATGTAAAATACGAGCAAGACTTTTCGGCACCGGCCAGTGGCAACAAAAAAACAGATCCCTACGCGCAGGCTCCTTCCGACCAAGACGATCCGTACGAAGAGGAAGAAGGACAATCCGGCCGCTACCAGCAGCAGCGCAAAGGCAACGCCAAATCGCGTACCCCGGTATTGGACAATTTCGGCCGCGACATCACACGCCTCGCCGAGGAAGATAAACTCGATCCCATCATTGGGCGCGAAACAGAAATCGAACGGGTTTCCCAGATTTTAAGTCGGCGTAAGAAAAACAACCCTATCCTCATCGGTGAGCCAGGCGTAGGCAAAACCGCTATCGTTGAAGGTCTCGCATTGCGCATCATCCAGCGCAAGGTGTCGCGCACATTGTTCAACAAGCGCATTGTGATGCTCGATTTGGCAGCGCTCGTGGCGGGCACAAAGTATCGTGGGCAATTTGAGGAGCGCATGAAAGCCATTATGAATGAGCTGGAAAAATCGCGCGACGTTATCCTATTCATTGACGAAATTCACACCATTGTAGGCGCAGGCGGCGCTACCGGTTCTTTGGATGCTTCCAATATTTTCAAACCGGCCTTAGCCCGCGGCGAATTGCAGTGCATCGGTGCTTCTACCTTAGATGAATATCGCCAATACATTGAAAAAGACGGCGCTTTGGATCGGCGCTTTCAAAAAGTGATGGTCAATCCGCCTTCAGCTGAGGAAGCCATTCATATTTTGCACAATATCAAACCAAAATACGAAGAGTTTCACAACGTGGTTTATTCCGATGAGGCAGTACAAGCTTGTGTAAAACTGAGCGACCGCTACGTAAGCGACCGTTTTCTGCCGGACAAAGCCATTGACGTGATGGACGAAGTGGGCGCCCGCGTGCACCTCAAAAACATCCACGTACCCAAGCACATCGAAGAACTGGAGAAGCAAATTGAGGAGCTCAAAGAACAGAAAAACCAGGCGGTGAAAAACCAGCAATACGAAAAAGCAGCCGACCTGCGCGACAAGGAGTCAAAGCTCGGTCGCAATTTAGATTTTGCTAAGGTACAATGGGAAGAAGAATCCAAAACCCGCCGTTATCCGGTGAGCGAAGACGATATCGCCGAGGTAGTTTCTATGATGACCGGCATCCCCGTGAAGCGAGTAGCTCAAAGCGAAAGCAAGAAGTTGGTCAACATGCAGAAAGACTTACAAGGCGTGGTTATTGGGCAAGACGAAGCCATTGCCAAAGTGGTCAAAGCCATTCAGCGCAATCGCGTCGGTTTGAAAGATCCTACCAAACCGATTGGCTCCTTTATTTTCCTCGGGCCTACTGGCGTTGGTAAAACGGAGCTGGCTAAAGCATTAGCACGGTACCTCTTCGATTCAGACGATGCGCTCATTCGCATTGACATGAGTGAGTACATGGAAAAATTCTCGGTAAGCCGGCTCATTGGCGCGCCTCCGGGCTACGTAGGCTACGAAGAAGGCGGTCAGCTGACCGAAAAAGTGCGCCGCAAGCCGTACTCGGTGATTCTGCTCGATGAAATCGAAAAAGCACACCCCGATGTCTATAATATTCTATTGCAAGTACTTGATGACGGGCAATTGACCGATGGCCTCGGCCGCCGCGTGGATTTCAAAAACGCCCTGGTTATTATGACTTCCAACATCGGTGTGCGCCAATTGAAAGACTTTGGACAAGGGGTGGGCTTTGCCACCAAGGCACGTCAAGAAGCTGCCGAAGAGCATTCTAAGTCTATCATTCAAAATGCCCTGAAGCGTACCTTCTCGCCAGAGTTCCTCAACCGGATTGACGACGTGATGGTCTTCAATGCATTGGGTCAGGAAGACATTTTCAAAATCATTGACATCACGTTGAAAGATGTTTTCAAGCGATTGGAGGGTATGAACTACAAGCTCGTCCTGTCGGAAGATGCTAAAAAATTCTTAGCAGAAAAAGGCTTCGACCCGCAGTTTGGCGCGCGGCCCTTGCACCGGGCTATCCAGAAATACTTAGAAGATCCGCTCGCAGAGTTCATTCTCAACGAAAGTCCAGCAGAGGGCGCTTTATTAGAAGCAGTAATGAATGAACAAAAAGACGGATTAGTCATTGCACTTGCTAAAGAAGTGAATACCAATGTAGAAGAATAGTGCCGCATCGCTACGGCGGTTGGCAATTGGGAATACACCTGTCGTTTCGGGCAGGTGTATTTTATTTTTTTTACACTCGAAAGAACTTTTTTTAATAATTTCGCATTGAAAACATTGATTTAAACATTTTTTAACAAAACCATTATCATTTGGCAAAGAGACCTTTCAATCGTGATCCGCGCAAGCCAGTCGAACCACAAAACAGAATCAACGAACAAATCCGCGTCCCGGAAATTCGTTTGGTGGGCGACAACCTCGAAGAAGTTAGCTCCATTATCGGTCAAGAAGTAGCGACCGGCGTTTATCCTACCCGAAAAGTGCGCGAATGGGCAGAAAGAGCAGAGCTTGATTTGGTAGAAATTTCGCCCAACGCCAATCCTCCCGTTGTTCGTATTGTTGATTACAACAAGTTCTTGTACGAAAAAAAGAAAAAAGAAAAAGAGATTAAGGCTAAGGCTGCCAAAACAGTCATCAAGGAAATTCGGTTCGGGCCCAATACCGACGACCACGACTTTGAGTTCAAACTGCGCCACGCACGTACCTTCCTCGAAGAGGGGGCTAAGGTAAAGGCATTCGTACAGTTTAAAGGACGTGCCATCGTTTTTAAAGATCGAGGCGAGTTATTGCTGCTCAAGCTCATCAAAGAAGTAGAAGACCTCGGTGGCGCCGAGTACTTGCCTAAAATGGAAGGACGGCGAATGCACATCGTTTTATCGCCCAAAAAAGGCGGAAAGTAAGGGATTGCAGGCTATAAGGAATGAAATGCTCAGCCGAGCAGGTGCATCCAGAAGCGAATGGTGGGCGGCAGTAGGAAAATAACTATACCGAGTGCAACTAAACCAATCAGAGCGCCGTTGACCAAGAAGTCGCGGCTTTCTAATTTTCCGTACGAATAGGCAATCGTATTGGCAGGGGTACTCACGGGCAAACTCATAGCCAACGACGCGCTTAGCGCAATGGCAAAGGTCAACTCAATGGCGTAGGGCTGATTGGCTACGCCGCCAGCAAAAGCTAAGGCAATACCAATGGGTGCCAGCAGGTTGGCCGCGGCCGTATTTGACATAAAAGTACTTAGCAAAAGCGTGACGATAGCAATAACACTGAAAATCCAGGCGCTTTCTAAAGGCAAAAATCCGGATACTACTTGGTCTAACCCAGTAACACTCATGCCCTTACCTAAGGCAATACCCCCGGTGATGAGCAACAATACATTCCATTCAAGGCTATTGATTTCGTCTTGAGCCAGTAGCCCGGTTGCTGTAAACGCGATGACCGGCAATAGCGCTATGACGCTGGTAGGCAAATGATGCACCCCTTCGGTTAGCCATAGCAAAATGGTAATGCAAAAAATAGTGACCACGTACCAGCCCTTGCCATCGAGGCGCGTGCTGGCGGCGCTCAAGCGCAGGTTTTGATTGGTAGGCTTGTAGCGTTTCCAAAGTATCCACCAAAGCAATAACAACAGCAATATTGTAAATGGAATAGCTATAAACATCCATTGTAAAAAACTGATAGACAGCCCTTTAGACTGGAGTACACCCAGCGCTACGGCATTAGGGGGGGAGCCAATAGGCGTGCCAATGCCCCCGATATTGCCCGCAAAGGGTATTGCTAATAACAGCCCTTTTTGAAAGGAGTCCTCGCCTTCCAATTGCCGAAAAAGCGGAAAAACCATCGTTACCATCATAGCCGTAGCAGCGGTGTTGCTCATCCACATAGAAAAAAGCGCCGTGATGAGAATCATACCCAGTAGTACATTGCGCGGGCGGTCGCCGAAAAAACGCAAAATCATAGACGCCATGGCCGCATCTACGCCTCGCTTTACGGCTGCGGCCGCCATAATGAAACCACCTAAGAAAAGGAAGATGATAGGATCGGACAGCGGATTGAAAAAAGCCTGAAACGGCGGATTTTCTACTCCATCGAAGCGCAGAATTGCCCAGTTGCCAGGGTTGGCTAACAAAATGACTTCCAGCCCGATGGCTAATAAGGAAGTAGCAAACAGTGGCAAGGCCTCCGTCACCCACAAGGCGCAAGCCAATACAAAAATGCCCGCCATCAGCGCGGCTTGCTGGGTGAATAGGGGAGAGCGTAAGGCCAAAAACGTGACTACAACTGCAATAATCAAGCAGATGAAAAACAGCGTTACATTGCCAAACTGAATCGGTGGATTGACGCCAGCGATGCGACGATATTCCCGCAGCCGGGCCTCTGCCTCCCGGAAACGCCGGGCTGTAAAGGCGCGCACTCGCCGGAAAGTTCCGCTGAAGCCGCGCTTGGTATCCTTTCCCATATAAGACGAATTACACTTTTTTACCCTGCATAGCTTCGGCTATGGTAATGTCCATAGCTCGGTGGGCTAAGGGAGCAGTGTAGGTATTTAGCGTTTCTATAGCTTTGTTAATCAGGTCTTTATCTTCGCCGGCCGCAGCCGTACGTAGAGCTTCGGTCAATTCGCGGGTAGTACGGGCTTCCGTTTCAGAAAGTATTTCCCGATTTTGTTGCAAAAACTTTTCTGCCGAATGCAGGATATGCGCCGCCTCGTTGCGCGCTTCTAATAGGGCACGTACTTGCATATCGTTTTGCGCATTTTGAATAGAATCGAGCAGCATTTGCGCCATTTCTTCTTCGCTGATACCGTATTGCGACTTGATTTCAATCTCCTGCTCCACGTTCGAGCGCAGCTCAGTGGCTTTCACTTTCAAGATGCCATCGGCATTGAGTATAAAGTAAATTTCAATTTTTGGCAAACCAGCCGGCATCGGAGGGATACCGCGTAGGATAAATTCGCCCAGTTTGCGGTTGTGCTCTATGAGGTCGCGTTCACCTTGATAAACGGCTATTTTTAGGTTGCGTTGCCCATCCACGGAAGTGGTGTATTGCCGCCCTACACGCGCTGGCACTTTCGAGTTGCGCGGTAAGATGACGTCCATTAGCCCGCCTACGGTTTCTATGCCCAGCGAAAGCGGCGTGACGTCGAGCAGAAGTACATCTTTTTGATTGCCAGCCAGCACATCAGCCTGAATAGCTGCGCCGAGGGCTACTACTTCATCAGGATTGAGTTTGTTAAAAACTTCCTTATCAAAAAACTGCGATACGCTATCTCGCACCAGCGGTACACGCGTAGAGCCGCCTACCATAATTACATGGTCAATGTCGGCAGTGGTCAGTTTGGCATCACGAAGGACATTTTTGCAAGCCTGAAGGGTTTTTTCAATCAGCGGCCCGATCAGTTCGTTGAATTGGCTTACCGACAATTGGCAGCGAATGCCATCGAGTACGCCTTCGTACTGCTCGTGCTGGCTCAGGTGCTTTTTGGCAGCCTCAGCTTGCAGGCGCAGGGCTTGGCTCCGGGCTTTATCTGCTATTATAGTAGCTGCGTCGAGTTGGTTTTTTTGTATCCAGTAATCCATGATAGCGCGGTCGAAGTCATCGCCGCCGAGGAAGGTATCGCCATTGGTAGCCAATACTTCAAATACGCCATTATCAATCCGCAAAATAGAAATATCGAAAGTGCCGCCGCCGAGGTCATATACAGCTACGGTTTGCTGGTCGTTTTTGTCTATCCCAATGCCATAGGCCAAGCTTGCGGCCGTTGGTTCGTTGAAAATGCGGAGCACATCGAGGCCGGCGAGTTTACCTGCGTCGCGGGTGGCTTGGCGCTGGGCGTCGTTGAAATAAGCAGGCACGGTGATGACCGCCCGGCTGACGGTTGCTTCTAATTCCGCTTCGATGCGGCGTTTTAGTTCTTTCAAAATTTCGGCAGACAGCTCAATGGGCGTGAAAAAACGGTCTTTTACGCGTATTTTCACGAGGCTTTCGGTGTCTTCGTCTATAATTTTATAGCCGAAATAGCCTTCAAAATCTTGCACGTCGCGGTAAGATTTGCCCATGAGGCGCTTCACCGAATAAATGGTATGGCGCGGGTCGGTCAAAAGTTTGGCTTTGGCGCTGTCGCCTACTACAACTTGCTGATTTTCATCGAAATAGATAATAGATGGTACAAGCGTGCTCTTCCCGTCTTTGCCTTTTACCGCCACCGGATGCCCGTCGCGCATGTACGCTACAAGGCTATTAGTGGTGCCGAGGTCAATACCTACGATCAAATCGCTTGTTTTGTCAAGATTACCTGTTTTCAGGTTTATAGAAAGTTTTGCCATAATTTTTAGATAATAGACGATAGATTTTAGATGCCAGATTTTTAGATGCCAGATGCCAGACGCGAAAAGCGAATTGCGAAAAGCAAAAAGGCAGATGCCAGACGCGAAAAGCGAATTGCGAAAAGCAAAAAGGCAGATGCCAGATTTTTAGATACCAGACTTTAGGGCGGGACGCTGTTTGCTGTTTGCTGTTTGCTGTTCGCCCCCTCTAACCCCTCTAAACCCATCCCCCCTATTTTTCCTACACAAAGGTACTGTTCTAACAGCTTATTGCAAAGGTTTGTTTGATGCCCAGAGAGCCAGTAGCCTGATTCCGGACAGATTATTTTGCCTTGAATGCTCGATTTAGCGAACAAGTATGCCCTCTCATGCATTTCCCTATGTAACTTTTCACTTTATAATATTCATCCGATGAAGGAACAATCAGATGCGTTGGCCAAAGACGCTGCTGTGACGCCCAATCTACCTGAAAAAACAGTAAAGACGCTAATTATAGACGTCATTTCCAATCGCCCTACTCGGCTTTTTATTATCTTAGGCGGCTTTTTTGTCGCCAATGCTTTAGTGGCGGAATTTATTGGCGTTAAGATTTTTGCCCTTGAAGATACGCTGGGCTGGCAACGGTTCAACTTCAATTTGTTTGGCGAAGGCGGCGCCTTACAGTTTTCGGCGGGTGCGCTGCTATGGCCTATCGTTTTTATTATGACCGACGTGATTAATGAATATTACGGCAAACGCGGCATTCGGATGCTATCGTTTCTGGCGGTGGGACTGATTAGTTATGCATTTTTAATGATTTTTGCTGCTATTAACTTAGCGCCAGCCGATTGGTGGCAGGTACAAAATGCCTCGAAGGGCGTGCCGGATATGCAAAGTGCTTTCGCGGTGGTGCTGGGGCAGGGGCAATTAATTATAGTGGGGTCATTAGCCGCATTTTTAGTTTCCCAATTTGTGGATGTAATTACATTTCATCGTATTCGTTTACTCACAGGTGAGCGCATGATCTGGCTGCGCGCTACGGGATCCACTGTAGTTTCACAGATTTTCGACAGCTTCGTGGTGCTTTATATCGCTTTTATGCTGGGGCCGCAGCTCACTGGTACGGTAGAACCCTGGACTTGGCCGCAGTTGCTTTCCGTAGGATTGATTCAATATACGTACAAATTTTTTATGGCTGTTATTCTCACCCCCGCACTTTATATTGCGCATTATTTCATTGATCGTTATCTGGGGCAAGCAGTAGCTGATGAAATGAAAGAAAAGGCTACTACTTGGACTTGATTTATTTACCCATCACTTATGACCATTTAACATCTAAAACCTTTTTACCGATTCTATAATATAAAGGGGGCGTTGTTTTATTTCACTATAAATATTGGATAAATAAATGGACATAATGTAAAGATTGAGACAAGTAACGGCAAAAAAAACTGAGATTAGCACAACTAAGAAAGTCCAGCCGGGAATAGCCTCGCCGGCATTGCCAAACAAATCAATACCCGTCATTTTTACTTTCAAAGCGTTGACAATTACTCCAATTAAAAAAACGAAGGAAAAGATAAATATCCAAAGCAGCATGGTGCGTAAAAAAGTAGTAAAAGATGTAATAGCGACTAAAGAAGTACGAAAATATTCTGTAAAAGATGCAGGCGAAAGTTGCTCATCGGCGTCGGTTTCAATATATGCCGTGCGGTAGCCCACCATTGAATAAATAGCCTTCATATAGCGTAGGTTTTCGCGCAAGCGCAGTAGCGAATTGAGCGCCCGCCGCGAAATGATGCGTGTATCTAATGCTTTTTCATCGAGTTGGAGGGTAGAATAACGTTGTAAAATGAAATAAAACAACCTGTAAAACGGGCGAAATTGTGCAGGAATGCGGCGTTGGCGTGCCCGCAAATAGACAATATCGTTGCCCGCCTGCGTTTTTTGAAAAAGCTCCAGCAGCAACTCCGGCTGCGCGTACAGGTGCGGCGCAAAGAGCACAGTGTAATCGCCATTGGCGCGGTCGAGGCCAGCCACCACAGCATGATTGCGCAGGGTAGCCGTCGAAAGATTGAGCAAAAAAACAGGGTGCTTTAGGTCGGTAGGTAAGGGGCCTATCAATGCGTCAAAATCGGTGCTAATATGATTATTCACTACAATAATTTCATAATCCGGAAAGTTTTCTTTCAAAATTGGGTAAAGATTGGTCAGCAACTTCGGCAGTATGCTGGCTTCTGCCGGCAAGTGCACTACGACCACAATGGATATAAAGCTGTTGAACATAATGATACAGATTTCTGGACGCTGGCTGCCCTGCCCGGCGTAAAATATGGGCGAAAAATTAGGGCAAAAAAGTGACTTATTGTGGTTTTTTACATCTAAATAAAAAAAACTCTGGTAAAATGTTGTATTTGTAGTTGTTTTGTTAATAAATTGCATAAACGTATAATTGACAGAGAAAGAGCGCTTTTGGCGACTATCGCCTACCACTTTGCGCACAACCGGAATGCCGGCGCTACAAAGTAAAAAGTACTCAGACAGCAGGTTGTTATGCCAAAAGAATTACCCTTTTATCAGCAGTTGGATGCCATGGATTGTGGCGCCACCTGTCTTAGAATGATTGCCCGGTATCACGGCAGGTTCTATTCTTTAGAACAGCTCCGCGAGTTGACCTACATGGGCAAGCAAGGGGTGACTTTGCTTGGTATCAGCGATGCGGCCGAACAAATCGGGCTGCAGTCCTTAGCGGTGAAAACCACCTACGAGCGCATGGTGCGCGATATACCGCTGCCCTGCATTGCACACTGGAATCAGGAACACTTCGTGGTAGTATATAAAGCGAATAAAAAGTTCGTTTGGATAGCAGACCCTGCCATTGGCAAATTCAAGCTCACCAAGGAAGAATTTCTCGAAAACTGGTTAGAAGATACCGACCATTCCGACGAAACCGAGCAATTGGGCATCTTGTTGCTATTGGAGCCTACCTTAGAATTCAAAGACCCTGACGGCGAGCAGGTCAACAAAGCGAGTATTGGCTATATCTTGTCCTATTTTCGCAAATACAAGAGCCTGATCGGACAATTGGTCATTGGACTACTGTTAGGAAGTATTCTACAACTCATTTTTCCGTTTCTCATCAAAGCCATCGTTGATATTGGTATCAATACGCTGGATGTCTCTTTTCTGGTGCTTATTTTAATCGCTCAGTTGGTACTTTTTACCACGCAGGTGGCCGTAGAGTTCTTCCGAAGCTGGATTATGCTGCACGTCGGGGTGCGCGTCAATATTAGTTTAGTGTCCGATTTTTTAATCAAACTGACCAAGCTACCGCTCCGCTTTTTTGATACCCGTATGACCGGCGACCTCATGCAGCGCATCACCGACCACGAGCGCGTGCAACGCTTCTTTTCTTCCACCACGCTGGTTTCGTTCTTTTCATTTTTCAATTTTCTGGCTTTCTCATTTGTATTGCTATACTGGAATGCACTCGTCTTTGCCGTTTTTTTCCTCGGTACGGCTTTTAATATTTCCTGGGTTTTGTTTTTTATGCGGCGTCGCCGCGAATTGGATTACAAACGCTTCGACCAATCGGCTGAAAATCAGAGCAATCTCATCGAGCTGATCAATGGGATGCAGGAAATCAAATTGCACAATGCCGAAAAACAAAAGCGCTGGGCTTGGGAGCGCATTCAGGCGAAGCTGTTTCGCACGAGTTTAAGTTCATTGCGTATCGAACAATTGCAACGCTCCGGCGCGGTATTGATTAACGAATCGAAGAACGTGTTCATCACGTTTATTGTGGCATATGCCGTCATTCAGGGCAATATGACCCTGGGGATGCTGATAGCCGTGCAGTACTTAGTCGGACAGTTAAATTCGCCACTGAATCAATTGGTAGAATTCATTCGATCTTTGCAGGAAGCGCGCATCAGCTTAGAGCGCATGAATGAAATTCACATCAAGGAAAATGAGGAAAGCCTCGGCGAAAAGATTACGCTTTTGCCAGAATACGGCGATCTGATTATGGAAAATGTATCTTTCCAATATGAGGGGCCGCATTCGCCCACCGTCCTGCGCGACATCAACCTGTACATACCACGCGGCAAAACGACCGCCATTGTAGGTAGCAGCGGCAGCGGCAAAACGACCGTGCTCAAGCTCCTGCTCAATTTTTATCAACCCACCGAAGGCGTGATTAGGGTAGGGGATATCAACCTGTCGAATATTCAGACGCGCCTGTGGCGTAGCCAATGCGGCGTAGTGATGCAAGATGGCTATGTATTCAACGATACGATTGCGCACAACATCGCGCTCGGCGACGAAATTATTGACAAACAAAAATTGCTCAAAGCCGTCAAGGTCGCCAATATTCAAAATTTTGTCGAAGCCCTACCTTTAGGTTATAATACCCGCATCGGGCAAGACGGCACCGGCCTGAGCCAAGGACAAAAACAACGCTTGCTCATTGCCAGAGCAGTCTATAAAAACCCAGAGTACATTTTCTTCGACGAAGCTACCACCGCCTTGGACGCCTACAATGAAATGCTCATTATGGAAAACCTTGAAGAATTTTTCCGCCGGCGCACCGTCGTTATCGTAGCGCATCGTTTGAGCACGGTGGTCAATGCCGACAATATCGTCGTGCTGGAAGGCGGAGAAATTGTAGAACAAGGTACCCACGACGAACTGACCTACCTGCGCGGAGCGTACTACCAATTGATTCGCAATCAGTTGGAACTCGGGGCTTAGCGTTTCCTGGGAAGTGCATACGATGTATTGCAAAAGCAAACATATAAAAACATGCCACAACAACAGATAGACGACATAGAAATCAGGAGCGAGGAAGTGCAGGAGATACTCGGCACACCGCCCAGCTGGTTGGTGCGTTGGGGCAGCACCGTGGCTTTTGTTGCCTTTGTAGCATTAGTTTGGGTAGCTTATTTGCTCAAATACCCCGATGTAGTAAGCAGCGAAATCAGAGTGACCTCCACCGAGCCAGCGCGCAAGATTTATTCGGAAACTACCGGCTATATTGCCCGCTTGCTGGTGCGCAACGAGCAAATAGTGGACAGTGCTGCGGCCTTGCTGGCTTTTAAAAGCACCGCCAACGTGGACGACGTACTTACCTTTGAAACCATTCTCGATCAGGTAAAAGAATTAGACGAAGCTTCCCTGTTATCGTTTCGGCCACCGACCAACCTGCTGCTGGGAGAAATCCAGAACCAGTTGTATGATTTTCTACAAAAGCAAGAACAATTTCGGCATAACACTTCCAGCCGTTCGACTCGCACCAACGTCCGGGAGCTGGAAAAACGCATTGAATACATTGACCGGGATATTGCCAAAAACAACCAAGAAAAGCGCCGCGTAGAAGACCAGTTGGAAGCGCTGAGCGCCCAGTTTGAAAGAGACCAGCGCCTGTACCAAGAGAAGAAAATTTCTTTGCGGCGGCTGCGCGAAACCCAGGATGCTATGCGTGGGCTGGAGCGCGACCGGCAGGGAATTGAAGCAGACTCGAAAAGTAAACGGTTTGAAATAGAAATGCTGCGCAACCAAATACGGGGCGCTCGTGCCGACCGGCGAGAAACGAATAGCGATGCTGCTGAAGCCTTGAAAATCAGCTTTTTAGCATTGCAAGCAGCAGTAGAGGAGTGGCGCAAACGCTACCTTGTGGTGGCGCCGGTGCGAGGTATGGTAGCCTTTACCAACAAGGACATCAATTTGGCCGAGCAGCAGTTTATTCTCAAGGAAACCGAACTGATGTCGGTAGTGCCTACCGAAACGACCGAAACATTGGGGCGTATGTTGCTCAGCTTGGATGGTTCCGGCAAGGTGGACACCGGGCAGCAGGTCATTGTCAAGTTCAAAAGCTATCCGTTTTATGAATACGGTGCTGTAGTCGGGCGGGTAAAATGGAAAGGTAAAATACCTTCCGGCAATGCCATTCCAGTTGAAATAGACTTCCCAGACGGGCTGCTGACTACCCGCGGCAAGCGCATTGACCCGGCGCAGGAAATGCTCGGCACGGGTGAAATTATCACTTCCAACAAACGCGTCATCGAGAAGATATTCGAAGATATTCGACGTGTATCTAATTGATTTTCAGTAGTTTAATTCTTTTCTCGCGTTGTTAAAAAACAAAAAACATGTTTCATAAAAACACCTACACCCAAAGACGCGCCCATTTACAGCAGGCGATTGCTTCGGGCCTTATTCTGCTGCCCGGCCACACCGAAAGCCCCATCAATTGCGCAGACAATACCTATCCCTTTCGGCAGGACAGCAATTTTCTATACTACATCGGCATAGATCAACCCAACCTCGCCGCATTGATAGACGCGGATACCGGCGCGACCACCCTTTTCGGGAATGATTTTACCATGAACGACATCGTCTGGATGGGACCACAACCGGCCCTTACCGAATTAGCCGCTGCCGCTGGTATTGAAACAACACAGGTTTATAACGATCTCGCCGCAGTCATTCAGCAGGCACAGGCCCAAGGCCGCCCGATTCACTTTTTGCCGCCGTATCGCGGCGAAACCAAAATATTGCTCAGCCACTGGCTTCAACTTCCGCTGCCGGAGCTGGCGGCGCACGTTTCCATTCCATTTATAAAAGCGGTAGTGGCGCAGCGCGCTGTAAAAACCGACGAGGAAATTGCCGAAATCGAACAAGCAGTGAATATTTCTGGTAGAATGCACGTAGCTGCTATGCAAAACGCCCACCCCGGCATCCGGGAGGCGGTATTGCGTGGGTTGGTGGAAGGGCTGGCCTTGTCAGAAGATTGCAGCTTAGCTTACGCGCCCATTATCACCGTTCACGGGCAGACCCTGCACAACCACCACTATGGCAATACCTTGCAAAAAGGACAATTGCTGCTGGGCGACTTTGGCTCAGAATCGCCACGCCGCTACGCCGGTGACATCACGCGCACCTTCCCGGTGGATAAAACCTTTACGAGCCAACAACGCGCAATTTATAATATCGTATTAGCTGCTGAAAATCAAAGTATTGAAGCCATAAAACCCGGTGTGCCCTATCGGCAGGTACACCTGCTGGCGGCTACCATCATCACCGAAGGGCTAAAATCCATTGGGCTGATGCAGGGCGACACCGCCCAAGCCGTACAGGCAGGTGCGCACGCCCTGTTTTTTCCGCACGGCTTGGGGCACATGCTGGGGCTTGATGTGCACGATATGGAAGACCTCGGCGAAGACCATGTAGGGTATGACCCAAGCGTGCAACGCAGTGACCAGTTCGGCTTGCGATCGCTACGTCTGGCGCGCGCCTTGCAGCCGGGCTTCGTGCTCACCGTAGAACCCGGGATTTATTTCATCCCCGAATTGATAGACGCCTGGCAAGCCGAGCGCCGGCACGCTGCTTTCATCCGATACGACAAATTGGCGGCTTATCGGCATTTCGGGGGCATTCGCATTGAGGATAATGTGCTGGTGACGCCCACCGGTAGCCGGGTACTGGGCCATCCCATCCCCAAAACGGCAGAAGCAGTAGAAGCGATAAGAAGCCAAAGCGGCGCATGAGTAGCAACGCTATATTATCCAGTTTATCTTGTGAACCGC
>CALMSO010000004.1 GCA_937872385.1 uncultured Saprospiraceae bacterium
ACTTCTTTTTTAGCAAACTGGCGATCGCCGGTCTTCACTTCGATGTACGCTGCGCCATTCTCAAACAGCACATCGCGCTCCTTGATCGCTACTACCTCCGTGCGGCGGTCGAGTATAATGTCGGCATTGGCGCTGTAGCCCGCCCGCAGGAAAACATCCTCGGACGGTTCAATCGCTGCGCGCACCTGAAACTTGACGGTGCCTTCCTCGTTTTCACCTTTCGGCGAAATAAATTCGAGCGTCGCCTTAAAACGGGCATTCTCAATAGCGCCAACGGTGAGTTCCAATGGCATACCCTCGCGCAGCTTGCCTACGTCGGCTTCGTCCACTTTACCCTCAAAAATCAAGGAATTCATATCGGCTATAATGGCAATGCTGGTGCCCTCGTTGAAATTATTGCGCTCTATGACCGAAGTCCCCTCCTTCACCGGCACGTCGAGCACCATCCCATCAATGGTGGACATTACCACATTCGCTACCTGCCGCGAACTGCGGGCCGCGCCCTCGCGCAGTAGTTGCAAGTTGTTAATAGCGGCTTGATATTCTTGCTTCGCAATGTCCACATTTACTTCGAGCTGGCGCAGGCTATTGCCGGCGGTCACCTGTGCATTTTCGTATTCGGCTTTTCGCAAATTGAAATCCAATAAAAACCGGTTGTAGTCCTGCTGCGAAATAACCCCTTCTTCGTACAATCCGCGCTGGCGTTCTTCCTCGCGGCGGGCATTTTCGTAGGCGGCGCGCGCGCTTTCCACATCGAGGCGGTTGCGATTTAGCTCGCGCTGGCGTTGCAATTCGCGCTGGGCATCCTGCAAGCGCAAGCGGCTCACTTCCACATTCGATTGCGCCGAATTGATATTTACTTCGCTGGGTATCAACTGGATTTTGGCAATGGGCTGCCCTTTTTTCACCATTTGTCCCGCTTCTACGTACAATTCCTGCACCACCCCCGATACCTGCGGCTTGATTTGCACCTCCAGACGCGGCTTCACCGATCCCGTTGCTACCGTTTTCTTTATAATATTGGTAATAACCGGTTTTTCCGTATCATAATTTTCAGACGACTTGCTGCGCTGATTGTAAAAATAGACACCAAGAGCAATCGTTGCTATTAATAAAAACGCGCCCGCCCCAATTAAACATCCTTTATTCATGTGTTTCCAATGTTAGATGTTAGATAATAGATGTTAGATTTTAGATACCTGATTTTTAGGACTGTCCTATTCCCCTATTCGTCCTATTTGTCCCATCCCCCTATTCCCCTCCAATCACTCATCCTTCAGCGCTACCACAGGATTGACGCGTGCGGCCTGCATGGCAGGAATAAAGCCCGCAAAGGCTCCGGCTATAATTAACAAAATAACTGCTCCCAGCCCAATGGTTATATTTACCTGCGGATTGTGAAAATTATCCGTTTCAACATTATTTGCTAACATGATGTACTGAATACTGCCGATAACAAAAGTCCCCGCAATCAAACCCAGATAGCCCGAAAGCGATGTAATAAAAACCGATTCAAGCATAATCATGCGTATAATGGACGCTGGCGTAGCCCCCAGTGCTTTGCGAATACCGATTTCTTTGGTGCGCTCTTTTACTACAATGAGCATAATATTGCTCACGCCCACGATACCCGCCAGCAGCGTGCCGATACCTACAAACCAAAGGAAGACATTGATGCCGGTAAATAAATTGCGTACATTGCGAAATTCCTGATCGAGATTAAACCCGCCGATACCCTGCGGATCGTCAGGGGCGATGTAATGTCTTTGCCGCAGTAGGGCTTTCACTTTGGGTTCTAATGCTCCAATGCGAATGTGCTCGTCGGCGGCACAAACGAAATAATCTACCCGATCGCCGGTGCCAAAAGTGCGTTGCATAGCCGTAAGCGGTATCACGACTGCTTCGAGATCACTTTCGGTCCAGGGCTTGATCTGAATGGGACCAAACACTCCAACCACCAGAAACTCCACGCCTCGGATGCGCACATAACGGCCTAAGCATTCGGCATCGCCAAACAGCACCTCGCGGATGCGCTGCCCGATCACGGCCACTTTTCGGCTTTCTGCCACGTCAAGTTCATTCACATAGCGCCCTTCGTACAATTTCAAGGCTTCCACCTTGATCATATCACTCAGTTCCCCGCGTATTTCGTAGCGGTCGCCCTTGTCTTCAAAATATACGGGCGAGGCAGGCATAGAATGGCGCGGCGCAATGTACTGAATATCAGGAATTTCTTGCTGAATAGCTCGAATGTCTTCCAATGTAAAACGCGGCACCCGCCCCGGCTGAAAGCCCTTGTAAGGCTGCGAAGTGCGCATGGGCCAAACGTACAGCGCGTTGCTCACGCGGTTGTCAAAGCCGCGAAATACCCCATTTTCCAAGCCTTTGCCCATACCCAAAATGAACACCAGCATAAAAATACCCCAAAAAACGCCCAGCGCCGTCAGCCCGGTACGCAGTTGGTGCTTGCGCATAGTTGCAAATATTTCCTGCCAAATATCGCGGTCAAACATGCATTTTTTATTTAGATGCCAGATTTTTAGATTTTTAGATAATAGATTTTAGATAATAGATATAGACGATAGATTTTAGATGCGAGATACCATCACCTATGACCTATCACTAATGACCTATCACCCTTTTTAAACTTCTCAACCTTTAAACCTTTCTAAACCCTATTCCCCTATTCCCCTATCAACTTTTCAACTTCTATAAACCCATTCCCCTATTACCCCCTATCCCCCTCAATCCCCTTTCATTGCTACCACCGGATTAATACGCGCCGCTTGCAGGGCAGGCATTAGCCCGGCTAAGGCTCCGGCAATCATCAACACCACCGTAGCGGCTATGGCTACGCCAAAATTCACTTGCGGATTGCGAAAATATTCACTTTCCAAGGAGCCGACCAATGCAATAGCGCCGGTGGCCGCCAGCAGTCCCATGTAACCCGCTACGGCTGTAATGAGCACAGCTTCTTGCAAAATCATGGCGACGATAGACCTCGGCGTGGCACCCAGTGCCTTGCGAATGCCGATTTCTCGGGTGCGATCTTTTACGACAATGAGCATAATATTGCTCACGCCAATGACTCCGGCTATGAGCGTGCCAATGCCTACAAACCACACGAAGGCCCGGATGGCCCAAAACAGGTTTTGAAACTCCTGGTACTCCTCCGCCAGATTGGTGATAAAAAGCGCGCGCTGGTCGTCGGCAGCAAACTGCTTGCGGGCCGCAAAGTCGCGCCGGATATGGGCTTCTATTTCTTTCATTTCGGGAATAGTGGCATCGCCAGCGGTAAACATTAACTGGTGCAAGACACGGCTGCCGCCTTGTATTTTTTGTACGGTTGTAATAGGAATGTAAATAATGCGCATTTCATTATCACCACCGGAATCTTCATACACGCCTACTACTGTATATATTACACCGCCAATCTGTATCTGCCGACCGATGGCTTTTTCCTGCCCAAAAATACCTTCTTTGGCAATGCGACCCAACACCGCTACTTTTCTATGTTCTTGTAAATCAATGTCATTAATATAGCGCCCTTGTATCATCTCTGAATTTTCGATGTACAAATGATCGGGGTGCACCCCGCGCACCGGAAAGGACAGTTTTTTATTGCCCATGGCCACCGTCTGGTCGCCCGTTAAATAAAAGCGCGCTGAAAGCCGGTCTATTTTATCAAAATTATTAAGTAAGTAAATGAAATCATCATTATCAAACTGAATCTGTCGCCCTTTGGGTAAACCGTCGAATGCTTTTGAGGTAGTGCCTCGCCGCACCCAGATACTGTTGGTCGCATCATCGCGGAACTGGTATTCGATGCCATTTTGCAAGCCTTGTCCCATGCCCAGCAAAATCACTAACATAAAAATGCCCCAAAAAACGCCCAGCGCCGTCAGCGTTGTACGCAGCTTATGCCGACTAATCGAGCTAAATATTTCCTGCCATTTATCAAAATCAAACATTGTTTAGATAATAGATTTTAGATGATAGAAGTTAGATGCCAGATATTATGATGCCAGATGCCAGATTTTAGATTTTAGACGATATAAGTTAGATACGGTCTCAACCCCTCAACTCATCAACCCCTCAACTCATCAACCCTTCAACTTTTAAATCCTATTCCCCTATTCCCCCATAAACCTATTCCCCCATCAACCTATCCCCCTTCAACTTCTCAACTTTTAAACCTTTAAACCCCCATTCCCCCATAAACCCATCTCCCCATTCCCCCCTCACGTCCCTTCCACCATCCCATCCTTCAGCCGTATAATCCTTTGCGCCATCGCGGCAATATCATGTTCATGGGTCACCAATATCACAGTGATGCCCTCATCATTTACTTTTTTAAACAAATCCATTACTTCGTAGGAAGTGGTAGAATCTAATGCGCCGGTTGGCTCGTCGGCAAGAATCACTTTGGGCTGCGACACTAAAGCCCGTGCAATAGCCACCCGCTGCTGCTGCCCGCCCGATAGCTGGTTGGGGTAATGCTCCGCCCAATCCAGTAAGCCCACACGCCGCAGGTATTCCATAGCCAGTTCGCGGCGTTCCTTGCGTTCCACTTTTTGATAATATAATGGCAAGGCTACATTTTCCCAGGCAGTTTTAAAATTCAGTAAATTAAAGGATTGAAACACAAAACCAATGAAGCGATTGCGGTACTGCGCGGCCTGCGCCTGCGAGAGGTTGCGAATGGGCGTACCGTCAAGCAGGTATTCGCCTGTATCATAATCGTCGAGAATGCCAAGAATATTGAGCAACGTGGACTTGCCAGAGCCGGATGACCCCATGATGGCGGCCATCTCGCCGGCTCCAATTTCTAAGTCAATACCTTTGAGCACTTCCAGCCGGGTGTAATCGGTCTGATATGCTTTTCGAATGTTTTTGAGTCGGATCATTTCTTTGTTTAATAACAACTGTGGCAAACACATTGTAATAGCCGAAGAACCGAATTTGCTGGACCGTGTTAAAAAAATATAGACAAACGAAATCATTTGCCAGACAAAAACCGGTGCACCAATATTTTATAGATGCCGCTTGAGCTACGCCCCCCCTACGCAGGTACGAAAACTTTTGTACAGCAGGCAGCTTTTTAGCAGGTGCGCCGTTATAATTTTAGTACATTTGTCATGCCTGAAAAATAACGGAAATGCGGAATTTCAAACGGATAATATACTCGGTGCTTGCCTTAGCACTTGCGAGCGGATGTGATTTGACCAATCCGAAAGACCCTATCATTGTGCCCGAAGTGAGCGATGAATTTTATGTGGATATGTGGGAACGATTGGACGGGCCGCTGGGCCGGGAGTTGATTGTAAAAATAGAATCCATCGAGCCTGAGCGGTGCTTGAATTACCGGATTGATCATTTCTTTGTCCGTCGTGGCAATCGCCTGCAAATTTCGCTGAATAGCATCGTTCGGCCAAACGATTGCATCAGTGGCGACGCTACGGTAAAAGCAGATGTACAGATAGGCAGCTTGCCCAATGGCCATCATGGCATGGATATTGCTTTCCGCAATGTGGTGGTGAACAGTGGTCAATTGAGCATCAACACCGAGAGCTATTTGCTGGACATGAAAACCGAGCACGGGATTATCCTGCTGCGCGAAGAACTGCTGCGGGTGCCCAACGACGCGATCTGGGGCTATGTGGAGGCGGTGCCGGCTGTAGCCGAACAATTCACCAACGACCTGGCGCTCATCAGCCGCCCTGCCGATGGCTACCGCGCGGGTTACTACGGTCATTTTACAATCAGTACCATTGATCGGAAGGTTTTTATACACCAGCAGCCCAGCGCCGATGTGGCGACGAGTTTTCTTTATGCCTATACTGGCAATGAAAGCACCCTGAAAACACTGCTGAATGAATATCGGCAGATGTATGCCGGGCAGATGACAATCCGCTTGTGGAATGCGCGCGGGCAGGAATTATAATACGAGCAAAAATATTTTTTTGGCATAAATACCTAATTATCAACACTTTGGATTGATGTTTTTTACAAAAAACTACAACCAGCGCGTCATCAGGATGCGATTGTGATCCTGAAAATCGAAATTGCGGTACAACGCCCGTCCGGCTTCGTTGTGCGCCTCCACTTCAAGGTGAATCGCCTTTACACCCATTTCGCGGGCTTTTTCTGCTACAAACTCCACGGCTTTGGTGCCGAGGCCGTTGCCCCGGTGCTCCGGTAGCACATACAATTCGTCGAGGAAAGCGTCGCGCCCTTTAAATTCAAAGCTATAACCAAGTGTAAGCGCCACATAACCAGCCAATTGTCCATTATACATAATAAGCCAGAGCTTTCCGTAGTTCGCATTGTCTAAAAAAACGCGCAACGCCTCCTTAGCCGCTTGCTTATCAAAATTGTATTGATCAATGGCGTAGAAATCCTGCTGCATTTGCAAGATGGCGTCTATGTCGTCGGTACCGGCCGCGTAAAATTGCAGGTTCATTAATTACCAGGGTTGTTCAAAAAAATCAAGTCGCAGGGCAAAGTTGCACAAAAGTGAGCATATTGTTAGTAAAAAAAGAAAGTAAAAAACAAAGTAATTTATACCTTGAAAAAGCCGAATTTTTCCGAATTTTCTGCTCCTTTTTGTGGGCAAAAGCTTTCTAAAAAGGCATGAAAGCGGCCATTATAAAATTATTGAACACCAATTTAAATAAAATGCGACTATGAAGAACCGTAAAATCTTGCTGACCGAGAAAGAAATCCCTACCCACTGGTACAACATTGCACACGACATGCCCAACAAGCCCCTGCCGCCGCTGCATCCGGGCACTAAAGAACCCATCGGGCCCGAGGCCCTGGCCCCACTCTTTCCGATGGGGCTGATTATGCAGGAAGTGAGCACCGAAAAATGGGTAGAAATACCCGATGAGGTACGCGATGTGTACGCATTGTGGCGCCCTACACCGATGTATCGCGCTTATAATTTGGAAAAAATGCTCGATACGCCTGCCAAAATTTATTACAAATACGAGGGCGTGAGTCCATCCGGCTCGCACAAGCCCAATACGGCTGTAGCGCAGGCTTATTACAACAAGCAGGAAGGCGTAAAGCGCATCACTACGGAAACCGGTGCCGGGCAGTGGGGCAGCGCCCTGAGTTTTGCCTGCAATCTGTTTGGCATTGAATGCGAAGTATATATGGTGAAAATCAGCTATCACCAGAAGCCTTACCGCAAGGTCATGATGAATACCTGGGGCGCAAAGGTGTACGCCTCCCCTACCAACCAAACCGAGGCCGGGCGCAAGATTCTATCCGAAAACCCCGACTCGCCGGGTAGCCTCGGCATTGCTATTTCAGAAGCCGTGGAGCGCGCCGCTACCGACGAGCACACCAAATATGCCCTTGGCAGCGTGCTCAATCATGTGCTCATGCACCAAACCGTCATCGGGCAGGAAGCCCTTGCACAAATGGAAAAGGCCGGAGACCTGCCAGATATTGTTATCGCGCCATTTGGGGGTGGTTCTAATTTTGCGGGCATCAGTTTCCCGTTTTTGCGGCTCAACCTCGAAGAAGGCAAAAATATCCGTTGCATTGCCAGCGAGCCAGCCTCCTGCCCCAAGCTGACCAAAGGGGTGTTTCGCTACGATTTTGGCGATACCGTAGGCATGACGCCGCTGCTCCCTATGTACACACTGGGGCATACTTTTGTACCTGCGCCGATTCACGCAGGTGGCTTGCGCTATCATGGCGCGGGCGTGGTGGTGAGCCAATTGTTAAAAGACAAACTCATCGAGGCGCGTGCCCACGACCAGATAGAATGCTTCGAAGCGGGTATCCTATTTGCGAAAGCAGAAGGCATCATTCCAGCTCCGGAAACCAACCACGCCATCGTCACCGCCATTCAAGAAGCAGAGCGCTGCAAGCGCGAAGGCAAGTCGGAAACCATTCTGATTCACCTCTGCGGCCACGGCAATTTTGACTTGGGTGCCTACGAAAACTACCTGTCGGGCAATATGCAAAAGCACGAAATCACGCAAGCCGAGATTGATGCCGCTATTGCGCTGATTGATACACCGGAAATCGCGGCCTGAGTGCCCGAAATGCTTATTGTACGATAGAAATACGACCGGCGAGGCCACCGCACGACTTCGCCGGTTGTTTTTTTAGCTCGATGCCCCCGGATTGTACCAGTCCACCCTGCGAGAGTAGTACATCACCGCTGCCAGCGCCATGAAAAGCCCAAGACTACCCGCCAGCAAGGCGTAGTCTTCTAATTGCAAAATGATAAAAATAAAGCTGTAAATAGCGATTAACAATAGTGCCAACTGAATTACTAATCGCCTGATTTTCAGAACAGAAGCACTGTAAAATACAATTAAACCAACCGTAGCAATAGTAGAGCATAAATAGGCATAGTTGAACCCAATATGCTCAGAAAGCGACAACAATAGCAGGTAGAATACGCTGATGGCCAGCCCCACCAGCAGGTATTGAAATGGGTGCACATGAAAGCGGCGCAAGGTTTCAAAAAAGAAGTAAATGAGAAAAGTAAGCACAATGACCAGCACCGCGTACTTGGCAGAGCGACTGTTTTTAGCATACTCGTCCACAGGTTGTACAAACCGCACCCCGAAAGCAGTATCACCGAGGCGGTACTGATTGTTTTTCCAGCTCTGCGGGTAGTTGCGATTGAGATCGAGCACTTGCCATACGGCCGAAAAACCCTGCTCGCTCACTGCCCGTTGGTCGGGTAGAAAACTCCCACTGAAGCCCGGCGAAGGCCAGTCCGATTGCAAGCGCAAGGTAGTCTCCTTGCCTACTGCTTCAAATTGTAGAAAATCGCTGCCGTTGACCTTCACAGGAATGCGAAAAGTATAGCCTTCAGTATTCGGCGCTATCGGAATGCCAATGCTGACGCCCGCAGGCAAGATATCCGGATAGGCCGTGCCCGGTTCTAATCGGTGGCGACTGTCGTTCCAATCCACTTCAATACTGCTCTTGATGCCCGTCATGCCAGAAATGCCTACCGAAAGTTTGGCCTGTTCCCACTGCACATCTGCCGGGTCAATATGCAAGGACGCAAAATCCGGCCGGGCAAAGATACCTTCCAAACTCAACTCCGCCTGATATAAAATAACCGAAAAGATACCTCGCTGGCGAATCTGGTGGGGAGCCTGCCCCTCTATTTCAAGGCGTACTGGCAAAAAATGCGCCACTTCCTGCACGCGGATGCGCTTGCCGTCAGGCTCTGTCCAGCGGGTATAGGGTATGCTCAGCACCGGCCCTATAATGGTTTGTGGTGCTCCCCACGCGCTGCTCACCTCCTGCACTACTTCGCGCTGCCGATGCTGCCGCTCATGCACCAAACTCTGAATCATAGATTGCGGAATCATGAGTAATAAAATCAAAAAACCGATGGCCGCCAGCTTGACGAATAGCGACTGCCTCAGCCATTGGCTGAATTTCTGAAAGTTGGATGTTTCTTGGTTTTGCATAAAATTATTGATTTAAAGTACTTTGAATTTCAAAGTTTAAAAACAAAAAAAATCACACCTCTGTGGTCTGGTCGCCTGTCTGGGAAAGCAGCTTTTCCAATGCGGCTAAATGCTGCTCAAAGGCGTGCCGGCCTTGCGCATTTATGCGATACCGGGTGTTGGGTTTTCGTCCCACAAAAGTTTTTGTTACTTCAATATATTGCAAGCTTTCCAGGGCACGCGTGTGGCTGGCTAAGTTGCCATCGGTTGCATCCAGCAGTTCCTTCAGGGCGTTAAAATCCAAGGATTCATTCACCATCAGGGCTGACATGATGCCCAGCCGAATGCGACTCTCGAAAGCTTTATTTAAATCTTGCAATACGTCTTTCACAATGGATTATTAATTAAGCGCGAATCAGGATTAATTAAGTAAGCGACCGGGTATAATTATTTTACATATAAATGTAAATATTTGATTATCAATTATTAAGATGCCAGATAATAGATTTTAGATTTTAGATTTTAGATTTTAGATAATAGATGAGAGATAATAGATGAGAGATAATAGATTTTAGATGCGAGATACAATCACCTATGACCTATCACCAATGACCCATCACCCTTTTTAAACTTCTCAACCTCTCAACCCTTAAACCTTTAAACTTTTCAACCTTTTTAAACCCTATTCCCCTATTCAACCTATTCCCAAATAACAATTCCCCCATTACTTACTTACTTACGTCGTGCGCCGTTCATATTTATAGTACAAAATAATACCATATATAATGTGCAGTAAACCAAAGCCAAAAGCCCAAAAGTACAAACCTTTGCCAGGAAAAAAGCCCGCCAGCAGCCCGGTGGCAATTTCCAGCATACCGAGGGTGCGAATATCGCTAAACGTAAAATTGCCTGCATTGAGCAGGGCTAAGCCATAAAAAATCAGCATAGAAGCTGCAATCAGCGCGTAGTGTTGCCGAGTATATAAAATAATGATAAAAAAGCCGCCCGCCGCCAATGGAATCGCAAAGTTCACCAATACGCGTAGGGCCGCGCGCGTCCACAGCCGTTGGCCCGCACGCTGCGCCTTGCGATAACTCAGCCAAACAGCCGTACCCACCGCCAGCCCCAAAACGCTCAGCGCAACCGCCAATAGTGGCAGCACCTCCGGACGCAACAGATTGTCCGTCAAGGCTTCATATCGATCCACCGGTGCAAGATAAATAATGCGCCAGCCTATGTACGCACCAACTAAAGCATAGACCCCAGCCAAAATAGCCGCCCAGGCACTCAGCGATAAAAAACGGGTAGAACGCTCCATAATCGAGCGAATCTGCATTAAATCGTCTAAATGATTCGTTTTGGACATAAAAGTACTTTGTGCTACAAAGTTAAGAAACAAAAGCAGTTGTGCAAACAATTTTTATTATTTTTTTGCTCACGGAACTTATTGATAGCGTTTCCTGTTTTTCTAATGTTAATTTATTGTAAATTTAAAGTTAACTTAGCGTTAACAATCTAATAACTGTAAAAAATACACACAAAATGAAAGGAACAACGCTCTGGCTATTGATATTGACGCAAATGGTGTGGGCACAAACCCCCGTTTCGCTCATACAAATACCGGAGCGCCACGAACGTATCAGCGTACCGCAGGTACAATCGTTGGTGCGTGTTCCTTTATACATTAATAATGGATTGCCTTTTGTAGCCGCAGGCGCTGGCAAACTGGCCGGGCAGTATATTTTAGACACCGGAGCGCCGCTGCTCATACTCAACCAACCCGCCCATGCCACCGGCACCGCGCAAGAAGCCTCCGGCGTGGCAGGCGCTTTTGCTACCACTTTGTTCGAAATTCCTGAATTTTATTGGTACGCTAAACGCAAATCCGTGCCCGCCCTAACGGCCGACCTAAGCCACATCGAAACGATGGTAAAACATTCGGTGACGGGCATCATTGGTTATGACCTGCTGAAAGATTCGGAACTATTGTTGGATTATAAAAACCAACAGGCGATATTGCTGGATAGCAAAAAAAGCGAATGGTACAAAACGGCAGCTTTGCATATCTTCCCTTTTACCTTGCAAGCGCATCTGCCGGTGATAGAAGTGCAAATTGGGCAGCACATTTTGCGGCTGGCATTGGATACGGGTGCGGGTATCAATTTGATAGACCAACGCTACGCGGCCTTGCTACCCGCTACGGCCCTTGTGTGGCTGGGTGAGGAAAACCTACAAGGCGTGGATCAAAATATCAGTAGAGGCGCTACGGCCCTGCTGACCGACCTGAACATTGGCGACGCTCCCGCCCCCGATATGAAGGTACTTTTTACCGACCTGAGCCTTTTTCGCTCCAAAACCGCCCCGCCCATTGACGGCTTACTGGGATATCCTTTTTTCAGCCAAGTGAAGTGCTCTATTCACTATCCGGAGCAAAAGCTTTACATCTGGGGGTGGCAGTAACGGCCCGGGTAGTGCTGTCCTTTATATTGTAATAATACGAACCATTATGTTATAATAATGTAAAAAGCATTAGCCAATTGTATGCTTTTTATTAACTAAATATTAATTTATTGTTAATTGCAACAATTGATACATCCTTTCTTTATTTGCGCAAGCAGCTATTTTCGCATAAATATTTGATTTTCAGACTTATGTTATAGGATTTTTATTTTTTTCTTGACGAACCATCCGCTATTATTCATAATTATTTAACAAGCTTTTCATCCTGAGTTTACATAACAGCGCTTTCTTTGCAGCCAAATTAAAACACAAGATGAATCGCCAACTATTATTCACTACAATTCTTACCAGCTTATTTCTGAGCGGGCTTTTTGCCCAGAATGGTTCATTAACCGGTGTCGTAATTGACGCTGAAAGTAAAGAAACCATTATTGGTGCTAATGTGATTCTAAAAGGTACCGATTTGGGTACTTCTACCGATTTTGACGGTTTGTATGCCATTCGCAACATTCCTCCCGGCACTTACGAAGTAATAATCACGTACATTGGTTATGAAACGACTACCATTAGAGAACTAGAAATCAAGGCGGATGAAAAAGTCACTTTGGATGTAGTAATTTCTACCAATGCGCTATTACTCAACGAAATAACCGTAACGGAGTACAAAAAAACCAATACAGTAGCTGCTGTTTTGTTGGAAGTGAAACAAGCCAAGCAGGTGGTTAGCGGGGTATCGAGCCAGCAGATTACACGCTCGCAGGACAATAACGCAGCCCAAGTGATGCAGCGCATTCCTGGTGTGACCATTGTGGACGGTCGGTTTGTAATGATACGCGGCGTGAGCGAACGCTACAATAATGTGATGATCAACAATGTAGTAGCACCCAGTACCGAAATTGACCGACGTACGTTTTCTTTCGACCTTATCTCCAGTAGTGCCCTCGACCGGATGCTGATTTACAAGTCGGGGTCGGCTGATTTGCCCGGTGATTTTGCCGGAGGCATCATCAAACTCTTCACGGTGGATGATGTAGAAGAAAACTACACGCGCCTGAATCTGGGCGTGGGGTATCGTGCAGGTACTACATTTGGTGACTATTTCCAGAGCGAAGGCTCGCCTACCGATTTTCTGGGCTTTGATAGTGGCTTCCGCCAACTGCCTGGCAACTTTCCAAACACCAATACCCTGCAATCGTCGCCGCGCAACGCCCAAGTACGGGTAGATGCCGCCAATTCATTGCCCAATAACTTTAATCCAACTACGGGCACTGCCCTGCCGGATTATTCGGTCGGTTTGAGTTTCGGGCGCAATTTCAATATTGGCGATAAGCGCGTAACTACTATCAATACCGTCAATTATTCTAATAGTTATCAATATTATCTACGCGATTTCTATCGCTATTTTGAGTGGGAAGACCGTACGCAGCCCATCCTGCAGCGGTTCCGTTTTGATGACAATACCTACCAGAAAGACACCCGTATCAGTGTGTTGTCCAACTGGAAAGTGCGTCTATCCGACCGCAGCCGAATCAGTTTCAAGAATTTGTTTAATCAGATTGGTGAAAACGAAACGATTCTGCGCCGAGGTTTTGACTTCATTCAGCGCCCCAACGACGACCTGAGCAATTACCTCTTGGGGTATCGCAGTCGTTCCATTTATACGGGGCAATTGGAAGGTACGCACGACCTGACGCCCACCAAGACCCTCAACTGGGTGGTCGGTGGTAGCTTTTTGGCAGAGCAAGAGCCGGATTTGCGGCGCTTCCGTACTTTCCGCCGCCAAGGCGAAACCGATGTAAACTTCACCATGCAATTGCCACCATCTTCCAACCTGTTTGAAACCGGACGTTATTATGGCGACCTGACCGAATTTTCTGTAAATAATGGTCTGAACTATACCTACAAATTTAAGGGGGCAGAAAGCAAAGCCTTAGTAAAAGGTGGGTATTATGTGGACTACCGCGACCGCCAGTTCAACTCGCGCTATATGTCCTATCTGTATCCGGGTTTCTTCGACCCGATAGAAGGCCAACGCCTGTCGCGCTTGCCTTTAGACCAAATATTTGCCCCGGAAAACATCCGCACCCGCGATGGGTTTACCATTGAAGAGGGTACCCGCCCAATTGACTCGTACAATGCCTCCAACTTTACGGCAGCAGGTTATGTAAGTACAGAAATTCCGTGGCGTCGTTTTGATATTACAGCCGGTGTACGTGCCGAGCACAATATTCAGACACTGGATAGCCGCGACGACTTCAGCGTGATTCGGGTAGATAACCCCATCACCTCAATTTTGCCATTTTTCAATGCCGGGTATAATCTCTCCGAAAATTCCATTCTGCGCTTAGCGTACGGCCGCACGGTCAATCGCCCTGAATTTAGAGAACTGGCACCTTTCCTTTTCTACGACTACAAGCTGGAAGCTGGTCGTGTGGGGAATCCTAATCTGAGACCCGCCACCATTGACAACATAGACCTGCGCTTCGAGATCTATCCTCGCGTAGGTGAGACGTTTAGTATTGGTGCATTTTACAAATATTTCGACGATCCGATTGAAAACCGGACCATCATTACTACCGAGCAGCCACAGTTTACCTACATCAATGCCGATTTTGCTAGAAACTACGGTATCGAAGTGGAATTGCGCAAGTCATTGCGGGGCATTACCAGCAGTGGTTTTCTGGATCGCTTCTCTATTAATGCCAATGTTTCTTTGATTCGTTCGGAAGTGGACCTCGGCAGCACAGCAGTGGCCCAAGACCGGGTGCGTCCCCTGCAAGGGCAGTCGCCTTACATTATCAATATGGCTTTGTATTATGACAATCCGGAAAGCGGCTTCTCTGCCAACTTCATTTACAATGTATTTGGAGCGCGTATTTACTCGGTGGGCGATGTATTGTTCCCGACTATCTTCGAGCTGCCGCGTAATAGTATGGACCTAACCCTGACCAAGCGCGTTAACAGCCAAGTGTCAATAAAAATGGGTATTCAGGACATTCTGAACGCACCTTTCCGGTTCTTCCAGGATTCGGATCGTGACCTGCGCGCCTCCGACGACGACGACCCCATTTTCACTTTCCGCAGAGGTCAATTAGTAACGTTTAATCTTTCATACAATCTTAATAAAAAGTAATTTTCTAAATCAAACTGCTTATTATGAAAAATTTGCTGTTAAATTATTTTGCATTTGCAATCCTGTTGCTGGCAGTAGCCGCTTGCGACGACAAAGACAACAACACGCCTGATCCTGATCCGACGCCAGGCGATGAATTGGTAGAATTGTCAGGCACTCTGACTACCCGCACCCTAACTGCTGACAAGAAGTACATCTTGAGAGGCCAAGTATTTGTACGCGATGGCCAGGTATTGACCGTTGAACCAGGTACAGTTATTTTTGGTGACAAAAGAACCCGCGCTACTTTGATTATTGACAAAGGTGGCAGACTGGAAGCCAATGGTACGGTTGACAGACCGATTGTATTTACTTCCAGCCAGGAAGCAGGTGTACGCGACCGTGGCGACTGGGGTGGTTTGGTTATCTTAGGACGTGCCAACACCAACCAGCCGAATCCTGCCATTGAAGGGGTAACACCGGAAGTAAATTTCGGTACTAACGGTAGCACCCAATTCGACAACGAATCATCTGGTACGCTGCGTTATGTACGCGTAGAATTTGGCGGTATCGAATTGACCCCCAACAACGAAACCAACTCCATCACGATGGGTGGCGTAGGTAGAGGTACTGTAATGGAATATAACATGGTATCTTTCGGTGGCGACGACGGCTTCGAATGGTTTGGTGGTACCGTAAATGGTAAATATTTCATTTCGCATGCAACGTGGGACGACGACTTCGACTGCGACTTTGGCTGGTCGGGCAATGTACAGTTTGGCTTGGTTGTTCGTTATCCAGGTTTTGCTGACCAGTCGCAATCTAATGCATTTGAATGCGACAATGGCCCGAACGACAACGACGTAGAACCCTACACCACCGGTACATTCTCGAATGTAACCGTTATTGGTCCGATTGCTACTGGCAACAGCATTAGCAATGGCAACTACGCACACGCAGTTGACCTGCGCAGAAGAACGGCTATCTCGATCTTCAATTCCGTATTTACTGGTTTCCCGATTGGTCTGCGTATGAACCAGCCTTCGGTACTTGCCAACTATCAGGCTGGCCGTGGCGTTTTGGAAAACAACATCATGGTAACGCCCCGCACCCAGTTCGCTGCTGGCTCTGGCGTGGACGTGGCAGCTGTAGAAAACTACTTCAAAGTTGCCAATACAGTAGTTCCTGGCCCTGCCAGTGCTGAAATTCATACTGGCCTTGGCTTGAGACAAGATCTGTTCTTCGGTAGCCGTCTGCCAGACCAGTACCCGGCTGCTCCGGACTTCCGCGTGACCTCAGGTACTTTGGCCACTGGCGCTAAGTTCGATAATGCTAAATTCAACGAGGCAAATCGCACTACTTTCTTCGACAAAACGGTTCAGTTTATCGGTGCTTTCGGCGCTACCAACTGGACTACCGGCTGGGCAGAATTTGACCCGGTTGATAAGGAATATTAATTCTTCTTGTGTTTTTAAAATAATGAACTTGCCCTCTTCCAAGGGGGCAGGTTTTTTTATAAATAATAAAATCTCAACTATTATGAGGGCTATCGTAAAAATTTTGCTGCTATCTGTGCTTATTTCAGCTTGCAATACAAAAGGAATTGAAGACTATCAGGCGGATAAATACTTGAATGAAGCTGCACAACAGACCTTTTTGTACGACATCATGCGCTACATGGGCCGGCTGGCCCCGCAGGCTACCCAAGCCACCAAACACGAAGCCAGATTCGATGAACATTATACGAAACAAGTGAATGCGCACCGCCTCGATTTTTATTATGCAGATGCTAAATCCGGTTTCATTTACTTTGCAGTTAGCCGCATTGCGCCCAGCATTCATGTGAAACGAGTCACTATTGGTGGTAAGCTGAAACGCAACGAAGAGGGAGAAATTGCCTATTACGAAGAGGTATTCCGCACCTGGAAAATGCTGGAAGCCGAGCACGCCGAGAAATCAGCTATGTTGTTTGCCAAAATGGTAAAAGGCGAAGACCTCAGCCCTTACTATCCCGAAAATTCTGGCAAGGAAGAATTCATTGAGTTTCCAAATGAAGATGTTTATTTCGATGCCGAACAACGGCTCTGGATTTCACGGCGCGAAGACCCCCTTCAACCTTACTATCATTTGAAAATGCAAGAAAACTAAGCAGCTGATAAGGAATGGGACATTGTTATTTGGGAATAGGTTGAATAGGGAATAGGGTTTAAAAAGGTTGAAAAGTTTAAAGGTTTAAGGGTTGAGAGGTTGAGAAGTTTAAAAAGGGTGATGGGTCATTGGTGATAGGTCATAGGTCATAGGTAATGGTATCTCGCATCTAAAATCTATCGTCTATTATCTAAAATCTGGCATCTCAAAATCTGGCATCTGGCATCTAATATCTATTGTCTGATAATCAGTTGTTTGCAAAAAAAATCTACTAAAAATAATTCTGTCCAAGTACTTATGAGTGAATGCGATTTACAAAGCGCCCGAACCAGTCAAATTCGATTTTTTGTAAATCGCATTTCTTGTTTTTTTGTTGCTCCGATTCACCGCATTAAGGTTACATCTCCTGTAAGCAATACTCGATTTTTACCATAAAATTGTACTTCAATGGTATAAACATATACGCCGGTATTTACAAATTGCCCATTGAGCTTGCCATCCCAGCCGTACTGCGGGTCGTTGGGTAGAAATTTCTCAGCCATAAAAACAAGGCCGCCCCAGCGGTCAAAAACCTGAAACCGCTCAATCAAGACATCTTCTTCGCCAGAAAAAATCATAAACCGGTCGTTGAAGCCATCTTCATTGGGTGAAAAAGCATTGGGTACAAACAAGCGCCCGAGGCTGTCCACCGTCACCTGAATGGTATCCGTAGCCATGCAGCCCAAGGCATTCGTAGCCGTCACCCGGTAGCGCTCGGTGCGCTCCGCTACAATTGTTTGCTGCCAGCAGATGCAATCTTCTTTGAGTGTGCCACCCTCCCAGCGAAGGTTCGTAATGGTGCTACGCGGCACGTTGACAATGGGTTCGAGCTGTACTTCAGTGCCTGTTTTTACAAAAATATCCTCGCCCAGATCTACCCGCAGAGTCATCCCATCTTTCAGGGAAAGCGTAGTTTGATATTGGCAGCCGCTGACATCCTCCACGGTAAGTTCATAAGCGCCGGCGGTCAGGCTATCAAAAACATCTGTCAACTCAAAAGCAGCGCCATTGAGGCTAAAGAAATAAGGTGCCGTGCCTCCGTTGACTCCCTGAATGACGATTTGACCAGTAGCGTCGCCCTTACATACCGGGTTCACAATTTGCGTTTGCACATCGGTTGGGTAGTTGGAATTGTCCATTACTTGCACGGTATCGGTTGCCGAGCAGCCGTTGTCAGGGTTGGTCACGCGCAGCAGATAGCGCCCTGCCCGATTGACCGACACGGCGGGCAGTTGCGGATTAGCAAAAGTAAAACCATTGTCGGCTGACCAAGCGTAGCGCAGGTTGCCATTGGTACTCGGATTGCCAATAGTTACCTCCGGTACGTTGCAATCGAGCATTTGGTCGTTGCCAGCATTGGCTACGGGCGGCATCTGGTTGATGCGTACTTCCACCGAATCGCTTTGGCGGCAGCCATTGTTTTGGTTGAAAACCGTCAACACATATACCCCGGGCTGATCCACTAAGGGCAAGGGCGTGTTGGCTCCGGTCAAAATATTGCCATCGGCAGTCGTCCAGTTATATACAAAACCCGCGCCATTAGCTGAACTGGAGCCATCGAGGGTGGCGGTGCGCCGGTCGCAGGTAATGAGTTGCATCGGGCCCGCGCTCACCTGCGGAAAATCGTAACTGGCCGCCACCTGTACGCTGTCGCGGTTCGTACAGCCAAGGCTTTGGTCGGCAATTTCGAGCGTGTAGCGCCCCGGCGCGTCCACGGTAAGTTCTGGCGTGTCGCCGCCAAGCAATTCGCCAGCCTCATTGTACCAGCGATAGACGATATTGGGCCCCGTTGCGGATTTGGTGGCATCCAATAAAACCGTTTCTGTGCGGCAATCGAGAATACCGGTAGTTGCCAGTTCAATTTGCGGCACGTACGATAGGTCCACCACACGTACTTCAGCTGCATCCGAGCGGCAGCCGTGCACGGGGTCGGTAGTCATCAGAATGTAAAGCCCAGGCATAGACACAACCGGATTCGACTGGTTTTGATTAGTAACATCAATGCCGGGTCCTTGCCATGCGTATTGCAAATTGCTGTTGTTGCTATTGCCAAGACTGACGCTGCTGCGATTGCAGTCGAGCGTTTGGTCTGCCCCCGCATCGGCGGTTGGGCGCGCCACCTCCCGAATGTCAATGCCCTCAGTTGCTGTGCAGCCAAATGCGTCTGTAATGGTCAGTGTATAACTACCTGGAGTTGTAATTCGTATGGTGCGGCTGGTATCACCATTCGACCAGTTGTAAGCATTATAACTCGGCGTGGCTTCAAGCAGCGCGGCTTCGCCTGTACAGAAAAACGGATCGCCACTGATGGACAAGGGCGGTACGTCTCGTTGTGTAATATTGACAGAAGCCATTCCGGTGCAGCCGTTGGCATCGCGCACGGTTAGGGTGTAAGTACCACCGTTGGTGATAATGCGTTCCGGAGTGGTCGGGCCATCATTCCAGGTATAATCAGTGAAGCCTGGCGTAGCCATGATCGTAATAGCTGCGTTGCCGCAAATGGCATCGGGTCCGTCAATAGACAAGGTTGGCACCGCAAAGGCGATCACTTCCACCTCGGCCTCAGCACTGCAATTATTGACATCAAAAACAGTGGCGCGGTACAAGCCCGGCGCATTAATAGCAAGCATTGGTTCGGTAGCACCATTTGACCAATTGATGCGAGTGAAATTGCCTACAGCACTCAGGGTGGTCATAGCACCGGGGCACAGCCCTGTGTCGCCCTGAATAGCAATAGCCGGAACCGCATTTTCCAGCACATTAAAGATAGCCTCGGCCCGGCAGCCCTGCGCGTCCGTGACTGTCACGGTGTACGCTCCACCTGTAGTAACGCTAATAGCGCGTCCAGTAGCGCCGTTCGACCATTCGTAGAAAGGGAAGTTCACTCCGGCATCAATTGTGAGCTGAGTGCCCGCACAAAGGCTCGTATCCAAACCAACCGGAGGATTGTCGAATACGTAAGATTCTACCCTAAGCGTATCAGTAGCCGTGCAGCCATTTGCATCTGTAACCGTTACGCGATAGGTGCCGCTTTGAAATACCTGAGTCCTAGCCGTTGTATCGCCATTCGACCATGCATAGCGGGTGAAAGGCGTGGTTGTAAACAATTCGCCGCCTGTGTCGGGGCAAAAGATTAAATCGCCCGCTATTTCTACTGACGCCGCGTCGAAAGCGGACAATGTAGTAGAAATGCTACCTTGACAGCCTTCGGCGCTTTCTACTTCGAGGGTATAAACGCCCGGTGCCGCCACGGTAATGGCAGGGGTAGTAGCTCCTGTACTCCAGCGATATACGGGAAAACTGTCGCGGCTTTGCAGCGTAGCAATGGCATCTGGGCAGATGCCCGCAGCCCCTTCGATTATTGGCGTTGGCAGCGCATTTTCGATCACATCCACTGTCGCTTCGCCCTGGCAGCCATCGGCATCGGTCACCGTAAGACGGTAAGTGCCGGGCGTATTTACATCAATGGCAGTAGTAGTCGCATTATTCGACCAAAGATAATCGGCAAAACCCGGTGGCGCGGTCAGACGCGTGGCTTCGCCCGCACAAAATGCAGGCGTGCCTTGAACCGTTGGCGTAAGCGCCTCCTTACGGGTGACGGTTAGCTCGGCCTCAGCCCGACAACCGTCAGCATCCGTTACTGTGACGCGGTATGTCCCGGACTCGCTCACATCGAGCGTGGCGGTGGTAGCCCCAGTGGACCAAGCATATTGTGTAAAAGCGGCGTCGGTGCGCAAGGTATTGGTTGTACCGAAACAAAACGTATTGTCGCCTTCGACAGTAAAATCTGGTTTTCGGCCTTCTGTAACGCTGGTTTGTGCAATGGCTTCGCAGCCAAAGTCATTCGTAACCGTCACGCTGTAAGTGCCCGCTGATCGTACTTCGGTAAACGAGGTGGTCGCGCCAGTTGACCATTGATAGCTCGTAAAACCTGTCCCTGCTTCAAGGCGCAATGGGTCGTCAAGACAGACTACCGTGCCGCCGCCAATCGTCAATTGTGGATCCGGTGCCTGGGTCACCGTGAAATTAGCCTCGCTTTCGCAGTTATTGCTATTGGTCACAGTGACCGTGTAAGTGCCAGGTGCATTGACGGTAATATCGGCACTCGTTTCTCCAGTGCTCCAGCGATAGCTTTGGTAGCCGCCCCCCGCTCGCAGGAGGGTCGTTTCACCATTGCAAATGGCTGCATCGCCAGTGATTTGAGGGGGAGTATCCGGCACAACGGTGACGAGCACCTCATCGGCGAGTACGCATGTTTCGTCGCGGATGCTCAGAATGAATTGCAGCGTACCGGTAAAGTTATTCGGGATAGTCACCATCGCATTCGGGTCATTGACGTCGCTCAGCAATGCCAGCACTTCGGGCATTCCCAACCAAGTGTAAGTAACATTGGCTCCTACATTGGCTGCGCTGCCATTTAAGCGAAACGAGCCGTCGCTGGTGCACACCTGCCGATCAATACCGGCATTGACAATGCGATCGCGGCAAACTGGATTGGCTTGGCAATTGAGAAAAGGAGCCGCTGAGCCGCCCCAGGTAAGCGTAAACCCGCGTGAAGTGCCGCCAAAATTATCCAAAAGTAAATAATATCCTTCACCGGGCTGCACCACCATTGGCGCTACAAAACCATCCGACATTACGTCTTGGCTGGTGGCCGTAGCCCCCATACCGAGGCCAGTGAGCGGGCAAAAATCGCATTCAAACCAAGCAAAGGAACAACGCACCGGGTCGCCGAGGCTGTCGCAGCGTAGGTCAGGGCCGTAGATGGCAAAATCGTAGTCTTCGCCGTAGCCGCCAAAGGGATTGATAGAAAACTCAATCACGCTGTTGGGCGGCATATCCCTTCTGAATTCGAAATAGTACCAGGCGCTTTCGTTTTCTCTGGTCTGGAGGCAGCCGGCCCGGTTGTTCGGGTTGGCAAAGTCGTCTATGCCGGGGCCACGGGGTGTAAAATTGACCGGCCCATCGCTGCATATCACTTGTGCCCGAACGCAGTCATTGTTTTGACCGGTCAGTGCAGAGGTAAGTAGAAAGCTGCCTATCAGTGGCAACAGGTAATTCCAAGACGCACGCCACATGTTTCATCGGTTTTTGTAATGACTAAAATATACACCAAAGCCCGTCGGGACAAGCTTTGTCACGCAAATATGGTCATGGAACATTTTTTTGCATACCAGGGTCGGAGAAGACGTTTGTTCAGGGAAATGTTCGTGGTAAGTTTGTTGGTGGTCAACACTTTAACAATGCATAACTTGTATTTAAAACAAAGATAATTTATCTTTTTGAAAATGTAGCATATATATGTGTTAAAATGTAATTAATTTTCATAAAACAATCATTATCAATATTTTATGCTTTTTATTTTATCATAACAAACAGAACACGGGCATCTTTTGTAAACAAATATTACAAAGGAAATGATATGAAAAAATATACATTTTGACGGATAACAGACGTTTTTTCAATGCCCCAATCAGGCCAAACCCCGGCGTTTCATCTCCGCCAACACTAACTTGTACTCTCGTGTCATGTCGCCGGTGACGGAGGAGTTTTCCTCGGCCCGCCGAATCAAATAAGGCACGACATCGCGCACTGGCCCGTAGGGTACATATTTGGCCACATTGAAGCCGGCTTGCGCCAAATTGAAGGTGAGATTGTCGCTCATACCGTATAACTGACTGAATAACAGGTGTGGATGATCGCGCGGGATGCTACGTTGAGCGATGAGTTCGGCCTGCAGCATGGCGCTATCAGCATTGTGCGAGGCATTGCAAGAAGCGATGTATTCGTAGTTGTCCACACAAAAACGCACAGCGGTATTAAAGGCATCGTCGGTGGCATTTTTACTGGTGTGAATCGGCGAGCGGTAGCCCATGCGAGCGGCCCGATCACGCTCTTTCTCCATGTAAGCGCCGCGCACGAGCTTAGCACCGAGCAGATAGCCACTTTTGCGCGCCTGGTTGAAAGAATGCATGAGATATTGGAGCTGGTCGTGCCGATACAATTGGAAGGTATTGAAAACGACTGCTTTTTCCTGGTTGTAGCGCTTCATCATCAGATTGACAAGGTGGTTGATGCTGTCTTGGATCCAGGTTTCCTCCGCATCAAAATAAACGCCTACGCCACAACGGGCAGCGGTGTAGCAAATGGCATCTACCCGCTTGAGCACATTTTTGTATTCTAAGCGCAGTTCTTGACTCAGTACCTCACCTTTTTGTAATGCCTCCAGCAGCCCGAAGCGAGCCAAGCCTGTTATTTTGGAACTTACCACCGGCACCCCGGGCGTTTGGGCCGCAAACTCGATAGCCCGGATGGTTTCGTTCATCGTCAGGTTGAAATCTTCCTCCCGTTCCTTGGCCTCAGCCCCATAATCAAGAATCGTCAGGACGTTTTGCTTTTGCAAATGCTGCACCGTTTTTTGGGTTTCTAACAGTGTGGTGCCCCCGCAAAACTGCTCGAAAATGGTATTTTTGACGATGCTTTCTACAAAAGGCAAGTGCATTTTGATGGCAGCAATACCCAGCTTGGAGCCGATGCCCACGAGCCAGTGTTTGTTCATCAGGGCAAATATCCGCGCCGACTTGCGCAGTTGCTCGTCGGTTTTGCCGGCAAAGGCAATTTCAGTATTGGTGAAGTCAGGCAGCGCGTGCGGTTGTTGCATATCGCTGGAATTTGTGGTAGTCGTATTGGTCAGGTTGTTAGCGCGCATGGCGATTTGCTTTTTTGCGATTTGCTGTTGGATTATAAGTTCTTGGACATAATTATTTTTAGTAGATTTTTTTGCAAACAACTGATTATCAGACAATAGATATTAGATGCCAGATGCCAGATTTTGAGATGCCAGATTTTAGATAATAGATTTTAGATGCGAGATACCATCACCTATGACCTATGACCTATCACCAATGACCCATCACCCTTTTTCAACCTTTAAACTTCTCAACCTTTAAACCTAATTTCCTTATATCCTTATTTATCCTATTCCCCTATTTAACCAATAACTAATAATACCCCATCACTTATTCCATATTTCCCAGGCTTTTTCTGCTTGAGCGTGCAGCATAGGCAAGCCGTTCAGCACCGCGGCCCCTTGTGCAAGTCCTTTTTGTAAAAAGCGCGTCTCCGCTGGATTATAGACTAAATCGTACAACAGATGCCGATTGCTAATACAATGATACGGAATATCTGGAAAAGTAGCAATATGTGGCGCCATTCCCAAAGGCGTGGTATTGATAATCAACAGAGCCTTTGCCAGCAGCGTGCAGTCAAGTTGATCATAGCTGAGGTCGCCTTTACCTGCATCGCGCGAAACGGTAGCATACGCTATACCCATCGTATTCAATACAAACTGCACGGCCTTAGCTGCGCCGCCACCACCGAGTATGAGTGCGCGTGCCGGTTGGGCCTGATTTTCCGTCAAAAAGGTTTGCAAGGTATCCGCGAATCCGTAGGCATCGGTATTATAACCTGTGAGCCGCCCTTCGACGATGCGAATGGTATTGACTGCACCAATGGTTTGGGCGCCTTCGTCGAGCGCATTGAGATAAGGCAATACCGCCTCTTTGTAAGGAATGGTCACGTTCAGCCCGCATAAGTTCGGATATTGGCAAATCAGCTGCGGTAATTCTGTGATGTTCCTTAAAGGAAACAATTCGTAGTGCGTATTGTTAAATCCGGCTTGGGCAAATTTTTCTGTAAAATACTTTTTGGAAAAAGAATGCGACAGCGGGTAGCCAATCAGCCCGAAAAGTCGTGTGTATTGCAATAAATCAGCGTTGAACTCAGGCATGAGTAGGGTGTTTCTTTTTGCCTGCGCGCTCGATGAGCCATACCGTTGCAAAACCGATTATAAAACAAAGCGCCACGCCTATTAAAAACGGCTCGCCCTCGTATTGGGCAGGTGCTACGCTTCGTTCGATAAAAGGCACTTGCTCGCCCTTGCTATTGAGGCGGTACTCCACGACGTTGCGCCAAGGCCAGATTTTGTTGAGTGAGCCGAGAATGAAGCCAGTTAGCAAAGCTAAGGTAAGATTGTGATACCGACGAAACATCCAGGAAAGTACCCGCGAAAAAGTGGCTAACCCAACGATACAACCGACGGCAAAAACACTCACGATGAGCAGGCTTTGGATGTCAAAAGATTGTAATAAGCTTTTCACGGCGCCAATGATAGTAGTGTACATGCCTAATAGCAGCAATACGAAGCTTCCGGATACGCCCGGCAAAATCAGCGCTGAAATGGCCACTGCCCCCGCTACAAAAACAAACCACAGGGCTTCCGTGCCTTGCGAAGGCGTAGCAATGGTAATGAAAAACGCTAAGGCCGCTCCTACCAGCAGCGCCAGCCATGCTTGCAAGCTCCAACGCGTCACTTGCCGTGCAATAAAAGCCGCCGAAGCAATAATCAGACCAAAGAAAAATGCCCAAAGCATTTCCGGGTAGTTTTCCATTAAATGGGTGACCCCAAAAATGCCAATAATGATGCCAAGGGCCATGCCGCTCAGTAGTGACGCCACAAAAACGCCGTCAATAGCGACCCATGCTTTAGCAATGCCGCCCGTGCGCAGCCCCTGAATGATTTCCGGGCCGAGTATGTTTTTAATAGCCGCCAGTAGCCGCTCGTAAATACCAGTGATAAAGGCAATTGTGCCACCTGAAACGCCGGGAATAACCTCGGCAATACCCATCGCCAGCCCACGCAGGGCAATCAGAGAGTTGCTTGTCCAATTCATGCGGGCAAAGGTAAGGATTTGGCGGATATTATAGCTAAATGGTTTTGAGATTACTATGTTTCATCCGGATCTATACCTAATTGACGTAGTTTTTCGGCGAGGCGTTGTGCACGTTGCGTTTCTTGGTTTGCACGTTGCGTTTCTTGGTTTGCACGTTGCGTTTCTTGGTTTGCACGTTGCGTTTCTTGCAAAGCACGCGCCTCTACTTCCATCAGGTGGCGCTGGGCCTGGCTAAGCAAACGGCGTTTTTCCTGTAGTTCAGCCATTGCTTCTTCGCCGAATTGCAGCAATTCAAGGTAAGATAAAAAGCGTTTGCCATCAGCCTGATACAAGCGCAGGGTGTCTGGCGTCCACTCCATTCGGATATCCAACAGCGGGCTTACCCAGTCGCGCAGAGCGGTTTCTGGTAAAGGTTGCAAGCTATCATTTGCACGCAAATAGCCTTCCATTCGGTTGTGGTCAGGATCGTAGATGTAGTATTCCTGTACGCCATAACGTTCATAAAACGCTAATTTTTTGCGCATTTCCGCTGCGCGATTTCCCGGTGAAAGGATTTCAAATACGACTTGTGGCGCTATGTTATCTTCCAGCCATTGCAAATAGGAACCACGATGCCCTTTAGGACGCCCCAACACCACTAATACATCTGGGGCCAGCCGAATATCGGGTCGGCCTTCTACTGGATACCAGAAAAGGTCTCCCGCAATGAATACATCCGCTTGATGGACAAAACAGGCTTCCAGCCCCAGCTTAATCAGCACAATCCACTCGAATTGAAGGGTATTCTCTGCCATCGGTTCGCCGTCCGTTTCAGGGTATATAAGATAAAGCCGATCTTTGGGTATGCCTGCCATAGCTGTACCTGTTTTTTTACCAAAAATAATGCTTTCTTACTGGAAATGCAAGTGCTGGACTACTACCATATCATTTTTGCAATTGCAATTGCTATAAAATGCGCTGCGGTAATAGCCCTATGCCTTTTTGGTCTTGTCACTTGCCGCTACTCGCCCTGCCCCAACGAATAGGCCCGAACCCCATTGATTTCGTAGAGATTTTCTGTTTTGATGCAATCCAGCCCGGCTTCGGTCAAGCGATTGAGCAAACTCGTAATGGACTGATAAGGGATGCTCGCTACCGTGGTCATTGCATCATGCCCTTGGGTCAGTTGCGAGGCCTTCGACACAAAGCGGCAGCGCCAGTGGTCGGTGCAGAAGGTTTCGGGCAGCCCTTCGGGATAGACCTTCACCCCCCGATTCGTAATCATTTTGAGTTGCAAACCGTCGCCAGCAAGGGTTTCCAGCAAGGTGCCCAATTCGTTCGGGTCGCGGCGCTGGCCCGTCCAGTCGAGGAAAATATCTACCCCGACCAGCTTCTTTGTTGCTTTCGGAATCGGTTTCAATACAATTTCAATAGGTTTTTGCTCCTCTCCAAACTGAACGGCGCTCAGGCGCTCAGGGCGCTGCCCCAGCCGCTCTATAATGGCTTTGGCGAAAGCCTGCGTCCCTACCCGGCGCGTCGTAAAGGCTTCGCTATAAATGTCTGCCGTGTGGATACCATCTTCCAGCGTTTTCAGCCAGGCGTTCTGAATCTTCTCGGCTACCTGTGGCTGCCCGATGTGCACCAGCATCATACAAGCGGCATTGAGTAGCCCCGAAGGATTGGCAATGTCCTTGCCGGCAATGTCGGGTGCTGAGCCATGAATAGCTTCAAACATCGCAAAACCGTCGCCAATATTGGCAGAGCCACCCAATCCAACGGATCCGGCCACTTCTGCCGTGATGTCGGAAATAATGTCGCCGTACAAATTGAGCGTGACAATCACATCAAACTGCTCGGGCCGCGCTGCCAACCGTGCCGCACCAATGTCTATAATATAATGGTCGCGCTGAATATCGGGGTATTCGGCGGCGATTTCATCAAAAACTTGGTGAAACAAACCATCGGTGTGCTTCATGATATTGTCCTTGCTCATGCAGGTCACGCGCTGGCGGCCGTAGGCGCGCGCATACTCGAAAGCATAGCGAATCACCTTTTCGCAGCCGGGCCGCGACACCAACTTCAGGCACTGCACGACTTCTGCGGTTTGCTGGTGCTCGATACCCGCGTAGAGGTCTTCCTCGTTTTCGCGTACAATGACCAAATCCATATTCGGAAAATTGCTCTTTACATAGGGCGTATAGGCTTTGCACGGCCGCACATTGGCAAACAAGCCGAGCGTTTTGCGAATGGTCACGTTCAAACTTTTGTAACCGCCGCCCTGAGGCGTAGTGATGGGTGCTTTGAGGAACACTCGATTGCGACGCAGACTTTCCCAGGCTTCCGGGGCGATGCCCGATTTGTGTCCTTGCCGATAGACTGCCTCGCCAATTTCAATGGACTCGTAGTCAATGGCTGCGCCTGCCGCTTGCAAAATAGATAGTGTTGCTTCCATGATTTCCCGACCGATGCCGTCGCCGTAAGCAATGGTCACGGTGGATTGAGCGATGGCAGGCTGTAACATTGCCTCCGCGCTTGTTTTTTGCTGGTTCATTATAAACGATTTGGTGAATGATTTAATAGTAAAACTTTCATCTCGGATAGAACAACACCAATTAAAATCCAGTTCGCAAACGCAGCTACATTTTTTTCTTTACCAAAAAGAAAAGAGCCGGTCATCCGCTTGATGCCAGCTCTTTCTTCAAGAAAATCTCTTATGAATCGTGCCGAACGCTACACTTCTGCATACGCCTCAATGGGCGGGCAGGTGCACACGAGGTTGCGGTCGCCATAGGCATTATTAATGCGGGCTACGGCTGGCCAGAATTTGAAGCCCTCGCGCAGGTACGGCAGCGGATACGCAGCTTTCTCGCGGGTGTAAGGCAGATTCCAATGGTCAGCTGTAACCAATTCTACCGTATGCGGCGCATGGTGCAGCACATTATTTTCACCATCGGCAGCGCCGGAAGCGATTTCGTCAATCTCTTTGCGAATTTGCAGCATCGCATCGCAGAAACGGTCGAGTTCGTCTTTGGCCTCACTTTCAGTAGGTTCAATCATAATGGTACCCGCCACCGGAAACGACAGCGTGGGCGCGTGAAAACCATAGTCTATCAGGCGTTTGGCGACATCTTCTGCACTGACCAACATTTTGAACGGTCGCAAATCTACAATCAGTTCGTGCGCCGAGTGGCCTTTTTCACCAACGTACAAAATTTTATATGCATTTTCTAAACGCGCCTTGATATAATTGGCATTCAAAATGGCGTATTTCGTAGCATCGGTCACGCCGTGCTTACCCAACATTTTGATATAACCATACGAAATCAGCAGAATACTCGCGCTGCCCCAAGGTGCCGCCGACACTGCATTGATGCCCTGCACACCACCGGTAGCCACTAATGGATGCTTAGGCAAAAAAGGTGCTAAACTCTCGTTCACGCAGATGGGCCCCATGCCCGGGCCGCCGCCGCCGTGCGGTATGGCAAAGGTTTTGTGCAAGTTGAGGTGGCATACATCGGCTCCGATAATGCCAGGACTGGTCAGCCCCACCTGAGCATTCATGTTGGCACCATCCATAT
This sequence comes from uncultured Saprospiraceae bacterium, assembly GCA_937872385.1. Classification (GTDB taxonomy): domain Bacteria; phylum Bacteroidota; class Bacteroidia; order Chitinophagales; family Saprospiraceae; genus JADJNW01. The sequence continues at coordinate 29,486 of CALMSO010000004.1, forward strand.
AAACCTTGCCGCCGTGTTGGTGAATAATATCGCAAATTTCTATAATACCAGGTTCAAACACCCCATGCGTAGAAGGATAAGTGACCATCAGTGCCGCCAGATTAGCGCTGTATCGCTCGGCTTTGGCGTATAGGTCGGCAATGTCAATATTGCCCTGGTCATCACATTCTACCACGACTACTTTCAAGCCCGCCATGACAGCGCTCGCCGGATTCGTGCCGTGCGCCGAAGAAGGAATGAGGGCAATGTTGCGGTGGTTGTCGCCATTGGCTTCGTGAAAAGCGCGAATAGTGAGCAGCCCCGTGTACTCGCCCTGCGCACCGGAATTTGGTTGCAAAGAGCAAGCCGCAAAGCCCGTGACCTCACAGAGCCAGGCTTCTAATTCCGTGAAGACCTTCGCGTAGCCCTGTGCTTGGTCGAGCGGCGCGAAAGGGTGAATATTGGCGTAAGCATCCCAGCTTACCGGCATCAATTCTGCGGCCGCATTCAGCTTCATGGTGCAAGAACCCAGCGCAATCATCGAGTGCATGAGCGAGAGGTCGCGGTTTTCCAAACGCTTGATGTAACGCATCATTTTGCTTTCGGTATAATAGCTATTGAACACCGGATGCGTGAGGAAAGTACTGCTGCGGACTAATTTTTCAGGAATTTGATACCTTGCAGGCTCAGCAGCATTGAAAACACTGTCCACGCCGTCCGCTTCCGCGAAGATGCGCGCAATGGTTTCGATGTCTTTCAGGCTTGTCGTTTCGTCAATGGCGATTTGAATCGTATCGGCATCATAGTAAAAATTCATTTGATGCCCCAGCGCCAATTGGCGAATATGCTGCTGAATAGCGCTATTTACCTTGATGCACAGCGTATCAAAATAAAATTCATTTTGCTGTTCATAATCTAATTGGCGTAAGTGCGTATCTAAAATTTGCGTAAGCGTATGCACGCGCTCGGCAATGGCTTTGATACCCTGCGGCCCGTGGTACACGCTGTACATGCCAGCCATGATAGCGAGCAATGCTTGGGCCGTGCAAATATTGGAAGTTGCTTTCTCGCGGCGGATGTGCTGTTCGCGGGTTTGCATAGCCATGCGCATGGCCGGTTTGTTGTGCATATCCACCGATACGCCGATGATGCGCCCTGGAATCTGGCGTTTGTACTCATCTTTGGTCGCAAAATATGCCGCGTGTGGCCCGCCATAACCCATCGGCACGCCAAAACGTTGCGAATTGCCCACTACCGCGTCCGCGCCCCACTCGCCCGGTGGCGTGAGCAGCGCCAGACTTAAAATATCGGCGGCAACGGTCACATAAATCTCGTGCGCCTTGCATCTTTCGGCGAAAGCCCGGTAGTCTTCCACGGCACCTTGCCGGTTAGGATATTGCAGCAGCACCCCAAAGGTTTTGCCAGTCGGCTCAAAGGTTTGCCAATCGCCCACCGTCACTCGGATACCGCCAAACTTGGCGCGGGTGCGCAGGATGTCAATCGTTTGCGACAGCACCTGCGCATCCACAAAAAATTCATCCGCTTCGTCCTCGGCGCGTTTGATTTTGCCATTTTTAAACCCATAAAACATGTGCATCGCTTCGGCGGCGGCAGTGCCTTCGTCGAGCAAGGAAGCATTGGCAATGGGCAGCCCGGTGAGGTCGCTCACCATCGTCTGGAAATTGAGCAGCGCTTCGAGGCGGCCTTGCGCGATTTCCGCTTGGTAAGGCGTATATTGGGTGTACCAACCCGGATTCTGGAAGATATTGCGCAGAATGACCGAAGGTGTCACCGTACCGTGATAGCCCATGCCGATGAAAGACTTATAGACCTTGTTCAGCGTGCCCGTTTGGCGGATTTCGCGCAGATAATCGTACTCAGTCATGGCCTCGGGCAGCTTGAGTTCGCCCTGCATACGGATGTTGGCCGGAACGGTTTCGTCAATCAGTTGATCGAGTGAAGGCACGCCGATGGTTTGCAGCATCTGCTGTACTTCTGCCGCGTTCGGACCGATATGTCGCTTAGAAAATTGATCAAAAACAGTTGTCTTGCTCATTGTTGTAACCCTGGAGGTTTGGTTAGGTAAATGCATCGTCAAAGGTACAATTTTTTGTTGTGCTTTGTAACACATTTGTGGGTTGTGTTGTTGCAAAAGCAGAAACTAAGCGTAGAAAACACTCCCCCACCCAACCCTTTACCCCGACCTAACTGTCTTATACAATAACCGCTTCAGTTGTCACGATTGTAGTCAAAAATTATTCATAACACTATATACACTTAACCACAAAAAATACCATCTATGAAAAATTTTGTTCGCTTATCCGTTCTGGCGCTGCTGCTGGGCACTACGGCCTGTGGGGAAGACCTTTTTTGCACAGATCAACTGGAGTCGGTGTTCATTACCGTCAAGGGCGATCCGCTCGACGATGTATATACCATCCGGGAAGCAACTGGCGATACGCTCCGCTTTTATCAGTTTCCGAGCGACGGCGACGCGCGTACCTATACCGTTATGACGGATTCCTTGCGATCGCAATTGGAAAAACGCACCGAAACCTTTATTTTTCAAGGACTTAGCGCTGGCAAAATTGTAGTGAACGAACCTTTTGACATCACTGCCGACCGCTGCCATATACAATATGTAAGCAGCGTACAGATAGTAACTTGGTAAATAAAACCTGCCAGATTATGATATAATCCAGCAGGCTTTATTATTAAAATCCGATGCTCAGCCCCAGCAAAAAGTTGGTGCCGGCCTGCGGGTAGAAGCCTTGATCCAGCGCAGGTGCGCCATCATATACATAGCGATACGACCAGGCATTGGTCTCGTACAGCGTATTGAAAATATTTTGTACTAATAATGTAGCGGCAATTTCTTTAGCAAAACGAGGCTGCCAGACGTAGCGCAGGCGCGCATTAGTAAATGTGTAAGCGTTTATTACATTATTTACATCCGAAGTATTATCAATATACTGACGGCTCACGTACTTGTTGGATAGGGTCATTTGCAGCGGCCGTAGAGGCTGCCAGCTCAGTTCTATGCCGGCAATTACATTCGGCGAAAACGACAAATTAGTGTTCCGACGCTCACGGGTTTCTTGCGTAAGCCAATTAAAATCAGCATCATACGAATCAATAAATTCTTTAAAATACTGAATCTGATTGCGACTGAAAGTAGCGTTACCATTGAGGCGCAGCGTCGGCAGCAGTTGTAGTCCGCCCATCAGTTCCAGCCCGAGGCGGTAGCTGCGGTCAATATTCACGCGGGTGAAAGCGCCCACATCATTAATCTGTCCATTTAGCGCAAGCTGGTCGCGGTAGTACATATGATATACATTTGCGCCGAAAGCTGCTTTTTTCCAGGTTTGGCGCCAGCCGATTTCGGTGTTGTACAAGCGCTCTGGGCGCGGGCGCGTGGCGGGCGTGGACTCGGTGTAGTCGTTGCGATTAGGCTCGCGGTTGGCTACGGCAAATGATGCATAAAAATTGGTGTTATCGCGCTCGTATAATATGCCCGCTTTGGGATTCATAAAATGTAATTCATCCGATTGCGTTACATTTTGTAAATCATTATTAAAACCTAAGAACGTATAATCCACACGCCGATATTGTACGTCCAAATATGCATTCCATGATGTAGAAAGTGCATAATTTAGTTTAGCATACATATTAAAATCACTTTTCCGGGCATCATTAAAATAATAATAATCGCCGAGTTCATTAGGAGCAAATTCTGCCCAGATAACTTTGCCATAATGATCGCCTTGGTAAATATGCCAACCGCCGCCCAGCAGTGCATCCACGCGGTTTTTGGTGTAATTAAGGCTATAAACTGCCCCATAAAAATGATTGTCCAACCATAATTGTCGAATCAAATTTGTATGCGTAATCGGCGCATCATTTACCACCGGCGAATTAAAATTATAATCTGCAAAAGCTTGATTGGCTTTATATTGTTCAAAATAACCCAGCCCGCGCGTATAATGTAGCGCCGTATTTACATTCCAATAGCGGCTGACCTGATGATTGTATAATAATTGGTAATGCGTTTGGCGATAGTTATCTACCTCATTATCATACGGTTCGCCTGCTTTTTCGGTACCTGCCGAGTTGAAACGCCGGGTTTGCCGATCGGATAATAAATCGGGGGGCACGCCATTCCAAGCTTGATAAGTTACTTCATGTCCGGAAAAAACATTTAGTCGCAGCATACTTTTTTCACCGACCATCGCCCCGGAAAGGTAATAAGAATTCAAATCGGAGGCAGCGCGCTCGATGTAACCATCGGAAGTGATGCGCGACAAGCGCCCGTCAATCGTGAATTTGTTGTTGAGCAGCCCCGTGCCAAACATGACATTGCCCTTGCGGGTATGGAAGGAGCCAGCGGTAGCGCTGATGTCGGCGTAGGGTTCGGGCCGCAGTTTGGAAGTATTCAGGTTGATGGAGGCACCGAATGCGCCCGCGCCATTGGTGGACGTGCCCACGCCGCGCTGTATCTGAATGTCGTTGGTGGAGGTAGCAAAATCGGGCAGATTGACCCAAAAAGTGCCTTGCGATTCGGCGTCGTTGTAAGGAATGCCGTTGATGGTCACGTTGATGCGCGTGGGGTCGCTGCCGCGTATCCAGATGCCGGTGTAGCCAATGCCCGCGCCCGCGTCGCTGGTGACGACGGTCGAGGGTGTCCATTGCAGCAAAAAAGGCAGGTCTTGACCGAGGTTGAGCGGTTCCAGTTCAGCTTTGCCGAGGTTGACGTAGGTCATAGGCGTGGTACGCCCGGCGCGGGTAGCTTTTACAATCAGTTCATCTAATGATACATCTTGCTTTTGCAATTGTACATTCCATTCATTATTTCCATTTAGCAATGTAATGCTTTTAGTAAATGCTGCCAACCCGACGTAGGAAACGCGAATATCATAAGTACCTGGCGGTACATCATCGAGGCGATAAGTGCCGTTCAAGTCCGTAGCTGCGCCTCGTTCTAAGTTGATAATCAGTACATTAGCCCCGATAAGCGGCTCATTAAAAGCATCGGTGATGCGACCGGAGAGCGTGGCTTGCGCGTGTATAAACAAAGTAAATAACAGCGCCATAGCCATTACAAAAAATGGTTTCATAATAAAAGGTAGTTAATGATGAATAATTCGCTACTTCAGGGGTTGAAGTGCGCGTTACCCAACAAAACACCATTGAAATTGATTATTGTTAATTGTTGATTAGGCAAAAAACTTGTGCTTTACACACTGGAAATCAGCAACTTAACAATTTTCGTTCCCTTCCTGGCATTACCCGGGCAGGTTCAATGGGTATGATCTCAGCCTGTTATTTATTTACCATTAAAAATAGGTTAAATAAAAAAGTAAGGCACCCCAAATGAGAAAGTTGGTAAATATACGACAGAAATCCCAATGTTACAATATTTTTGGCTTGGAATGTGTGAGTACCTCCGCTGTTATGCGTTTTCTTGTTTTTCGGACTTCTACGTTTTGAACAGATTTTACTTTGCAAAAGCGCTTGTTTTGGAAGAAATTTGTCTCGAAACCGAATTTTATCACTTTGTTCAAAAAAATTGTAGCCCATGACAAAGATGTATGCACATCGCATTTTTCCGAAAACGCCCCTCCGGCAATGGCTTTTGCTATTCACCTGCTGGATGGGACTCTCCTTAGCCACACAGGCCCAAACCAACGAGCCACCCTGCACCCTCAGCGTGGAAGTAGGTTCCTTAGTGAACACCTGCAACGGCGGCGCGGTCTGCTTTCGTATCGGCTCCACGGCGGGGCCCTTGGTGGTTTTTATTATTTCCAATACGGTCAATCTTCGGGACACCTTCGATGCCAATGCGAATATCTGCTTTCGCAATTTGCGCCCCGGCAATTACACCATGCGCGTGTTAGACGCTCAGGGATGCAGCGGCGGCGTCATGTTTGAAGTGCCCCGCCACGAGGAAACAGTCTTTGAGGCTCGCGTGAAGCCTGTGAGCTGCCATGGTGGCGCTGATGGCGCGATTGATCTTCAGGTGCCAATTGACGTAGCACCCATTTTCTTTCGCTGGGAAGGCCCCGATGGTTTCAGCGCTGATACGGAAGATATTCGCGGCTTGAAAGCAGGCGTTTACAACGTACAAGTATTTGGTGAAAACGGCGTTTGTTATGGCGTCGGCAAATGGGAAGTAACCCAGCCGCGCCCCGTAAAAATTGACATTGCCATCAGTCAGCCGACCTGCGGCGGTGCACGGGTGTGCGCTATGATTGGCGGTGGCACGGCTCCCTATCGAGTGTGGGGCTTCAAACAACTCCCGGCAGGGGTCAATAATAGCAATTTCCTTCGCTTTTTCAATTTTGATGAATTAGATCCCGCCGATGCCCAGCCTTATAATCCCGATCCGGCCAATCCTCGGCCTTTCTGCATGGAAGACTTGCCCAGCGATACTTATTACATTATCGTTAGAGATGCCAACGGTTGTTTCAGTTGGAAAATTTTCCGGGTAAATAATGCTGCTAATTTCCAGCAGCGCATTGAAACAACGAATCCGGGCTGCACTGGCGCTAACGACGGTAAAATCTGCTTCCGCATTATTTCTACCGCAGTACTCACGCCAAATAACCGCTTTAAGACGACCCTAACCATGTCCGCTGGCAGCGAACAATACACCCTGGAAGGTACAAGTGGTTGTTTTGAAAACCTCGGGCCGGGCGAATACATCCTTACCACCACCAGCTCTACCGGCTGTACGGCTACCGAGCGCGTGCGCCTGAGCGTAGCCAGCCCAGTGGAAGCGGAATTTGTACTCTCAGACAACGACTGTGCGAATGGTGCCAGCGGTTGTTTGCGCGTAAGCGGTGGTACGCGCCCTTATCGTATCTTTGCTTGGACGCATCCCGGCAACGACGATGATGATTTTGAAATTGGCTTTTTTGACAATGGCACGCCCTATGTGCTGAATGCAGAGCGCTCAACGGCTTTCAACTTTCCGCCGGTGCTTTCGCAGAATACTCCTTTCTGTGCACGCAATATTCGGCCCGGACGCTATATTCTAATTGTAGCCGATTTGCAAAATTGCTTCAAGGCGGTTGTGGTCACCATTCCCAATGTCGGTAGTAGCAATATTCGGGCGCGTTTTGAAATCACCAATCAAAGCTGTGATGCAGGTGCCAGTGCTTGCCTGACCGTGCTGGGGGGCGAGCCGCCTTATGATGTTTCCGTCTGGAAATGGGATCGGCCACAAACGATTATTCCGCCGGTTGAATTCCGCGATGGGGTGCCTGTGGTACGCGGCGCTACACAGGTACGCTGGAATTGGGCAGTGGACTCTACCGCCAGCAATTATCGCCTTTGCGCTGACAACATCGAGCCGGGTACTTATTTTATTCTCGTAGTGGATCAAACCGGCTGCTATCAATTAGTGCCAGCATTTGTGCCTCCGGCCAGCGGACTTCGCCTTGTAGCACAAGCCACCGACGTGCTATGCAATGGAGATGCCACCGGGCAAATCGCGCTGCGCATAGCTGGCGGCGAAGCGCCGTACACCGTTTATTTTAATGATAATGTAGAGCGCCCCGGAGATATTCAGTCCTTGACCTTTGATAGCTTGGAAGCTGGCGTCTATGCCATCCGCGTAGAAGACAGCAATGGCTGTAGCGCTGGTATTCGAGTAGAAGTGAAGGAGCCGCGGCCTTTGGTTGCAGAATTTGTACCCTCGTCGGATAATGACCGCTGCGGCCCCTCCAATAGCGGCTGCCTGCGCGTGGGTGGCGGCACTGCCCCCTACCGTTTCCTCGTCTGGAACTGGATAACGCCGCGCGACGTACTGCCGGAAGTAGTTTTTAATGCAACTACCAATACTTTTGAAATAGAAGAGGCTATCCTGACCGATTTATCATTCCTACAACCGGCCCCCAACAGCAGCTCTTGGTGCATCCGCAACGCGCCGCCGGGTCATTATCTCGTACTGATTATAGATCGCAATCGCTGCCAGTTGCTCACCGAAATCGTTATCCCAGAAACGAACGCCCTGCGCGTACGCGCCGAAGTCGAAAACCCTACTTGCCATAGCGAAGCGGGAGGCACCGTCAAATTGCATATTGTAGGCGGCGAAGCCCCTTATCAGGTACGTTTCGGACGCGAATCCATTAGCACCGAAGATTCCGTAGTGGTATTTGAAAATGTAGCCCCTGGCAGCTACCCGACTCAAGTATTCGACAACCGGCAATGCGTCGTCTCACTGAATGTAATAGTGGAAACCCCGCGCATCCAGTTGAATCTCCGCTACGTAGCCACCGGCGATACGGCTTGTGTCAATCCTTCGGGCGGCACCGCGCCTTATGAAATAGAATGGCTCAACTTAGAGGAAGGGGTAGTCGTGAGCAACGATAGCTGCGTAGGCAATCTCGCACCTGGTGTCTATCTCGTCACAGTCGGCGATGCCGGCGGTTGTCGTGCTGAGCAAATCTTGATTATTGATCCGCAGCCCTGCGAGGGCGGTCGGGCCATGGTACGCGCAGCGGCTATTCGCTCTGGCGAGTCGGCCACCTTTGTCTTGCGCGGGCACATTGGCGTAAGCCTGCAATGGCAGTTCCGCACAGAATTTACTGGCTGGATAGACCTGCCGGGCGGCACCACCGAAATATTTACTACGCCAATGATTCTAACGGGCTCTCCGAAAGTGATTTTTGTGCGAGCCAAAGTAACCTGTGCCAACGGCGATGTGGTATTTTCTACCGAAACGGCCTTCCGCGTCATCGGTGACCAGCGCCTCGTGGGGCTTGACCGAAGCGTGAACGACCAGAGTCTGTTCAATCCAGCAATGCGCCTACGCACCTTGCAAGACCTTGGCATTCAGCCGACGCAAACGAATATTGGCACCACCGTCTATCCGACGATCAGCCGCGAAACGGTGCAAATCCGATTTGATATGACGACTAATAGCGAAGTGCGCATCACGGTACAAAACGAATTGGGCCGCCTGATGCAACAAATCCGGCTCGACAATGCCGCCGAAGGCGACGTAACGCAGCTTTCGGTACAAAACTTCCCACCGGGTATGTATTTTATTCGCATCGAAAGTGATAATAACGCGGAGACCAAACGCATCATTGTGCAATAGCAAGCATACAATGCCTTTGCTACTGAATGTTCGCTTTTAGCAACACAAACAACTGATAATGTAATCGTTAACAAAAATCATTTAGTCGAAGCGCAATATAATATTACAACTAAAAAAATACTGCCTGTACTTTCGGGTGCGGGTAGTATTTTTTTATGTGGGCAGCATTTATAACTTTGCTGATTATTGAATTTGCTATAACACAAACTAAATGCTCAAAATTGCCATCACTGGCCCGGAATCTACCGGCAAAACCACTCTGACCCGCCAATTGGCTGCGCACTACCGCACCCTCTGGGTACCGGAATACGCCCGTTTTTATCTCATGCAACTCGACCGGCCCTACACCCATCAGGATGTAATAACCATCGCCAAAGGGCAAGCCCAATGGGAAGACGAACTAAGGCCCCTTAGCAATCATTTACTTTTTTGTGATACAGACTTAATAGTAGCTAAAATATGGCTACAATTCAAATATAATTTAGTAAATGAATGGATAGAAACACAAGTACGCAGCCGCCATTATGATCTGCATTTACTTTGCGATATTGACCTCCCCTGGTCGCCCGACCCGCTGCGCGAGCACCCAGAATTAAGGGACAGGCAGGAGCTATTGCAGTTATATAAAACAACCTTAACATCGCTGGGCGCAAATTTTGTGCTTATTAATGGTAATGAACAAGAACGCCTCACGCAAGCCATACTGCTCGTGGAGCACCTGCAAGCATCTTTGAAACAATAGCATTGGTCAGGAACGGAACAATTTACGAATGGCGAACCGCGAATAACAAACCGCTTCTCTATTCCCGTCCGCTTCTACTACGCTTGCTCCTGCATCCGTACCATCGTCAGAATGGTAGCAATGGCTACGGTTTCGCCGGTTTCGTCATAGACATCCACGAGCCATTTTACAATGCCTTTGCGAATATCGTTCTCCTCGCGTTTTTCTTGCGCCACTTTTTCCTTCACCGTGAGGCGCACGCCGATGGTCATGCCCGGATACACGGGCTTGGTGAAACGGCATTCTTCGAGTCCATAATTCAATAAAACCGGGCCCTTGCGGGGTTCTACGAACAAGCCAGCCGCTTTCGACAACACGAAATAGCCGTGTGCTACCCGCCCCTCAAAGATGGTGCCTTCGAGCGAGGTGGCGTCCATGTGCGCGTAGAAATTGTCGCCGCTGACATTCGCAAAATTGGTAATATCGGCTTCGCTGACAGTGTGCTTGGCGGTGAGCCAAGTTTCGCCAACTTGCAATGCCTCAAAATGCTTACGGAAGGGATGCACCGCATCTTCAAGGTATTGAGCGCCATATTGATATTGGTTGGTCACCGCTGTGATCATAGTCGGATGCCCTTGCAGCGCCGTTGTTTGCAGATAGTGCTTCACGCCACGCATACCGCCCATCTCCTCGCCGCCGCCCGCGCGGCCCGGGCCGCCGTGCATCAGCATTGGCATAGGTGAGCCATGACCAGTGCTTTCTTTCGCGCTTTCGCGGTTGAGTATCAAAATGCGCCCGTGGAAAGCCGCTGCGCTCATCACGTATTCAGTGGCGATTTTCGGATCATACGTACAAATAGTGCTCACCAACGAGCCTTTGCCCATATTCGCCAATTCAATGGCTTCCGCCATGCTGCGGTAGGGCATGAGCGTGCTCACCGGCCCGAAAGCTTCGATCTGGTGCGAGCCGTGCCGCTCGAAGGGTTTTTCATTGAGCAGCACCACCGGCGCGAGGAAGGCTCCTTTGTGTTTGTCGGCGCCAATGACTTCAAAATTTTCCAAATCGCCATAGACGATGCGCGAGCTTTCCAACAATTTCTGAATCTGCTGTTGCACCTTCTGCTGCTGAGGTTTGCTCACGAGCGCGCCCATGCGCACGCCCTCCGCCTGTGGGTCGCCGATGGTGGTTTGCATCAAGGATTTGCCCAAGGCGATTTGCACTGCTTCTAACAGGTTTTCGGGTACAATTACTCTGCGAATAGCGGTGCATTTCTGTCCGGTTTTGGCGGTCATTTCGCGGCGAATTTCTTTGATAAACAACTCAAATTCAGGGGAATCGGGGCTTACATCTTCCCCCAGAATAGCAGCATTCAAGCTGTCGGCTTCCATATTGAACGGCACGGCGTTGTCAATGATTTGCGGCAAGCTTTTCAGTTTGCGCCCGGTTTCGGCAGAGCCGGTAAAGGTGACTACATCCTGCGGTGTGATGTGACTGAGAATGCCCTCGCCACGCCCGTTGACCAATTGTAGTGCGCCTTCCGGCAAAATACGGGAGGCAATGATGTCACGCACCATCGCTTCGGTGAGGAAAGATGTCAGTTCTGAGGGTTTGACCACCGCCGGCACGCCCGCCAGCAAGTTGACCGATATTTTTTCTAACATGCCCCAAATTGGGAAGTTGAAAGCATTGATATGAATAGCGATGCCTTGCTTGGGTACCATGATATGCTGACCAATAAAAGTGCCTTCTTTTGAAAGTTTGGCGGTTTCGCCGTCCACGTAGAAGGGGCTGTCGGGGAACTTCCGCCGCAGGCTCGCATAAGCAAACAGCGTACCGATGCCGCCGTCAATGTCAATCCAGCTATCGGCTTTAGTGGCGCCCGTCCAGTAGCTGAGTTGATAGTATTTAGGCTTCAAATCGTTGAGGTGCAGGGCTAAGGCCTTGAGCATTCGGCCGCGCTCGGGAAAGGTCATTCGGCGCAAAGCCGGCCCGCCTACGCGGCGTCCGTAATGCATAATTGCCTCAAAATCAATATTTTCACTACTGCACGTAGCAACAACTTCGCCTGTGACGGCATTGTATTGCGGGATTTCAGTACCTTCAAAGGGCGTCCAAGCACCGAGGATGTAATGTTCGAGTTTCATAAATGGTTTTATTTGTATCGGTGTATTTTTTTACTTGAAAAATGTCGTAGAAATAGCTGCCGCTCCTAAGAGCCTTTTCTTCGTGGGCAAAGTGCGCCAATACGGAACGAATGTTTGTTCGTAACAATAGCTCTTGTTTGCAAAAGCATGATTGTATTATAACAAGCTGATTTCGAAGAAACTGTACAAGTGCTGATTTTGTAAAAACGCGGAGTATTGTTTGCACCATCACCAGCTACCGCCAGCGCCGCCGCCGCCAAAGCTACCGCCGCCAAAACCGCCGAAGCCGCCACCGCCACCACCAAAACCACCACTGCCGCCGCCACCAAACCCGCCGCCAGTGGGCGGAAAAAAGACCCAGCCGCCACCACCGCGATGCCTGTGCCGGGGTTCATCGTAGCGCCCGCCGCGCCAGTAGCCACCATCGTGGTCGTCGTCATCATGATTGTTTTTGCCAGCTCGAATGGCTGCTACTAAAATGAAAACGAAAAATAGCACTATAATCAGCAGAATCGCCATGCCTATGACAGCGCCCGCCACGTTCTCATCCTTGCTACCATCAGCAGTGTATTCGCCTGCTCCGTAGGCTATAATGGCATCGGTAGCCCGATTGAAACCTTCGTAGTAGCGCTGGTCGCGGAAAGCAGGTTTAATGATATTTTCTATAATGCGTTTAGCAATAGCATCTGGCAAGAAACCCTCGGAGCCGTAGCCGGTCTGGATGTATATTTTGCGATCGTCCAATGCGATGTAAATAAGAATACCGTTACTTTTGTCTTGCTGCCCAATACCCCAGGCATTCGCCAGCCGAACCGAGTAATCAAATACATCTTCGCCCTCAAGGCTGCGCTCGGTCACAATGGCAATCTGCGTGGAAGTAGAATCATTATAAGCTACCAATTTGCGCTCCAGCGCATTCACCTCTTCGCTGCTGAGCATACGGGCATAATCATTCACGAGACGCGGCGGGTTGGGGCGCGGCGGCAGGTCTTTGGCCAAAAGCGGCAAAGCCAAGAGTAGAAGAATCGCAGCGAGGAGGTTCTTAATCATTTTTTAGCTTTAATAGACGGATTAATTGTTAATTGGGATAGGTTTTAAAAATGGTTTAAGGGGTATGGTTTAGAGGGCTTAGAAGGTTGAGACCGCATCTAACATTTATTATCTAAATTCTATCTATTGATAATCCGTTGTTTATAATTTTTTCTCCCTTAAAATAATAATGTTCAGGCACTTGTTTTCCTGCGCTAAATTACAGAAAGCACCTCAAAAGTTATAAAAAAACAAATCGTCTGCCCTTAAAGTTGAGCCGCCACTTCTCGATAGCGCGCGGCGTTTTGTGGGTCGCCCTGTTGTTCTAAGGCCATAGCTGCCAGTTCGTAGGCTTGCTTGAAGCGCTGGTTGTACTTGATGGCTTCTTGGGCGTAGCGCAATACCTCGGGCCAGTTTTGTTGCTGCTGATACGCCACGCCGAGGTAGTAATAGACGATTGAATTTTCGTCATTTGCTGCTAATGATTGCTGAAAAGCGCTGATAGCTGGCTGCAAATTGCCGGTATTCAAATACGCCAGCCCAAGGAAATAGAGCGAAGTTTCGTTTTGCGGGGCCGCGCGCAAGGATTCATTAGCCGCATTAATAGCCATTTGAAAATTGCCGCTATTGATGTACGCTGAGGCTAAACTTTGCCAGGCTAATTCATTATCCGGGTGCGCATCGGTTTCTTTTTTTAGCTCCTCTACTGCCAGCAGCCAGTTTTGCTCTTTAATTGCCATTTCACCGCGATAGGCAAACTGGTCGCTGTCTTTTTCGATAGCGGTAAGAGGTACCCCATTGGCGGTCACTACGTGCACGGCGCGGCTGTTGGGCCAGTTTTTGCTGCGCAAGTGCGGCCCGCGTATGTAGCGCGAAGGATAAATGCCGTAGTCCCATTGTTCGCTGTAGCGATTGTTGAATCGGGTGTATTTTACCTGCACTTTGTCGCCGTATTTGCCCGCTAAGCGGCTCACCGGATACCAGAAACTGGTGCCAATGACCACCGGATTTTGCATATTTTCGCTTAGAATGCCTTGTGCCTCCATCCAATCGAGGGCTTGTTTGGTACTCACGCCCCAGTAGTCGGTTTCATAATTGCCATAAGCGCCTTGCAGCCCGCCGCCAATCGGATTGAAATAAACGTAGGGATATTGCGGATTGCGTACAATGAAAAGCGTGGATTCTAACATCAATAGCCCCAGAATGGCGTACACCGCGTACTGCCCAATTTTGTTGTTTTTGAAAATAGACTCCATTTGCAGCCAGAAAAGCGCCGCCAGCACTACTAAACTCGGATAAACGAAAATCAGGTGTCGCCAGCCGTCGTGCAGTATCGAATTTTTATACATAATATAGGCTAAAGGAAAAATAGTGGCAAACAACATGAGCAAAACGGCTATCGGCGCGTATTTTTTGAGCAGCGAACGCAGCAAAGCCAAGCTACCGGCCAAGCCAATCAGGGCGTACAGCGGAATGGTTTTGACCATCCACAGCAGCGGATAATACCAGACGGTTTTGTCGGACATGACGTTCTCCCCCTGAAATAGCACGCGGATTTTGACGCCCAATTCGGAAAATTCGCCCAGCGCCTTGAGCGGATGTGCAATCGGGCTTTGCAATGCATAGGGCCAAGTTAGAATAGCCAATACGTAGCCCGCCACCGCCACGCCAATGCCGTAGAGCGCGTAGGTTCCGATGCGTTGGGTTTGGGTCGTGAGTCCTTTTACGCCGTATTTCAACAGAAAATCTAAACCCAGAAACAGCCCCAGATAACCGAATAATAGCAAGCCCCCCGCGCGCGTGGCTAATGCCAGCGCAATGCCCAGCCCCAGCCCGACGAGCGTGCCCCAACGCGGCTTGGGTAAAGTGCGCAACAGCAAAATAATATAGTAATTCGCTACTGCAAAACCAGCGGCAAACGGAATATCCTTCGGATTCATCAAAGAATGCCCCAGCAAACGCGGCGACAAAAATGCCAGCAGCAAGGCCAAAATGCCGGCGCGCCAGCCGCCGATTTCTTTAGCCGTCAGCCCGACAAAGAGCATCAGCAGCACCCCGAAAAGCGCATTGAATACATGCCGCACATGGTGGTAGCCTCGGTCGCGGGTATCGTAGCCGAGCGCCTTATTGGCAGCGCCTGTTATTAAATCAAAAAAGCCGCCGTAGAGGTGCATGTTGCCTTTCGGAATATTGAGCGCACTGGTATCCTGACCAGCGGTAGTATAATAAGCGACCAATTTTTCTGAGTAATCGTTCTGATATTCATCATCCGCATTGATGCCGCTGCCAAGCGACATGCCCACCGTAATCAGCAGCACGAGGCCCACCAGCCCAAAAAAAATCTTGCGCAACAGCGAATCAGCGGTGCTGGTGACAGGCGCACGTTCCAACACCCACGCGGGTTGCGTCGTTTTCGCCGCAAGGGGTGCTTTGGGTGCTGGTTTGGGTACAATACGCTTTTTCTGGCTCGGTTTTTTCTTGCTCATGTCGTTGGGTCTTGCAGTTTGCGCCGGAAAGATACAATGAAGAAACCGAAACGCTGTATTCCTGTTTGCAAAAACAGTTGCCAATCCTCAATTTTGCCAGCCGGAGTAACATTTTATGCAATCCGCAATATAGCCTTGCCCAATATTGGAAAAAACCATAGCTTTGCAAAATTTCAAACGCAGGCTTTCAAAATTTCAACAATTTTCAATAAAATGGAACTGATCACCACTTCGTTATTATCGGGTCGCATCCAGCGCATGGAAGAATCGGCTACTATTAAAATGGCCCAACAAGCGCGCGACCTCGCCGCCAAAGGTTTCGATGTCATTGACTTGAGCCTCGGCGAGCCGGATTTCGATACGCCACAACACATCAAGGAAGCCGCCAAACAGGCCCTCGATGCAGGTTTTACAAAATATACGCCTGTGCCGGGTTTAGTAGAATTGCGCAAAGCGATTCAAACCAAATTCAAGCGCGACAATAACCTCGATTTTGACATCAGCCAGATTGTTGTATCCAATGGAGCCAAACAGTCCATCGCCAATGTCATTCTCTCTCTGATTGACCCGGGCGACGAAGTGGTCATCCTGTCGCCGTACTGGGTGTCTTACGCCGAGTTGGTAAAGTTAGCTGATGGCCTGCCAGTGCTCGTACATGCCGGCATCGAGCAAGATTACAAGGTGAGCGCCGCGCAGGTAGAAGCCGCCATTACCGAGCGTACCAAAATTCTTCTGTTCTCTTCACCCTGCAATCCGACCGGCTCGGTATATGGCCACGACGAACTGAAAGCCATCGCCGATGTCATTGCTCAGCACGAACAAATTACTATCATATCAGATGAAATTTACGAGTATATCAACTTTGTAGGCAAGCATGTAAGTATCGGAACTTTTGATAATGTAAAAGAGCGTACTGTAACAATCAATGGCTTTTCCAAAGGCTTTTCGATGACGGGCTGGCGGCTCGGCTACCTCGGTGCGCCCAAATGGATTGCTGATGCTTGCAATAAAATGCAGGGGCAAATCACTTCCGGTGCAACAGCCTTTGGCCAAAAAGCAGCTACCTATGCGCTGCTCAGCGACATGCGACCCACCCACGAAATGCGCGATGCTTTCCTGCGTCGCCGCGATTTGGTGCTCGATTTAGTGAGCCGCATACCGGGTTTCAAAGTGAATCGGCCGGAAGGTGCTTTCTACGTTTTCCCTGATATCAGCGACTTTTTTGGCAAAAGCGACGGACAAACGGTCATTCACAACGCCGATGACTTCGCCACTTACATTTTGCACACCGCACACGTAGCCATTGTCACTGGCTCGGCCTTTGGCGCAGACAATTGCGTGCGGTTTTCCTATGCCACCTCGGAAGAAAAATTGCGCGAAGCCATGGCACGCATCGGGGCGGCTTGTGAGAAATTGAAGGGCTGAGAAGGTTGATGGGGCGAATAGGGGAATGGGATGAATGGGGTTTAGAAGGTACGACGAAAAGTTGATAGGGTGAATAGGGTTTAGAGAGGTTTAAAGGGTTTAGAAGGGTTTAGAGGGGGCGAAAAGCAAACAGCGAAAAGCAAACAGCAAACAGCGTCCCGCCCTAAAGTCTGGCATCTATCGTCTATTATCTAAAGTCTGCATTCTGTCCGGGTGCTTAAATAAAACCAGTAATCATTACAAAAGTAGCTGCACTTATGAAGCGTACTTATTACATACTGCTTTTTATTTACATGGCCTATTTTGGCACAGCACAAACCATCCTCCCGCCCGACAGTTTGCTATCCTACACACCGGCGGGGTTTCCGTACCTGCTACATACCCAACAAACCGGCGCCCGGCCGCAGCCCGGCCAGATTGTTCGTTTTCATGCGCAAATGCGCAATGGCGATGCTATTTATTATACCAGCCCCCGCCAAGACGGCGAAGCTTCTGTCGTT
Organism: uncultured Saprospiraceae bacterium; assembly: GCA_937872385.1. Classification (GTDB taxonomy): domain Bacteria; phylum Bacteroidota; class Bacteroidia; order Chitinophagales; family Saprospiraceae; genus JADJNW01. The sequence continues at coordinate 46,873 of CALMSO010000004.1, forward strand.
GACATACCCCGCTCTCAAGCCGCCGACGAGTGGCGATTGCCCACCGTACAGCTGCTTCTGCAAATGACCACAGGCGACAGTGCCACTACTTTCCTCCGCATTGATACCCTTGCCAAAAAACCGCGTGGACTCGAAAATACCGACTGGTTAGCCATGGATATTGTTTGCCTCGAAATACTCTCGCCCGAAGCTTGGGCCGCCCGGCAGGCGCAAACCCGCTCTGAACAAGACCGCATCGGTGCCATGATGGATAGCCTCCTGACCGCCTACCGCCGCAAAGCCACCCGCGAGCAAATGGATCTGCAAAGCACGCGCTCGCGCCTCCGCTACCTGATGCTGCAAGAAGGCAAGGGGCCGCTGCCTATGCCCGGCCGGCCCGTGAGCGTACATTATGCCGCCTACCTGCGCAGCGGCCGCCTGATTGACAGTTCGCTCGAACGCAACGAACCCTATGTTTTTACCCCCGGCGAAGGCGAAGTGATTGAAGGCTGGGACGAAGGTGTACAACTCCTGCGGGCAGGCTCGGAAGCGGTATTTTTCATCCCCTCGCGCCTCGCTTATGGCGACAAAGGCGCGCCACCTGCCGTACCCCCGCACGCCGAAATGGTGTATTATATCAAATTGATAGAAGTGCAGTAATTTTTTGCTATTCGCAGTTCGCTATTTGCTTTTCGCAATTCGCGGGTTTTTGAATAACTTTTGTGGTTTAAAAAAGTTGAAGGGTTGAGAAGTTGATGGGGGGTAATAGGGGGATAGGGGAATGGGGGGATAGGTTTAGATCGTTTGAAGGGTTGAAAAGTTGAAAGGTTGAAAAATTGAGAGGTTTAAAGTTTGAGACCGCATCTATTATCTATCGTCTGGCATCTGGCATCTGGCATCTGGCATCTGGCATCTATCTGTAATGTTTTCTTACCAAAAATGCTTTCTTTTGTAATATCAAAAACCGTTTATCATGTTCAAACAACTACTCAGCATCAGCTTCCTGCTCACGCTTTTGTCTTGCGCAAAAAACACTCCCCCAGCGTTACATCGCCCCACCGGTGCCGAACTCGCCCTGCGCTGGGAATTAATCGCCAATAATATAGCCGGCGAAAATCGCTACCAAACGCGCTTCACCCTGCTCAATCAAAGCCAGGATACCTTGCCAGCTACCGGCTGGACGATATATTTTAACCAACTCAGCGGTACACCACTATCTGATAGCACATTTCAATTCATTCATTTACAACGCATTACGGGTGATTTCTATCGCTGCCAACCCGGCGCTGATTTTCAGGCACTGCCCCCAGGCGATAGCCTACAAATTGATTTGACCTTCCGGGGTTGGCTTATCAAAGATTGCGAGGCGCCACAGGGCCCTTACATCGTGTTCGATCACGCCGATGGCACAGAACAATTGCCGGAATTACTGAGCAATTACACCATCACGCCCATCCCGCCTGACATGGCGGTGCGCGGTCGCAACGACCTGACGCCCATCCCTACGCCTGCGTGGCAATACGCTGAAAATGAGCAACTTACTCCCCTACCCTACGATGAGGTCGCTTGGATTATCCCCACACCCCGATCTGTTCAAAAAGGTAGCGATAAAGTTATAATTGACCGGCAATGGCGAATAGAATATGATGCGGGCTTGCAAGCAGAAGCTGCTTATTTTGGTGAATTTTTGGGAAATTTAATTGGCAATAAAATTATAACTGAGGAAAATAAATCTTCAAAAAATAAGCGTATTTTCCTTCAGCTCGATCCAAATTTGTCTTCCGCAGCATCTTATCGGCTACAAGTGCATCCTGACCACATCACGATTGAAGGCGCGGATGCGGCGGGCGTTTTTTATGGCATTCAGAGTTTGCTGGCGCTGCTGCCGCCGGATGCTTTTCAAAATAAGCGTAAATCTTTGACTATCAAATCGGTAGTAGTAGAAGACGGGCCGCGTTTTCCGTATCGGGGGCTGCATTTGGATGTGTCGCGCAATTTTCACAGCAAGGCTACTGTGCTGAAAATCCTCGATTTGATGGCGTTTTACAAGCTCAATAAGTTGCATTTTCACATGGCGGACGATGAAGGCTGGCGGTTAGAAATTCCGACGCTACCCGAACTCACGCAGGTGGGTGCTCGCCGCGGACACACGCGCACGGAGGCTGATTGGCTTTACCCAGCCTACGGCTCGGGCCCTTTTCCAAATGCTACAAAGTCTTATGGTACAGGACATTATACAAGCGCCGATTTTATAGAGATGCTACGCCACGCTACGCAGCGTCATGTTGAAGTAATTGTCGAATTTGATACGCCAGGGCACAGTCGTGCGGCCATCAAAGCCATGCAAGCGCGCTACGAGCGGCTGACGCAGGCAGGTAAAAAAGACGAGGCAACGGCCTATCTGCTGCATGACCCGGACGATACTTCGGTGTATAATTCTGCACAAAATTATAATGATAATGTAATGTGCATTTGCCAGGAAGCGCCTTATCTTTTTTGGGAAACGGTCATTAAAGATTTGCAAGCCATGTACGCAAAAGCTGGTGCGCCCCTTCGTACGGTGCACATTGGCGGAGATGAAGTGCCGGAGGGAGCCTGGTCGCAATCGCCCATTTGTAATGATTTTAAAACGAAAAACCCACAATATAAAACGGCAGAAGATTTACAACATTACTTTTTAAAGCGCGTAAACAATATGTTATTGCAACGCGGACTAAATACCGGCGGCTGGGAAGAAATCGCTATGAAAAAATCGGGCAACCGTTATGTACCCAACCCCGAATTTGCCGACAAAAAGCTGCAAGCTTATGTCTGGATCAACCTTTGGGGCAACCAAGACATGGCGCATCGCCTTGCCAATGCAGGATTTCCGGTAGTGCTATGCAATGTAACCAATTTATATTTTGATCTGGCTTATAATAAAGATTCCCGCGAGCCGGGCCTCACCTGGGGCGGTTTTGTGGACGCACGCAAACCTTTCGCCTTTGTACCCGAAGATATTTTCAAATCTACAACCATGGATCCCATGGGTAAACCCTTCGATATCAACACTTTCTACGCAGAAATGGAATCTATGACGCCGCAGGGGCTACAAAATGTATTAGGCATACAAGCTCAACTTTGGAGCGAAACCATCCGGGGGCAGGAAATGCTCGAATATTATCTGTTACCCAAATTATTTGGGCTGGCTGAACGTGCCTGGGCCGCGCAACCCGCTTGGGCGGCCATCGCGGAGCAATCCGCACGCGAACAGGCGCTAACGCAAGCCTGGAGCCACTTTGCGAATGCCATTGGGCAGCGCGAGCTCCCCCGGCTCGACTATCTTTTCGGCGGCTGGAACTACCGCATCGCCCCGCCGGGTGCTATAATTAAAGATGGATTATTATATGCTAATACCGAGTTTCCAGGTTTACAAATCCGTTATACCACCGATGGTAGTGCGCCAACCATGCAATCTATATTATACGAAAAGCCCGTGCCGGTAAATAAGAATGTAATATTGCGCACTTTTGATACGCGTGGCCGAAGTAGCCGAAGCGTGGAGGTCACTGCATCAATTGAGCAATAATAATCATTTTTTATGATGCTATTTTTAATAAAAAGTAACTAATGCGTAATAAGATGTTGTTAGTTACTACTTTGTTAATGTTATTTGGTATATCTTGAAATAAATTGACGACAAAAACTTTACAAAATCGCCAATCAGACTTCAAAAATCGTAAATAATGTTATATTCTTTATTGCTTCTCTTGCGGTACTTTCCAATACAAAATACCCAGCATAGTGGCTACCATCAGTAGCAGCGTGGGCAAGAGTACCAGCACGTACTGGTCGCCGAGCAACTCCACTAAACGCTCCAGCGCTACATTCACTAATAAACCGAGGCACGCAAACCAAATAATAAGCTGAATCCCTTGCAAGCGGCCATTGGGCGAGATACCCAACTGGCGCTGCTCGCGCGTACGATACAAATATAATAAAATGCCGAGAGTAGCAGCCACGAATACGCCCGCGAGCGTGTACAAAACGGTGATAATCATGATTTAGGCGTTTAGGTAGTGATTATTATTAACTTGTCAGGGAATGAAACAGCGGAAGTCGTTTTTGGTTTATCGTATTTTGAATAACTTTTTGATTAGCTGATTTTTATTAAAAAATTTATGCTTAATTGTTCGTACTGCGAAAAGCAAACAGACCGTAACAAACGGCACTATAACCGAATGGCGTACAGAAAACCAACGTGTGAGGTGATTGAAAGATATTGTCGTAACTATTTTATAAAGATAATAAGCAATGGGGACATTATTATTGGTTAATCGGGACGATCTTTACACTATTGACGATTAGTGTTTTATGAGTTTTTTTTATAAAAAATAATTATACCCGGGTTACTTAGCATTAAAACAAATAGTTTTTGAGAATATAAAAATCGCCTACTCATCTCGCTTTTCGGCTGCTGCGTAGGGAAGCAAGGTGGGCTTTGCAGATGCGCGCCACCCACCTTGTTTGAACATCACGTTAGCGCAGAGTTACGCTGACGGGGTTGAATTCGAGTTTTACGATGCGCGTATCGTCATTGCAATTATCATCATCGCTGATATCTGGACCGCCGGTGTCACCTACAATATGGAAGAATCTAACCAAAGTACCTTCAAGTGCTGGAACTCGTACAACGGTGTTTCCACTGTTGATAGCCCCTGTGATGAGCCTCGCTACTGCTTGAAAATCACCTGGTGGAATACCGAAACTTGCCAATACTGCACTAGAAATTGTACCGCCAACGCCGTCCAAAAAGCTATTTACTACAGAAGCCACATCGTTACCAGGAACGAGAAATTGAAAACCAGCCCTCGGACTAATAAACTGCGTGCGCGAAGCTTTATCCGAATTAATGGAAGTAATGGTTTTGCCGTAGGGGGCATCATACACTTTTCTGCGCCAACGACCCTCGGTGGTGGACCAGTCGTGCTTGGTTTCCTGTGCCCAGAAATAGATGTCGGCATACAACGCCCTGCCTCCGTCGCCGATGCTCAGGCTCACTTCGCATTTGATGCGCGGACCGTTGCCGTCAAACTCGCGGTCGCCGCGCTTTAAATCCTTGGGGCAGAGCCACTCGTCTATGTTGGTTATGGTGACGGTGGTACTGGTATTTCCCACACGCTCTAATTTCCACAACTGCGCAATATTATTCCCCCACATAGAATAATCGGACATGTGAATAGGTGTGCCAATGGCAGAATTGCCGCCTTTTACATCTATATAGGTTCTATATTTGGATTCAATATTGTAAAACCCATTTCCTCTATCTATGAATCTCCATTTTTGGTTGTCCCCGCCATGGAAATCCCAAGTATATAGTGTGGCTCCAGAGGCACCACTCCGATCTTTAATGTCTAGCACGCGCCCCCATTTGGTCTTAATGTAATAATAACCTGCTTCGTTGCTCGGTTCGATAGTGAATTGTTGTGCATCGCCGCCATGAAAGTCCCACAAGTGTAAACCGTTGCCATTGGCATTGTGTCCATTCACCACATCCATGGGTTTGTTTTCAATTTGAGAGCGGATGTGATAAGTTCCAGAAGTAATAGTAGCTACTGGATTCGAGGTAAGGACTTCGTAATCCTTTACAATCCTTTCTACGCCACCAAAAGGAATAAAGCCATCCCCATTTTTTCGAGCTTTGCCAGGATGATAGCCCCCGTCAATCACTGCACGAGCAATATAAAGAGCATTGCCATCGGCTTCATAACCTCCTTGTATTGCATTGGCAGGGAAATTATTAGCAGACGCTTTCACCCATTGCCCCGTCCCAGTAAATACTTCGTAGTTACTTAGCACTAATTCTTTTCCACCAAAAGGAATAAAAGCCTCTCTGGAGTTTGCACGAGCTTTACCCATATGAACTCCGTTCCCGTGTTTTACTCTCGCTATGTAAAGAACGCTTCCATTAGCTTCGTGCCCACCTCTTAAAGCGGAAGGCGTTACACCGTTTACAACTGTTTGCCATTGGGCATGGGCAACATTTAATACACTATACAATAGCATTAAACAAAATAACTTTTTCATTTTATGAAGTTTATAATTTCAAAAATCGCCTACTCATCTCGCTTTTCGGCTGCCGCGCCTTGCTCTGTTGCACAGGATGGTGGCGTAGTTCCTTTCACATTTAGAGACTACATAGGAAAATAGCATCATGCATAGATTTACTTGATGCCTTGCTTAATTTGGTTAGCCTGCTTGGTAAAAGGATTCTTGCGCATTAAATAAGAAAGGTCAGACAAGATTCGTCCACCTATATAGGCTCCTACAATTCCAATTACAGGATTTTCTGGAAATAAACGGCTTAAAATTAAGCCCCCAACAATACCCCCGGCAAAGCCAGTAAAAACCGACCATAAAATGCTCTGTTGGAGATTGAGTCTAATGGCTCTGGGGTCGTCATTAGGGTCATCCGGTACGGGTGGACTTGGCAAGCTGCGCAGCCATTGGAAAAATTCGACGCTGGGCGGCGTACCGCAATAGCCCATTAAGGCATAAATAGCAAATGTTGTGAACATGGTAAGGTTTTTTGAAATTAGTGAAAATATTTTTACCTACTCATCTCGCTTTTCGGCTGCCGCGCCCTACTCGGTTGGGAAAGGATTTTCGGGTAGCTCCTTGTTGTCGTTACAATATCTCCTCCCACTTTTTCAAGCGCAGGGGTTGGATAAATTCTTTTTCCAGATACGCGACGGTGAGTTGATTGGCGTTTTCGCCGGTGGCTTTGAAGAGTTGTACCAAGCCCAGCACACTGTCGAAGAGTCCTTGTACGGTTTCCATATCCATGGCGCTGTCTTTTTCGGTGAGATTTTCCATGAGTTTTTTACAATTTTCGGTGTAATAATTCACGGCGGCGGTGAGTTCGTCTTGTAGCGTTTTGGTGTATTTCTGCGGGTTCTGCGTAATGGTTTTGCGAGTGGTACGGTTCGTCAGGTCGGTTTCCAGTTTGGTCAAAATGGCGTCGAATTTCAGGCGGCTTTGGTTGAAGTACAATTGTACGCGCTTCACGTCGCGTTCCGGCAGGTCGGCTTGCACGAGTTTAAATTCGGCTACATCCAGTTCGATACTGGCTTTGTATTGCTGATATTGCTGTACAAATTCGGTTCTATTCAATGCTTCTATCAATTCCTGCGCTTTGCGCTCAGCGGCGGTTTGGGCCATGATAAAATTGGTTTGAATAATAAAAAACAGGGTTAATAATTTAATAGACTTCATGTAATAGTTTTTTTAGTAAAAATTTATTGATTTCATTACAGATTTAGCAAATCTCGAAGATTTACTAAATCTCATTGTTTGGCAGTATGCTCCATGGCGATAATAGTCGCTAAAGCAGTGTGGCCGGTGCTTTTGGCTTGGAAGCCAATGCGGTCGGTACGGTAAGTAATAGCTTCATTCGGAATCAAGCGGTCGCCCAGAATAGTTTGTAATTTTTCAGGAAAAGTGCCCGTTGTTTTATTCATTTTTTCGACCATCATTTCCATATTTAAAGCTTGTAAGCTGTACACAATGCCAATAAAATCAGTACCCACGGTATTATCCATTTCGATGTACCAAGTTTCGTCGGGCAGAGCGATGGCATTGCCAGGATAGCTTAGGTAGGCACTCGTGTGTGCGTCGGGTGGAAAGACCTGCCCCACCGCGCCCGTGAGATCAGAGCCAAGTACATACACGTAAGCGGGTTCTTCGTTGGTAAAGTAAAGTCGGTAACGCGTCTCGGACGGATAGCCTTTGGCCGTTTGATAATTCACTCCTTTTACGGGAGCGACTTTCACGGCTTTGATGCCGCGTTCCATTTTAGCAATGGTTATGCCTACTTTTTCGCCGGAAGCCAGCACGATGTCGAGCGAACCAGATAAGGTTTTTTCCACCAAGTCAGAAATGCTCGCTTGTGTATTATTGGGGCTGCTGGTGATCAATTCAAAAGCATATTTTACAATACTTGAAAAATCTTGGTAGCGAATCCAAGTAAAACCCTGGTTTCCCCAATCCGTTCCCCAACTATTCATCACTTCAAAAGCGGCGCGTTGCTCATCGTAGCCGATTATGCACAAAGCGTGCCCGCCGACGAATTTGTCTTTCGCGCCTTCCCAGTATTCGCCCGCTTTTTTGAATGATTCATAGCATTCTACCCCCACGATAACTGGTTTTTGCTGTGCCAGCGATTTTTTGATAATTTTAATCCGAAAATCATCAGGCGTTTCTTTATCAAACAAACGGGTAAAACCCTCAATGCGATTCGGTTGTGCTTTAGCCAAAATGCTTGCTGGGACGTTCGGATTACAACTCGCCGCAAACTCTTGCCGGCGCGGTACACCTTTTTCCTGCATGGTTTTCAGCGCTTGGTTAATGGAAATACCACGTTGACAATTGGCATCGGCAGCCGATTTATTGAGCAGGTATAAAAAATCTGGTGAAAATGCTCGCTCGGTAATGGCAACTTTATTATCACTTTTGCTTTGCAATGCTTCCAAAATCGTGCGTCCGGCGTAGCCCGCTGCCCAGCCCACGCAATTGGCATAAGCACCTTGGTCTTGCGGCTGCGGGCACCAGGCTTTGAGGCTTGCGTTCGCAGGCAGGTTTTCGTAGTTGCGTTTGAGGACAGGCTTTTTGAGCGGCACGGCTTCGTAGGCTTCGTCGTCGAAGAGAAGGCCAGTACTGCGTTGCTGGGCGGATACGTTGATTGCTAAGCAAGCCATCATTCCTATCCAAATACCAATACGTTTTAACATAAAATATTGGATATTAACGGGTTAGAATAATATCACTTGACAAAGAACTCAGCATCCATGGTAGTTGTGCGCCTTGCGTCTGTTCATCTACTGCACCGATAACCCGACTAAACAATTGAAAAGCACTTACGCCTTTCGTACGAATATGCTGTAGCAAAGCACCCGTGTACGTGCCATTTTTACCTTGCCCGTCTTCGGCAGTTGAGCCAGGGGAAGTGGCAAAAGCGATCAAAGTACCTTTGGGTGCAGCGCCCACCATACCTAACCCGCTGCCCGTGGCACTGCGCTTCCAACCCCGTTCAAAGGGGTTATTGCGACAAGCATCCAGAATAATAATGTTGGCTTTGGCGGTGCCATCCAACTCGGCAAGTAAATTATCGAGGGCGTAGCAATTGAACTGTACATCGGCTTCCGTTTGCAAATCGGCATCCACGGGAATGAGGTAGTTTTTGCCTTGTACTTGTACGCCGTGCCCAGCATAAAATACCAGCCCGACGTCATATCCGCGCAGCTTCGTGGTGAACGTACGCACGGTTTCTTGAAACTTGCGGCGGTCTAAATTTTCGACTTGGATTACTTCAAAACCCTGTTCTTTCAGTGCCGTTGCCATGTCTTTAGCGTCGTTCACTGGGTTACGCAAAGGGCCTTGCTTGTAACTCGCATTCCCGATAACCAATGCCATGCGTTTACCAACGGTAGCAGTGGTTTTTGCGCCGCCTACTTGAATGTAGCGCGTTTCCGAGTAGCTGTTGCCAGCACTATTGGTGACTTGCAGGTAAACTGCGTTTTCACCAGGTTGTAATGAAATGGTTTTACTAAAATTATTTTTACAAATGCCATCATCCGCTTTCACTGCTTGAATGCCGCGCTCGGCGAGGGGTACACCGTTTACAAAAAGCCGTATGTCTTGTACATTGGTAGCAGACTCGATGCAGGCTTTGAGATCAAAACTATTGCCCGTGGCATTGGTATTGGCGGTCGGGGAAATCCATTTTACTTTGGCAAGCAAATTTTCGCTAAAACTCGGCACTTCATTGAGCAATTTGCGGACGTCCCAGGTAGCCAGCGTGTTGTTAGTCATCCGACAGGCGAGAAAATTGCCTTCATAATTGAAGCACAAATTGCCATCCAGCACTGGATTGGTGATGAGAAACGAGCGCAATTTCCTGCCGCTGGTAGCGTCCCACAGCGAGATACTATTTTCGCCAGTCGTTTTGTTGGTAAAAACCCCCGCGTAAAACCGATTCAAACGATGAAAAGTGAAAGCAGTTGCCTCCTGGTCGGGATCAGCCGCCAGAAAACGTGTATTCACACCAGTAGCAGGATCCCAAAGTGCAATGCCGCCTTGCACCGCCGTTGCCAATTCTTTACCATCGGGACTAAAGCCGAAGAGTTTGTTGGTGTAAGGAACGGTGGTGTGTTCGATGCCATTCAGCCAGATACGGGTGACGGCGGTTTCGGTGTAATTGTGGGCAATGAATTCGTTGTTGGGACTTACAAACATGAGGTCATCGGGGTTATCTGTGCGCGGCAGCGAAGCGATGGTATCAACCTTGCCTGAGGCAGCATTCCATTGCAAAATTTGCAGGCGACCTTTGGCATTATTACCAATGAGGCAGTTTTGGCCAAAAGCGATATTGATGGCTTTGATGCTGGCGAATGTGCGCTCATTTCCGACTCTTTTTCCTACTTCTTTCGTCACTTTACCCAATGCACCGGCTACTCTTCCGACTTTACTATTACTACCTGCCACATCTTTTACGCCCTCTGCCACTGCTGCCGTGCGCAGCCACTCATTGAGTCCATCAGCTTTCACTTCGGTATCGGTGAGCGTCACCAAGTCCCAAAGGCGGATGCGTTCATCGGAAGCACTCAACAGATATTTATTATCGGGGCTATTGACCAGCAAACGCACCGCGCCGCCGTGCCCGCCCAGTTTCGCATTTTTACCCGATTGAGGATTCACTAATCGGATGCCATTGGCTTCATTGGTAGCAATAAAACCAGTAGCGGTATAGGTCACAACCCCTTTGGCGGATTCTTTACCCGTTTCAAGCGTCCAGGTGCGTTCGGGCGGCACTTCCATTTGGGCATGAGCAAAGCTTGTGCAGAGCAGCAGAGCTGCTATAAGGAAGGTATTTTTCATACAGCGTAGATTATTGAAATGGGTTTAATAAGGGTTTATCAATGTTGATTTACTTCTATTTGCATTTTTCTGGAATTCAAAGGCGGGTGTACCAGCCCATCTTACGAGATTAATCGGGTAAGAAACTTGATCGGAAAGGTATCGGAATTGTAAAAAATCTAATTTCCAATTGTCTGCATTCCAATCATTACCCGTTGATTCGAATCGAACGGTAAAGGTTTGGATATCTCGGATTTGGACATTATCGGGAAGACGAATGGATATAGTGTGGGTGCTATTATCTGCCCAAGTTGCGCCATTATTGAGCGGAAAGCGTTGGGTACTCCCGTTCCGTAGTAATATTTCAGCAAATGCCTGGCTACCACTGCGAATTCCATCCTCACCCGTGCGGATTGTAACTTCAAAGTTGCGAGAAGGTGTACTTTGCGGCGTAGCCAAAAGCGCCCCACAAGAAATATACTGAGCCGACATATCCGGCACATCGCGGGCCACCAAAAAGTATTCGACCAAGCACTCGGCATGATCCATGAGCGCCACCCAAAAACCATTCGGTACACGAATAGATTGAATTCGGAATCCACTGGAACGAAATTCTCCGACATTTGAAAAAGAGACACTTCTCCCTCGGAAATTGGGCAATTCATAAGCTATTACTGCTGAACCACCTGTGCTGCCTCCAGTAGTGCCGCAACCCGTAGCAGTCGGATAAAGCGCGTTAACACCGCGGATGTCACAGTCGCTTAATCCGACACGCTGCCCCATGGTGACACCTGCGGGTAAAGGTCTGATGGGTTCAATTGTAGGCTGTCCATTACTTGAAAAAGCAGTAGCAGGATAGTGCATAATCGAGCCAAAATCATATTGGCAAGTACTAATCGTTACTGCCTCTCGCCGAAAGTTGTTTTCTCTACCCGGCAGGATATTTTGTGTATTAATTCGTACAAAATTATCCCGATCCGAACGAGATTGTTCATGATACATTCCCGCAGTATGCAACATTTCGTGTTGAATATTACCAACACTACAAAGATTTCCAATAATAATATTGAATGCCCCTGTTCTCGCATCGCGAGCACGAGGATCCGTACCAACTGGAGAACTACAGCCATCGCCCATCACAAAAGCTACAAAATCGGTCTCATCCGTGCGGGGCCTAAAACAAATATTGGTACTTCCATTGAATAATCGAATTGCCTCGCGGATTTGAGCTTGACGAGGATGGTTGGCTTGAATCTCAAATGGTACTATGCCATTCGCCCAGCGAAACTGGTCGCCCGGTCTGCCCGCATCCTTTTGTATAACTCCGTCATCCGTTCTGGGAATTAGTCTTCCATTCTGTCTTTCAAAAAAAGCGTCTTCTCTGCCCAATATGATATCGCCCTGGTAAATGACGTATCCATCTACTACCTCGACGGTGATTTGTTGGGGTTCGGTATGAAAAGGAAGCGTGGTTGTAATTTCCTGTACTTCCCGATTAGCGCTATTCGGATGGAATAATTCTACATTGGCGTTGGCAAGTGGATTTTCAGTAGCTATTGATAGCGACATTGCTACTATATTAAATCTTACCCTTACTGGCATGGGGGCTGTGTTGCCCGTTAAAATAGACCATTTGGTTCTTCCTGGTGGGTAATAAATGCCGCATGGATTAGGATTCCAATCACTTTGATTGCCATTATGAGTGATAAATAATAGTTTTTGTGGGTCGGCATAAGCGGTTTCCGTAGCACTATTTACCTGCCCCCAAATATTGTTTGTGGCGGTAAGATGCACACTTGATTCAGCAGGCGGCGTGATAATACTTACATTGAAAGAAGCGCCAGTGGGCATCTTAGATTGATTTTCATTATAAATATTCCAGTATTGTCCGGTGTACCACACAGCTATTTCACTGGTATTATAAATATTATTTGCGCCATAGTTTTGGGTAACCAGCACTATCGCAGATGGATTATTATTTAGTTGGGGGTGATTAATAGTAGTCGCGTAAGCATGCGGCTTTCCTATATTGTCGGCGGTAGCAACGTGAATAAAATGGTTTTCGCCAGAAGTTACAATCATTACATTAAACTGTAAGCCCTGATTCGACATCACTTTTTTATCCTGATTGTAAATTGTCCATTTAGCGCCATTGTACCATACGCCCACATTGCTGGCATTATATACATTCCTAAAATCAGCCGTTACTTGCAGGATCGCATTTGGATTCCCATTCAACTGCGGGTGGTCGAGCGTAGTGATGTGTCCATTGGTATTGGTCGCGGTCGTTACATGTCGGAAGGGGTTCTGTGCGGTAGTAGTAAGAGTCAGTAAAAGTGTACTGATTAGCAAAAAGAAATGTCGTTTCATGATTTTGGGTTATACTGGGTTTTTGAAAATTGGGTTTAGTTTTTTGATTCGTTCTACAAACAGGTATCAGCAGTATTTTCAGAATGTGGCCCCTCTTGCTAAATTTTTTTTTCAAATTATCACACTTGCCTACAAACCTCAGATTTTTAGTAGATTTGTCATCACAATACCGTCGAACAGACCTACGCATACATGAAAGCAACCAAAACGAAACACCCAGACCATCGCTACATCGAGGCCCTGATACGACATGAAAATGTACTGATTAGCGAGATCTATAAAAATAATGCTGCCACTATCACCAAACTGATTGTGAGCAACAACGGAACAGCGGAGGATGCGCAAGATATCATGCAGGAAGTGCTGCTGGCGCTCTATCGCCAAGGGCAGAACGGTTTTATACTCACTTGCCCATTACAAATGTTTCTTTATATCGCTTGTCGTAACCGATGGATAAATAAATTACGAGGAAAAAAGCCAAAACAAGTCACAATTCAGGAGATAAGTGGATTTATGGAAGACGCTACCACTGCCGTGCAGGATTTCGAAGAACAGGAAGCACAAGACCGTCTATTTAGTAAGCATTATCAACTATTGGGTCCATCTTGTCAAGAAATCCTGCGCCTTTCTTGGACTGAAAACGACACTACCCAACGACGATACTCCCTTATCGACATCGCCGAAAAACTTAACCTAAGCTACGATTATGTACGCCGAAAAATAGGCGAATGCCGTCAACAACTCTTGAAAATGATACAAGCAGATCCCGATTATCAACTACTAAAAGAAATGTAAATGATGCAAGACCAATACGAGCAAATAGAAAAATATTGGAATCAAGAGCTAAGCGATGCCGAATTAGCTGCTTTTGAGCACGCATTGCAAACCGATGAAGCCCTGCGTCGCTTAGTAAATCTTTACGAAACCGGAAGTAATGCCTTAGCACGACAAGCCGCCACTGAAACGCAGCAAGCCACTTTACAAACTACGCTAGAACAATTAGGCAAAGAATATTTTACCACTGCACCGCTCGAAAAAAAACGGGCGCGCTTGTCCGTACGTGCCCGCCGAATGTGGCAATTGGTAGCCGCAGCCAGTATTTTGATTTTGGCATTTGTCGTCGGGTTAAAATGGTATGCCTCTCAATACTATACTACCGAGATTTTGGTAGCACAAAACTATCACCCTATACCTGTGCCGGCTACCCTTTCTGGCAATGACCAAAATCTACTCCAACCCGGCTACCAAGCCTACCGCCAAAAAAATTATCCGGCAGCCCTGCGCTTCTTCACCGCCATCCGTTCTGACAATCCCCAATACACCGAAGCGCAACTGTTTGCTGGTTATACTTATTTTGAATCGGGTCAGTACGCACAGGCAATTCAAGCATTCGACCGCGTACTAATGCGCAATGATGCGCGCTACCTCGAAAACGCCGAGTGGCATCGCCTATTGGCAGTCCTCGCCAGCAATGACAACAATGCTAATCCTTATTTATCTACTATTCTTAACAACCCCCAACACGCTTACTACAAGGAAGCCCAAGGCTTACAAAAGCAATGGAAAGGGTGGCTGCATCGCCTGTCCAAATAATTTTTTCTAAAAAAAAGGTCACAATCGGACGACTGGCGGGATATAAAAAAAGAAAGTAATTCTTTTATAAAAATAACATCATACACTCAGATGTACTGATGAAAAAAAGTGTTATCTTCACAACGTAAATTTCGATTAAAAATCTCTTTAAAAAACCCCGGTTATGAAAAAGAATCCCCTCTTTTTATTCGTAATTATTCTTTTATTTACTGCCACATTCTTTACTGCCTGTAACAACGAACCAACTAGTGAGTTACCTCCTACCGACATCGTGTTGACGGAATTAGATATATATGAAGTGGCTATACGCGATGCAACGGATAGCTTTTTAGTAAATCAACGTGCAGAATTAGAAGAAATCAAAGCACTCGCTAACACACCTAACGTGTCTTGTGCACAAGTAGCCGAAAGAACTGACGCTCTTTTGCAGGAAAATCAACGTGTTCAAAACGTAATAAGTAATTTAAACCAGCGAAATGCTACTGCTGCTGAACTGGCTGCACAGGCTAATTTTGATTGCCAAGAGAGTAACCAGTCTGCGATTTGCAACTTTCTTAATCTTGCAATAGCCCCTAAACCAGGGGGCTGTAATGTGGGTAATTGTATTCCTATTCTTGATAGAACCTCTTGGTTATTCTTTCCTATAGAAAAGGAAGAGATTAAGCTGGCTATTTTGGATAACCTCGGTAAACCATTGACACCTGAAATCATCTTAATAAGAAATGCAGGAGAACCATTTGCGATAGCGACCATGAATTTATCAGGGATACCCGATAATACGGGAGGTAGGTTACGATTGGAAAGTAATTTTCATCCTACTATTGAGACGAACGTTGTAATTAATTCTCGAAATCAATAAACCAATATTACCTCGGAAAGAACCTTCGAGGTAATATTTTTTTAATTTAACTTAAAATGAAGCTATCCTACTTAGTGTTCATTTCATTTTTATTATTCATCCCATTTTCTAGCTATGGCCAAGAAGACCCATCTGCATTAGAAGCCTATTTAAATCACATTGTTGACGAGGTGTTGCCCGCTTGCGACAAGAAAAAAGATATTGATTGTATCAATCGCGAGATAGAAATCGCACTTGCGAAAATGGAAAATAGTAAAGCCTGGATAAATTACGCCGACCTTATGAGTTGGAAATTATATTACAATGGGCAGTATAATCGCAATGATAATATGCTACGGGATTTAAAAATTGCGGAAAACATAATTGAAACGCACAAACAAGCTTTTGGAGAACAATATAGAATATACTTGGATGATATACAAGCAAGGACAGGAACGTATTATTACAAAACGGGTGATTATAGCACATCACTTAGAAAGTTTAAGGCTTTAGAAACCAATCTTGAAAGTTTGCCTGATAAGAACCATACCAACCTATCCGACCTGTCGTTTACTTATTGGCATTTAGGGCTTATTCTCAAACATTTAGGAGATTATGAGATTGCCCGGGACTATTTCAATAAAGGTATTTTAACTCAAAAAAAAAGAGGGCAAGATGAACGCAGTTCAGGAGATATTGCCATTCTGTACAAGCACATCGGCGATATCGCTTTTTTGAAAAAAGATTATAAAGAAGCACTTATAAATTATGAAAGAGCAGAGCAAATCTATGTAAAAACGGATACTTCTAAATCTCGAAATCGCAATGGTCTGGTGGAAACACTTACTGTTCAAGCCAATCTTTATAAAGTTACCCAAGATTATGAAAAAGCATTAAAAAAAATACAATCTGCAAATACAATAGACAATAGCATCGCTGGTATTGATTTTGACACCTATTACCGCTTTGGCGAAGTCTATGCTGCCATGAGCGACCTGTCCAAAGCCTTTCATTATTTCAATCAAGCTTTGGCACGGCGCAATGAAGTTTTTGGTTACAAACATTATAAAGTAGCCGAAGTCTATCAAGCGCTGGGCGAGCTACACGCGCGTCAGGGCGACTGGGCGTGTGCACTGGAGCATTATCAAGAAGCGCTGGTAAGTCTAAATGAAAATTTTGATAGTTATGATATAACGAAGAGCCCGCAGGTGTATGAGCGCAGCTTTGTGCGCAAGGAATTGGTGGGTATCTTGGCGTATAAAACGGAGGCTTTGCGGCAATGGTATGCCCAAAATGGCGATAAAAAACTATTGGAAACCGCCTGGCAAACCGTGTTGGCAGCGGTGAGTGCCATTGATTTGCTCAAAACCAGCCCTTCTTCCAGCGAGGAGGACAAGTTATTTTTGGTGGAAGAAAGTTTTCCAGTGTATGAAAATGCTTTAGCTATTGCTGCCGACTTGGGCGCGGATTATTATGCCCACGCATTTGACATCATGGAAAAAAGTAAAGGCATCATTTTGCTTGAAGCCTTTAAAAATGCCAATGCGCTCGCTTTGGCGGGCATCCCTGATACTTTACTGGAAAAAGAATCGCAAATCAAGTACGAAATAGCCAATTTGGAAGATGCGCTTTTCAAATCAAAAACACCGGATACCGACCAATCTTACCAGCGCGACCGCCTGTTCGATTTGAAAAAAGAATATCGAGCATTAATCGCTTTGTTTGAATCACAATACCCAACTTACCATCAGTTGAAATATGATACCAAAACGCTTACGGTTGGTGCATTGCAAAACCAGCTATTGGGGCGCGACGAGGCGCTGGTGGAGTATTTTGTGGGAGATAAGGATTTGTATATTTTTACCATTACGAAGAAAAACATAAAATTGTATCGCTCCAAACTGAATTTCCCATTGGTGCAGCAAGTAGCGGATTTGCGCCATGGTATTTACAATTATCATCTATCGCCTCAACCGACGGATTCACTCTATCAAGCTACCAGTGCACTTTACGCCGAGAATGCTCATCAATTATACACCGCTGTTTTTGCACCAATTGCTAAAAATTTGCCGCAGCGCGTCATTATTATTCCTGACGGGGTATTAGGTTATGTACCTTTTGAAGTGCTACTTCCGCAAAAAATACTATCCAATACCACTCAATTTAGCAATCATGATTATCTTTTGAAGCATTATGAATTTAGTTATTGTTACTCGGCGACTTTATTACAAGAAATGCAACAGCGCAAAGTGAAGAAAAACGGGCTTTTGGCTTTCGCCCCTAATTTCCAAGATCGTCCTAATACCCATACGCAATCCATTGCCCTACTGCGCAGCAATTTAGATACGTTGTATTATAATCAATCGGAAGTTGCAGCGATTAAACGTATTTTTGGCAAAGGGGAAACTTATGTGGGCAATACTGCTTCCAAACAGACTTTCTTAAAGCGAGCACCAGATTTTGGCATTATTCATATTGCTACGCATGGAGTTTTAAATGACACGGCTTCTAACTACTCCTTTGTCGCTTTTACCGCTAATAACAAGCAACGAGATTCTAACCAATTATACGTCAAAGATTTATACAATTTAAAATTACAAGCTGCATTAGTTGTATTGAGCGCTTGCGAAACCGGACTGGGCGAACTCAAGCGGGGCGAAGGTATTATTAGCTTGTCGCGTGGTTTTGCTTATGCAGGTACACAGAGCATTGTTTCTACTTTTTGGGCAGTCAATGATTTGTCCACTACACAAATTATGCGCAGTTTTTATGAAAATTTAAAAGCAACGCACACTAAAAGTGCGGCATTGCGCGAAGCTAAACTAAGCTACCTCGCTCAGCGAAAAGACAATTTAGCAGCACATCCATTTTTTTGGGCAGCCTATATCCCCATTGGTGATATGCGCCCTATTACAAACAATCTTATTTTTTATTACATTTTGATAGGTGGTGTAATAATTGGAGTATTTGGGCTGATTTGGAAATATCAGAGGTCACTGGCGATTCGAGTCGCCTTACAGAAGATTTCCAAGTAGCGGGGCGCAGCAAATCCATTGTATTGCAACCCCCTAATTCTTTTAGTTCTGGGTGCTCTTCAATATATTTTCTCACCCGTTCCCGACAACGGTAAGCTTCCTTTTTTGCAGCACTTTTATCCCGAAATCCCATCACCTCTGCAATTTTTTCCATAGATTCATCATAGCCCCATAAGGTTAATATTTTTTGGCAGCGCTCACCCAATTGCATAATAACGAGATTTAAAGCAGTCTTTTTTTCTTCTAAAATCATGTGGTCGAAAACATTATTGGCTTTTTCGTTAACAGTATCTTCCACCGCTTCTTTCATTACTTTAACTGCTACGCGCTTGGCTGCAAACCAGTACTTTTTTGCAATGCCATAAAAATAGTCTCTTAGCGACCCCTCACCTCGATATTTATTATTGCGAATGTTTCTATAAAAAATAATTACGGTCTCATGTAAAACTTCTTTTCCATCTTCTTCACTTCCACCTTTTCGCCATACAAACGCCAAAATTTTTTTCCTTAAAAATGGGTCTTTATAAAGCTCCTCTAATGCCTTTTTTTGGTCGTCGTCGGTACCATTTAACATTGATAGCAAGTCTTCATCGGACAAAGGCTTATTGCTCATAAAACTGTAGAATTTTCCGAAAAATACGGAAACTAATTGGGTTTACTATAACTTTGACCCTATTCCTGAATGGGTATCTTGTACTACTGAGAAAAAATTTATACCGTGCACCAGTATTGTCAATAAGTCTTTTTTGAAACGACCGTAGAAATAGCATTTTTTTTCCCGCACAAAAGCACTCCGATTTTTTTGTGAAAGGAAATAAGCACTCATTATCTTACATTTCAATACGACGACTAAAGCTCGCCGGGACTAACTTATCCTACTCCACACTTTCGCTTCTTTTTTATCTTCTTCTAGGTACTGCTTCAGCGGCAGATGCTCCGGGCGCTGCAGGGCGGGGTCGTCATCGAGGATGCGGGCGCGAAAATTAGACTGCCACACCAAGCCTCCGCAAGTCCTCGACGAAAACAGTAAATTAATAAGCATTTTACAAAAAAGTAACATCAATTCAAAAATACTATCCATCTTTTTCTGTTTAAATTAAGCAGCGCTTAACTAAGTGAAATTTTAATAGTTTAAAATTCATTATTACTTTAT
This sequence comes from uncultured Saprospiraceae bacterium, assembly GCA_937872385.1. Lineage (GTDB taxonomy): Bacteria > Bacteroidota > Bacteroidia > Chitinophagales > Saprospiraceae > JADJNW01. The sequence goes on from CALMSO010000004.1 coordinate 66,734, forward strand.
CAAAATTTTTCTCCATGAGAGTATCATATCTTTTATTATGCTTTGCTTTGTTATATGGCGTAAATATTACCTACGCTCAGTCCGATAATCTCACGATTAGTGGCTATCAAGGCAGTACCCTAATTGGAAAGTACCAATCAAACTATGTTCAGTACCTTGTAGCCGAAGGCCCGCTGACCCGCGAAGGTTTCTTGAAAAAATCAACGCCAGAAGGGGAATTGGAGTGTTTTCTCTATCGTGGTCCTGCTGGCAGAACCGCCTTAGAAGTATTTCGGAATTACGAGCAGCAACTTAAAAAATCTGGATTGGGCATTCTCTTTAGTTGTAGCGACAGTAAGTGTTTGCAAGACACGTATTCTGGTTTTTTTATAACGCTTTATGGTTCAACCCATAATAAGGTAGAAAAAAGAAACACTTTCCCAGCGAAAGAAATCACGAATATTTACAGTGGGCAACATTATGTAAGTGCTTTGTGGAAAGGCACTGAAAGTAATAAATATGTTACCATAGGGATTGCTACGGATAATGATGTGGTTTATGCCTATATTGATATTCTTACGGAAAAGAATATGGATACGGATATGGTTGAGATAACAGCGAATTATATCCGCGATGAAATCAAGAAGCAAGGCAAAGTTGTGATTTATGAAACACTATTTGAATCAGGTAAATCCATACTGATGCCCTCCGCCGCGACTATCATCAATGAAATGCTGGCTTACATTCGAGCAAACCCCACCAAAACCTTTTACGTGGTTGGTCATACGGACGATACTGGTAATTTCGACTCGAATATGACCTTATCCTTGCAACGCGCTCAACGCCTGACGGATGAACTCATAAAAAAAGGTGCAAGTGCCCAACAACTCACGCCCAAAGGCGTAGGACCACTGGCACCTGTAGGTACGAATCAAACAGAGGAAGGCAAACAACGCAATCGCCGAGTGGAACTGGTGGAGCGTTTGAAATGATATACTAAATAATAAATCACTCCTAAATTATATTTATCATGGCAAATATTACTTTCAACCATCTTTCATTTTTGGCAATAGCATTCATTTTTGCCGTAAGTTTCCATCAAAATAGAGCAAACACCACTTTAAATAAGCAGAATACGCTGGTCAATACTAATGATGAAATTGTATCAGAAAATACGGAAGATTGGGTGGTAAAAGCAACTATTTATGTGAACAATAAAAATGCTGTCGCAGCAGAACTTTTTGCAGATAACCCTCCCAAACTCAATTTTAATGGGGATATTACCATACACAGCGGCAACATAAGTAACAAGGGGCCCTATGCGATTGCCAGGCGCAGCTATCGTTTTGCAGTAGAAGAATTTGATAAAGTATGGGTGGAAATGGGTGTACGCGAACAACCACGTACCAAAGTAGATGCCAACAAAGTAGTAATCGGTGCTGACAGAGGCGACACCAAATTGGACTTAAGCGAAGTTGACCAAGCTGTATATCCAGAAGCCGCACACAACGTGTGGGTAACGATTGGCGCAGCACCAGTTGGTAATCCATTCAAAGAAGGCGTACTCACTATTCCTTCTGCTGGAGAAGGACCAATGCGCGGCGACATCAGTGCCATGCTTCCGCAACGAACCATTATGGTATATGAATTGCGCGATCGCCAAAATAACTTGTTGCGCAAATATACCTTTTCCGTAACGGCTGACCAAGACTTTACCGTCACCACCGAAGGTCCTACCGGTCCAGCCGCCGTAACAGTAGAGCATGAACCGATAGGCTCTAATCATTACGTGGTCATCCGTACCATCCGTGCCGAAGCCGAGATAAAAAGGAAAAAGTAAGATAGAGAATATGTTTTGGCTGCCCTTAACTTATCCTACTCCACACTTTCGCTTCTTTTTTATCTTCTTCTAGGTAGCGCCTCAGCGGCAGATGCTCCGGGCGCTGCAGGGCGGGGTCGTCATCGAGGATGCGGGCGGCTATTTCGCGGGCGGTTTGGAGGATGCGGCCGTCTTTGGCGAGGTCGGCGAGGCGGAGGTTGAGGATGCCGCTTTGCTGGGTGCCTTCGATGTTGCCGGGGCCGCGGAGCTTGAGGTCGGCTTCGGCGATGTCAAAACCGTTATTGGTGCGCACCATCGTCTGGATGCGCTCGCGGCTGTCGGCGCTAAGTTGGTAACCCGATAGCAGGATGCAGTACGATTGCTCGGCACCGCGCCCTACGCGCCCGCGCAACTGGTGCAATTGCGACAAGCCAAAACGCTCGGTGTGCTCAATGATCATCACGGAGGCATTGGGTACGTTCACGCCCACTTCGATGACGGTAGTGGCCACCATAATCTGCGTCTCGGCCTGCACAAAGCGCTGCATTTCAAAGTCTTTGTTTTTCGCTTTCATCTTGCCGTGCACCACACTGATCTGATAATCCGGCGGCGGGAAGTCGCGCTGCAAAGCTTCATAACCGGCTTCGAGGGCCAGCAAATCCAGCTTTTCTGACTCTTCAATGAGCGGATAAACGATGTAAATCTGGCGGCCTTTGGCAATTTCGGTTTTCATAAACTGAATGACCTGGTCGCGCTGGTGCTCGGTTTTGTGGACGGTCGTAATTGGCTTGCGGCCGGGCGGCAGCTCATCAATTACCGATACGTCGAGGTCGCCATAGAGGGTCATAGCTAAGGTGCGCGGGATGGGCGTGGCGGTCATCACTAAGACGTGCGGCGGGTGCGGATTACTTTTTTTCCAGAGTGAAGCGCGCTGGGCCACGCCAAAGCGGTGTTGCTCGTCAATGATGGCTAAGCCGAGGTTTTTAAATTCGACCCAGTCCTCTATCAGGGCATGCGTGCCGATGAGTAAATGAATATCGCCGTTTTTTAGTAAATATAATAACTGCTCGCGCTTTTTACCTTTCACCGTGCCGGAAAGGAAGGCTACATTGATGCCGAGATCTTTGGCATATTCACTAATGGAAATGTAATGTTGCTGCGCCAAAATTTCGGTGGGTGCCATCATACAAGCCTGATAATCATTGTCTAATGCAATGAGCATACACAAAAAAGCCACCATCGTTTTGCCGCTGCCCACGTCGCCTTGCACAAGGCGGTTCATCTGGCGGCCAGCGCGCATATCCTGGCGGATTTCTTTAACGACGCGCTTCTGGGCATTGGTAAGCTCAAAAGGCAGTTTTTCATTATAATACCGATTAAAATAATCGCCAACGGTTTCAAAAATAAAGCCTTTGACGGTATCATGTCGGCGGCGTTTTATTTGTAATAAGCGCAATTGTAAAAAGAATAACTCCTCGAATTTCAGGCGGTTACGCGCTGCTTCAAGTTCTTGCTCGTTTTTCGGGAAGTGAATATTGCGTAAAGCATCATAACGCGATGGAAAACGAAATTTTTGTAGTAAATAATCGGGTAAATTTTCGGGCACTTCCGTTGGTAGCAGTTTTTCAAATACGGCTTGTACTAAGCGGCGACGCGTTTTTACATCTAATCCTTTGGTATTCAGCTTGTCGGTGCTCGAATACATGGGTGCCATAGTGGGCGCAGTGGGTGCGGTTTCTGAGCCAACCACTTCCATTTCGGGATGGGCAATATTTAGTTGTTTATTAAAACTATTTACCTTACCGAAAATAATATATTCCGTCCCAATGACTAAGTTCTTTTCCAACCAAGAAAGCCCCGTAAACCATACCAATTCTATGATGCCGCTATCATCTCGAAATTTGCCGACAAGGCGTTTTTTACGCCCTTCGCCCGCCGTATTTAGTAGGCGTAGCACGCCGCGCAGTTGTACATAGCCGCTATCTTCGCTTAGTTCAGCAATGCGATGAAAAGCTGTTTTATCAATATAACGATATGGAAATTGCAATAACAAATCACTTACGTTAAATACGCTCAGTTCTTTTTTAAGTAAATCGGCTTTGATGGGGCCGACTCCTTTGAGGTATTCGATGGGTGTTTGTAATATATTCATGGTTTTATGGTTTCATGGTTTTATGGTTTCATGGATTCATGGTTTTATGGATTCATGGTTGTATGGTTTTATGGTTTTATGGATTCATGGTTTTATGGATTCATGGTTTTATGGTTTTATGGTTGTATGGTTGTATGGTTGTATGGTTTTATGGTTGTATGGATTCATGGTTTTATGGTTGTATGGTTTTATGGCTGCATGGTTGTATGGTTGTATGGTTGTATGGTTAGTATTTGAGCTTGGTGTTCGTGTATTGAATTAACTGATTGATAAGTTGGGGTAGTTTTTGTAAGCGTTCTTGAATAAATTGGGATTCTTCGGTAGAAATAAGTTCTCTTTGAATGGCTTTACGAGTCCAATCTTCGCTTTCTTTTAATGAGCCAAAGCCGTAACGATAAAACTGAATTTTTTCTTTTTTATAGTATCTCCCCCATCCTTCTGCAAGATTAGCAGAAATAGAATCAATTGCCGAAACATATTGATGTCCCATTGCCTTTTTTGCGAAATAATCCCACTTGACCACAATCTTCCAAACATAATTACTTAATTCAAAGGACACCTCATAAGCATCTATTTGCTCAATTGTCAGATAATTCATCGTATAAATTTGTTAGTTATCTCCATACTCAACGGAAAGAAGCTTATTACAAACCCAATGAAACAATAAAACCGTGAAACAATGAAATCGTGAAACAATGAAACACTGAAACCGTGAAACCGTGAAACAATGAAACAATAAAACCGTGAAACAATGAAACAATGAAACAACAAGTCACTAAAACACATTTTGTTTTACAAAAATAAACATTTTGGTCAGAGAAATTTACTAAAAAAGGAACTATTGCTGCGAAGATTTGTTTTTTTTGAAAATTTTGCACATTTTGAGCGATAGAAATTAGAAGTGATGGAGACAAAACGACAAAAACAGGTGGGGGAACTCATCAAGCGCCATTTCAGTATGGTGCTGCAAGCTGAAGGTAGCTATATTTATGGCGCGCAGGTGCTGGTGACGGTGACCAACGTGAAGATGACGCCCGATTTTAGCTTGGCGAAAATATACCTCAGCGTTTTTAATACAGATAATAAACAGGCCACCATTCTCGAAATGGAGGATCAGCAGGTGCGCTTGCGGCAGTCCTTGGCGGCGCGTATTCGCAAACATGTGCGGCGCATTCCGGAAATTGCTTTTTATTTAGATGATACGCTCGACGAGATGTACCGCATCAGTGCTATGTTTGAGGAGTTGCATAAAAACAACCAAATGGGCGATGATGTGGATGCGGAAAGTGATACAAAACCTTAAAAAAGGTTACCACCGAAGTAAATAACCCAGCCGATAGCATATAATACTGTAATAACGGACAGCCCGCGCACGGCCTCGTTGAAGCGGCGGCGCTGTAAGATATTAAGCGGTATCAGATTCATGCAAATGGCTACCACGCCGAGGGTGCGCTGCCGGAAATTATCAGAAAAACCGGTGCTGCTCGTCCAGCCCATCGCATCTAAATAATCATAAGCCATTAAAAGCAGTGCATAAGCTACAAAAGGTATCAGCAGCCCTATGAGCAAGCCAATCCACAATTTATTTTGTATCATGTTGGTTCAGTTTTTATGATATAACGCATCAGTTATTTACTTCGACATTCATATTTTTCATTGCCTCAATGGCGGGGTAATTCGTCAAATCGTGCATAGAAGGTACCACCGAGATGTAGCCATCGTCCAGCGCTCGGATGTCGGTATCAGGCGCATGGTCTTCATTCACAAAACGCCCGGTGAGCCAGTAATATTTCTGTCCACGGGGGTCGGTGGCTTCTACAAATTCCTCTTTCCAGCGCGCGTCGGCCTGCCGACATACCCGGATGCCCCGGATGGCATGGGCCGGTAGTTTCGGAATGTTGACATTGAGCAAGTTGCCCTGGGCGATGCCGCGCTCCAGTACGTATTGCATAATTTGGCGAACAAAAGGCTTACAAGGCTCAAAATCAGCGGAATGCGAATAATCGAGCAGTGAAAAACCGATGGACGGAATGCCCTCTAATGAAGCCTCCATAGCCGCCGACAGCGTACCGGAGTAAATAATGTTGATAGAAGCATTGGAACCATGATTGATACCCGACACACAGAGATCCACCTTGCGCCCCCTGAGCACTACATTTTGCGCCAGCTTGACGCAATCCACCGGGGTGCCCGAGCATTCATAAGAAGCTTCCACCCCTTTAAAAACATTTACTTCATGCAGCCGGATGGGGTTGGCAATGGTAATGGCATGTCCCATACCCGACTGGGGCGAATCGGGCGCTACCACGACCACATCGCCGAGGGTTTTGGCTACCTCCACTAAAGCGTTGATGCCGTGTGCCGTGATGCCGTCGTCGTTGGTCACTAAAATGAGCGGTTTTTTCATTGGTTTATTTTTATGATATGCAGAACGAGCCGCAAAATTACTATCTTCCCAGCGATTATGACATTTATTTTACGCTTTATTTCAATCCTGTTTGAAGTTGAAGGGTTGAGGGATTGACAAGTTGAATAGACGAGCTACCCCACTAAACCTTCATAAACTTATAAATCCTTAATTATCATTACATCATGGCAAAAAAAGGCGTTTTATTAGTCAATTTGGGTACGCCCGATGAGCCGACGCGCGGGGCGGTGTATCGTTATTTAAAACAGTTTTTGCTCGATCGCCGCGTCATTGATTATCCTTGGCTGGCACGGCAATTCATTGTACAGGGCATCATCGCGCCTTTTCGGTCGGGCAAATCGGCAAAAGCCTACCGCCTACTCTGGACGGACAACGGCTCACCCTTGAAATATTATGGCGAACGAGTAACCGAAGGTGTGCGCCAGCTCTTAGGCGAGGAGTACGAAATAGAATTAGCCATGCGCTATCAAAATCCGTCCATTGAATCGGCACTGACCAAGCTATTGCAAAAGCAGGTTTCGGAAATTACCGTTTTGCCAATGTTTCCGCAGTACGCCTCGGCTACCACTGGCTCTGTGCACGACGAAGTGATGCGCATTTTGCGTCAAAAAGACACCATCCCGAACCTGAAGTTCATCAACTCGTACTACGACTATGGCCCCATGATTGATATTTTTGCAGATAATGCCCGCCGCTTCGATCTCGACAGCTACGATCATATCATTTTCAGCTACCACGGGCTACCCCAGCGCCAATTGCGCAAAGCTGATGATTTCAACCATTGCCTCCGGCAGGAAAATTGTTGCCAATCCATCTCTAATGTCAACCAGTTTTGCTATTCGGCACAATGCCATGCCACTACCCGCGCCATTGTAGCGCGCCTGGGGCTGAGCGCTGAGCGCTATACTACCGCCTTCCAGAGCCGCCTCGGGCCCGAAGCTTGGGCCAAGCCTTACACCGCCGCGACGATTGAACATTTGGCTAAAAATGGTGCTAAGCGACTGCTCGTGTTCAGTCCGGCTTTTGTAGCCGATTGCTTAGAAACGCTCGTCGAAATCAGCGATGAATATCAAGAAGAATTCGAGGAAATGGGCGGCGAAAAAGTGGATCTTGTGCCCAGCCTCAACGACAATCCGCGCTGGATACAAGCGGTGCGAGATTTGATTGTAAATAACTGAAAATCAGGGCATGGTAAGTGTTAAAAACCTGCCATGCCCTGTTAGCATTAGAATGCGCGCAGCAACATTACGGCGTTCTCCATCATGCGGGTAGGGCCGCGCCAGAACATGCGATACTGCGTATTGTCGAGCAAAAAGACGATTTTGCCTTGACCCAGCGGCAGCACTCCGGCGAAGGTATTTCCGGCGATATTTTTCTGATTTTCAGCATCTGCGTAGCCGGCTACAAAGGTATTTTCTTTGGTATAAACGCCCACTGATTGTAAATCTGGGTCGGGTTTGAACGCCAAATTGTCGTATTTCAAACTGTACAATTCCTTTTTCATACCAAAAGCTAAAGGATGCGTATTGTCAATCGTTGCATTAAAAGCAGTGCCCGGTACGCGTTTTTTGCCATAAAAATCGCTGCGCTCGGCAAAAGGTAGCAAGGTAGCCGCTTCACTTGAGTCACGCTTTACTTCCAATAATTTCACTTTCGTTATTTTGGATTGTGCATCGGTGAAAAACGGTGCCGCATTTTCAGTAGCAATAATCACGCCGCCATTTTGTACCCAAGTTTTAAGCTCTTCGATTTGCTCTTTGCCAAAGAGTTGTTTTAAACCACCGCCGCCGCCCGGCAGTATGAGTACATCATACTCCTTTAAATCGGCACCGCCGTAGCGCGAGCCAAACTTCGGGATGGCAGTTTGTTGCAAAATAGACGGCCGGATGCGCTCTATCGGTATTTGTATTTCGCGGTCGAACAGGAAATAAATCTGTCCGGCAGTAAGCGAATTGAAAGGCTGCTCTACCATGAGCGCCACTTTAGGCTGCTGCACGGGGCGGTTGCGCGTGGACGCCAAATCGTAGCCGTCGAGCATTCTACCCGTATCGTGCCCGTCAATGACCACCTTGCAGGTTTCGGCAATTATTTGCATATCGCGCTGAATATCAGCATCTTTCTCTCGATTGCGCCCACGCAATACAATGAGCGTGCCTGCGCCATATTGTTTGCGCCCATCGTTGAAGGGTTCTACGGCTGCGCGCACGCGATAGCCTTTTTCCCAGAGCATGGCTAAGGCCCGGGCGGCGTGGCGTTGCTGCCATTCAATTACGTAGGCATACTGCGGATTGGGGTTGTTGAGGGTTCCGGTTGGTGTGGGAATGTTGGTCACCGTTTCGGCGCTGACTTTCATCGCGGTATTGGATGCATAGGCATCAAGATTGTAAGCTAATGGTGCCGACCAAGTAGCCATGTCGTACATCACCGAATCCTCGATAGCCATGTTACGCTCTAACACGCTGTTAATGAACAAATGCCGCGCCTGGTCGGTACTCACCATCCAGGTGCCCCGTGGGAGGGTCTTGCGCTCGGTTTTGCCGTTGCGAAAATTTCTGGCGTCGGCTACCGTCACGTCGGCGGTGGTGCGCATGAGCTGCACATTATGCCGCATAAGCATGGCTAACATATCGTACAGATAACCGCTGTCGTCATTGGGGAAGAAATAAGTTTTCACTGGCGACTTGCTGTTTTTGGGCTGCCAGGCATTGTAGCTATAACGCAATAGTGGTTCGCGGCGCTCGGCGGTTTTGCGGATAGTAGCGATGGACGTCATATAATGGTCGAACACCCGCTGCTGCAAAGTGAGCACGGTGCCATCGTCGGTTTCTACGGCGATACCCGCGCCAATGCCGCCCTGCTCGGTGAGCATACCGATAGCGCCATTCACGCTGGGGTAGCTGGAGCCATAGCCCGGATAGAAAAAGTCGAAAGCGTCGCGAGTGAAATAATTCATCCGAAATTCGTCGAATACGCGGATGTTGGCACGCCCAAAAGTATCGCTCCAGGCTTCGTAAGTGTCGGGCAACAATTTGTTGCGCGGAGTAGTGCCCGGCATGGTAAAATAATTGGCATTATAGCCCTGCTCGTGGTAGTCGGTGTGCACTTGTGGCAGCCATTTCTGATACTCAGTAGTAAGGCCACGCCCTTCAGGATGCACGCCCCACACCCAGTCGCGGTTGATGTCAAACCAATAATGATTAGTGCGGCCGTTGGGCCATTCTTCGTAGTGCTCCATATCGCGGGGCTGATAGCCGGTGGTGTGGCGGCGCACCGAATTGTACCAATACACGTAGCGGTCGCGCCCGTCGGGGTTGATGCAAATGTATAATACGATGACCATATTGTCAAGAATGCTGCGCGTTTCGGCGTCGGTGGCAGCGGCGAGGCGATAGGCTACCTGCTTGGCGGCTTCGGTACCAGAGGCTTCATTGCCATGAATATTATAGCTAAATGACAAAAAAACCGGATCGTTTTTTATAATCTGCTCCGCTTCGGCAGCAGGCGTGGCGGGGTCGGCGAGCCGCAAATGCCGGGTGCGCAACTCCTCCAAGCGCGCGTGATTGGCTTCCGAAGTAATCACTAAATTAATCAATGGGCGATGCTCATAGGTGCGGCCGTACTCGTGCAGCGTGACGCGGGGCGAAGCGGCGGCTAATGCTTTGAAATAATTGACCGATTCGGCATACACCGTAAAGCGCTCCCCAAGGCGATAGCCCAGTACCTGCTCTGGCGTTGGAATGTTGGCATCGTAAGGCAAATTCGGCTCGTAAGCAAATTTGTCATCCCAGATTTTAAAATCTTTCTCCGGCTGTGCAATGGCAAAAATCGCCAGCAAGAGCATGGGCAATAAAGCGTTGAGTTTTTTCATGGTAAGTGATTGGAAATGAATAAAGTAATTGTTGGTTGTTAAATTAAGTACCCGGACATAATGCAGACTTTAGACGATAGATTTTAGATGATAGACGATAAACGATAGATACCAGATTTTTAGATGCCAGATTTTAGTTCGCTGTTCGCTGTTTGCTTTTCGCTGTTTGCTGTTCGCCCCCCTCTAAACCTTTACACCTTTCTAAACCTTCTCAACCTCTCAACCCTTCAACCTTTAAAACCCTTCTAAACCTATTTGTCCCATTCCCCTATTTGTCCTATTCCCCCTATCAACATTCAGCGACGTATTCCTTTGAAAAAGGCCTTCATCAGCAAGCTGCAATCTTCTGTCAAGATGCCATATTCTAAGCGCGTTTTCGGATGCAGCAGCCCCTTGCCAAAGCGCATGAAGCCGCGTTTGTCATCCGCTGCACCATACACCAAGCGTCCGAGTTGGGCCCAAGCCAGCGCACCTGCACACATCACACAAGGCTCCAGCGTCACGTACAGGGTGCATTCGTCTAAATATTTACTACCGAGATAATTAGCAGCTGCCGTAAGGGCAATAATTTCAGCGTGCGCAGTTACATCCTGCAATTGCTCGGTCTGGTTATGCCCGCGTGCAATGATTTGATTGTCGCAAACGACTACAGCGCCTACCGGCACCTCGCCCAGTTCCCAGGCTTTTTCTGCTTCTCGGAGCGCCTGCTGCATAAAATGTTCGTCGCTATGAATAGATAAAGTCATTTTACAAAGGTACAATTTGCCGGAGCTATTCTGTGCCCGTATTTTATCATTTTTCCGTCAATGAAAGTGACATCGCTTTTTAAAATCTGAAATCTTCCCTTATCTTTGCGGATGGAAATACAAAAAATACCACCGTACAAATTCTGGGACGATGCACTCACCTTCGATGATGTGCTGCTTGTACCCGCCTTTTCTGAGGTTTTGCCTCGTGATGTAGATACCTCCTCGCAACTGACCCGAGAACTGAGACTCAACATCCCGGTAGTTTCTGCTGCCATGGATACTGTCACGGACAGCAAACTGGCTATCGCTATTGCCCGACAGGGAGGCATCGGCATTATTCACAAAAACATGACCATCGAGAAGCAAGCCGAGCAGGTGCGCTTTGTAAAACGCTCGGAAAGCGGCATGATCATTGATCCGGTCACGCTCCGCGAAGACGCCACGGTGCTTGATGCGCTCAGGCTGATGGAACAATTCAAAATCGGCGGCATCCCAATTATCAATGGAGCCAATAAGCTTATCGGTATTCTAACCAACCGCGACCTGCGCTTTGAAGCGCGCAACGACCGCCCGATCCGCGAACTGATGACCAAGGAAAACCTTGTAACGGCACCGATCGGCACTACGCTGGCCCAAGCCCGCGACATTTTGCAAGGGTATAAAATCGAAAAATTGCCAGTAGTGGACCCGGATAATACCCTCGTCGGGCTAATTACTTATAAAGACATTATGAAGGTGCAAAATTATCCCGCGTCCTGCAAGGATTCGCTCGGAAGACTGGTGGTGGGCGCGGCCGTAGGTGTCACGCGAGATATGTTCGACCGGGTCGAAATGCTCATCAAGGTTGGCGTGGACGTCATCTGCGTGGATACGGCGCATGGGCACTCCATGGGCGTATTAGAAGCCGTGAAACAAATCAAGGCTAAATTCCCGGATTTGCAAATAGTAGGCGGCAATGTAGCCACCGGAGCTGGAGCCAAAGCATTGGTAGAAGCTGGCGCAGATGCGGTGAAAGTGGGTGTAGGTCCTGGTAGTATTTGCACTACGCGCGTAGTGGCTGGCGTGGGCGTGCCCCAGCTCTCGGCTATTATGCATGCTGCTTATGCCATCAAGGATACAGGCGTGCCGGTCATTGGTGACGGAGGCATTCGCTACACAGGCGATATTGTCAAAGCGCTGGCCGCCGGTGCTAGCACGATTATGGCGGGCAGCTTGTTTGCGGGTGTGGATGAATCGCCAGGGGAAACGATCATTTTTGAAGGTAGAAAATTTAAGGTTTATCGCGGCATGGGCTCTTTGGGCGCTATGCAAGAAGGCTCGAAAGATCGTTATTTTCAAGATGTAGAAGACGATATTAAAAAATTAGTACCAGAAGGTATCGAAGGGCGGGTGCCATTCAAAGGTACATTAGCCGAAGTCATGGTGCAATACATGGGCGGCCTGCGCGCTGGGATGGGCTACTGCGGCGCGGCAACTATCACCGATTTGCAAGAGGCACAGTTCGTGCGTATCACCAATTCTGGTATCCGCGAAAGCCATCCGCATAATATCACTATTACGAAAGAAGCGCCGAATTATAGCCGGTAGTAGCAAAACGTAAAAATATGCCCAAAACCCTCGAAATCTGCGTGGATTCTGTAGTCTCGGCCCTACATGCCCAAGCGGGCGGTGCTGATCGCATCGAGCTATGCGAAAATCTCGCGCAGGGTGGCATTACGCCCAGTGCTGGAAAAATTGCACAAACCAAACGACTGCTGACCATCCCGGTTATGGTGCTGATTCGACCGCGCAAAGGTGACTTTTTGTATAGCGACTTAGAGTTTGAATTGATGCTCGACGACATTCAGCGGGCCAAAGACCTCGGCGCGGATGGCATCGTTTCTGGAGTGCTACTGCCCGACGGGCACATTGATCGCACCCGCACCGCCTGGCTCGTGGAAGCCGCGCAGCCACTGCCCTTCACTTTTCATCGGGCATTCGATATGTGCCGCGAACCCTGGTTAGCTATTGGGCAATTAGCCGAGTTGGGCGTACAAAACATTCTCACTTCGGGGCTGCGCGCCACGGCATTAGAAGGCATTGGGCATTTGCGCACTTTTGTAGCATTAGCAGGCGAGCGCCTGACCATCATGGCTTGCAGCGAATTGCATCCTGATACGATTGATCCGCTATTAGAAATCGAAGGATTACAGGCATTTCACGCGGCCTTGCGCCGCCCTGTACACAGCCAGATGAGTTTCCGTGGATTGGCCCCCATGGGCGATGAAAATCTCGAAGCGGAATTTAGCTGGCACGAAGCCAAGTTAGAATGGATTGAACAAATGCGCCAAAAACTACAGTAATTTAAAACAGCAAATGACCATCAACCACCGTCTTCAAAAGCTTCGGGAGGCTATGCGTGCCCATCACATAGATGCGTATCTCATTCCGAGCAGCGACCCGCACCAAAGCGAATACGTAGCCGAGCACTGGGCCAGCCGCCAATGGATTTCCGGGTTTACCGGCTCCGCCGGATTAGCTATTGTTACACCACAACACGCCGGACTCTGGACCGACTCCCGCTACTGGCTGCAGGCAGCAGCCGAACTGCGCGACACCGCCTGGGTATTGCATCGGCAAGAAGGGGATGCGCTGCCAGAGCACATCACTTGGCTACAGGCAAACCTCCCGCCGGGTAGTACGCTGGGCATTGACGGGGCATTGTTTTCGGTGGGGCAATGGCGTTTTTTGCGAAAGCAATTGCAAAAATATTCTATCGAAATAGCGGACAAATTTGACCTCATCGCCGAAATCCGACCAGATCGGCCGGCCCTGCCAGCCGGTATGATTTTTGAATATGATAGGCAGTTCGCTGGAGAAAATCGGGCCGACAAACTCCGCCGCGTCCGGGAGCAGATGCGCGCGCAAGCCGCAGATTTTCACTTAGTGACTACCCTCGACGATATAGCTTGGACGCTCAACCTGCGCGGTGCTGATATACCTTTTAATCCTTTGATAATCAGCTATTTAATCATTGGTCTTGAAATGAGTTGGCTCTTTATCCAACCCGAAAAAGTACCCGACGAAATTAAGCGCGCGCTCAATGAAGACGGCGTGGTGGTGCAACCATACGAGCAGATTACCTCCTTTTTGCAACAAGTAACAGCACCGGTTTTAATAGACGACCACTCGGTCAATTTGCAACTGTACCGGGCCATTCCCGAAGCCTGGCGCCTGCAAGGCGAAACCATTCCAATTCGACTGAAAGCAGTAAAAAATGCTACGGAAATTGCGCAACTGCGTACCGCTATGTGCAAAGATGGAGTAGCGCTGCTGCGTTTTTTTCGCTGGTTAGAACAGGCATTGACCGAAGCACCGGTCACGGAATATGAAGCTGGGCGGCAGCTCAACGCTTTTCGGCAGGCGCAAGGCGATTATTTTGGCGAAAGTTTTTCGGCAATTGTCGGTTACAACAGCAACGGCGCCATTGTGCACTATCGCCCGGACGAGCAAGACTCGGCGGTCATTCAAACTCAAGGCATTTTGCTATTAGACTCCGGCGGGCAATACCTGCAAGGCACAACCGACATCACCCGTACCGTAGCGCTGGGGCCGCCTGATACAGAACAACAATTGCATTATACCTTAGTGCTGAAAGGGCATATTGCGCTGGCTATGGCTCGTTTTCCGGCAGGTACCACTGGTGTGCAATTGGATACCTTAGCGCGCCAGTTTCTTTGGCAACAAGGTTTGAATTTTGGGCACGGCACGGGGCATGGCGTGGGTTTTTTTCTATGTGTGCACGAGCCGCCGCAGGGCTTTACGTCTAATCCCGCGCATCAGCGCAGCCGCACCGCGCTTCAACCGGGGATGCTTACCTCCAACGAGCCGGGCTTTTACCAAACCGGTGCTTATGGTATTCGTATCGAAAATCTCGTGCTATGCGTACCCGCCAGCGAAACAGTGTACGGAGCTTTTTTGCAATTTGAAACCCTGAGCCTTTTTCCAATTGATACGCAGCTTATTGATCGCAGTTTGCTTACCGACGCCGAGCGCCAATGGCTCAACGATTATCATCAGAAGGTGTTGCAAAACCTAAGTCCGTATCTTAATGCCGCAGAACTGGCGTGGCTACAAACACGCTGCGCAGCGATTTGAAAAGAACATATTTCAAACCCCAAAAGGAACATTGCGGACAACTGCACCTTATTTAAACAAACTGTCGTAGCCGCTGCTGCTTTGCCCGCGTTTCTCTGGCTCGGCGGTGGGCGTATTAAGATCGAGGGTGCCGGAAGTACTGCGTTTGCCACTGTCGAGTAGCATCAGAGTGCTTTCCTTTTCCCATTGTTCGAGCATTTTTAGCCCATCTTCTTGATAGATACCTTCTTGCAAATCAACGGTTTGCATAAAATTAGCCGACATTTCCATAAAGCGTTCCATCTCGCCTACTTTGTTGGCCACATCTTCGGCAATAGACTCCATCGCCATATCAAACATGGCGCGCTGGTCGGGGTCGCCGCTGATAATGCTCATAGCCGAGCGCATCGCAGAGTGCGAAGCGCGGATAGCCTTGCGTTCTTGCTCTTTGAGGGCTACTTGATCTTTCGTATCTTCTAACAGAATCTCCGAATTTTGCTCCATTTTCGTCAGAATACGGTACAGCACTTCCATTTTATTGAGCAATTGCTGGTATTTCTGATTGCTTTCTTGTAGGCGAGCGGCCTTGCGCGAGGAGAGCATCACCTGATTGTCCATGCCTTTGTCGCGGGCGGCGGCGGCGAGCTTCATATTTTGCTCAATTTCAGCACTATTTTTTTCCATCAAGCTTTGCAACTGACGCATCTGACCCCGAATAGCCCCGATTTGTTTACGCATTTGCGCAAGGTTTTTTTGCAAATCTTCTACGTAGCTTTTCAGAATGCCAATGGGGTCCAATTGCACAAACCAACTCGTAATACTGCGCATCACGCTTTTGTACATGTACCACACGAGGTTGCGCATTTTGGGGTCGAGCACCATATACACCACCGCCCCCAGTGCTATGAGCAACAAGCTGAGATACAGTATATTAGAAGTCAGACTAATCAGCCAAGGTAGGTTGAGGTAGAGCAAATAGCCACCGCCCAGAATAAGCCCTGCCAAAACAATAGTGCCAGTGAGGCCTTCCGGGCGCTTCCAGAATGATTTTTGCTTGAATTCGGGATTTTCCATTTTATTTGGATTATTAGTTTATTACAAAAAAATCGCCCTGCTCGGTTTGGCGTGGCAATCATTTGCAAATTAAACGAAAAAGCTGCTAAAAAGCACCGATTTTCTCGATAATTGCGCAGATAAATTAGATGTAGGCCGCCGTGAGCGGGTTTTGGGAGGGCGGCCGCCTGTTTATTTTTTTCCTGCTACCAAAATCAGCGATGCCGGCTGTCCGGTTTCTGGATGCAAGGGTTCTATCAAATTTTCAATGCGCAGCCCAGCGTTTTTCAACAAGCGAAGCCAGTCGCCGAGGGTGCGAAAGTACCAGTCGTAGGGCTGCACAAAGGCGCGTTTCATGCCGCTCCAGCTACCAGGCTGCCAGCCACTTTGGTAGGTCAGGCTACCAATGACACTTAAAGGATGCAGCGTTTGAATGACTAAATAACCGCCCGGAGTTATGATATTTGGTAAATAATGGATTAATAAATCGGTCTCTTCTTGATCTATCAATGCAAAATTGATGACAATCAAATCAAAAGTTTGCGCACTAAAAACCGTTCCGGTAGCTATTTGGCGGTAGGTGGCCGTCAGAAAAGTCCCTGACCCTTTAGCCTGTGCATTCTCGATCAAAGCAGGAATGGCATCTACGCCAGTCACATCCAGGCCCTGCTCGTGGAGCGCCCGTGCGAGCCAGCCCTCGCCGCAGCCGATGTCGAGCACGGTGCGGGGCTGTAAGTCTGTAACCGCTGCCACGATAGCGCGATTAGTGATTAGTTTTCGAGACTCAATTTCTTGATTATCAATAGTTTGAATCCAATTAGCAGCATTGGCTTGCCAAGAGTCGAGAATGGATTGAGCAGCAGACATAGGCGGTTGGAGTTTTAAAAACCACAGAAATCAGGGCACCATTTCTCGTCAAATGTAGCGCGAAAGGGCTATTTTTGCAAATCTTTTACAATTATTGTCTTTCAGAAAAAACTGAAAGTTCCGAAAGTTTGTTATTTAGGTAAAACGCTAAAAATGCAACCACAACCAATATCCGTCCTACTCAACGATGTAAATTTACAGCCGGAGCTGCGCGCCATTGCTCAAAAAGTAATTGATAATGAGCGTATTACAGAAGCAGAAGGTTTATTATTGTACGAACAGGGTACCCCCGGCTACCTCGGCGCCTTAGCCAATCACATCCGCGAACGGCGGCATGGGCATCGCACGTATTTCAATCGCAACTTCCATTTGGAGCCAACCAACGTGTGCATTTACACTTGCAAGTTTTGCTCGTACTCGCGCCTCATCAAGCAGCGCTCGGAGGGCTGGGAATATACAATGGAAGATATGATGCATATCATACGCCAATATGATGATCAGCCGGTCACGGAAGTGCATATCGTAGGGGGTGTCTTGCCGCAATATGATTTACCATTTTACACCGAATTTTTTAGTAAAATAAAGCAGCATCGCCCGGATTTGCACGTCAAAGCGCTTACTCCAGTAGAGTATCATTATATTTTTAAAAAAGCGAAAGTAAGTTATGAAGAAGGGATGCGCCTAATTAAAGAATCGGGTGTGGACTCGATGCCGGGCGGCGGCGCGGAGATTTTTCATCCGGAAATCCGCGAGCAAATTGCGGGCGATAAATGCACCGGCGAGCAGTGGCTACGCATTCACGAAATCTGGCATGAGCTGGGGATGCGCTCCAACGCGACCATGCTCTACGGGCACATCGAGCGCTACGAGCACCGCATTCACCATATGGAGCAACTGCGCCAATTGCAAGATAAAACTGCTGGTTTCCAGACATTTATACCTTTAAAATTTCGTAATCAGGACAATGAAATGTCGCACATCCCAGAGAGCAGCGTGATTGAAGACTTGCGCAATTATGCTATTGCCCGCATTTACTTAGACAATTTCGACCATATCAAAGCCTACTGGCCTATGATTGGGCGTAGTGTGGCGCAGCTTTCGCTGTCGTTTGGCGTGGATGATATAGACGGCACGATTGATGATACCACCAAAATTTACTCGATGGCGGGTTCGGAAGAACAAAATCCGGCGCTCAGCACCCATGAGTTGGTCAATTTGATTCGCCGCGTGGGCCGGCAGCCCATCGAGCGCGATACTTTATACAATGTAATAACCGATTATACCGAGGTAGAATTTGAAGAAGACAAACAGTTTCGAGGATATTATGATTTGCCGGTAGTAAATGCATAATATTTCCCAATATCATAATTTCCTAATATCCCAATTTCCCAATATCTAATATCCAATAAAAATGTCTAATAAAAAATCAGTTTACATCGTTCGACATGGCGAAACGGACTTCAACCGGCAGGGCATCGTACAAGGTAGTGGCGTGGATTCGAGCCTGAACGAACTGGGGCGGCGACAAGCACGGGCTTTTTATGAATTTTATAAAAACGAGCCTTTCGAAGCGGTGCTCACCTCGCGGCTGCGGCGCACGCACGAAACGATGTCGCATTTCATTGAAAGCGGCCTGCCTTGGGAGCAGTTTGAGGAAATTAATGAAATGAACTGGGGGCTGCACGAGGGAAAACCCGCCAATAAAGCGATGCAAGATGAATATAAAATTGTAAAAACAGCTTGGGGGCGCGGCGAATATGGTGCACGGCTGGGCGGCGGCGAAAGCGCGGCAGAATTGCAGGTGCGCTTGCATCGGTTTATTACACACTTGCGGCAGCGGCCGGAGCAACATTTACTTGTTTGTTCGCATGGGCGTACGATGTGCGCATTGGTGACGCTGTTACAAGAATTGCCACTAAAAGAAATGAATCGCTTTACGCATCATAATACCGGCGTATGGAAAACGCAATATAATGGCGCATTATTTACTTTTGAATTAGAAAATGATACACGGCACCTCGAAATGGCTCAGGATAGTGAATTGCAGGTGATAAAAGAGAAGTGGTGAATAGGTGATAGGTGAATAGCATTATAAAATTATAACATGGTAAATAAAAAATATAAGCTCACGGCGGTTAGTTATTTGAATACCAAGCCTTTGCTATACGGTATTTTCAAAAGTAAAATTGCCGAACGTATTGAATTACAGCTCAATATGCCCTCGGTATGTGCGCAAAAGCTACAAGAAGGCAGTGCGGACATTGGGCTGGTGCCAGTGGCCGTGATTCCGGAATTGGCAACGCCGCATATTATATCAGATTATTGCATTGGCACGGTGGGCGCGGTGCAAACGGTTTGTCTTTATGGCGAGACTCCTATAGAAAATTGGAATGCGTTGTACCTTGATTATCAATCTCGTACATCGGTAGAATTGACCAAAGTACTCTTGGGTGAATATTGGCAATTACATCCAACACTACTGAACGCTGAGCCAGGTTACGAATCAAAAATAGCGGGCCGTACCGGCGGATTGGTCATCGGCGATCGCACCATCGGCATGAATACGCGCTATCCTTACGTTTATGATCTTGGCGATATTTGGATGCGACATACGGGGCTGCCTTTCGTGTTTGCTGCCTGGGTGAGCAATCGCCCATTGGATGCGGAGTTTATCGCTGAATTCAACGAAGCGCTGGCGCAGGGCATCGCCGCTATTCCCGAGTTAACATTTTTGCTGCCGGAGCAGCAGGCAGGCTTTGATTTGGAAACTTATTTCACTCGGCATATCAGTTATTATTTGGATAATGCAAAACGGCACGCCCTATCATTATTTCTATCAAAAATCAGCCCGGATGCACCGCCGCCAATATTACAATTCGATTCGTTGGTGCAGCATGAAAAAAACATGATATCGGTTTTATAAGTAATAGGGGAATGGGTTGAGAAGGGTTTAAAAGTTGAGGGGTTGAGAGGTTTAGAAGGTTTAGAAAGGTTTAGAAGGTTTAGAAAGGTGTAAAGGTTTAGAGGGGGGCGAACAGCGAAAAGCAAACAGCAAACAGCGAAAAGCAAACAGCAAACAGCAAATAGCAAATAGCAAACAGCGAACAGCAAACAGCACCTTCTTTAAACTGCAAAAGTTATTTAGAAGCCGCGAACCGCTATTTTACAAAGTGCACATCCGTATTACTCCTTGTTGGCTAACTGCCCGCAGGCTGCATCAATATCCTTGCCTCGGCTGCGGCGCACCGTCACCATGACGCCATGCTCGCGCAAATAACGAGCAAATTCGTCAATTTTATACGCTGCAGATTTCAGAAAAGGTGCCCCGTCAATGGGGTTGTATTCAATAATATTCACACGCACCGGGAAGCGCTTGCAGAGCTTGAGTAGCTTGCGTGCGTCCTCTATATCATCATTAAAATTTTGAAAAGCAATGTATTCATAACTGATGCGGTTGCCGGTTATATTATAAAAATACTCCAGCGCTTCCATCAGCGCAGCGAGATCATTCTGCTCGTTGATGGGCATAATTTCATTGCGTTTGGCATCGTCGGCAGCGTGTAATGATAGCGCAAGATTGAATTTTACATCATCATCGGCTAATTTTTTAATCATTTTGGCAATACCCGCCGTACTGACGGTAATACGTTTCGGCGACATGCCCAGCCCCTCCGGCGAAGTGATATGCTCTATGCTTTCCAGCACATTTTTGTAAGCCAGTAGCGGCTCGCCCATGCCCATATAAACGATATTGGTAAGTGGATGCCCAAATACCTCCAACGATTGTTGATTAACTAATACCACCTGATCGAAAATTTCGGCTGCGTCGAGATTGCGGATGCGCTTCATACGACCGGTGGCGCAAAACGAGCAGGTCAGGCTACAACCTATCTGACACGACACGCAAACCGTGTAGCGATTGTCTTCTGGCACGGGTATAAGCACCGATTCTACTAAATGCCCATCGTGCAGGCGCCAGCGCGATTTGATGGTGCCATCGAAGCTATCTTGGCGTTTATCAAGTGTAATAGCTTGAATAACAAAGCTTTCTACGAGCTTTTGTCGTAGTACTTTCGATAGGTTGGTCATCGCCTCGAAGGAATGTGCGCCCTTTTGCCACAGCCATTCGTGCACCTGCTTCGCCCGGAAGCGCGGCTCGCCCCAAGCGGCAAAAACAGCTTCCAACTCTGCTTTGGATAACTGCCGAATATCTTTTTGTGTAATACCAATCATTGTAAAATGTAAAATAGTAATAAATTTTATGAAACGAAAAATATAAATAATGAAGGGTTGTTATTTTAACAAAAAATACAAATCACTGATTAATGCGAATATCGGGTTCAAATGATTAAAGCATCAGGCGTACGTAAAAACAAGCCCCAAGGGGGTGACATATTACACCAACACGGCATCACCCCTTTGGGGTTCAAACCTATTGATTATCAATTAACTATAATTTTTTTACCCCTTCGGGGTTAACTCGATATTCGCATGATTATCAATTTTATAAACATTTTACCAAATAACATTAACAAGTCATCCAATAACAATATCCCATTACTTATTTATCAAAAAGCAAAGATACAACAAGCCCAGCGAAAAAGTTGCTTTTAAGGCTTTAGGTTGTTATTTGCCATAGCTTCAGGCTGCGGTCGTCGCTGGCAGAGAGCAAATACTGCTGGTGGGGCGTCCAGAGCAAGCGATTAACCGAATAGATATGCCCGCCATCGCGGACGGTTTCGAGCACCTTGAGCAATTGAAAAGTACTGGCATCCCAGATTTTGATGGTCTTGTCGCGGCTGGCGGTAGCGAAGTAGCTCCCATCTGGTTGAAACACAATATCGTTGATAGTAAACCAATGCGCCGGCTGGTTAAAAACCGGCTGAAAATCCCGCGTTGTATCGCGGATGATGAGCTGTGCGTCGCGCCCACCGCTGAGCAAGTAACGCCCGTTGGGGCTGTAGCGCACGGCGAAAACCGAGTTGGCATGCGCCTGTGCAAGGGTGCGCTTGAGGGCTAAAGAAGTGGCATCGAGCAGGTAAATAGCATTGTCGCTGGACCCAATGGCAATTTCGTTGCGCGGCGCGTTGAAATCCGCACTGCGCAAGCTCTGATTGCTGAGGTGTACGCTTTCTATTGAGCGCGCCTCGGCAGCGGCCCAACGGGTGATTTTTCCTTCGCCGCCGATGGTAAATACAGACTCCCCTACCCTAAAAACTGCAAATACTCCCTTGCCGTGATGGGCAATGTTTTTAGTTCGATCCGGAGCATCAAGGTCTATCCAATGTACACCGCCTTGCATACTTCCAGCTATAATTTTATGATAATCAGTTAGATACAATAATGAAAAAATCTGTGTATCTATTTTAGCTACGAGGTGTCCGAGGTCGGGTGCGTCCAGGTCCCAGCGCACCACCCAGCCGTCGCCCGCTCCAGAAAAGCAATATCGGGGCGTATCGCTTAGCGCCAGCGCGAAAATGGACGCATTGTGCCCAGTGAGTTGGGCCACTTTTTTGGCGGATAAAGGAGAAAAAGTAGCGTGCATGAACAAATCCAGTTATTTTTACCTTTGCAAAACAGATACCGACCGGATTTGGTTGGCAGAACCAAGCGTATGCCTTTATTTTATCAAATTAATCAGCCGCCGGATTTTGAATTAGCTATCTGGCACATTGCCGAGCCGGAAGCGTGGTTTTTGGAACGCCTGCACTTAAACGAAGCGGAGCACGCCCAGTTGTCGGTCATCAAGGGGCATCGGCGCTTGGAGTGGCTGGCGGCGCGTTATTTACTTAGCCAAATGTTGGGTCGTACGGCTGGCGCTATGATTAAAGACGTGCATGGCAAGCCACATTTAGCGCATCTACCGCTGCATATTTCGCTGAGCCATTCGCACGGGCTGGCGGCGGTTATTATTGCCAAACACCCGGTGGGGGTGGATATTCAAAAATTGGTGATGAAAATCGAGCGTATTGCTCATCGGGTGCTGCGGCCGGAGGAGTTAGCCAGCTTGCAACCTGCGAGTCGGCTGGAGCATTTACATATTTACTGGGGAGCAAAAGAATCTTTATATAAAGCCTATGGCCGGCGCGAACTTGATTTCACCCAACATATTCTTATTACACCTTTTACTTTTGATTTACAAAATGGGCGCTGCTACGGGCAAGTAATAAAAGACGATTATCAGCAGTCATTTAGTTTATATTACCAACAAATAGCGGATTTTATTCTGGTATATGCTTTACAACAAGTAAATAAGTAATGAGATTGTTAGTTAGAATAGCTTTTTCTGTTTGACAATCAGTTGTTTAGGTTTTTTTTAATTACATCAGGGCACTTAGTAAATAAAAGAGCTTAATCACCGAAACACCTCACTCAGCGGCAGTTCTATGCCCAGCACCGTGTCTTTCAGCATATCTTCAGCAGTGAAAGTAGCGTACTGGTCGGCGGCAGAAAAAACATATACCGTTTTGAAAGGCGGAATAACCACCCAGCAGGAGCGCACACCATTGGCAAAGTACTGATTGGCTTTGTCCGACAATTCCATGATACCCTGCGTAGCCGACAGAATTTCGATGACACCTAAAGGCGGTTGTGTGCTACGCACTTCATCGTGCCGAAAATCCATATCGAATGTGTTAAAAATTGCTATATCCGGAACGGATTTCCAACCTTCCAATTCGAGAGATAATTCTGACAGGAAACGATAGTTGGCTTCATAACGATTCCCTAAGTGGCGAACAAGGTTCGACTGAACGATAGCGTGTGCTAAGCTGGGCATAGGTTTTCCTCTTTCTAATTCGTAGGGACTGATTTCTTCAACGACCGGATTCATAATGCTCAATTTTTTATGCTCAAAGATAAGAAAATTTGCGTTCAAAGGCAAGCCTTGGCGCGGTCCAGTTTATAATTTACTGCCTCCACTTCTTTCGGACTACATCAAGGAATATTGTTAAATTTGTCGAATAATTATATCTTCCCGACCAAATTTATACTACATGAACCCATACAAAGCCCTCGCGCTACAAGTGACCTGCCCGGCGGTGAATGGCTGTGCCAACCGTACCGAAGCAGAAAATAGGATGTTGGCGACGATCCAAAGATTGGACGCGCAAATCCGCGCTTCGAAGGCCTTTATCGGGCCCGACCTGCGCCTCGTGGTGCTACCCGAATACTTCCTCACTGGCTTCCCGATGGGCGAATCTATTGCTGGCTGGCGCCACAAGGCTTGTTTGCACCCTGATGGCCCGGAATACGCAGCCTTAGGCGAGCTGGCGCAGCGCCATCAGATTTACCTGTCGGGCAATGCTTATGAAACCGATGCCCTGTTTCCGGATTTGTATTTCCAAGTGAGCTTTATTATTAGCCCAGCGGGGGAAGTCATTCTGCGCTACCGGCGGCTCAACTCCATGTTTGCACCTACACCCCACGACGTTTGGGATGCATACCTTGAAGCGTATGGCTACGAAGCCGTGTTTCCGGTTGCAAAAACGGACATTGGCAATCTGGCTTGCATCGCTTCCGAAGAGATTTTATATCCAGAAATTGCACGCTGCCTCATGTTGCGTGGTGCCGAGGTGCTGCTGCACCATACATCGGAAGTGGGCAGCCCCTTGCTGACGCAGAAAAACGTGGCCAAACTTGCGCGGGCTATCGAAAATATGGCGTATGTAATATCGGCCAATTCGGCGGGCATCGCTAATATTGATATTCCATTTGCTTCTACCGACGGAAGTTCTAAAATTATACAATATGAAGGTATTGTGCTGACTGAGGCTGGCCCAGGCGAGAGCATGGTAGCCAATGCAACCATTGATATAGCGGCTCTTCGCTATCATCGGCAGCGGCTGGGCATGAGCAATTTTATCGCCCGGCAGCGGCTCGAATTATACGCCCCGACGTATGCGCAATATGCTATTTATCCGGTAAATAACTTAGTAAATAAAAATCCTGATCGGAGTCATTTTGTACAACAACAACAGCAAGTTATTCAGCAACTTTTAGAATCGTTAATCATTTATCACTAAAGATAATAATTACAAAATGTCCCAATATTTAGTCCGCAATCCGCGTACCGGTGAAAATGATTATACTTTCACGGTTCCAACAGCCGAGCAAATTGGCACAACTTGTCAACATTTGCGACAAGCACAAGCCCATTGGCGACAAGCCGGAGCTACCGCGCGCATCGCCGCTCTACAGCAATGGAAAGCGGCCGTACAAAGGCATCACGAAGCGCTCGTAGCTGCCCTCACCGCTGATACCGGCCGCAAAACCGAAAGTATTCTGGAAGCTAATCTATTGATTTCCAGCATAGAACGCTGGTGCGGCATCGCGGAAGGTTTTTTTAGTCAACCCATTGAAAAGCCCGCCTCGGTGCCTTTTATTCATATTCGGCAAGACGTGCAACCCTATCAATTAGTAGGTGTAATTAGCCCTTGGAATTTTCCGTTATTACTGTCCATTATTGACGCCATTCCGGCCTTGTTGGCGGGTTGTTCGGTCATTGTAAAACCGAGCGAGGTCACGCCGCGCTTTATTGAGCCACTATTAAAAACAATCCACGAAGTGCCGGCTTTGGCAGGTGTATTTACCTATATAGCGGGTGCAGGCGACACCGGTGCACAGCTGCTGCAAGAGGTAGATCTGGTTTGTTTTACAGGTAGTGTAGCTACTGGCAAAAAAGTATATACTACTGCTGCTGAGCGTTTTATACCGGCTTTTTTAGAATTAGGCGGCAAAGACCCAGCCTTGGTTTTCGAGGGTGCCGATCTGGATCAGGCCACTTCCTCGCTGCTCTGGGGGTCGAGCGTGAATGCTGGGCACTCTTGCTTGTCTATCGAGCGGATTTACGTGCAGGAAAGTATTTTCGAGCCTTTTGTAAATAGCTTGGTGCAGAAAGCCAAAGCCCTGCGCTTCGCCTGGCCAAGTGTGGACGACGGGCAAATCGGACCCATTATTTCCGAGCGGCAGGTGGCCATTATTGACGAGCACCTCCGCGACGCGCTAGCACAGGGCGCTACCTTGCACACCGGCAAAGGATATTGTGAGCCAATCGGTGGCGGCTACTGGTGCTTCCCGACCGTGCTGACCAAGGTGCATCATGGTATGAAAATAATGACCGAAGAAACTTTCGGGCCCATCATGCCGGTGATGTCTTTCCGCGATGAAGCGGAAGCCATCCGCTTAGCCAACGGCACCATATTCGGCTTGAGTGCGGCAGTATTTGCCAGCACTTGGCAAGAAGCCTTGCGCATCGGGCAGCGTATCGAAGCGGGCGCCATCAGCATCAATGATTCGGCGCTCACGGCTATCATTCACGAAGGTGAAAAAAATGCTTTCAAAGCCTCCGGCCTCGGCGGCACGCGGATGGGACCCGGCGCTATTCGGCGCTTTATGCGACAGCAAGCTTATTTAATCAAGCAGGAAGCAGTGCGCTCGCCCTGGTGGTTTTAATTTTGTAAAAACGCTTAATTATACCTTTTCAAATTAGAAATGACGTACTTATACCGTTTTAAAAGTTGGCTGGTGAACTGGTGAACTGTTTATTGTAAGAGCATGAATACGTCTTTATTTTCAAGAGCTTGTTTTCCAAAGTTTTACAAAATCATGAATCGGACTTCGTAAATCATAAATGGTATTATTACTTTTCGGACTTTGTCAAAATAGCCATTTTCTTTTCTAATACCCAAAATTCTAAAGGCTGATTGAGGATTTCAAACTTCGGGTTGGGCTGAAATGGAATGACCTCGCCCGTGAAGTGATAACCGTGGCGTTGGTACCAGGCAATGAGTTCGGTACGTATTGAAAAAACAGTCATAAAAATGGCGTGGCACCCTTGCCGTTGCGCTTCTATTTCGGCGGCATAAAGCAATTGCTTGCCAATGCCTTGTGTTTGTAAAATAGGCGATACGGTGAGCATTCCGAGATAGAGGCGATTATCGCGGCGTTGCAAGCGCATGCAGCCAATGATAGCACCAGTAGCATCGGTATATTTTAGAAAAGTGGTGTTTGGATCGGTCAGGATCTGCTGCATATCTTCCGCATCGGTGCGCAGCCCTTGGATGAGATCAGATTCGGTCGTCCAGCCCTGTTTGGCACTTTCGCCGCGATAGGCGCTGTTAATAAGGCTTACCAATTCATTAATATCGGTTAAAGATGCGGTAGAAATCATTTAGTGTTTATCATTTATCATAAGTCGAAACATTTACAAAATCTTCAGGATTTTATCAATGCCGTTTTGCGCATTTTTTTTTGCAAATATAGAAAAAGGGTTGAAACAGCGTACTGCATCAACCCTTTGTTGTGCTTTGGCGAAGGTATATCACCTTGCCGTAACCTTATTAAGCTGGCACTAATGCCGTTTTCACAGTTTTCACAATGCGCCCCGCCACTTTGTACGGATCGGCGGCAGAGTTCGGGCGGCGGTCTTCGAGGTAGCCTTTCCAGCCGTTTTCTACCGTTGCAATCGGGATACGAATAGACGCACCGCGGTCGGATACGCCGTAGCTGAATTTGTCAATGGACTGTGTCTCGTGGTTGCCGGTAAGGCGCAAGTGGTTGTCCGGGCCATACACCGCGATGTGCTCAGCCACCACCGGGCGGAAAGCTTCCAACACTTCGGTGTAGGCTTCTTGGCTGCCGGCCTCACGCAAGTACGCGTTCGAGAAGTTGGCGTGCATACCAGAGCCATTCCAGTCGCCTTGTACCGGCTTGCAGTGCCAGTTGATGGCAATACCATAATTTTCGCCGACGCGCTCCAGCAGGTAGCGAGCAATCCAGATTTGGTCGCCGGCAGCTTTAGCACCTTTGGCAAAGATCTGGAACTCCCACTGACCGGTAGCTACTTCCGCGTTGATACCTTCAATGTTCAATCCTGCTTCGATGCACAAGTCGAGATGCTCTTCTACCATTTCGCGGCCGAAGGCTTTGCCATAGCCCACCGAGCAGTAGTAGGGCCCCTGTGGTGCGGGGAAGCCGTTTTCCGGGAAGCCGTAGGGCTTGTTGATGTCCGTATCCCAGAGGAAATATTCCTGCTCGAAGCCGAACCAGAAGTCGTTGTCATCATCGTCAATGGTGGCGCGGCCGTTCGATTCGTGCGGGGTGCCGTCGGCGTTGAGCACTTCGGTCATTACCAACCAGCCGTTTTTGCGGGCCGGATCAGGAAAAAGCGCTACGGGCTTGAGCAAACAGTCGGACGAGTTGCCTGGGGCCTGCTCGGTAGAGCTGCCGTCGAACGACCACATGGGGCAGTCTTCCAGCTTACCGCTGAAGTTTTTTACTATTTTGGTTTTGCTGCGCAAACTTTGAATTGGCTTGTAGCCATCCAACCAAATGTACTCCAACTTTGATTTAGTCATAATTCCGGTCAATTGATGTTATGTTTAGAAATTATAATTATCGAAAAAAGTTTATAGTTTGCCATTTTACGGGGTAAGGCCATAAGCTACCTGCTCAACCGATTCGGTGTAGGCGTGCATGTCGTGCTCGGTGACGTCGAGGCCGCGTACTTCATAATCTTCGCTAACGCGGATGCCCACGGTTTTCTTCAGCAGCCACATTGCCGCAAAGGCAAATACAAAGGTGAATAAGCCCACGCTCATAGTACCATAAAACTGTACCCACAACTGGTGCCAGCCGGCCTTAGCCCCAAAAATACCGACCGCCAGTGTACCCCAGATGCCGCACACCAAGTGTACCGACGTAGCGCCCACGGGGTCGTCGAGCTTAGCCCGATCAAAAAAGATAACCGCAAAGGGTATAATCACACCAGCAATCAAACCGATCATAATCGCTGCACCTGGACTCATCACATCCGCGCCAGCCGTAATGCCTACCAGACCGCCCAGCACGCCATTTAGCACCATCGAAAGATCGTGGGTTTTGAACATGGCATACGAGGCGAAAAATGCGCCTACTGCCCCAGCCGCGCCGGCCAGCGCCGTAGTGACAAACACTAATGATACCGACACGGGGTCTGCCGATAGCACCGAGCCGCCATTGAAACCAAACCAGCCAAACCATAGCAACAGCACGCCCACCGTCACTAAAGGCATACTATGACCTGGTATAGGTTTGATGCCGTTTTTGGTGTATTTGCCGCGCCGCGCACCGAGCAGAATAATCGCTGCCAGCGCACCCCAGCCACCTACGGAATGCACAATGGTAGAGCCCGCAAAGTCATGAAAACCAGCCGTTTCGAGCCAGCCACCGCCCCATTTCCACATGCCCACTATCGGGTAGCAAAAAGTAACAAAAATAGCCGCAAACACAAGGAACGATCCTAACTTGATGCGCTCGGCCACTGCGCCAGAAACAATAGTAGCGGCCGTAGCTGCAAACATCGCCTGGAAAATGAAATCCGTCCAGTAAGTATAATTGCCATCGGCATACTCCATCGGATTGCCGCCGGGATCACGCAAGCCAAAGCCATTGAAGCCAAACAGCCCCCACACATTCGTTTCTGGGTACATCAAGCTGAAGCCAATGGCAAAATACGTCAGCATCCCGATGGATAAAATCATGATATTCTTAAAGAGAATATTGACTACATTTTTCTTCTGTACGAATCCTGCCTCAAGGGCCGTAAAGCCCAAATGCATGGAAAACACCAATACCGTTGCCACCAACATCCACAAGTTATTGGCGGTAAAAACTGCTTCGTTCATCGTCCTTAATCGTTGATTTTTCTGTTATCAAATTGCATTGATACCCGTTTCGGAGGTACGAATACGCATAACCTGCTGTACATCAAGCACTACAATTTTGCCATCACCAATTTCGCCGGTGCGGCCCGCCTCAGCGATTGTTTGCACAATTTGCTCCACTTTATCATTATCGGCGAGAATATCCAACTGCAGGCGCGGGATGTAATCCGCATCATACGTGCTGCCCCGATACACCAATTTTTCCGCTTTTTGCAAACCGTAACCCTTCACATCCTGCACCGTGAAAAAATTAACACCAATATCGGCCAATGCATCGCGGATCTGATCAAAACGGGAAAGCCGGATTATCGCCTCAATTTTTTTCATTTTTCCTTACATTTGTCTATTCAATGCAAAAAATGTGGACTACCTGATAGTGCCATTAGTTATTTGCTGACGCAACAAAGGTAGAACCTGTGCGTACACCTGTCAGTACAATGTTGCCGAACGATGTGACGCCCAAGCGGGTATAAAACTTGCAAAACGCCCGTATTTACTGACTTTTCTAACTTGTAAAAGTGTTATGCCAAACTTCCAGAAAGACCAGTTGTTTTTGCTTATAAAATCGCTCAATCGAGCGGAAAAACGCAATTTTACCCTCTATGCTAATCGCGCACAATCCAGTGGTGAGCAGCCTGATGTAAGAAAATTCACGCAATTATTTGATGCGCTGGATAAAATGAGTGAATACGATGAAAAAACATTGCTCGAAAAATTAAAATCTTATAAAATCAAAAAACAGCACTTGCCCAACCTCAAGCGCCATTTGTACAAACAAATACTCACCAGCCTGCGTCTTATTCATATTCAAAAAAATATTGATATTGAAATCCGTGAACAATTGGACTTTGCGCGTATTCTTTACGGCAAGGGCATGTACATGCAAGCCCTGAAAATCTTAGAACGCATCAAAAAAACTGCCCGTGAGCACCAACAGGACATTTTGCACCTCGAAATCCTCGAATTTGAAAAACACATCGAAGCACGGCACATCACGCGCAGCCGCAGCGTGAAAGGTAAATTGGAAGGCCTGCTCGACGAATCGGCCAAACGTAGTCGTATCACATTGGCCGCCAGCCTATTATTTAATCTTAATATCGAAATGCAGGGCTATTACATCATGTACGGGCACATCCGCAGCGATAAGGACGGCGTGGACGTAGAGGCTTTTTACAAAAAACATTTCCCCCCGGAAGTGCGCAAACGCAGCCGGCTTACTTTTTTTGAAAAGGTGAATCTCTCGCAGGCGCGCATGTGGTACGCCTATATTTTGCTCAAATTTCCCGACTGCTTGGAAAGTGCGCTGGAATGGGCCCGACTCTTTGAGCAACACCCCCAAATGAAAGAAAAAGACCCCGATTTGTACATGCGTGCCCTGTATTATGTAATGATGTTTTTATATTTCCTACGTGAGCCAGAGCGCCATGCACTTTATTTACAAGAATTGGAAATATTTTATAAAAATAATGCGGAACAACTAAATACCAATTCGCAAACCATCGCATTTGTGTATTTTTATTTAGCAAAATTGAATCAATACTTAATGATAGGCGATTATGATGCGGGCGTCGCTATCATTGAAGAAACACAAGCAAAACTAAATGACTACCGCCCCTATTCCGATATTCACCGAATATTATTATTTCATTACAAATTTGCGTACTTTTATTTCGCTTCCGCTAAATATGATACCGCATTAGAATACCTTAATGAAGTAGTGATGCTCAAGCATGGCTACCTCCGTGAAGATTTGCATCATAATGCCCGCTTGCTGCAAATCATTTGCCATTACGAATTAAAAAATTATGACTTGCTTACTTATCTGATTAACAATACTTACCGAGCCTTTGCGCAGACCAAAGACGTGAGCGAGGTGCAAAAAGCCACCTTAGCTTTTCTGAAAAAACTAATCACTACACCACCATCCGACCAGCGCATGGTTTTTGTACAATTTCAGCAGGAACTTACCCCACTCACCGACAGCCGCTACGAGCGCAAAGCCCTACTCTACCTCGACATACCCGGCTGGGTGGAAAGCCACGTACAAAACCGTCCGCTACGGGAAGTGCGTGCAACTAAGGAAAGCCAGCGGCGGCAGTCCCGTTTGTAAAATCGCCCCAAAAAAAGTAAAAATATTATAGAATAATCCGGCGGCCGGGTAGGCCGATTCCAGCCGTTTTTCTACTTTTACTCCATGCAAAAGCTTCTGCTCATCCTGCTGTTTTTTCCGGTGGTACTTTGTGCACAGCTACGCGACAGTGTGCGCGTGGACCCGCCCGCCAACGCCCAAGAAATTATCGAAGATTTTTTGCAAAATACCGATTCGGAAGGCGATTTTGATTTCAATACCTTTTTTGAACTACTCGAAGATTATCTCAACGCACCACTCGACCTCAACCGCGCCAGCGAAGCCACCCTCCGCGATATGGGTATTTTTAATGACGCGCAAATTCGCAACTTGCTCAATTACAGACAAATAGCTGGCGAGCTGATTTCCATTTACGAATTGCAGGCGGTTCCGGGCTTCGAGTTGCCTTTTATACGGCGCATTCTGCCTTACGTCACCGTGCGTGGCGATGTGGACGACTACCAAATCCCTTTCAAAGAAATGCTGGTGGGCGGCCGGCACGAAGTCTATCTCCGCTGGTCGCGCATTTTAGAACAGCAGCGCGGCTATACCCCCTCAGAAACCGGTGCCAGTCGGTATCTCGGCGACCCCAATCAATTGTACGTTCGTTATAGGCATGCCTACGGCACTCGCTTGAGCTATGGCTTCACTGCCGAAAAGGATCGGGGCGAGGAATTTTTCAGAGGTAGCAACCCCCAAGGGTTCGATTTTTACTCAGCGCATTTTTTTCTGCGCGATTACAGCAAAACCCTCAAAGCGCTCGCCATTGGCGATTATGCGGTGAGTTTCGGGCAGGGGCTGATGCTGTTTACTGGCTTTGGTATTGGCAAATCTTCCAACCCCATGACGATCAAGCGTTCTGGACAGATACTGCGGCCCTACACCTCCGCCAATGAAGTAAATTTCTTCCGAGGCGCTGGGGCTACGCTGGCTTTTGGCAAACAAATTGAAACGACGGTTTTTGCCTCTATTCGCGGCCGCAATGCCGCTCTTTTAGAGCCAGATACCACCGAATCGGATATTGAAATTCGCAATTTTACTTCTTTCGACCTCGCAGGTTTGCACCGCACACCCACCGAAATTGCCCGCAAAAATGCTTTGCAGCAATTCACAACTGGCGCCAGCATACGGTGGAAAAGACGCAATAGCCACATCGCTTTCAATGCACTATATAATAAGTTTGACAAAACCCTCACGCCCAATATCCGGCCGTACAATCGCTTCTTTTTTGCTGGCGACGAGTTAGTCAACGTCGGCGTGGATTATTCCCTGATACGAGGCAATATCAATTTTTTTGGTGAAACCGCCATGAGTGACAACGGTGCCATTGCGACCGTGAATGCTATGCTCATCGGATTAGACCGCAAGATAGACCTGGCAATTTTGCATCGCTACTTTCCGCGCGATTATCAGGCTTTGAATCCAAATCCCTTCGCCGAAACCCTCGGTGCACGCAATGAGCAGGGCTTATATTTTGGTCTGGAAATGCGCCCGGCGCGCAATTGGACAGCCTTTGCCTATTTTGATGCCTGGAGCCACCCCTGGCTACGGTTCAATGTGGATGCGCCCTCGCGGGGCTACGAGTACCGGGTGCGGGTGAATTATGAATTGCGGCGACGGCTGCGCGCTTTTGTAGAGGTACGCGAAGAAATCAAAGAACGCAACGCCCCAGAATCTCCTGATAACTATCGCATCTTAGCGGATTTTAGAACCTTTCAGACGCGCCTGCACATAGAGCGGCAGATTAGTCGGGTATTAGAGCTGCGCAGCCGCCTCGACTGGGGCTTTTCGCAAGTTGACGGCGGGCGCCAAAGCACTGGATTCTCTGTGTATCAAGATGTTATCTTTCGACCTATCAGCTTTCCCTTGTCATTCACTACCCGTTTTGCGGTGTTTGATACCGAAGGTTTTCAGACGCGCTTTTACTCCTTTGAAAGCGACCTGCTGTTCAATTTTTCCATTCCAGCTTATTACAACCGAGGCACCCGTTTTTATCTGAATATGCGCTACCGCGCCACGCGCAATCTGACCATCGAAGGACGCATCGCCCAGACTTACTGGGCTAATCAAGAAACCATCGGCAGTGGGCTGGAAACGATTGAAGGCCCTACCCGCACGCAAGCCAGCGCCCAAATTCGGTACCGGTTTTGATGTTTTTTTTCATTGTTTCATTGTTTCATTGTTTCATTGTTTCATTGTTTCATTGTTTCATT
>CALMSO010000005.1 GCA_937872385.1 uncultured Saprospiraceae bacterium
CATCAGTAATATAATAATTGTTTTTTGCACGGTCTTATTTTAAAGTGGGAAGTAAATGGGGGCAGAGCTGTCAGCCCCGCCAGTGCGCTGGTGAGGCTTCTAATTTCTTTTTGTTTTTTGCTAATCAATTTTGATAATTATCTGCACCTCAAAGCTTAGTTATTAGTATCGAAATTGACGAATTTATCTGATTGCCAGATGGCTGAATCTTTTGATAATCAAAATTTTGGTAGCGTCAATTTACAAACGATAAATTTTACATAAATACCTTAAAGTCAATATTTTAAATACAAAAACCACTCAATTTTGAACACTGCCATTGTTATTTTCGTCCCATTCAAATGCTAACATATCGAACAGTTGTTTTGCTGGTTATTGCGTAGGGTTAGGGCATGGGCGACGTGGCGATTTTCGAAGCGATTCACTGTCAGCTAAGCAGAACCTTTGATGGAATAATAACTTGTCCCGATTGGTCAGGGGGAAGGGAAGTACACTAAAGCTTGAAAGAGCGTATTTTTGTGAATTGGCATTTCATTCGTTATTGCCTCTTTCAAAGTAAAGTTCGGGCAAAATAATCTTCACTTCCTGATCGGCACCTTCTTTCTGCCAGTAAACAATGAAATTCACTTTCGCTTGCTTCAACAAATAGCCCTTTTGGGTTTGAGTTTCAATTATATTGAGGAACTGTTTTGAGAATTTCAAAATAGATTCACCTTTTACAGTCCTGCACTCATTGCCATTTATTGTCAAAGAATCTCCGCTTCCCAGTTGTGAAACAAGATACTGTCTTTTGATAAAATAATCCAACCAAACATCCTTGTAAGTCAAGTGCATTGCTAACTCTTTTGGCGGAAGGTAAACTTCTATATCCTCAAATCGTTCCAAATTCTCTGTGGTAAAATTGTCGAGGAAATTCGAATTCAAATGAACCGTCAAATTCTGTTTGGCTCTTGTCATTGCAACATACAACTGTCGCTTGGCTTCGTCTGTTGCAGGGTTAAAGTTCTCAAGCATCAGGAAAACATTATCAAACTCTTTTCCCTTTGCTTTATGAATGGTTGAAACGAAAATTGTTTCTCCGTTCACATTGAAGAAATCCTCCAACTTGGATTCACGAATAAAAACTTCCAAATCGGATTTGTATTTCTTCTTTGGATTGGTCGCTTCAAAATCTTTGATAATGTTGTTGCACACATCCAATTTTGTGCTGTTCCGAAACTTGTTTATCAATTCTCGCTTTGCGTTTGCCCAAACATCATCGCTAATCATGAAAACATCATCTGCCAAATTCAATTGGCTAAGAAAGAACCTGACTTCTGAAAGATTATACAAGCTGAAACCGTCATTCGTCTGAATTAACTTGGCTTGCATATCGTGTTTCAAAAGCAATCCTGTTATTTGCAATGCTTCTTCATTCGTTTTTGTAAGTACACATGTAGTTCCCGAAAGTTCCGTTGTGAGTATGTCATGCACAAGTGGAGTAATAAGATTTTTACTTTGATAGCGAACCAATTTTATTCTTCCGTTGTCAGTTTGTTTTGCAATAATTGGAGTGTCCTTCAATCGGTGGCGAATCCTTTTTACAAACTGATTAGTGAAATCAACAAGATTGCTTTTACTTCTGTAATTCTCAATTAGCTCATGCTTGGCTGCTTGGTTCACTTCAATAAACTGTTCAAGATATTTTGAACTTGCACCTCTGAATTCATAAATGTTTTGGTCATCATCGCCAACTGCAATCACTCTCATTTCTTCGTTCTGCTCCATCAAAGCATTTATCAGGTTGAACTCATCTTCATCCATGTCTTGTGCTTCGTCAATCACTAAAACAGTTTTTGTAATTCTACTTGCTTCAACTTCTTTATTCTTGATTTTCTGAACCGTCTTTTTCAAAATCATATCTGCTTTCTCCAAACTCCCAACTTTGCCCAACAAGTCAAAGCAGTAAGAATGGAAAGTTTTTATCTCTATGTAGTTGGCTGCATTGCCAATCAGTTTAAGTAAACGCTTTTTAAATTCTGT
The DNA here is from genome assembly GCA_937872385.1 of uncultured Saprospiraceae bacterium. Taxonomy (GTDB): domain Bacteria; phylum Bacteroidota; class Bacteroidia; order Chitinophagales; family Saprospiraceae; genus JADJNW01. The sequence continues at coordinate 2,023 of CALMSO010000005.1, forward strand.
TGCTGCTGCTCTTGAAAAAGTAATCATAAGCAACTGCTCATGCTTTACATCTTCCATCAAAAGCAATGAAGCAAGTTTGTGAACCAACACTCTTGTCTTACCGCTTCCAGGTCCAGCCGCTACAACAATGTATTTCGTTTCATTATCGTTTATGATTTTTAATTGTATTGGCGAAAGTTCTCCGAATAATTGTTTGAACTTAGCAGGTGTCAAATTGCGTTTGATTTCATTCTGTCTGCTTCCTTTGAAATACTTATTTAGGAATGAAGTGTAATTTAATTGAAAATAATCTTCCACAAATTGCAGAGCATCTTTGTAATCGCTAATCATCTTCTTTGCATACTCACCAACTATGTGAATTTGCTGAACCTTGTTTTCGTAGAATTGATTAAGCTTTTGATAATCTTCAACCTTGTATCGCTTTTTGTTGTCTTGCTCAACTCGTTCAATTGTCAAACGATTATACACTACTAAAAAACCACCTTCAATTTTGATTGCATTAATTCTTGAAAGATAAAAGAGAGTGTCCTCAATGTCTTCAAGTGAAATTTTTATTTCAAAAAGATTGAAACGCTTCTCAAATTCTTCTTTCAGTTCGTGAACTGAAAACTCAACCAATACTTCTTCTTTTTCAACTTCATCTTCTGCAACCTTCAAGTTACTTTTCTCATAGAGATATTCAACAATGAATTTTGCCAACTCATGCCGTTTCTCCAATTTTTCTTTCAATATTTCTTTCGGATGAAGGCAAAGCACCACAACATGATTTTTTGAATACGCTAAATTCTGTCGCTTAATCCAATTCTTGATTGCCCAAAAGTTTATGAGTGTCTTAATCTTATTTGGTGTTACATCTTCACAACCGTTTTGTTCTGCTTCTTCATTCAGTTCTTTGATGTGAAATGTTTTTTCTTGCTCTTCAAATTCTGGAAGCAAATAATTTTCAATCTTGCTATATGATTCTACAATGTTGAGTGAACGATTTTTGTTTTCTCCTTTCTTTATGAAAGCGGTCAAATCTTTCGCATCTGCCAAAATCTTCTCCTCACGAAGAAGATTGACAATGTTTATCACTTCTTCTTTTACAATTCCTAAATGGTCGCTGATGTAATCAATTCTAGACTCTGCCGCTTCATCGTTTGATTGTTTTCTGCTCTTACTCGAAAAAAGCTTCTTGATAATTCGGATTCCTTTTTCTTTCTGCTTCTCCTCAAATCTTTCTGAAGCATTTATTTTGTCAATGGCTTCCTGTGCATTCTTTGAAAGAATACTATTGGCGAAAACTCTTGGCATATTTTGGCCTCTTTTTAAATACCCGGCATCTTCAAGTGCTGCGATTGCAGTTTTTACTCTAGTCTCTATCTCAACTACATTATCATCCCAGCCCGCATCTCTGGCAATTTCTAATGCGGATTTTGAAAATTTTGCTCTAAATATTGAGGTATTTTTTTTAATAGCTTGCCAAACCTGCTTTATTTCATTTATAGTCAATTTAGTTTGATTCAGCAAGATGAAATGTTTGCCAAGGTCTTCTTCATTAAACAACACGAAACAATCAGCAACAATATTCTCGTCTCGTCCTGCTCTGCCTGCTTCCTGAATATAGTTTTCAAGTGAATCAGAAATCTCATAGTGAATAACCATGCCAACATCTTTCTTGTCCACTCCCATTCCGAAAGCAGAAGTTGCCACCATGATTGGAACTTCACCAGAAATGAAAGCATTTTGGTTTGCCGTTTTTTCTTTCATATCCATTTTCCCGTGATAGGGTTTCGCATTGAAGCCATCTTCGGTTAATCTCTCTGCAAGTGAATATGCTTTTCGTGTTCTTGAAACATAAATGATTGTTGGGCAATTTTTTTCTTCAATCAAATCTCTCACAGCCTGATACTTTTCTTCTTCGTTTCCTTTTTCAAAAACTTTGTATTGAAGATTTGTTCGTGATGCTTTTGAAGTATAGAGTTCAAGGTCAATCGTTAGTTTTTCTTTGAAGTAGTTGCGAATATCTTCAATCACTTTTTGCTTTGCAGTTGCAGTAAAGCATGAAACCGGAATTCCATCTTCAAGATTTTTCTTTTCTTGAATTTGCTTAATGAAATCACCAATGTATAAATAATCAACTCTGAAATCCTGTCCCCACGAAGAAAAACAATGTGCCTCGTCAACAACAAAACGAACCACCTTTCTTCCTAAAATCAAACGTTCAATCGTCTTTGAACGAAGTGATTCGGGCGAGATGTATAGAATAGACGCCGAACCATCTTCAACCCTCTCAAAAGATTTTGCTCTCTCAATTGGGTCAAGCAAACCATTTATTGTAACAGCTTCTGTAATTCCAACTTTTTCAAGGTTGTCAACCTGGTCTTTCATCAGCGATTGCAAGGGAGAAATCACGATTGTCAAACCTTTTGCACTCTCAGCACTCATCAGTGCCGGAACTTGGAAAGTAATTGACTTGCCACCACCAGTTGGGAACACAGCAAGAATTGATTTATTGTCAACTGCTGCTTTGACTGCCTTTTCTTGAAGTGGTTCACCCCCATAAGTTCGGAATGAATCAAAGCCGAATAATCTTTTCAAGCCTTTATGTATATCCAATGCGGTGTTGCAATACTCACAACCGCTTACACAAGGCTTGTTTCGCAAGCGAAACATTATCTGTTCAACTTCTGGATAATTTTTCAGCACCCAGGGTGGTGTGATAGAATGATTTTTTTTTTGGTCAATGAAAGCGCGTACAAGCGATAAACAGTAAGCAAGTTCAATCGGATATTCTGTAATTATCTTGGAAAGATCTGCATGCTCGCAAATCTCATTTTGAAATTTCTTACGAATTAACTCTTCCGTGTTTGTTTCTGTGCTTATATATGTTATAAAACGGAAAAAGGCGAGGAACTCTTTTTTGTCTTGCAATAACAAATAGAAAATTTGTTTGAGTGTTTCATCAGTTTGCTTGAAAACGGCTATTTCGTCATTCAACAAGTCCTTGGTTATTATTGAATCAATAATTGGTGAGTTAGATTCTTCAAATTGTAGTTTATAATCTTTGCCTAAAGCATGATACGGCTTTGTTGGAAAGAGTAAGGGAGAAAGAAGCAGGGTGTCAATGATGTTTTCTGAATTAATTCCAGCATCAGTTAGTGCCTTACCGATATACTTTATATCGTGGTTGAAAATATTATGTCCGCAAATAAATTGTGTTCCGTTAAGAAACTTTATGAACTCCGCTACCGAAGTTTTATGAAAAGAACTTCCATCACCCTTGATGCTTCCAATATCAAGAATTTTTCGGCTTTTGGGGTCAACTTCAATGTCGATGAATGCAATTAAGTTCATTTTTTATTTTCTGATATATGCACAAACAGTAGTGTCCGGTTTAAAGTCTTTGAAAATCAACAAGATAGAAAACAAAAAAGTAGTCATGGTATAAAAATACACAAATTTTTGATTTACAGATACCTAAAAGGTAAACGAACCATAAATATCATATAAAAAAGTGTAAAATAAATTAAATACAAATCATTGAATTTCAAGCAATTGCATATAAATCGAAAGCCAAAAGCTCTAAAAAGCACTTAAATCGTTCATAGCAAAAACCTCTATAAATAATTAAAAAGCAAGCACTTGCACAAAATTCTATTTTCTTAACCGGGCACTACTGATGCATAAACTAAATTTATTTTCTGTAAAAAATAGCGTTCAAGTTTTTGCTATGAAATGAGCAAAGCTTTGGGAGAAGTGGCTCTTTTTGATTTTGCCTCTGTTTGGCTTTATATCTCCACTCATAATCAAATGTCCCGGCCATAGCCGCTTGCCAAAAATAAAACATTTCCACTAAGGGCGCAAGTCTTTTCGGGGGGCGGGTACTGCACACAGCTGTGAGAAAATGGAACTGTTGCCTTTGGACTGCCTCAGACAAATAAAAAACTCGTAAGTAATGGGATATTATTATTTTAATATAAAAACAAATTACAACAAAATGATTATCAAATGTTTAAAAATTATGCCAATTAATAAATAACAATGTACCATTACTTATTACTAAATTTCGATGCGCTCTACGGTGCGGTTCAGGCGCGCTTTTTCCGATTGAAAAGCCATCAGATGGCTCTCCATTGAGGCATCGAGCGTGGAAGTAAGCAGGGCTGGGTCATTTTTATCAATAGCATTCACCCAGTCGCGGGCCAGCCCGAAGTCGCCACCGGCATGCCCAGAAAGCTCGGCTACATGATCTTTGACGCGCCAGTGCTCAATGTCGCCAGTACGGAAATTGGCGATGTACAATTCATCCTCGTCGCCTACCAAGTCTCCCATACTGCCCATGATGCGCGTGCGGCGGCCGGCATAGTGGGTGAAGGCTTCCATATTGAAACTGGCGGTGATATCATCATCAAATTCCATGGCCAGCACTAAATGATCCGGCTGGTCATTATCGCAGCGATAAACGCAACGGCCGTAAGGGCCCTCCTTGAGTTGTTGCAAAACATAAGCCGCCTGCTGCTCTTTATTTTCCGGCAGGTCAAAAACATAATTGCGCTCCCGATTTCGATAATAAATACGCAACGCAGAGTAGGGGCACTCGGCTTCTACGGCGCAGCCATCGGTGCAGCGGGCGGTACTGCCAGCGGGCGCATTGGCCTCCCGAAACCATTTGAGCGACCCAAACGAAGAAATGTAGCGGCAGTTTTTGCCAATCCACCAGCGCAAGATGTCGAGGTCGTGGCAAGACTTCGCTAAGATAATCGGATTGGTATCCGCCGCGCGGCGCCAGTTGCCCCGCACAAAGGAGTGCGCCATGTGCTTGTGCTCAATCGGCTCGAAGTGCTGCACACTGACGATGGCCCCGAGCAAGCCCGAATCCATTACTTCTTTCACCTTACGGTAATACGGCGAGTAGCGCAAAACGTGGCACACGGCTACAATTCGGTTGTATTGTTTGGCTTGTCGCAAAATATCGCTGCACTCCCGCCAGGTTTGTGCAATGGGCTTTTCCAATAATAAATGATAACCCATCTCCAGCGCTTTCATAGCAGGGCCGTAGTGCAAGTCGTCGGGTGTAGTGATAATAACGGCATCGGCGAATTTCGGCACCTGAAAGACGTGTTCCCAAGTCGTAAAGCGTTGTTTAGCAGGTATGTTATGCAATTTGGCATAGCGCTCGTTGCGCACCGGAATTGGCTCGGCTACGCCTACAATGTCCAATTCATCTGGGTACTTCACAGCGTAGCCGCCATACACGTTACCTCGGTTGCCCGCGCCCAGCGTGATGGCCGTCACTGGCTTTTTGGGTTTGGTATAAACGCCCCACTCAGGCGCATATTCGCGCTCTATGATGCGCACATTGCCCAGCGCCGCCGGCGTAAGCGCCGTACCGGCCGAAAGCATTCCCATGATGCGGAGCATCTCCCGACGCGACCATTCTTTTTGCATGGATGTTTTTTTAGATGTTAGATGATGGGCTATGCACCCTCTTGGAAACAAATCTATAAAATATTTGCTTTTCGGATAAGTTATCCAACATTTTAAGTACAAAAAAGCCCTTTTTGCGCCGTGTTTCGGTTCGCAAAAAAGGCTTCGACGAGAATCCAGTAGTATGGGAAAAACAATTTAGATTTTAAACCTTCTAGATATTTCCTCGCGCACCAGCCGCTCCACCTCGCTTTCTAATACTTCGCGGCCAATCAATCCGCTCACCTGCGCACGCAAATCCGCTACTTCCTGTTGCAATTGATCCACATTCTTAATTACCTCGTCGGCTACCACCTTGATGGTGTAAATTTCGTCCAATTTCACTTCAATGGCCGGCGTTTCCGGGGCTGCTTCAAGGGCTGCTTCTACTTCCAGGATTGTTGCTGGCTCGGTGGCTTCCGGGGTAGCCGTTTCCAGTTCAAGGCGCTCCAATTCCGGGAAGTCGCTCGTTTCGGTCACCGCCTCCATCAACTCAGTGGTCGTAACCCCTGCTTCTGTAATGGCGGCTTCCACCGGCTCAGTCGTTTCGGTCATTTCGGTCGTTGCTTCCAAGGCAGCATCCGCTTCTGGTCCGACTTCCGTGTCTGGGTCTGGCGAGCCATTCGCGTTGCGGCGGCTTAGTAGGTCTTTCGCTTGACGCATCAGGTCTTTTAGTTCCATTTCTGACAAGTTTTCGAGGTTTTCCAATGCTGCAGTAGTCATAGTTTTTAAGTTTTTTAGGTTAATAAAATGTAATAAAAAGTCCAGCTCATTGCAATACGCAATAAGAAATCTTGCAATTCTTGATATGCTTATTTAGCCCTTTTGGTAAATAAAAACGATAACAAAGCACGACAACACCTGTAAAGACAGGGGATGTGCCATTCAGTAAAAAAACCTCTCTGTGGATAATGGAAATATTTTAGGTATGCAACACAAATATAATAAAAAGCCTGCGAGCTGTCAACCCTTTCGCAGGATAAATTTTTTTAATATTTGTTAATGAGGAATGGGTGTCTGAGAACATACTAAGCCGTTATCAATTTATTACAAAGTACCTAATGTTAGGTATGATACTTTAATTAACATTCGGTATTTTTTTGCTTACCGTGACAAATAACACTGTTTGTCGGCAACTACCTGTTTTAAATTAGTGTTAAGTTTGCATTATTATCTGGATTTAATCAAAATAAGGATGGTGGCGGTAACCACAAGCATACCACAGCCGGCAGTAGCGTTGCAAGCGGGCAGTGTGGGTACAGTAGCGCGCTTCAATGATGAGCGCTTAGGCAGTAAGTTATTAGCGATGGGCGTGCTGCCGGGCAGTCGGCTCGAAATCTTACGCGCAGCACCTTTCGGAGGCGGCGTAGTCGTAAAAATTGACGATCATTTATTAGCCTTGCGGAAGGAAGAGTTGCTATGCATCATACTGAAATAAACAGGCCTATGCCCGCCCGGCAACGGCAGGAGTTCGTGTTTGCGGTGGTGGGCAACCCCAACTGCGGCAAGTCCACGCTGTTCAATCATCTTACCGGCCTCCGGCAGAAAGTAGGCAACTTTCCCGGCGTCACCGTTGAGAAAAAAGTGGGCAAAATCCGATTAGACGGCGCCCCAGCCGAAGTGCTACTCGTAGATTTTCCGGGTACTTACAGCCTCTATCCTACTTCGCAAGACGAGCGCATTGTCGTACAATCTTTTATCCATCCGCAAGACGAGAACCATCCTGACGCGGTGATTTACGTGGCCGATGTCAGTCGCTTAGCCAAGCACTTGCTGCTCTTCACCCAGATCCGAGACCTTGGGCTGCCGGCTATTTTGGTGCTCAATATGGCTGATGTAGCCGCGCGCGAAGGGCTGCACATAGACGCCGACCAGCTCTCGGAAGCATTGCACGCACCCGTGGTGACACTGAGCGGCCGCACCGGCGAAGGTTTTGATTTACTGAAATTGGAAATGCGCTTGCTGATGGACGCGCCCGCGCACCCCCCGAAGCCGGAGCTGTTTTACACCCTATCCGATGCCGAGCGTGCCGTAGTGGCGGAGTTGCGGGAGCAATTGCCGGTACAAACCGATTTTCAAGCGGTACTCATGGCGCATCACGCCGAATGGCTGCCTTTTCTAACGGACACACAACGCACCGCTATTGCGGATATGTTGCAAGGGCACAGCTTCGTCAGCCTGCGCGCCCAAGTGGACGAAATCATGCAGCGCTATGATCGCTTCACACCAATAGTACAACGCGCCCTGCAACAGCAACCAAGCGACAAAACCACTGATTTTACTGAAAAAATAGACCGCATTCTGCTGCATCGGGTGGCGGGCCCCCTCATTTTTTTCGGGCTGATGACTTTGGTTTTTCAGGCGATTTTTGCTTGGGCCACCTATCCGATGGATTTGATTGAAGGCTTCTTTACCGAGGCGGGCGGCTGGCTCAAGTATCTACTCGGTACGGGCTGGCTCTCCAGCGTCTTGGCAGATGGCATTCTGGCTGGGCTTGGCGGAGTGTTGGTATTTATTCCCCAAATCGCTATTTTGTTTTTTCTCATCTCCCTACTCGAAGAAGTGGGTTACATGGCACGCGTGGCGTTTCTGTTCGACCGGATTATGCAAACCTTTGGTATGAATGGGCGCAGCGTGGTAGCGCTTATTTCCGGCGGTGCTTGCGCTATCCCGGCCATTATGAGCACCCGCACCATTGGCAACTGGAAAGAGCGCTTGATTACCATTATGGTCACGCCAATGATTAGTTGTTCGGCACGTATCCCGGTGTACGTGGTGCTGATTGGCTTTGTGGTGTCGGCGGAAGCGCTGGGCGGCTGGGGGCAAGGTTTGGCTATGCTGGGGCTGTACTTGTTGGGCATTGCCGGAGTATTCCTGTCGGCATTGGTATTCAAATACCTGCTACGTACCCGCGAGCACAGTTTTCTAATGCTCGAACTTCCAGCATATCGCACGCCGGTGCTGCGCAATGTGGGCCTCACCGTTTGGGAAAAAGTACGCGCTTTTGTAGTGGAAGCAGGCAAAATCATCATCGTGATTTCTGTTATCCTATGGGCTTTGGCCAGCTATGGTCCGGGGGATAGTCTGGCCCGCGCCGAAGCAGATGCGCGAGAAGTTGCCCTTACCAACCAACTCGACGACACCGAAACCAAAGACCTCATCGCAGCCCGGCAGATAGAGGCGTCTTATGCAGGCATCCTGGGGCGCGCTTTCGAGCCAGCCATTGCCCCCTTAGGCTTCGACTGGAAAATCGGCATTGCCTTGATTACGTCCTTCGCAGCGCGGGAGGTGTTTGTAGGTACGATGGCAACCATCTACAGCGTGGGTAGTGCTGGCGACGACGAGCTGTCCATCCGCGAGCGTATGGCCAAAGAGCGCAACCCAGTGACGGGCAAACCCGTGTATAGTTTTGCAACTGCACTTTCCTTATTAGTGTTTTATGTATTCGCTATGCAATGCATGAGTACCCTGGCCGTCGTCAAGCGCGAGACCAAAAGTTGGAAATGGCCCATTCTGCAATTCGTCTTTATGAGTGCCTTAGCTTACTTAGCGAGCTTATTGGTGTATCAATTGCTGGGCTAAGCATGACCTGATTTTCAGAAAAAACACAAGCGCCCGCCCTTGAAAAACCTACTCGAATTTACCGATCGAGGCATCTATTGCCCCACAGCCGACGTCTATATTGACCCTTGGCGGCCCGTAGCGCGCGCACTCATTACGCACGGGCACAGCGACCATGCGCGCTGGGGGCATCAGCATTATTTGTGCACGGAAAGTGCTGCGCCAGTCATTCGTTATCGCCTCGGCGACATTCCGCTTGAGACCATTGCCTACGGCGAAAAACGCTACATCAATGGGGTAGAATTTTCCTTCCATCCGGCGGGGCACATAGTCGGCTCGGCGCAAATTCGCGTAGCGTACCAAGGAGAAATCTGGGTGGTCTCAGGTGATTACAAATTAGCGAATGACGGACTGGCCGAAGCTTTTGAACCCCTGCGCTGCCATGCTTTCATTACCGAATGTACTTTCGGGTTGCCCGTCTATCGCTGGAAACCCCAGCAAGAGGTATTCGACGACATCAATCGCTGGTGGCAACAAAACCAAACCGATGGCAAGGTGAGCCTGCTCAGCGGCTACGCCCTCGGCAAGGCACAGCGCATACTGCGGCAGCTCGATACTTCCATCGGAAAAATTTACACGCACGGCGCTATCGAAAACACAAACGAAGTACTTCGCAATCAAGGTATTACCTTACCCGACACCATACGCGTCACGCCCGATATTCCCAAAAAAGACTTTATCGGTAGCATGGTCATCGCCCCACCCGCTGCCTTAGATGCCACCTGGGCGCGCAAATTCCAGCCAGTGTCCACCGGTATTGCTTCTGGATGGATGAGCCTGCGGGGCGCCCGCCGCCGCCGAGCTGCCGACCGAGGTTTTGTGCTCTCCGACCACGCCGACTGGGACGAACTCAACACCGCCATCCGAGCTACCGGCGCGGAGCGCATTTTTGTAACCCACGGCTACACCGGCATTTTCAAAAAATGGCTCTTAGCGCAAGGCTACGATGCGCACGAAGTAAGCACCGAATACGAAGGCGAATTGGGTGAGGTAAATGAAGGCGAAGAAAGCTGAAGTACAACAATAGCCTATACACGACGCCCCAGACCGCGTGCAGCAGCCCCCACCAAAATGTTTTATTTTGGCAAATTGTATGATCCGTTCATCCAATCATAAACGGTCGCTACGCTCGGCATCTTGAACAACGGCAGCAAGGCTGGCACCATTGGCTTATCCCTTTTTTATATCTTTATAATTATATCACTCCGTTGGGGTTTGTTTTTACGTATGCTTGATGCTTTATGCTATTTACGGTTTACAAAGTCCGATTTTCGATTTTTAAGGTGCTGAAAATCAGTATTTTAAACACAAACAAACATGTCATGTTCAGTTGAAATCGGTATTAATCATTTGAACCCGATAGTTAGTATATAATACCATTTGCGATTTGCGAAGTCCGATTTACGATTTTGTAAAATTCTGAAAAACAAGCTTTTGGGCATAAATAAGTACGTCATTTCCAATTGAAAATAGTATAATACCAATTTCAATGGTGAACAAGGAATAGCTTAACTATTTAATATTGAATCATTTAATTCAAAAAATATACGCTTTGTTTTATTAAATACCTAAGCATAACTATATTTACAAAACACACAAACAACTGATTATCAAAGCATAAAAATCTTAACAATTAACAATTACTTAGCCCTATTCATTACCATTTTTCTATGCTGCGAAAAGCGCCATCCATGCAGCCTTATCAAACATCCTTTTTTTGAATACCTTCGAGGAAAGGCACAAATCGGAAATCGTCAAAACTTTCGTGCTGGTAGTCCGTATCTGAAAGCCGAGTGATGCGGTACATTTTCTGTACTTTTTCGCCAACTGGAATGACCAATATGCCCCCCACCGCCAACTGTTGCAGCAAGGCCTCCGGCACTTCATTAGCCCCCGCCGTTACCAATATTTTATCAAAAGGTGCGTATTCGGGTAGCCCTTTGTAGCCATCGCGCAGAAAACAGCGAATATTGCCCAATTGCAAAGCATCAAGAAGCGTTTTGGTAGCATAAAATAATGCTTCCTGCCGCTCTACGGTGTAAACCCGCGCGCCCAGCAAGGCCAGCACCGCCGCCTGATAGCCCGAGCCTGTACCCACTTCGAGAATTTTGTCGCGCTTTTGTACATTCAACAAACTCGTTTGGTAAGCCACGGTGTAGGGCTGCGAAATAGTCTGCTCGCTACCAATCGGAAAAGCCTTGTCTTCGTAGGCGTGCTCTTCGAAGGCTTTGTCGAGAAAATAATGCCGAGGCAATTCGCCCATAGCCATCAGTACGCCCTCATCCTTGATGCCACGGGTGCGCAACTGCGCAATCAGCCGACGCCTCATGCCCTTGTGCCGGTAGGTATCTTTCATGGTTTGCATTCAAAATGCCAAATGAGAATGAAAACCCGAAAATACAAAATACCATCTGCAAAGCAGCACTTGAAAAGCAAATCCTTGCCAAAGAACAAAAGCCGTTGAAATTTTATGCCCGGTTTTACCGGATTGCAATTTGTGATGCCTATTTTTGCGACAAGCAAATGAACTATTCAACTTCGACACACCTTAACGACATGACCCAAATTAAATTCGGAACAGACGGCTGGAGAGCCATTATTGCACTCGATTATACGGTTGACAATGTAAAACGTGTAGCAGCGGGCACGGCCCTGTGGTTGCAACAACGCGGTGGCAAGCAGGTTGTCGTTGGGCACGACTGTCGTTTTGGCGGGCAGTTATTTGCCGAAACGACTGCGCAGGTCATGGGGGCGCACGGCATCAAAGTGTTTTTGGCGAAAGGCTTTGTCTCTACCCCTATGATTTCGCTGGGCGTAGTCAAAACTGGCTCCGACCAAGGTATTGTAATCACTGCCAGCCACAATCCTCCGGCGTACAACGGTTTCAAACTCAAATCCGAGCTGGGCGGCCCCACCAGCCCCGATCAAGTAGCAGCAGTAGAAGCCATGATACCGGATACCCCACCGACCGCACTGCCTTCGCTCAGCGATATGCAGGCAAAGGGCTTGTTAGAATATGTGGATCTCGAACAAATGTATTTAGACCATGTAGCAGCCAACTTTGACCTGGACGGCATCCGGAAAGCAGGTTTCAAAATCGCTTTCGACGCTATGTATGGAGCTGGACAAAATGCCATGCGCCGGCTCTTCCCCGATGCACTACTGCTGCACTGCGAAGACAATCCCGGCTTTATGGGGCAAGCACCCGAACCCATTCATCGCAATTTGCAAGAATTAGCCGCCCTAATGCAAGGAGCCCCCGACATTGCCATCGGCATTGCTAATGATGGCGACGCCGACCGCATCGGGATGTACGACGAAGACGGCAATTTCGTAGATTCGCATCACATTCTGCTGCTGCTGCTGCTCTATATGTTTAAATACAAAAAGCAAACTGGCAAGGTCGTTATTACATTTTCGGTAACGGACAAAATGAAAAAAATGGCTACACAGTTTGGACTTGACATCGAAATCACCAAAATTGGGTTCAAATATATCGCCGAAATCATGGCACAGGAAGACGTGATTGTAGGCGGCGAGGAGTCCGGCGGGCTGGCGGTGAAAGGGCATATTCCGGAGCGCGACGGCATCTGGATCGGGCTGATGATTCTTGAATTTATGGCTAAAACCGGCAAATCGGTCAAGCAACTCATCGAAGAAGTATATGCCTTGGTGGGTGCTTTCAACTGCGACCGCGACGACCTGCACATTGAGGAGGCACAAAAACAGGCGGTCATTCAGCGCTGCCGCGAAAACCCCTACCCTGCCTTCGGCAAATACACGGTTGAATCGCTCGAAAGCCTTGACGGCTTCAAATTCAACCTCGGCAACGATCGCTGGGTGATGATTCGACCATCGGGTACCGAGCCAGTGCTACGGGTGTATGCGCAAGCGGAGACTCCAGCCGAGGTACGCAGCATATTAGACGCCACGCGGGAGGTAATTTTGTAAGCCTGGTTAGGTGTTTTTTTTATAAAAACAAGGCCCAGACTTATCGTATCAAATAATTGATCCAAAAAAAGAGGACGAGATAAATCCAGAGGCCGTCTAAGAAATGCCAGTAAATGGTGAGCAAGCGCAGGCGCAGGCGTTTCTCCGGGTCGGAAAAATACACTAAGACTGTGACCGGCTCTTTCATTTCGTAACGCGCCCGCCACAGAAAAACGCCCAAGAAAGGCAGACCGCCAATGACGTGCGCAAAATGCAGCCCAGAGATGACGTACAGATAGCTCGCCGAATTGCTCGAATGAATAAAAATATCCTGCCGAAACAGGGTCTGCCAGCCGATGTATTGCAAAATCATAAAAACGACCGACAGGAGCATGGTCGCCACCAATGCCCGCTGATAATTGAGCGTATGATCGGCGCGATACGAGCGCTTGGCCCAAATCATGGTAGCGCTGCTACCCAGCAAAATCAAGGTGTTGAATAGGAAAATATTGGGTAGCCTGACCGGAGGTTGGTTATTTTGCACCCGCGAATACACAAAGGCCGCCGATAAGCTCAGAAACAAGCCAGTCAAGCTAATGAGCAACAAAATCAGCAGGATATTTTTCGGGTGAAACGAAAAATTCTGATACTCGTCATAATAGGATTCCTGCTCCTGTTTGGCTTCGTTTTCGCTCATGGTTGTACATTTTGATTATTCCTCTCCCGCTTTAGCTGATGGTTCCTTCTTTTTGGCTGCACCTCGGCATCGGTCGCTACAATATTTCACCTCCTCCCATACTTTTTCCCATTTTTTGCGCCAACTGAACGGCCGCCCGCATACTGCGCAGATTTTCTGCGGCAAGGTGCTTTTTTGGTGGCTTTTGCCCGCCGAGCGCCGGGAGGATTTACGCATTGTTTATACTTTATTTTGCTTGGTAAACAGTCCACACAGAAGATTGTTTGGAAAATGACATTTACAGTGTAACAGTTCATTAGCACATGCACGCATGGTAAACGACGAACACCCAACATCTTACTATTCTACGCCAAAAATTACTATTTTCGCCCTGATGAAAAAATGCCACGTTTGTAGAACAACGCTGCCCGACAATGCCCGGTTTTGCTTCAACTGCGGCGCGGCCCAGCGTATGGCACAAACCACGACCGCTCCCCCTCGCCTCAATCTGCGCGATAATGTAGAGCAGCAAATCGAAACGCAATTTTTCCTCGTTTTCCGCGAACGCATCGAAACCGAGCACAGTGCTGCTTTGCTTGAACGGTATTCCAATCGTTTGTACCAATCTAATTTTCAAGAAGTTATAAACCGACGAGCCGAACAGCTTGCCGCCCAACTGCACGTATTAGACCAAGCCGAGGAGCTGGGGCAACGAAGAGCGGAGCGCATTCTCGAAAATGCCATCGAAGACCTGCTCGACTATTTCATCATTCGCCACTGCGCCGACCTCAACGCCGTGCTGCTGCCCGAAGCCATCCTCAGCTATCAGGGCTTGCCGTGGGAAGATGTCAACCTTTTTCAAATGGTGATGCACTACCTCGACTTTGCACACGAACAGGAGACACTCTACACCAATTTTTTAGAAATGCCGGTGGAAAAACTCCGCAACGCCAGCCAAGCTTTTTTGTATCCGGAGCCCCAAGAACGCATCTTTTTCATTTGTGACCAAAGCATTCTCGGCTCAGTGCGCGAAGGATTTGCCATGACCGAGCGCGCCATCTACTGGAAAGCCCACCTCGAAAAACCCCGCCAAGTAGCGTATGACAACTTGCTGACATTAGAACGAAAAAAGGACTGGATCACCATCAATGAGCACTTTTTCAGCGTTAATCAAGCATTGAACCTCAAAATGTTCAAATTGCTAAAAAAAATTAAACGCTTAATTTCTTACGAATGACGACCGATAAACTACGCCTACTGCTGCTTGGCTGTATGCTTTTGCCCGTGTTGCATGTTTCCGCCCAGTCGTTCGAGCGCTTCCACGCCGATTGCATGGTCAATGGCAAAACCTTAGCGCTACCTTGGGCTGGCGGTCTGAACGCGCCCCAGCTTTCGGCGGTAGATTTGAATGGTAACGGCATCCTCGATCTGCATATTTTTGATCGGGTCGGCAATGTGCAACTGACCTTTCTCAACGATGGGCAAAACTATCGCTTCGCACCGGAATACGTGGCTGCTTTTCCGAAAGTACGCAACTGGATGCTGCTGCGCGACTACAATGGCGACGGCATCATGGACATTTTCGCCTACTCCGACGTGCCCGGCGTGGACGGCATCATCGTTTATACCGGTCGCTACGAAAATGGGCGCATCGTTTTTGAACGTTTCAACTTCCGCGAATGGTTTTTCAATGTTATCTCTTTTCGCCTTTCCAGTGGCTCACGCACTCAGTTGTTTATCAGTTCCATTGACTATCCGGCCATTGACGACGTAGATTGCGATGGCGATCTGGATATTCTCACCTTCAATGTGGCCGGCGGTTATGTAGAATTTTATGCCAATCAATCCGTGGAGCGAGGCTTTGGCCGGGATAGCCTGATTTTTGACCTCCGCGACAACTGCTGGGGCGGTTTTTACGAAAGTGGATTCACCGAGCGCGTTGACTTGGCCGCTGCGCCGGGTATGTGCTTTCGCAATATACAAGACGAGCCGGTGACCCCACGCCACGCCGGCTCCACCTTACTCACGCTCGATGTGACTAACAATGGCTTGCGCGACCTCATTCTGGGTGATTTGTCTTTCAATAATCTCAACTTACTGACCAACGCTGGCACTTGCAATCGAGCCTGGATGAACGCCCAAGAAAATGACTTCCCTGTGTATGATGTGCCGCTCAATTTGCCTGTGTTTCCGGCTGCATTTCACCTCGACCTCGATAACGATGGCGTGAAAGACTTGGCCGTAGCCCCCAACGCCGACCAGTTTGCCGAAGACCGCGAAGTTATTTGGTATTATAAAAATACTGGCTCCAATGCCCAACCGCTTTTCCAGTTGCAACAAAAGGATTTTTTAGTCGGTGAAATGCTCGACTTTGGCACTGGCGCTGCGCCCGCGTTTGTAGATTACAACGCCGACGGATTAATGGATCTTGTAGTAGGTACGTATGGTGCTTACCGCGACTTCGGCCAGCGCGACGCCCGCCTCTACCTGTTTGAAAATATAGGCACAGCTACGCAGCCGCGGTTTCAATTGGTGGATGACGACTACCTCGGCATGCGCATTTTCAGTCAGAATACCTACAACTTCGCGCCGGCCTTTGGCGACCTCGATGGCGATGGCGATCTCGATTTGCTCGTAGGGGAAGAGCAGGGGCGCCTTTTTTATGCAGAAAACATTGCCGGCCCGGGCCAGCCTTTAGCTTTTGGGCCCTTGCAATACGGTTATGCCGGCATTGACGTAGGCATCAGCAGTACGCCCTACATCGTGGATGTCAATCGGGATGGGCTGCCCGACCTACTCATCGGTGAGCGCAATGGCAATATTAATTATTTGCAAAACATCGGCACGCCGGGCAATCCGCAATTCAACTCCGTGCTGAATGCCCTGCCCAATACCGAGCGCTTTGGCCGCGTGGATACGCGCTCGCCAGGCTTTATCACTGGCTACAGCGCGCCGGTGCTGCTCGATTTTGCGGATGGCTACCGCCTACTGACTGGCTCGGTGCTCGGCACCATTGAATTGTACAGTGCTATTGAAGCAAATATTTATGATACTTTTATCACTGAAACTGAGGAATTTGGCGGCATTAATGAAGGCGGCCAAAGCCATATCGCATTAGCGGATCTCGACGGCGATGGGCTGCTGGAAATGGTTGTAGGCAACCTGCGGGGCGGCCTAAGCCTATTCAAAACCAATTTGCCAGCCGATAATGTTGTATCCGTTCCAGCATCGTTGCCCGCACTTGAGGTGCAATTCGCGCCCAATCCAGTCGCCGATGAGTTGCGTATTTACATCAGTGATTTTAAAAGCGCAAGTAAAAATTTGCAATTATATAATGCTGCTGGACAATTAGTTGCGCAGCATCAATGGTATGATTCGCAATTTACGCTCGATGTACGTCGCTTTCAGCCAGGTATTTACACGGCGCGCATTACCATCAACGGGCGCGTGAGCACGCAGCGCATTGCCATCATTCGATAAGTTTTTTACGGTTACTATGCAATTCTAAAATTATGCAACTACCTCCTCCTGCTCCCTGGCGTCTGCAAGGACAAGGTTTTATTTTGTTATACAAATTTTTGTCACAAATTGTTGATAATGAAATAATTACACCCAGCTGGTTACAAAAAAAACGCCGATTACCCTGGGGTTTTGTCATGTTCGTTAAGTATGAAGATTCTCCGGTCGGCCCGTATTATGAACTCCTGCTCATACCCGGCTGGTTCCGGCATGATAAGGGCAGCGCCTTTGCTATCACCAAAATCTACGTATCGAGTGAAGCGAGCGTGCTGGGCGGCCGCGTCAACTGGGGCATTCCGAAAGAATTGGCCGACTTCAACTGGCAAGCCAATGCAAACGGTAGTACTGATATTCAAGTCAGTGTAAATGAACATAAGTTCCTGACAACCAGCATTCAAGCAAGCGGCTGGTCCTTTCCCGTCGGCACTGGGCTGGTACGCATCCCTTTGGTACAGGAATTGGACGGGCAGGGCTTTCGTGTGCGTTTTCGCGGACAAGGGCGCGCGCGGCGGGCACGAGTCGGTACGATGCAAACCGATGCTGGTTTTTTCGCCGATTTGCAAGCCATTCAGCCACTTATTTCTTTGGAAATCAGTACTTTCCATCTCGAATTTTTACAGCCTGCTTTATTCCCTGCCGAAACGCGGTAAAAAAGGCCGCGCAATTTGGGAAAACCGGCCGCAGGTATTTATTTTGCAACGAAACCGCGAACCGCAAACCGCAAACAACAACTCAAATCGTATCATACACGCAACCAAATCATGACCAAAATTAACATCGAACAAAGCAAGAACGAAGACTCCATGAAGCTGCTGCTGGCGCGCATGCAACACCGCTTAGAGCGCATCCGGGAGGGCGGCGGCGCAAAAAAAATAGCCAAAGAGCACGCCCAAGGCAAGATGACCGCCCGCGAACGGGTAGCTTATCTGGTTGACAACGGCACGGAACTCTTAGAAATTGGGGCTTTTGCCGGTTTTGAAATGTACGAAGAGCAGGGCGGCTGTCCGGCGGCAGGCGTGATTGTAGGCATCGGCTATGTGCGCGGGCGGCAGTGCGTGATTGTCGCCAACGACGCCACGGTGAAGGCGGGTGCCTGGTTTCCTATTACAGGCAAAAAAAATCTGCGCGCCCAAGAAATTGCTATGGAAAATCGCCTGCCCATCATTTATTTGGTGGATAGCGCGGGAGTATTTTTGCCCATGCAGGATGAAATTTTTCCGGACAAAGAGCATTTTGGACGTATTTTTAGAAACAACGCCCGCATGTCGAGTATGGGCATTCCGCAAATTGCGGCCATCATGGGAAGCTGCGTGGCCGGAGGCGCTTACTTACCCATTATGAGCGACGAAGCCCTGATTGTAGAAGGTACCGGCTCGATTTTTTTGGCGGGCCCCTACTTGGTGAAAGCCGCTATTGGCGAAGATGTGGACAAAGAAACCCTTGGCGGCGCGAGCACGCAATCGGAGATTTCTGGAGTGACTGATTATAAAATGCCCGACGATAAGACCTGCCTCGATACCATCAAGGATTTAGTGGACAAAATAGGGCACTTCGAAGCGGCTGGATTCGACCGCATTGCACCAGCACCGCCCAAAGCAGATCCTGAGGAGATATTGAGCATCCTACCCGAAAGTTCGGCGCAGCAGTACAATACCGTAGAAATTCTGAAGCGCATTGTAGATGATTCCAAGCTCACTTTTTACAAAAAAGACTATGGCAAAACCATCATCTGCGCGTATGCCCGCGTCGAAGGCTGGGCGGTGGGCATCGTAGCGAACAACCGCGAGGTGGTGCGCAATGCCAAAGGTGAAATGCAATTTGGTGGCGTAATCTATTCAGATTCAGCGGATAAAGCAACACGATTTATTTTAAATTGTAATCAGAAAAAAATTCCGCTCGTATTCCTACACGACGTCACGGGCTTTATGGTCGGCTCGCGCTCGGAGCACGGCGGCATCATCAAGGACGGTGCGAAGATGGTCAATGCGGTGAGCAATTCTACCGTGCCGAAGTTTAGTATTGTAATGGGCAATTCGTATGGCGCAGGCAACTACGCCATGTGCGGCAAGGCTTATGACCCGCGTTTGATTGTAGCTTGGCCCACTGCCAAAATCGCCGTGATGGGCGGAGCGCAGGCCGCCAAAACCCTCGTACAGATACAGGTTTCTACCCTGAAAGCCAAAGGACAAACCATTGATCCGGAGGAAGAACAGCGCCTGCTGGCGGAAATCACCGAGCGCTACGACCACCAAACGACACCCTACTACGCCGCCGCACGCCTTTGGGTGGACGCTATCATTGACCCCCGCGACACGCGCCGCTGGATTGCCGAAGGTATCGCTATGGCAAATCACGCACCAATAGAGCGCTTTAATGTGGGAGTAATACAAACATGATTTTGCAGAAAATGGGATTTTTTATAGCTATAATAGGCAGACAATCAATTTAAAAGGGTAAATTTGTTAGAATGAGTTGATAAATTTACGCATTGAAATAGTGCACAAAACAGTTACATCATTACAAACAGCTTCCAAACCCATAACTACTTTATGAACAGCTTCCTTCGCGCCTTTCTCCGCATCTTCTATCGCCTCATCGGACGCTCTTTCGACCAGCCGAAAACGCAACCAACCACCGCGCCCGTCAAGCCCCCCACCCCCAAGCCGATAGCGGAAACGCCCAAAATCGAAACGCCGGAACCAGCGCCGCTGCCCGTGCCCACCCCTGTCTTTCCGCCGCTGCCCAAAGAATTGGAGCACCGCATCGTCACTGAGCGCAGCCGCAGGGTGTTCATTGTAACCGACGGCAATTTGGAAGGCAGATTTCCAGAGCACAACGACACCCGACGCAACTGGCAGGGCTTATACAATAGCGGAGCGCTAAGCATCAAAGGCTTTATCCAGACGGATGGCGCGATGCTGAAAGACCTCGACATGACCGACTCGGCCATCAACGTAATGAGCGCCGTTTCTGACAATGAAGGCAAATTGGAAGCCATCAACGCCTACGACGGTGCATTTCTGAGTTTTGGTATTTTCCAATGGACGCTCGGCACCCAAGACCGAGACGGCGAGCTGCCAGCCATGCTCCGGGGGCTGAAGGAAGCCTATCCCGATGCCTTTGAGCATTATTTCGGGCAGTTCGGGTTGGATGTCCATCCGGAAACCAGCCGCACTTACGGTTTTCTCAGTTTGAATGATAAAAAACTACGCCCCCGGCAAGAAAAAAAGCTGCTGCGCAACTGGGACTGGGTCTATCGCTTCTGGCGGGCAGGGCTGGACAAACACGTACAGGCCGTACAAATCCAGCACGCATTGGGCCGCCTCAAAACTTTCTACTGGACACAAAAAGCACATGGCTTTACGCTCAATCAAATTATCACTTCGGAATTTGGTGTCGGATTGATTTTGGACAATCACGTCAACCTGCCGGACTTTCCCTGGCGCTGCCTTCAAGCCGCTATGACGCAAACGGGCCTCACCAACCCAACCACTTGGACGACCGCCGAAGAGCGCAAGGTATTAGAAAAATATCTCGACATTCGCACCGCTTTTACCCACGTTTACCGCGAAGGGCAACGCCCCGTGGGGCCTATGTTCGATGCCCGCAAGCGAGGCGAGACTACACGCCGCTATTTGAAAGATGGCTTGATTTCTGACGAGCGCAACTCGTTTTTGTACAGCACCCGCGGCCGCAGCTTGCGCAATGAAGTGGCGGCTCCAGAAGGTTTCGACCCACAGGATTACCCGGAAATCAGAATGGAAATAGAAGAACCCGAAGACGCAGCATAACTGCCTTTGGGTTGCGTTGTGTATTTTTTATTCAACCCGCCGAGCGCTCGCCGGCCGCCGGCTGTTGCACGATTTGGTGAAACATCTCTTCGGTAGAAAAAGGTGGCAGCAACTCCTCGTCGTCGTCATCTTCATCGAATACATCGGCGCCGTGCACCCGCAGACGCGTGTTGAGCACTTTGAAATCGGCTTCGTCGTATTCATACACCGACCAGCAGCCCCATTTGTATTCTAATGCGGTGAGACTTTCTACCCAGTCGCCGGAGTTGAGGTAGGTAATTTTCTTACCCTTCACATCCACGGTGCGCATCTGAGCGCGATGAATATGCCCGCAGACCACATAATCATAGTTTTGCTCGGCTGCCAGCCGGATGGCCGTATCCTCAAAATCGTCCACGAATTTAATGGCCTCTTTCACGCTATATTTGATACGCCGCGCAAAAGACATCCGCGACATACCCATCATGGTGCGTATATTATTCACCCAGCGATTGAACAAAATGAGCCAGTCGTAACCCTTGCCGCCGAGTTTGGCTATGAAAGGCGAATAACGAATGAATACATCAAACACATCGCCGTGAAAAATCCAGAAGGTTTTGTCCTTGAGCTTGAGCACGAGCTTATCGCGCAGGTGCACATTCCCAGAGGAAAAATCAGAATAACGCCGCAGGGCATCATCATGATTGCCAGTGATATAATATACCTTCGTGCCGCTGGCCGCCATTTTCAGAATGCGCTGAATGATTTGCATATGCTCCTTAGGAAAATAGCGCTTGCGAAACTGCCAGATGTCAATGAAATCACCATTTAAAATCAAAGTGCCCGGCTTGATGCTTTTCAAATAGCGCAACAGTTCTTTGGCGTGGCAACCATACGTGCCGAGGTGTACGTCCGAGATTATGACAATATCCAGTTCTCTTTTCATTACGATTTGTTGTTCAGTAAGGGATAATATTATGTTATGACTATTACTCCCGTTTAGTGTCTTTTTGATACAAGAAAAACCTGGAGCGCCTTAAATAGCCTCAACAGGTTTTTTGTTTTCATTATAAATTGGGCACAAGGTCGGCTTTAATTGTAAAATAAACGTAAATTCAACATTATGAAATGATTAAGGTTACATTCCATGCCTAATAATGGACTTTCAAAACAATCCCTTGTGCGCGACTGTTGGAATACTGCAACAGCACTTTACAAAACATACGTATCCATGACCAATATCTGGGACTACCTGAAAGGACTCTTTGACAAATCGGCGGAAAGCTCGCCTACACAGCCGTATTTACACGAACTCATTGAGCGTAGCAACGACGAAAAAGCCGATTATGCCCATTGGAAAAACACCCTCGTGCGCCGCCGCCTCACCGACTGGCTCAGCGACCAGTACGCTATTTTCCGAGTATTGCCCGACGATATTGACGAAGCTATGGACTTCCTCGACACGCCGTCTTCCAAGGGTTTTGTTATTCATTTTCACAAAACGCGCTACAGCCGCCGCGATGTGACGCACTTTTCGGATTATCTTAAAGAGCAAGTACTCGCGCTGGACTATCGCACCCAAATTTCGGATACGCGCACCTTCAATCGCACCCACTGGGTAGAAACCATCGAGCGGCACTACCTCAAACCTAAACCAGACTTCATGAGCAAGGAAAAATTTAATCAGAAATACGGCAATATTACGATAGAAGTGGTGCTGCGCAATGAACAACCCTATCACTTCAAGTTTCAAGCCACCAGCTACAAAGATCATCTTTTTCAGGATGCTAAAGCATTTGAGGAACTGATGCAAACGGTACTCATGGATTGACGCTATGCTGTTTTCCTCGAAAAATGATGCAGCTTGATGTAAAGCAGATTCAAAAAAGTAATGTCCTATTACTTAGTTTACAAAAAATATGTCCTGTTTTATTGCAATTCGTATTCTGTAGAAAATCTGGATATCGGTCATTTTGGGGCATCATAGGCCTTGCAATGAAGAAAAGCCTGTCCGAGGTGTTGAATAATATCGCTGGCAATCAGCGCATCTTCGCCCATCGTGGCTGCGGCCAAATCGCCCGCCCGCCCGTGTAGATACACGCCAAGCAAAGCGGCGTTGAGTGGAGTGAAGGATTGGGCCAGCAGCCCTGTGATAATGCCGGTGAGTACATCGCCGCTCCCGCCGGTGGCCATGCCCGGATTGCCGGTAGTATTGAAGTAGCCATCTCCTTCGGGGGTAGCCGTGCAGGTGTGTGCGCCTTTCAGCACGATATACACGCCGAGGGCTTGGGCTTGTTCGCGTTGCAGCGTATTGCGTGCAAAGTCGTCGGATGTATTGCCAAAGAGCCGTTCAAATTCGCGCACATGTGGCGTCAGAATGCTGCGCGGCGGAATTTTGGGTAGCAAATGCCGGTGCCGAGCGAGCAAATTCAGGGCATCGGCGTCGAGTACGAGCGGGCGGGTGCTTTTTTCCAGCAGCATTTCCAGTGCTTGCAAGGTGGTTTGTCGCTGGTCGAGGCCGCAGCCGATTCCAATTGCTTTGTACGGTGTCAGATTCGGTATTTCTGAAAGGTAAAATTCGTGTTGATCTACACTGACCATCGCCTCCGGAATACTCATTTGCAAAATCGGATAAGCACTTTTCGGAGCATGTACCGTGACCAAACCAACACCACTGCGCAGACAGGCCCGCGCCGCCAGAATGGCCGCCCCCACCTTGCCATAGCTCCCCACCACCAACAAGGCATGACCAAAGGTGCCCTTATGATTGAACTTGCGGCGCGGGTGCAATAAACGCTGCGCGAAGGCGGCGTCCACTAAGTGAAAAGGCGTGGGCGTACGAGCTATAAAATCAGTATTCAGACCAATGCTCGCGTGGTGCCATTCGCCAACGGCGTCCTGATTTTCTGGAAAGAAGAAAGCTAATTTCGGCATTTCAAAACTAAACGTGTAATGCGCCCGAATACAAGCGCCCGTTGTGTGCTGGTCGGCAAATAAGCCCGACGGCACGTCAATCGCTACGCGCACTATCGGTTGTTCATTTAAATGCGTCAACAAATCGGCCCAGTAGCCCGCCACCGGCCGGTTGAGGCCAGAGCCAAAGATAGCATCCACGAGAATGATACCAGTGGGCAAAGCGGGCAGTGGAGCTTGCGGCACGAGGGTATGCAGCGTCAGTTCGCTGCGTTGGGGCAATCGTTCGAGGTTTGCCTGAAAATCGGGGGAAGTCTGCGCGCTGATTTCGCAAATCCAAATCGTGATTGTATAAAACTGCTGATGCAGCAGGCGCGCCACTGCGAGGCCGTCGCCACCATTGTTGCCGGGTCCACAAAAAATATGCACGGGCGCATCTGTATCGGGAAACTGTTGTACAAACCATTGCACAAAAGTCAAAGCGGCGCGCTCCATCAAGTCGAGCGAACCTAAGGGTTCCTGCGCCATAGTGTACGCATCGAGTGCCCGGATTTGTTCAGCAGAAAGGATTTTCATGGTGAATGGGTTGCGGTTTTACGGTTTGCTATCTGTTAAACATCGTTAAGAAGCGGTTAAGGTCGTTTTAAAGTATTAAAATTTACAACGCCAAAGTGTTTATATTGGTACAGTTTTTTTGCAAAAGCCAAATTTTATCCAAAAAACAATCTGTGATGAACAATCTGAAAAACTATCTCGCGGCAGTTAGTCTGCTGCTATTGCTGGGGGCCTGTAGCCCGCGGCTTTCTCCGTTTACAGAAGGATTGTACAATGAGAACCGCTGGACGGAAGTGGATTTAAAGAAAATCCAGTTTTATTTGTCAGAAGACATTGTACTGCGCCGTCAATTGTCAAGTACAGACGCGCGCATCGAGGGTGGGCGCATCCGTGTGGTGGGCGGCCGGCAGGTAGAAGAAATTGTAATTCGGCGCGGCACGCCGGGTGTTTTTCTTTTCAGCCCTAAGCGCGATCGCCTCGCTATCAGCTTTGAAACAGGCAGTAAGGATCGTTTCCTGATGTTTGGACCCAACCCCAAAACCAACGGGCGATACGTGCTGCTGGCTTCCGACTGGGACCGGAGGCGCGGCTTGGTCACCTACGAGGGGCGACGCTACGAGGTAGATGCCGCCAGTGCCTGGACAGGGCTGATGGTAGATTTGAAAAGAGCTACTACGAGCAATGTGCGGTCGCGCGTTGCCGGCGGGCGTAAAGTAAATTAGCAGCTTGGAAAGCGGAGCAACTGCTTCGCTTTCCAAGGTTCACTCCGGCAATACTCGGCCATAAGCAACGAAAAAAGCATTCAGCAAATCTTCTTTGTTGTAAAGCATCGGTTGGCCGGTAGATTCATCAATCACCTGACCACCAGCTTCTTCTAAGATCAATTGTGCCGGACAGGTATCCCACTCGCTGGTAGGCCCCAGCCGAGGATAAATGTGCGCCTCGCCTTTGGCTACAATCAAAAATTTGAGTGCACTACCTCTCGACACGAGCTGAGGTGCGTTGAGTTGGTTAATAAAAGCATGAGTAGCCTCACTCAAGTGCGAGCGCGAGCAAACCACATTCAAACCGGCATCGCTCATGCGAAAAGCAGCCGCTTGCAGTCGGGTGGTACCTTGTGAAGTTTCCATCCAGGCACCTTCGCCCCGCACCGCCCAGTACATCTCGTCGAGCGCAGGCACATATACTACGCCTATTTCCGGTTCATGCCGCTTGATTAGGGCAATATTGACGGTGAATTCGCCATTGCGTTTCAAAAATTCTTTTGTTCCATCTAAAGGATCTACCATCCATTGGTACTCCTCGTCGCGTCTTTCTGCATACGCAATTTGCTTGCTCTCTTCCGAAATAATCGGAAAATGCACATCCAATTGCATTAATCCACTGGTAATGATGTCGTTAGCAGCCTTATCGGCTAATGTAAGCGGCGATTGGTCGTCTTTGAGTTCGATGTGCATTTCGCCGGCATTGCCATAAATGCTCATGATGGCCGCACCGGCGCGTCGGGCTATCTGGGCTACTTGGCCCGCCAGTTTGATTTTATCCATTGGTAAGGAGGTGTTTTTAATGTATATTTACAGCTTCTCTGCAAAGGTATATTGGCAAAGGCGAAGTTCAAAACTTGGACGAAAAGTTTGTTACTTTATTTAGCGGACGTTATTATCAGCATTACACCATTTTTATCGAAAACATTTTTACACCTGAAAATCATTATATAATGTCTAAAATACTTGTCACCGGCGGCTGTGGTTACATTGGCAGCCATACTATTATTGACCTGTTAGAGCACGATTTTTCCGTGATTTCAATAGACAATTTGCACAATGCAGACGAAAGCGTGCTCGCTGGCATCGCGGCTATCACTGGTCAGCGGGTGCCCAATTATGCAGTTGATCTTTGTGATATAAACGCTACCCGGCACGTTTTTGCAACGCATCCCGACATCGCGGGCGTCATTCATTTTGCGGCGCTCAAATCGGTGGGCGAATCCGTAGCGCAACCTTTATTATACTTTCGTAACAACCTCGATGGCTTACTCAATCTGCTCGATTGCATGGCGGAATTTGCAGTACCACACTTGATTTTTTCCTCCTCCTGCTCGGTGTATGGCAATGCCGCAGCGCTGCCCGTCACCGAAAATACGCCCTGGCAAGAAGCCGAATCGCCCTATGCCCGCACCAAGCAAATGGGCGAGCAAATCATCCGGGATGTGCTACGGAGTACGCCACAATTGCAAAGCGTATTGCTGCGGTATTTCAATCCGGCGGGTGCGCATCCGAGCGCGCTGATTGGAGAATCGCCTCGCAATGTTGCTAATAATTTAGTGCCGGTAATTACCGAAACAGCCATTGGCAAACGCGCAGAGGTAGTGGTTTTTGGTAATGATTACAACACCCGCGACGGCTCCTGCATCAGAGATTATATTCACATCATGGACCTTGCGCACGCGCACACGCTGGCTTTGCAGTATCTGCTTGCCGCAAAAAACGAAGCGCAGGTAGAAGTGTTCAACCTCGGCATTGGCGAGGGCGTAACGGTGCTGGAGGCTGTGCACGCCTTTGAAAGCGTTACTGGCCAGTCACTCAACTACCGCATCGGCCCGCGCCGCGCAGGAGATGTGGTCGCTATTTACGCCGATGCGCATCAAGCACTAAATAAACTCGGCTGGCAGCCTCGTTATGATATTAATGACATCATGCGCTCCGCTTGGCGCTGGGAGCAGGCGCGTAGTGCTTTGGTTTAAGCACCCGGATATCATTATTTTCAATGCATAAACAACTGATTATCATTAGATAGACAATAGACAATAGACTTTAGACAATAGACTTTAGATAATAGATGCCAGACTTTAGGACGCTGTTTGCTGTTGGCTGTTTGCTGTTTGCTGTTCGCCCCCCTCTAAACCTCTAAACCCCTCTAAACCTTCTAAACCTTTACACCTTTCTAAACCCCTTCTAAACCCTCTAAACCCCTTCTAAACCTTTACACCCTTCTACACCCTCTAAACCCTATTTGTCCCATTTCCCCATTAACCCATTAACCCATTCCCCCATTCCCCCATTAACCAATTCCCCTATTCCCAGTTAACAATGTCCCATTACTTAGTAAATGATACCGGTTATTTATAAAATTTCCAATTGGTCGTATAATTTTCCGTTAAAGGTGCATTTATCAAAATGGCGCGTACCATTTCCACCGGCAGATTATTTTCTTTTATAATGATGTCATGAAACTGCTTGTAAGTCATTTTTTTGCTATCCACCAATTCTTCCTTGAGCGCTCGAAATTGCAACCCGCCCATCATATAAGCCAATTGATATAAAGGATTGTAACGCCCTTCAAAAGAGCGGCGTACTTCGGCGGCAGCGTTGGCGCGCTCGTGATTCACTTCTTCTACGAGGTAATCAATGCACTGCTGGGGCGTCCATTTGCCGAGGTGATAATTGAGCGAAAAGACAATGCGTGCACAGCGATGCATGCGCCAGAAAAGCATTCCCACGCGGTCTTCGGGCGATTCCGGAAAGCCCAAATCCCAGAGAATCATTTCCCAATAGAGCGCCCAGCCTTCCGTCCAGAAAGCAGTATTAAAATTGCGATAATCGCGGTAACGACGGTTCATAAACTGCTGCAAATGATGCCCAGCTATTAGCTCGTGATGCACGGTAGCCCTTGAAAAATGCGGGTTATTGCCGCGCATACTCATCATTTTGTCGTCGTGCTCCATGGTATGCGTCGGGTAGGAAATGATGATCTGCTCGCCGCCCAAGAAAAATGGACTAACCAACTGGCGTTCGGGCGACATCATGCTCATGCGCCATACTTCTTCCGCTAAAGGCGGAATGCTGATGAGGTCATTTTTCTTTAGAAAATCAATGGATTCTGTGTATAAACGATTGATAACCAGGGGCTGTTCGCCTGGGGGCACATAACTGTTTTTTACTTTTTCCATCGCTTCTTTCCAACGATCACCAAAGCCCATCTCGCGGCTGGCGCGCAGCATTTCGCGGCGGCACCACGCAAATTCTTTTTCGGCAACGGCTATCAGGTCCTCCGGATTGTAAGGAATCATTTCATATTGTAAAGATGCGATAATGGCCTCCCGCCCGATCGGAAAACCGACGATCCCGCTTTTGTCGAGGGGCATTTGCTCGGCGGCTTGCTCCAGCACCCATTTTGCGTAAGCGTCGAGGTCTTTACTCAACTTTTCCCAAGGTTTTTGTACCCACCAAGTAAATAAAGGATCATAAGCATAATAAAAATTATAAAATTTTTCGGTTACTTTTTTCACGCCGAGGGTAGTCGTTTCTATAAAACGAGCATCATAAAGCGAGCGGCCCTTAGGCGCATTGGCGGCCATGAGTGCCCTGATTTGCTTGCTGCTTTGGTCAAAAAGACGTGCGCTGGCCTCCGCATCCACTATCTTGCCCCGGCGGTGCTCGCGCTCAAGCTGATAGAGGGCATCGGCAAAGCTGAGGGCGGGTTTGAGGCGTTCATAATCGCGCAGGGCTTGCTGCCATTCGGTGATACCGTGGTTGAGGTCGCGTTGAAAAAGCAGATAATCTATTTGTCCGGCTTGACTCAAATTATTGAATTTCAGTGATTTAAGTTGCGAAAGATAACTTTCGTGCAATTGTACAAACCGCCCGCTGCGCTCAGGCGAGTGGTCGGCAATGTAAAGGCGTTGTAGCGCTTGTCGGTCGGCGCTGTACTGGGTGATCAGCCCCGATACCTCGCTATAAAAATAGGCGGGGTCGGGCACGTTTTGTGCTAAGATGGATGGAGCCGACAGTAACAATAGTAAGATGCCGAGCAGGTATTTTTTTTTCATAAAAACGGTGTTTTAGGTGAATGAAAAGTGTAATAATCAGGCTGTATGAAATTTACTTTTTTATTTTTTGTACTATTTTAAATACTGAAAATTAATATTTTGCAAAACAGAAGTCGCTTCTAAATATTTTTACACCCCATATAAAGTCGGGAGACGCTATGCAATATCTGGGCAACGGCATCGGCACGATTGGCACGAACTCCACGCCGAAAGATACGTATCTTGTCGAGAAAAGCAAAAGCTTTTCAAATAAAGTGTATTTTTTACATTTAAAATTATTTGGATTGTTGTAAGGCCGGTTGCTGCTTTGGGTAAGTTCGAGAGTGTCATAATGCCACCAGCCCCGCGAAGTCCGGCAGGGCCTCGCAGGGTGGGTCACAATTTTTGTTGTTGCCTTAGGCTTGCTTTTCGCGTACGGGGCAGGTGCTCAGCCCTACAATGGAGTACAGCGGGCAAAAACTTACCGTGCTGGTCAGTACAAAAATACCAGCCACTACCAGCAGCACAATACCAAGCGTACCGCTAATGATATTAGCAAAAAATAAGCCAACGATAGCCGCCGCTACTACGAGGCGAATAATGCGGTCGGTGCCGCCCATGTTCTTTTTCATAAAAAGGAATTTTTTTGGATGAATATTTTATACTGTTTTCGCAATTTACTAAATGGATAGTGCATAAGTAATGGGTTAATGGGGAAATGGGTTAATGGGGGAATGGGTTAATGGGGGAATGGGTTAATGGGGGAATGGGACAATAGCAATTTTCCGGCTTTTGTATTCATTTTGAAAATAATTAAAAAAATAAAGATAAGCGAAAGGCGCATTAAAGTTGGTGATAATTATCACTCCGGGTGGTTATTTTTTGATCTTGTGCTCAATGCTCGGATGTTAAGACCCGATACAAAATTCCATTTCCGGGGAAAAGATTGTTAATTTGCTGAACCAACAACCGGTATCTAACAAAACACCATCCCAATGAAACTAATTTGTAGCGCCATCATTTTTTTGCTGCTCACAGGGTCCGTGCTGGCGCAAAGTAATCGCAACGACCCCCGGATTTCGGGTAGCTTAGAAACCAACGCCAATTTTTTCATCCGCGACACGCTCATCGGGGCGGCCAATACTCCGCAGTACGATCGGCAGCTCTACGGTGCCGACGCCTGGCTCAATTTGATGTATAGCAACTGGGGCTTTGATTTTGGGCTACGCTTCGATTTGTTTAATAATTCTAACTTGCTCAATCCTACTGGCTCTTACACCGACGAAGGCATCGGCCGCTGGTTCATTAATAAAAAAATCAATCGCCTTGGCATCTCTGCTGGCTATTTGTACGATCAAATCGGCAGTGGCATTATTTTTCGGGCTTATGAAGAACGCCCCCTCCTGATTGACAATGCTTTATACGGCTTGCGGCTCACCTACGATCTGGTGCCCGACTGGCAGGTGAAAGCTTTTACGGGGCGGCAAAAGCAGCAATTTGACATCTACGGCTCGGTGCTTCGAGGCTTGAGTGTGGAAGGCTTCCTGACGCTGGGCGATTCTACAGCAGGCGTGGCGCTGGCACCGGGATTTGGAGTAATCAGTCGCACCCTCGACGACCCCTCGATGAATTCGCTCGTGGCTACGCTCAATACCTATCCAGCTTCGGATATATTTGTGCCAAAATACAATACGTATGCATTTTCTTTCTATAATACCCTGAGCTCCGGCCCCATATCGTGGTATCTTGAGGCAGCTTACAAAACCGAAGATGCGATGAATGACCCCTTTGGCACCATCACGCGCGAGGGTGTATCGGTGGTGGGCGATAAATTCATTCAGCGGCCCGGCTCGGTGCTGTATTCTAGCCTGAGCTATGCCCAGAGCGGTTTTGGTTTTACATTGGAGGCTAAGCGCACCGAAAATTTTAGTTTTCGCACCCGGCCACAAGAGCAGCTCAATCGCGGCTTGGTCAACTTTTTGCCGCCGATGGCCAAGGTAAATACCTACCGCCTGACCGCCCGCTACAACGCTGCCACGCA
Source organism: uncultured Saprospiraceae bacterium (assembly GCA_937872385.1). Classification (GTDB taxonomy): domain Bacteria; phylum Bacteroidota; class Bacteroidia; order Chitinophagales; family Saprospiraceae; genus JADJNW01. The sequence goes on from CALMSO010000005.1 coordinate 33,303, forward strand.
AGAATTGGGCGAATTAGCTTTTCAGGCGGATGCCCGTTATTTGTTTAACAAAAACTGGAGCGCCAATGTAAATGTCTCGAATATTACAACTTTAGAAAATGCCTTGCTGTACCGCGAAATTTACGCCGAAATCGGTTATAAATATAAGCGCGACTGGAGCCTGCTCGGCGGGGTACAAATGCAAAATTACAACCAGCGGATTTATGAATTTAAACCCGATGTGCCTAATGTGCAAACCGTAACGCCTTTTGCGGAGTTTTTATATAAGTTTAGTCGTACGCGCTCCATGCGGCTCGAAGCGCAGGCCATGCTCACGGGCGAAGACCAGGCGGTGGAGTTGCGGCAAGACTATGGCAACTGGCTCTTTGGGCTGGCAGAATTTAGTGTAGCACCACATTGGACGTTCACGGTATCGGATATGTATAATATGACGCCCGGCCGACAATCGCCCGAAAATAGCAACGGCGAAAAGGTGAGCGTGCATTATCCACGGGTGGATGTATATTACACCTTTCGTTCCAATCGTTTTTCATTAAGTTATGTAAAACAAGTGGAAGGCGTAGTGTGCGCGGGGGGTATTTGCCGTTTAGAGCCTGCTTTCAGTGGAGTGAAAATGACGGTTAATTCTACTTTTTAAAATATGTAATGAAGCGTTGTTATTTAGTGAATGTTAATTTTTTAAATATTTATATAATTGTTAACCATTTGTTTGTGCTTTTGCACTTAAAATAATTACGCCCGAATACCGAAGCTACTTAAATCACTTTTGTTATAAAATAATAAAATCATTGTCCATGAAAAATAGAAGATGGTTTTTAATTATAATCATGCTTGGCGGTTTATGGCGTTGCACAGAAATTCCACCACAAATCAATCCCATAGATATTGACCCCGGCACCGGCGAAACGCAGCCTCGCAGCGTGCTGGTGGAAGAATACACGGGCGTGCGCTGTGTCAATTGTCCGGCTGGCAGCGAGGCCCTGCAAGCCCTCATCAATATTTATGGCGACCGGCTGGCGGTAGTGTCGTTTCATGCGGGCTTCTTCGCGCCGCCCTATCCGGAAAGTAAATTTGACTTGCGCACCAATGCTGGCAACAACCTGCTGGGCTTTCTTGGCGAGCCATTGGGCTACCCGGCGGCGGTAGTGAATCGGCGGCTTTTCATGGGCGAGCAGCGCATCCAGTTGGGGCAATCGCAGTGGCCGGGTTACATCGCGCAGGAAATTGCTGTGCCCCCGCCAGTAGAAATTGATTTGCAACGAAAATACGACGCCGCTACTCGTCAGCTCAGCCTGACCGTGCGTTTAAAAGTGTTACAAACCGTTGATACAGAAGACGTTCGATTGAGTGTTGCCCTCACAGAAGACAACATTCAGGACGTACAACTCACGCCCGCGGGCCGCCAAGCAGACTATGTGCATAAGCACGTATTACGCGATATGATTACCAATTTCGATGGTAATTTGCTGACCGAAGGCCTGCGCGCCGGGTCCGAGCTGAGCCGAACGTATAATTACACCCTATCACCCAACTGGCGAGCGGAGCAATGTAAAGTCATCGCTTTTGTTAATATAGGCGGCAGCCGGAAAGATGTATTGCAAGTACAGCAAACCCCTGTGGTAGAGTAAAGCAAGGTTAATTGTGTTTATGTACCTTACACCTTAAACCATTACACCGACAAAACCATTACACCATGAAAAAATACATACTACTTTTATTTACTGCTTTTACATTATTTAGTTGCGAATATTTACTTTTAGAAGACGATCCTGCCAACGATCCGGTAGCTAATTTTGATGCCCTTTGGCAAAATATAGACGAAGGTTATTCATTCTTTGAATTTAAGCAAATCAACTGGGACAGTATGTATAACATTCATCGTCCCAAAGTAAATAACAATACCCGCACGCTGGAGTTGTTCGACATCATGTCGGATATGCTTTTTACCCTCCGCGACGGGCACGTCAACCTCAGCGCCGGCTTCAATCGCTCGCGCAACTGGGAATGGTTTCTCGGATTTCCGCCCAATTTTGACAAAAACATCATCGAGCGCAACTACTGGCAGGCCCAAGAATGGTACACCGGCCCTTTTGTACACACGGTGATTGACAGCACCATTGGCTACGTGCGCTACGCCAGCTTTGGCAACCGTTTCAGCGAAAGCCAGTTGGACTTCCTCATTGCCCGTTTCCAGAATGCAAAAGGCATCATCCTCGACCTGCGCGACAACGGCGGCGGTTTTGGCAATCTCGTGCCCCTGCTGGCTTCGCGCTTCGCCGATGAGCGCCGCCTCGCTTACACCTTTGTGGTGAAAAACGGCCCCGGTCACAATGACTTCACCGACCCCGTAGAGGTATATGTGGAGCCGGAGGGCGAGCGCCAGTTTACCAAGCCCGTCATCATTCTCACCAACCGGATGTGCTACAGTGCCACCACGTTCTTTGTAGCCGTGATGAAAAACTTTCCCCACGTGCGCGTCATTGGCGACTGGACGGGCGGTGGCGGCGGCACTCCTGCCAGCAAAGAACTGCCCAACGGCTGGATCGTACGCTACTCTGCTACTCAAACCTTTCTGCCCGATGGCTTCAACATTGAAGACGGCATACCACCTGACATCCGCGTGGATATGCGCGAGGCTGATCGCCTCCAAGGCAAGGACACCATCTTAGAGCGCGCCATCGCCACGCTACGCTGAGCAGGCTATGGAAATGTAATAGGGATTTCGATAAAATACAGGGTGTATTTTTTCAAGTAAGTGGCATCAGTACCATACATTTTATCCGCGCGCCATTTATTAATAGTATTCAGCCTTGCCGGAGAAATCGCAAACAAAGAAATCCTTAAAGAAATGGAAGCAGAGATAGAGCAGCTAACAGAAGTACGATACTACTTGTGACTTATTACAGCTATCATTCTCATAATCAAACATTTGTATAACGAACATCATCGTATCTCGCCTCGTTTGCCGAGTTCTATTACTTCTACATCGCGGATGGCGCCAGCATCAAGGGTGAAGCGGACGATGGTTTTCATCTGATGGAAGCCTTCATTGCCACAGGCTCCAGGATTGATATGCAGGAGCTTTAGTGATTGGTCGGGCATGATTTTCAAAATATGCGAATGCCCGCAAATGTAAAGCTGGGGCGGGTTTTGCTGAAGCAGGTGCCGCACGCGCGTAGCGTAGCGCCCGGGGTAGCCGCCGATGTGGGTGATGAATACGTCCACCGCTTCGCAGGTGAAGCGCAAATCGAGCGGATAACGCTGCCGGAGCACGGCACCGTCTATGTTGCCATGCACAGCACGCAGGGGTTTGAGCGCGGCTAATTGGTTGGCTACATCCACATTGCCAATATCTCCGGCGTGCCAGATTTCGTCGCATTCCGCAAAATGCGTTAGAATGCTCGCTTCAAGATGACCGTGAGTATCGGAGAGTAACCCAATTTTTTTCATAGCAAAGGCGGCTCAGGCTATTTTCAGGACGATTTTACCAAACTGCTTATTATCCGCCATTTTGGCGAAAGCCTGTTGCCCCTCGGCGAGCGGATACACGCTGTCCACTATTGGTATAATCTGTTGTTTATTAACAAATTGTATCATTTGAGCAAATTCTTCGTCGGTGGCCATCGTGCTGCCCATAATGGAAATCTGTTTCCAGAAAATAATCTGTGGGCTTACTTCAGGAATTTTGCCCAAAGTGCCGCCATAAATGACTACCCGTGCGCCGGGTTTGCAAAGCTTGAGCAAGGGCGTGAAACCCGCACCACCCGCGCTGTCGAGTATCACGTCGAAGCTGTCGGCGAGCGTGGCTAATTGCTTGGGCCAGTCCTCTTCGTGATAATTGGCGCCACCAGTCACTCCAAGGGCTTTTGCTTGCTCGATTTTTGCAGATGAGCCAGATGTGACATAAACCTCGGCACCCGCCGCTAAAGCAAATTGTATGGCAAAAAGGGCTACGCCGCCACCGGCTCCAGTGATGAGCACGCGCTCGCCGCTCCCCAGGCGGCCTTTAGTGAAGAGCGCCCGATAGGCGGTCATACCCGCTAAGGGTAGCGCAGCGGCTTGCTCCCAGGTGAGGTGGGAGGGTTTGTTGGTAAGTTGTGACTCGGCTACGAGCACATATTCGGCGAAAGTGCCGTTTTTCGGTAGTCCGAGGATGTTGTACTCGTAGGATTGATAATTGGGGTTGCTGCCCCAATTGATATTCGGATTGATAATTACTTCGCGGCCGTTGGCTACACCTGCGCCGTCGGAACCAAGTATAAGCGGCAACTTAATGCCAGGATACAAACCCTGGGTAATGAAATAATCGCGCCGATTGAGGGCTGCGGCTTTGAGTTGTACCAATACTTCGCCCGCTGCGGGCTGCGGGTCGGGTACAGTTTTATATTGTACAGGTTGGTGTTTGGCTTCCAATACTAATGCTTGCATAGGCTATGAAAGTTTGCGTATGTCTAAAATAGGTTGTCCGGTCTCAGAGGCGAGAGGCTTTTAATCCGGCGTTTTCGAGCATAACCACTTCGGTGATGTTTTCCATATTTAATACGCCAATCAGTTCCCCGTTTTCCATCACCGGACAAATGGTGGCACCAGCGCGCAGCATTTGCTCGTAGGCTTCCTGTAGCGCCATGTGGGGCGAAAGGGTGATGAATTCCTTGTTGGCAATGCGACCAATGGCGGCTTCCTGCCCCTGTTCGCGCAAACCCTGGATGATTTCGTTGCGGGTAATGACACCCACAATGGCGTTGTCTAATTCTACCAGAAACTCCTTTTCTTGCCCATTGAGCAAAATGGTTATCGCCTTTTCAAGGTTCTCAAAAGCATGTAGGGTTGTAAATTGCCGCATCAGGGCGTCGCGTACTTGATATTTGGCTAAAGCCGAGCGCGTGGTTTCAAAATTGGCTTCTGCTCCCGCACCTAAGAAGATAAACAAGCCGATGAAAATCCACCAGAAATTATAGAAAAAGCCAAGAAATACAAAGATAATGGCCAATAGCTGCCCGATTTTGGCGGCTACCTCAGTGGCTTTGCCTCGGTCGTATCGCATGGCTAATAGTGCGCGCAGCACCCGCCCGCCGTCCATCGGGAAAGCCGGTATCATATTGAAAACTGCCAAAATAATATTGACAATAAACACATTGAACAAGAAGTTCCTGCCGGTAATCTCGCCAGTGAATTCTTCTATATTCGGAAAACTGTTGGTAATTTGAAAATACGCCAATAAAATGATGGCAATAACTACATTGACCGCCGGGCCCGCCAGCGCCACCCATAGCTCCTGAATGGGTTTGTCGGGCATTTTTTCCAAATTTGCTACTCCACCAATAGGCAAAAGGGTAATGTTTTTGGTAGTAATGCCGTAACGACGCGCCGTGAGCGCATGGCCATATTCGTGCAGAATAACGCATCCGAACAGGACAAGTATGAATACCACTCCCATCAGGCTCTGCGCTAAGGTTTGGCCCGCGCCGAGGTTGCTAAGCAATATCCAGCCCAGCAAGATGAGGAATGTCCAGTGCATATACACATCAATGCCCCAGATGCGGGCAATTTTGAAAGACCAATTCATATAGTTGACAAATTAATAAAGTTGATTGGGGTGTAGCGCTTTGGGTGTGGGCGTGCAGGTAAAAATACAGTTTTTATTGAACGGGGCAGCAGATTTTTACCAATAGCGGGCCTGACTTTTGTCATTTTTTTCATATTTCAGTTTATTCTTTTTACAAGCTGGGCAATAAATTGTTTTTCAAAGCCGATTTATTTATGTAATTTTACCGCCATAAAAATCTTGCTACCTAGAACCATTCCCATGGAACTTTTCAGCCCCGGATACTGTTACAGAAAATTGATTTACAGTTGATCACGTACTTGCTATTGGTTGAGCTAACCTTGTTTTCGAACGCATAAATTTTACCGTCATCAAAGTCTTGTCCACCACACAAAAACCGCGCATTGTTTTTATTGATGCCATCCGTGCCTACGCCATTCTGATGATGTTGCAAGGGCATTTCATTGATACCCTATTAGCACCGGAGTATAGAGATTACAGCCTTTCGCTGTATGCCTTTTGGGCTTTTTTCCGGGGTATGACGGCACCGATTTTCTTCTTTTCGTCGGGTCTGGTATTTATGTACCTGCTGCTGAAAGACGAGCGGCCGCTCCCCGAAAACGTGCGCGTGCGCAAGGGCATCCGGCGGGGTATCATGCTCATTGGGCTGGGGTACTTGCTCAAGTGGTCACTGTTCAATTTGATTCAATTCAAAGCGAAACCCTATTATTTCACCGTTGATGTATTGCACTGCATCGGTTTTTCCATCTTAGCGCTCATAGGCATCTATGCCTTGCACCGGCTGCTGCAGTTTTCGCTGCGCACCATATTGGGCGTACTGGCCATTCTCATTTTCACCATTGATCCATTGGTAAAAGCCTACGACTGGTCGGCGATAATGCATCCTTATTTAGCCAATTATTTCAGCAAAGCCAATGGCTCCACCTTCGTGCTGCTGCCTTGGTTGGGGTATGCTTTCTTTGGCGCGGTAGTAGGCACCTGGCTGCATCGCAGTCCGCGCATGGCGTTTGCACAGTGGTTCCCCTGGGCACTAATGACCATCGGCTGGATACTGCATCTCTATTCTACCCACTGGATGCGGGCTTTGTACGAACTGACCGACTGGTACGTGTTTCAAGAGTTGGTGCGCAATAATTATTTACTCATTCGACTGGGGCATGTGCTTATTGCAGTAGCCGTCGTTGTTTGGATTACGCGCTGGTGGAAAAATATGCCGCCCTTAGTCACCAAAATTGGTAGCGAAACACTCACCATTTATGCCGTGCACTACATTGTGCTGTACGGTACTTGGTTCAATCTGGGGCTGGCTACTTTCTGGAAAAGGCAATTAGAGCCGCTGCCCGTGGCATTGGGCGCACTGCTCTTTGTCGTCAGCTTCATTGTACTCATTGCTTATATCGAGCCGATTCGGGAAATGATTTACAAAAAAATACCGGCGCTGGCTTATTATACCTTCCGGGTAGTGCGCGTGAAAACCATCCGTTTTTACCTGCGCGTGCGGCGGCCAGTGCGCAAGATATTGCTATCCGAAGCCACAGAATAAACATTGCTGCTTGCCGCAAAAAAATCCATCCGTTTGTACAGATGGATTTTTTTATTTTTGACAATAGGCAATGAAAAAAACGGTGTCCGTTTTGTCTAATTATCGTGTTTTTCGCTATTGGGCATACAAAAAGTGGGTAATAAGCATTTTAATAAAATTTGGTTTGTTAATGCAATATAATTATCCGAGCATCATTATTTTCAATCTAAAAATGCATAAACAACTGATTACCAAAGACAAAATCATTCCAATTGACATAACACATAACAACGTCCCATTATTTAATATCAAACACTACATCCATGAAACGCATTTACCTTGTATTTACCTTGCTCCTCAGCTTTATCGCCCTACAAGCCCAAGAAAAAGCCCCCGATCGCCAACCCGGTGAAGGCGACGGGCCCCACCCGCAGCTCATCATTCGCGGTGTCACGCTTATTAATGGCAACGGCGCGCCGCCCATTGGCCCAGTGGATATTGTTGTAGAAAAAAACATCATCACGCGTGTACAAAACGTAGGCTACCCGGGCGTGGAGATCAATGCCGAGCGACGCCCCCAGCTTAAAACAGGCGGCAAAGAACTCGACTGCACAGGGATGTACCTCATGCCGGGCTTCGTGGATATGCACGGGCACATCGGCGGGCGCGCACAAGGTGCTGACGCAGAATACGTTTTCAAGCTCTGGCTGGGGCATGGTATCACCACTATCCGCGACCCTTCGGCAGGCAATGGATTGGAATGGGTGCTCGACCAGAAAAAACGCAGCGCCAATAACGAAATCGTAGCCCCACGCATTCTCGCTTACACTTCCTTTGGGCAGGGCAGCTACGACCGCATCAGCACCCCCGAAGAAGCCCGCGCTTGGGTACGTCAAAACGCTAAAAACGGCGCCGACGGCATCAAGTTTTTTGGTGCCAACCCCGACATTATGGCCGCTGCCCTTGATGAAAACAAAAAACTCGGACTGCGCTCTGCCTGCCACCACGCCCAAATGGATGTAGCTCGCTGGAATGTAGTCAATTCCGCCCGCGCCGGCCTTACGTCTATGGAGCACTGGTATGGACTGCCCGAAGCACTTTTTACCAATCAAACCGTACAAAATTATCCATTAGATTATAATTATCAAAACGAACAAAACCGCTTTGAGGAAGCTGGCAAGCTCTGGAAACAAGCCGCCCCACCCTACTCCGACCACTGGAACAAGGTCATGGACGAACTCATTGCCCTCGATTTTACTATTGATCCTACCTTCAATATCTATGAAGCCAACCGCGACCTCATGCGCGCCCGCCGCGCCGAGTGGCACGAAGAATATACCCTGCCTTCGCTCTGGCGTTTTTATGCGCCCAGCCGCATTTCGCATGGCTCTTACTGGCACAACTGGGGCACCGAGCAGGAGGTACAATGGAAAGAAAATTATAAACTCTGGATGACCTTTATTAATGAATATAAAAACCGGGGCGGCCGCGTCACTGCTGGCTCTGATTCGGGTTTTATTTACCAATTATATGGCTTTGCTTACATCCGGGAGTTAGAGCTGCTGCGCGAGGCGGGCTTTCATCCCTTGGAAGTGATTCGCTCGGCTACGCTCAATGGCGCGCAGGCGCTCGGCATGGAAGATAAAATCGGCACGGTGGAAGTCGGTAAAATGGCTGATTTTGTCATTGTAGAAGAAAATCCGCTGCAAAATCTTGGCGTACTTTATGGCACAGGCGCTATTCGACTAAATGAAGAGAATGAAGTGGTGCGCGTCGGCGGTGTAAAATACACGGTAAAAGATGGCGTGGTGTATGATGCCAAACAACTACTCGAAGATGTAAAGCAAATGGTGCGCCAATCCAAGCAAAAGGAAGATTTCGAAATCACGCAGCCCGGCCTGAAAATCAAACCCTGAGTGCCCATGAAAGCGCTGTCTTTTCGGGTGCCCAAAACGAAAGAGGCTTCTTTTCGGGTACAAATAGACGAGGAGCCTTACTTTTACGACCGGCTGCATTATCATCCGGAATGGCAAATTACATTCATTCAGCGCGGGCGCGGCACCTTGTTTGTCGGCGGTGGCATCAGCCGTTTTCAGGAGGGCGATGTGCTGGCCATCGGCTCCAATGTGCCGCATTTACTAAAAAGTGATTCGGTTTATTATACTCCCGATAGCCCCCGCGTGGCGGCGGTTTCTTTGTTTTTTGAAGCACATTCCTTCGGGCAAGGTTTTTTTGAACTGCCGGAGCTGCAACCCATCCGTGAATGGCTGGCACTGACGGCCCGAGGTATTCGGGTTTTGGGAGAAACCCGCACCCAACTCCAAGATTTAATTAGTAATACGGCGGCCCAGACTGGTTTTCAAAGCCTTAAAAACCTGCTGGATACACTTTATGTTTTTGCAAAATGTAAAGAATATGAGTTGCTTGCTCATGCCAGCTTTACCGAAGCGCAGCGCGAGGTGGACGGTGAGCGACTAAATAACGTGCTGCAATTTTCACTAAATAACTATCAGCAACATATCACGCTGGAAGATGCCGCCGCCGTAGCCAACCTCAGTGTACCAGCTTTTTGTCGCTATTTTAAAATGCACACCCGCAAATCGTATCTCCGGTTTTTGCATGAATTACGCATTAGTGCAGCTTGTAAACTATTAGCAGAGCAAAAAGTAAATATTTCACAGATTTGTTATGAAGTAGGATTCAATAATCTATCCAATTTCAATCGCCATTTTAAAAAAATAACGGGATTTACACCATCGGAGTATCAAAAGAAGATGGGTAGCTAAAAAAATCACGCACCACCCTATTCAGCACTGCCATTTAGCACTAAATAGCCTAAAAATTCAAAAGCAATCGTATTTTTTTTGATATTTGTAGTCTGTCACATCATTCACTATTGACCATTTATAACGGGCAGACTGTATTCGACAAAAAACGTACCAGAGCATGATTGCGAGTTATAATAGCGAAGACAAGGCATTTATTGCAGTGGATTGTATCATATTTGGGTTTGACCTTGATGAAGAAGAGCTACAATTGCTGCTCATCAAGCGAGATTTTGAGCCAAAAAAAGGGTTCTGGTCACTGATGGGCGGCTTCTTGAAAAAAGACGAAACCCTCGACCAGGCTGCCACCAGGGTATTGCATCACCTCACGGGCCTGCATAATGTGTATATGGAGCAGCTTAGCGTTTTTAGCCAAGTGGACCGCGACCCCGCCGACCGCACCGTGTCCGTGGCTTATTATGCACTGATTAACATTGCCAATCATGATACCGAATTGATACAGCGATACGGTGCGCGCTGGTTTAATCTGTCGCAACTGCCTGATTTGATTTTCGACCATAATGATATGGTGCGGCAGGCTATTAAAAGATTGCAATATAAAACCTCGGTACAACCCATTGGCTTTGAGCTGCTGCCCAATAAATTTACGATGCGCCATTTGCAAAAACTCTACGAAGCCATCCTGCGAGAAGACCTCGACAAGCGCAATTTTACTAAGAAAATCAATGCTTTAGATATTTTAGTAAAATTGAATGAAAAAGATATGGAATCCTCCAAAAAAGGGTCTTTTTTATATAAATTTGATCAGAAAAAATATTTACAAAAAGTATCCGACGGTTTTGTTTTTAAATTATAAAAAAAAGACACGCACGGTAAAAGCGCGTGTCTATCGGGTATTGCTAACCAAACCTTGTTTTGTTAATTATAATAAAAACCCGAGAACTCAGCCTGAATTATCGTTTGACGGTACGCGCAAAGAAAATAGGGCCAGCGCGGTGCCCTTCGTGCGGCATAAATTTGATGGTCACTATATCATTATCTACCGTCAATTCATCCGGAATATCATATTGCACATCAAGAAACTCCCCATCTTTTTTGCCGCTAATGTTTTCAGTAGCGATTGTTACATCATTTACCAAAATATCAAATGTTCTGGATCCAGTAAAACCGCCCCAATATTCGAGCACCAAAGCCATAGGCTGTCCTTTCATCACTTTCATATCGAAGGCAAACCAGCCGCCGCGCTCGCAGCCGCGCGCCTGCCGCCCCCGGAAGTTATTCATCAGATTCAGCTTATCGCCGGTAAAATTATGATCTCGTTCGGGCTGCATTTCTCCGGGTTGAAATGCGTCGAAAGTCATTGCTTCTAATTTTTTTCTGCGTTCCTGCTCCGCTTGGTAAGCTGCCTGATAAATTGTCCATTTCGCCTCGTTGAAAAGATCGAAATACACCGAATACCGCCGATCGTGGGTTTGGTAAAAGGGCTTGAACTGTACGTCTCGCGGCTTACCTATCTCTTTGGTTTTGAATACATTAACTACTCCGGACACCGGCTCCAACCATGCTGCGGGGTCGCGCTCTTCGGACATAAAAACGGGCACATAATCTGGAGCTTTGGCATTTTCGTCATTCGTGGGGCCGAGGTCTCCGGCCAATAAAACGGGGCCATAAAAAACAGCGATGCGATCCGAATCATCCGGCATAGTTTCCAGACGCAAAGAAAAGGGAAAGCGCACCACCACCTTGTCACCATTTTTCCACTTCCGGTTGATGGATACAAAGCTGCCGGGTTCGTTGCTCACCGCCTGCCGTTTGCCATTGACCGTCACTTCCATGCCGCGCTCGGCCCAGTGCGGGTAGCGCAGGTGTAGGGTGATTTTTTTGGCTTTTTTCATAGCAAAAGTAAAGCTGGCGCCCTGCTCTTCCGGGTAGCGGGTCGTCTGCGTGAAAGTAATGCCTTGCGCTTTCCAGTTTAATTCCGAAGCAATGTATTGGCTAATGTAAAGCTCTTCATTATTATGATAATAAATACTGCCGCCATATTTACTGTGGGTTTCCATGCCCGTGCCTACGCAGCAGGTAAAGCCTTCGGGATTCTGGTAATGCTTGGCTCCGCCCATTTCTAATGATAGGTTGTAAATAACCCGGCCATTTTCAGGGTGCTGAGAAGAGAGAATATGATTAAATAAAGCCCGCTCATAATAATCCGCTACTTCGGCACTGGGCCGCCAAGAAAACAGGTGCTCCGAAAGCTTGAGCATATTATATACATTACAAGTTTCGGTAGTGCCTTCGCTCAGGCGATTGCGGAGTTTGTTGGGTTCGCCAAAATATTCGTGATTGCCGTGCCCGCCCGTGACATAGGAGTGGTGGCTTACTACAGTATTCCAGAAAAATTCGGCGGCGCGGCGGTCTTTGTCTTCGCCGGTCAGTTCGTACATACGCGCATTGGCTATCAGCTTGGGAATCTGGGTATTGCCATGCTTGCCGGGCAATATGTCGCGCCCTTCTGCTAAGGGGTCAATAATTGCCTTGTGATGAAAAGTACGCGCTAAGCGAAGGTATTTTTCATTGCCGGTGATGTGAAACAATTCTGCCAGCGGCTCCTGGATTCCTCCAAATTCGCAGTGCAGCATATTTTGCAATTGCTCATCATTGAGATGTAATATAATGGTTCCGATCCAGTCGGCAAAACGAGTAGCGATAGGCACTGCACGCTGATTGCCGCACAAGCGATAAGCGTCAAGCAAGCCCGCCAGCACTTTATGATGCGTATAAAAAGGGGCCCAAATGCCATTCAAATCAAAGCCCTGCGAACGAATTTCTCCTTTGGCAATTTCCGCTTCAAAAATCTTTTTGCCATTAGTAAATGCACCAAGATAACCATCGCCATCGGCTTCTTGTATAATAGCCAATTCATCTACAATATAATTAGCCCGATCCAGGAAGCGCCGATCACCGGAAGTTTGATACATGAGCGCACAAGCGCTAAGATGATGCCCCAAGCTATGCCCGGCCAAGGTTTGAGCTTCCCAGCCTTTGTACGACTCGGCCTTTGGCTCCAGCCCAGCTTCCGTTCTGAAACGTGCCAGCAGCCGGTCGGGGTCGTAATTTAGCAAAGATTGTACATTCAGCTCGGTAGCGTGCCGGAATGGTCCGTCCAACAGTTTGACATCCGTCAGTGCAAAAGGCTGCACCGCCAATCTGCTCTGAGCCAGCAACTGTCCAGAACTGCCTCCCGTCCAACACAACAAGCCAAGAAAACCTGTTATATATAAAAATTTCTGCCACATAATAATTTGTGTTTTTTATTCAACTATACAATTTCAGTAAGCGGCCACAGCTCCTGATATTATTCAATGATCACTTCGTGTACGCCAGCAGCGTGCTCCTGCGGCAGATTAATCACCACACGTAGCGCATTGGTACGCACCGAGGCAAACTCGATGGTGTCCCAGTCGTCTTTTGTAATGGTGTAAGCGCTTTTAGCTGCCACGGCTTTCCAGTCTTCTCCATCTAAGTACTGCACTTCCCAGCTTGCCGGGATGCGGCATCCGCCGAAGGGTCCATCATCAAACCAATAAATCTTCACTTTCGTTACTTCTTGTGGTTCAGTAAAATCAAACTGCACCCACTCGCTGGTGCCTTTGCGGGGCCACCAATGAATGTAAGGCACCGATTGGTCATTGGAACTTTTCGGAAATAACTGATCATTGACAGCACGCAGGGCCCGGCTACGCACCGAAGCGGATACCTTGCTCTTATTGGCAATAGTGGGCGCAGGTGCCGGGCGCGCATGGTCAAGATTGGTAGGTAGCCAAACGCTCATTTCACCGGCTCCGCGGTTATTCCAGAGGTGATACGGAATCAAGGTCAACTTGTTTTTGTCAGAAAGGGCTACCTCGCCGTCCAATTGGCGCTTGGCACTTCTCGCAGTGCCTTCGACGGTATAAATGCCGCCCAAAATGTCCGATTTTACTACTTTGAAATCTTGTTCGCTGCTCACAATGAGGTTCAATACCTCGCCATTCGGGTTGTCGAGCCATTCAGCACAGTACAAAATGGGGCCGCGCTCTAAGGCAACTTTACCCGTGTTTTCTCGCACTTCCGGGTGGGATTGCACTTTTTTTACCTCCAGCTCAAAAGTGATGTCTATTACATCTCGGCTGGTCCATCTTTTAGCAATTGTAATATAACCTTTTTCATCTATTTGATAGCCAATTTTTTTTCCATTCAATTTTATTTCAATGGATGGCGAATCGGCATTAATATAACTGTACAAATCGCTGGGCACTGGCCGATTGGCAATGTAGCCTGGCACGCGTAGTTTCAAATTGGCATCGGTCGGTTTCGAGGCATTAAAACGAATATTCACGTCGCCTTGCCAAGGAAAATTACCTAACTGCTTCACTGTGAGGGCATTGCCACTTACTTCAAAAGTAGATTCGCTGGCAATGTACAGATTGACGTAAATGTCGTTGTCTTTTTGTGCATAAATATAACCAGGCATGGACGGCAAAAACCGCGCCACATTGGGCGGGCAACAGGCGCACCCAAACCATGCACTCCGCTCGTGCTGCCCGTAGGAGGCTAAGGGATTCGGATAAAAAAAGCGATCGCCCGACAGCGAAACCCCGTCAATGATATTATTATACATCGTTCTTTCCAACACGTCCATGTACTTACTATCGCCTGTCATTAAAAACATCCGGTGATTCCAGGTCACATTGCCCACGCCCGCACAGGTCTCGCAATAAGCCGACATATTGGGCAATTCGTAAGCTTCACCAAAAGCTTCGCCGTGGTTGGTAGCACCGATACCGCCATTGATATAATATTTTTTATCCACAATATCATGCCAGATTCTATTAATCGCTTCCATATAAGATTTATCGCCGGTAATAGCGGCAATATCGGCCATAGCTGTCCACATATATGCGCCGCGCACGGCGTGCCCCACCGCTTCGCTTTGCTGCGTCACCGGTACGTGCGACTGGTCGTATTTCTTGGGGTTGCCCACGCCTTCTTGGCCACGAACGTCGAGAAAAAATTTGGCTAATTGCAGATAACGTTCATCTTTAGTGACCCGATACAACTTAACTAATCCGATTTCTACTTCTTGATGCCCCGGATAATTCATCATTTTACCTTCGCCAAAATCATTACAAATCAAATTGGCACTTTTAATAGCAATATCCAGAAAAGAGCGCTTGCCCGTAGCGGTATAATGCGCAACCGCCGCCTCAAACATGTGCCCCAAATTGTATAATTCATGGCTCAATTCATGCACCAGCTCCCAGCGTTTGTCGCCAGCCCAACGATGCACATTTTTGCCAATGGTGCGGGTGGTGTATAAATATCCATCCTCCTCTTGGGCAATGCCAATGTAATAAATAAGCGAGTCTATCATGTTTTCCATTTCCTTATCAGGAAATATTTGAATAGAATAACTCGCTGCCTCGATTATTTTGTAAATATCCGTATCATCAAATGGGTATTCAGAGCAAAATTGCCCTTCTTTTTGCCCGCCCGCTATGATAAAATTATCAATTCGGCCGGTTTCTAAGCTTTTTTGATACGCAATCGGGATGGTTACATCATGATTCGTTTTGATTTTTTTCGCCCAGAACTTGTCGCCGATAGTTACTTTGGAAAACGGCACCGGTGTAATGGGATAATCCTGATAAGATTCGGTTTGGGCAAACAGCCCACCGCTGCTGAGGCAAAGCACCCAGAACAAAACGATCAACTGGCTGTATTTGATTTTCATAATGCTGAAATTTATAGGTTCTGAAAAAAGTTTTTTTAATTCAAACAATAATGCTTTCAATGTAATCAGGTAAAAAGTTGGGTTATTTATAGTGTCTTTTTTAATGCTTGTTTCTGATTTTTACATAATAAAAAGCGAGTAATAAGTTCTTTAACCAAGCACATTTTATATAAAACCCATTCGGCACTATAAAAAAAATCTGCACTACGTACACTTCATGTTACACATATTACAATGAATTCCGGCACTGTTGTTTATGCATCAGAATTTGTAAACAAGGTAAATAACTTAGTGTAAAAACAGTAATACTACGCCCTCGGCGTTATAAATAGGAAGGCGTAGTATTATCATATCCGCAAAATCGGATTAATAACCCGGATTTTGTCTCAGGTTCGGATTGGCGTCCATTGCCGATTGCGGTATAGCAAAAATGGTGCGATGGTTGCCGTTGGGTACATGGCTCAGCCATGATTTGCGAGTGAATACGCCAAAGCGAATCAGATCTTGCCGGCGATGAAATTCTGCTGCAAATTCATAGCCCAATTCGTCCAGAAAGCGACCAAATGGAATATCATTGCCTCCTTCCGGTGCTATCACTTCGCCGTCTTTGTAAGTGCCGTAGTTATAACGGCTGCCTTGCATCAATTCGGCGCCGGTGACGGTTGCTTTCTCCGGATTGTTCGGAAAAGAGCGCTGGCGCACCTGCGTTACGATGGCAGCGGCCTCGGCGGCTCGGCCAGTACGTAGCAGACATTCCGCCTTGATCATCAGTGCATCTGCATAGCGGAACAGCGGCACGTCGTTGCTAAGCGGCCCAATAGTGCCCACCTTAATTTCATACTTCCCTACGCGATAGCCTTCAAATTCTTTGGTGCCATCTACACTGCCCAGCACGTTTTGGTAGTCGAGTTGTACAGTGCGCAAGTTAGGATCCATTGAGTTGAAAACTGGTGCCCCGGTACTGGAAAACTGCGGTCCGCTGATCCAGATGTTGCGGCGGTCGTCGTCTTGGTCGTAGGTATCAATAAATTGGGGGATGCCGCAGCTACCGCCCCAAGGCGATGTGCCAAGATTGTAAGTAGCGGCGCTGGCCGGGTGCAGGGTTTTCCAGTGATAATGAAACCAGCCGGCTCTCCGCTCGTCATAAATTACTGAGAAAATCTGCTCTGTTGAATTTTCGTTTTCGGTGATAAAGTTGCGATGATAATTCGGTTCTAACTGAAACAAACCGCTCTGGATAATGTCGTCCACTTCGCTGATAGCGTCATTCCAGCGGGGCGTACCCAGATACACCTCTGCGTTGAGATAAATTTTGGCTAAAATCATTTTGGCAGCCCAACGATTCATACGGCCGTACACTTTTTCGGTGGCGAGGTCGGGCATTACAGTTTTAAGCTCCGATTCAATAAAGTTGAATACTTCAGCTCTGGTCTGTTGCTGCGGCGTTCTGTTACCAGCCTCTACATCTGCTTCGGTGACGATGGGCACATTGCCAAAATTATCGAGCAAAAAATAGTAATACAGCGTTCTAAGCGCCCGCAATTCGGATACCGTTTGGTCGTTACCGCCTCTTTTATTATTCAAAATAGCGCCGTTGAGGATATTTAGCGCGCCATAAGTGCGGTTCCAAAGCGAATTGGGCTGCGACTGAAAGGCATTCCAGGTATGCGCGTGCAGGGCCCGGTACGTACCGCCATCCACCCAGCCATTGGGGCGGGCGGGCGTTACAATTACATCAGAACATTCTTCCTGTAGGTCAAAAAAGCCGTGCCAACCATACAATACATCGGTAAGACGGGTGTAAACAGGAGCTGTGAGCGCAGCTTGAAAAGCAGGATTGGCGGCCAATTGATCTTCTGTAATGAGATCATAAGGCGACTCGCTCAAGTCAGTGCAGGCACCGATCCAAAGCATACTGATCGCTAAAAAGGTGATTTTAATATACTTCATGGCTTGTTGTTTTATTTAGTTTTAAAATCTTAAATCCAGTCCGAGGGTGAAAGTTCTCATAGTCGGATACTTATCGCGGCCGTCGTTGCCGGGTGCGAGGCCCGTACGGCTTACTTCAGGATCAAGCCCTTGGTAGGCAGTAATCACAGCGAGATTGGATGCGGCCACATAGGCTCTGGCACTCTTCACCGCACCCGCTTGGGAAGTACGGAAAGTATAGCCCAGCGTTACGTTATCAATTTTGAAAAAGTCGCCATCTTCTATATAATGACTGACGTAAGACTGCGGGCTTCTCAGCAGTTTGCCGTCAATTTCATCAAAGGCGCTGTTCAGGCGATTGTAAACGATGAGCGGATTTTCATAAAACATTCGCTGGAAATTCAATATCTGATAATCGAAAGCGCCGCGCATGGTCACGTTCAGATCGAAAGCGCCGTAGCGGAAGTAATTGTTGAAAGCCAAATACCATTGCGGTAAGCCGTTGCCCAATATTTGGCGATCGTTCGGGTTGGCATCTACGATGGATTTCAGTTCGCCATTGGCACTTTCTATGAGCCAGGTACCATCGCGGGTCGGGTCGGAAGGGTTATTAACAATACCTACGCTTTTGTAGCCGAAAAAGTCGCCAACTGGGCGTCCCACTTCCAGTTTGTGTGTGCTCAACTGGATGGGGTCGCCGGTGCCGCCAGCGAAGAAGAAATCGTTCTCGAGTTTAAAATCATCGCTCGAAATGCCCGCCAGGCGGTTGTCGTTTCTTGAATAATTCATATTGGTGGTCCACTCAAACTTACCTTTGTCAGCCACTACATAGCTGAGCGCCAGCTCCATCCCTCGGTTGGTCATGCGGGCAGCATTGGCCACGGTTGTGCCTACAAGATTGGGGGGCACCGGCACCGGAAAGCTGAACGCCAGGTCTTCGAGCGTGCGGTCATAGAGGTCGAGGCTACCGAACATTCTACCTTTGAAAAAGGCAAAATCAACGCCAAGATTATATTCGGTATTCACTTCCCAACCAAGATTAGGATTCGGGTTGGCTACCGGATTGAGTATGTTCACCCATTCGGTTCCATTGAAATAAAACTGTGTAGCACTGAAAGAATAACGAATGAGCGATTGGTAGGGATTGGTAGAAATAGACCCCGTGCGGCCATAGCCACCGCGGATTTTCAGATTGGTAATGGCCGCTATATCCTTGAAAAAAGGCTCGTTGCTGATGGTCCATCCGGCAGAAAGCGAAGGGAAAAGCCCCCATTTCCGGTCGGCACCAAAACGGGAAGACCCCTCATAACGCACACTGGCTAAGATGTTGTACTTGTCGGCAAAGCCATAGCCGAGGCGGCCGAAGAAGCCGATTAGTTTCCAGTCGTTTTTATAACTATTAATGCCCGACCCTGGCAGGTTGTTGCGAATGGCATTGCCCTGCTGGATGCTGTGATAAGAGAATAAATCGGTCGGGAAATCGTAATTAGTTATCGAAAAACCGCTGTTGATCAAGTCAATATAACTATAACCCGCCAAAGCTGTGATGCGGTGCTGATTGAAACGCACGGCATAGTCGGCTGTAAGGTCAAGAAAATGCTCTGTGGTATTGGCATGAGAAACCGTAGCTAAGCCATTGCGCCCGTCGCGCACGGTAGAAATGTGGTTCATTGTCTGATAAATGCCATTGTTGGTCAGGGTTTGGTGTTGCGAACCGACAATTTTCAACTCCAGCCCGTTCACCGGGAAATAGGATAAAGAGCCGGTCAGCCAAGTCCAGTCCACACTGTTGTCTGCCCGTCTTTCGCGCAGCAAAGACACCGGGTTTTCGTATTGAAACTGGTCAATACGCTCTATCCAGTTGCCGTTTTCATCCACTACGCCATCCGTTGGGTTGCGAATGAGCGCTTGCCGATAGATTCCATTGCTAAAGGGCCCATAATTTTGCAAACCTTTCAAAACATTGACATTGGCTTTCAGCTTGTCTTTTATAAAATAGTGGTCAATATCCATGCGCAGCTTGAATTCGCGGTTGTCAGAGCCTATAAAAATGCCTTCTGCATCCTGATAGCTGGCATTGGCCGTATAGCGGGTTTTGCCGGTTCCGGCTCGGAAAGAGAGGTTGTGAAACTGGTTGAAAGGTACACGCGTAATCTCGTCCAGCCAATTGGTTGCTGTACCAAAATCGTAGGCAGGCGTAATGACGCCTCTCGCAATAGCGTTGCGCACGTCCGTGGCATCCATAAAGTCAGCGGTACGCAAAAAGCGGTCGGTCGCTATATAAGTAGAATACTCGATCACGGGGTCCATTATACCCCTGGCTTTCTTGGTCGAAATCAGGATGACACCGTTTTTGCCCCGCGTACCATAAATGGCTGAGGCAGAAGCGTCTTTGAGTACTTCCACCGACTCAATGTCGTTGGGCGAAATAACGTTTAGGTTGCCGGGGTAGCCATCAATAAGTACCAACGGCTCAGAGGAGCCAAAAATGGAGGTAATACCCCGCAGCAGGATTTCGGTGTTCGCCTCAGGATCGCCGGAGGGTGTACTCAGACTGAGACCAGCCACTTTGCCCCGCAGCAATTCGCCTACGTTGCGCACGGCACCAGGCACAAATTCTTCGGGTTTGACGCTGGCCACGGCCGTCGTTACGTCTGCTTTGCGCTGTGTACCGTAGCCAATCACTACAACTTGTTCGAGGTTCTGAAAATCAGATTCCAGCACCACATCTATGGTCGTGCGATTGCCTATTTCTACTTCTTGGCTCTTGTAGCCAATGTACGAAAAAACAAGCGTTGTAGCTGTTCCCGGCATTGAAATTGTATAACTTCCATCTACATCGGTAATGGTTCCGGTACCGGTTCCCTTGAACAAAATATTCACTCCCGGTAAAGGCTCGCCTTCTTCAGAAGCTACCCGACCGGATACTGTAGTTTGTGCATAGGCGCTTCCCGCCAGTAGCAAGCTTGCGAAAAGCCCCAAGGCAAATTTGCTAAGCACATGCATCGCCATTTTAGTTCGACTCAGTTTCATACTTGTAGGAATTAGTGATTAGGTAAAAGGTGTCGGTTCGTTTCAATTTTAAATGTATTTTTTACACTTATTATCACAATAATAGGGAATTTAATCCTAAATGGAGCAAATTTTATCGAATTTTTTTTCGCCCACTTACGCAAAAAACGTTAAATCACCAGCGAAACAGAATTTTATTTTTAAAGCAAAAGGCTAAGATTGAAAAAAGCAAATTTTTTTTGCCCAAATATATCAGCCTTTTATGAAAAGCGCTTACGACATAGCTCAGCCTACCCTCCACTGATGCGCACTTTAGCTACCAGCAAGGTGTGTGGCGCTATTTCTATACTCAGCTGATTTGCTTGTACGGGCCAGTGCTGCTCCTGCGGATAAATGCGCTGCGGGGCAGCCAATGTATTGTACAACAAAGGTTCCTCCGCCGAAAGTACCTGACCGGTAGCAACCTGCCCAGCAAAACTGGTACCCTGCACCTGAATTTCAACTTGCTTGCGCTGACCGGCAGTATTGACCAATTTGATAATCACCTCTTGCTCAGGCTCATCCAGTACAGCACTGGCGTACAGACTGTCTTGCCCCGTCAATGGTGCGCCCGCACTCAATAAGGGCAACACATGCGTCCCGCGATTAGTAGAAAAAATCTTTTGCACATAATAATTGGGGGTACCCACCACCTCCAGATTGTCAAACCAAATCAAATCGGGCCGCCACTGCCAGGCCTCCACGTGCGCGAGCAAAGGCGCATAAGACGACAGGTGCACGAGGTCGGCATTTCTCTCCAGGCCGGTCATAAAAGCCGCTTCGGCCAAGGCGCTTAGCCAGGTATTACGGGAGGTTGGCTCCGGATTATCGGGGCCATGCGCTGCAAATTCGCCAGCAAAAACCCTGGGGCCCTTGCGGTCGTAAGTGTCATAACGCCCAGCGTTGTCCATAAACCATTTTGGCGGCGCGTAGTAATGCTCGTCAATTAGCGCAACCCCCATCTGACCGAACTCCGACCAGAGATAATCAAACCACTCCCCCCGGTTGTAAGGCCCAGAGCCGCCCACTAAGGTTATTTCCGGATGCGCTGCGCCCAATGCCTCTGCAAAAGCCCGAAAGCGCTCCACGTACTGCTCGCCCCATTGCTCATTGCCTATGCCGAGGTATTTCAAATGAAATGGCTCCGGATGCCCCATTTCCGCGCGCAGCCGCCCCCAGGTCGTTTCTACCGAGCCATTAGCAAATTCAATCAAATCGAGCGCATCCTGAATGTAGGGGCTCAGTTCGTCCATCGGCACAAGTTCTTTGGTATTGAACTGACAGGCCATCCCGCAGTTGATAATGGGCAAAGGCTCGGCGCCGAGGTCGGCTGCCAACTGAAAATATTCAAAAAAACCCACCCCGAAGCTCTGAAAATAATCCGGGGCAGGACGATAGCTAAACTCCGTATTCCAGCGGTTGACAATTTGCGTGCGCTTTTCGATTGGCCCGACCGTCTTTTTCCATTGATAGCGCATGTCCAATTCGCGTCCTTCTACCACGCAGCCACCCGGAAACCGAACGAAACCGGGTTGTAAATCTGCAATCATTTGTACTAAATCTGCGCGTAGCCCATTGGGGCGGTTTTTCCAAGTATCGTGCGGAAACAAAGACACCATATCCACATCCAAGGTGCCTTCGCCTTCGAGCCATACCTGCAGCCGTGCACGCGCCTGGGTGGCCTGGCAGGTGAAAGATACTTCGTGCTGCTGCCAATCTTTGGTAAAGCCATCAAGCTGAGCGCCGCCGATTTCGCGCCCCAGCGTATCCACTAATGCCACGCGCATTTTTAGCGCAGCGCCGCTCTTCTGCCGCGCCCACACCGAAAACCGGTAGCGATGCCCTTCACGCACGCCCATGCCGCGAAAACCCTCGTTGCTAAAACCATAAGCCCCATTGGTGGCTTGAGCCATAATGCGCAGAAAGGTTGGATTCTCAGTGTATTGCTCGCCTCGGCGAATAATTGACCAGTCGCCTTTCGCGCTGCCCTGGCTTACCGAAGTCCAACCCATGAGCGGTTTATAAAATTCAAAGGAGCGATTTTTAACCAATTCGGCGTACAAACCTCCGTCCGCACCAAAGTTAATGTCTTCAAAAAAGACGCCCCACATAGTAGATTGAATCGGTGCACCGGGCTGGTCGGCGGCCAGCGTTAGTGTTTGTGCAAATGGCATGAGCGGCAGTTGCAGCATTATAATACAAAACAACCATAGTTTTTTTTGCATCGCTTTTAAAATTCAGATAACTGATTTTCAGTTATTTAAATTTGAAACAAGGATTTTATAAATCAATTTTCATAATCCCAGATGGGTATTGCGCCAAGCAAATGCTCGACAAAATAATTCATCCGCTTTTTGTTGAAATAATCATTATACAAGCCGCCAAATCCGTGCCGCTGACTGGGTATAATCAACAGGTCAAAGTCTTTATTGGCTTTGATCAGCGCCTCGCTCAACTTGAAAGTAGCAGAAGGATTGACATTTTCATCAATGCCGCCGTGCACCAATAGTAGTTTGCCTTGCAAATTGGCAGCCATAGTGATATTAGATTGTAAATGATACGCCGAATCCACTGGCCAGCCCATGTACATTTCGGGCCACCAGGCTTTTTCCATCCGATGGTCGTGGTCGCCGGCGGAAGACACCGCTACTTTATACAAATCATGGTATTGCAAAAGCGCGCGCGCTGCATCATACCCGCCAGCAGAATGCCCAAAAATGCCCACGCGGCCTGCGTCGAGCCAGGAATGCTGCTGCGCTAAGGTGCGGATGGCAAAAACATGATCTTCCAGCGAGAATCCGAGGCGTTTGTAAGAATAATCGCGAAAAGCCTTCGAGCGCCCAGCCGAGCCGCGCCCATCTATGGTGATGACCACAAAACCCAGCTCCGCCAGCGCTTGATGGTTGCCTACCAGCCCCTGAGCAAAAGACCTCGGGTAGCGAAACGTAAACGGCCCGGTATAAACGCTTTCAATAATCGGATACGAGCGAGCCGGATCAAAATTTGTGGGCTTCCAAATAGCACAATACACCGGGCTTTCTCCATCGGCACCTGGCACGATGTAGGTCTCCGGCGCCCGCCAACCCATAGCAAACAGTTCGGTAGCGTCGGCTTTGGCCAATTCTATCCGCGCCTGCCTGTTGTCCGTGCTGCGCAAAACAGTAACCGTAGCTTGCGTCACGGTGGAATAGTTATCTACAAAATAGCGGCCATCTGGCGAAAACTGCACGATATGATGTGCATTTTCTGGGGTTAGCAGTTGTGTTTCTTTTCCGGCAAAATCTATCTGATACAGTTGTTGTAGATAAATATTGCGCCCAGGTTCTTTGCCCATAGCGGTAAAATAGATTCGCTGGCGCTGTTCGTCCACAAAAACGAGGTCGTTCACCATAAATTCTCCGCGTGTGAGCTGCGTACATTGGCCGCTAGGAATGTCTAATAAATAAAGGTGGTTCCAGCCGCTCTGCTCAGAAGTAAAAAGGATTTTTCCAGCTTTTTCTAGCAGCCGAAACACATAAAATGCATTATTGACACTGGTAGCGCTGGCTTCGGTGTACAGGTTTTTTACAGCACCAGACGCGGCCTCCACTTGCACAAAGTTCAATTGTTTATAACCTCTTTGCCAATAATGCCCAACTAAGCGATCGTTGCCTAACCAACGCAAGGAAACCGACGCAAAATGCGGCAAAGGTTGGATATCTACTGCTATTTCATGGCGGTTTTCTACCTCAAAAAGCACCGGTTTGATATACACAACGGTCGAGTCGCCCGGCGAGCCGCGATAGTAGCCCAGCAATTTTGGCCGGTACAGGGTATCCACCGACCAGTCGAGGAGGTACATTTTTTGGGCCACGCGGGTATCGCAAATGGAGGTCAGAATCATTTTGGAATCTGGCGACCATGTAGCCGTGAAGCGCCGAGGGCGTGTGCCATTTTCGCCTTCTATAATGTCGCCCCAGCCATAATAACTGGCGTATTCATAGCCTTTTTGTCCGTTCTGGCTCAGTGGTGTTTCTTCGCCAGTGACCGTAGAACGGAGGTACAAGTTATAATCCCGACTGAATGCTATCCATTTACCATCGGGCGATTGCACTTCAAATTCATTGCGCGCGGGGCGGCTTTCCGGCGTTTTTTTGCTTGCCGCAAACGTCTTGAGCGATACGCTGTACCCCTGCTCCTCGATTCGAAATTCTAACGTATCCTTTCCCTTGAAAGTCAGATTGCGCAATGGCAAATTGGTAGCAGCAACCTGGAGGTCAAAGCTCTTTTGTAAGGCGGCGGCCAGTTTTTCGTGATCAAAAGCCGGTTGGGATTCTAAGATAGGAAAATCTACTCGCCGAAAAGTTCGGGTGTCTTTGCCTGCAATTTCGTACCAAAATCCGGTGGAATCGGCAAACCAATTGGGCGTAATTTGTACATTGTGCACCTTACTGCGAAAGTAGTCCCGCTGAAAACGGTCTGCTCTTTTATAATCAGCAAGACTTGGCCCAGACTGCGCACCAAGCGTGATGGTTGTCCAAATCAGTAACAGTGAAAAAAACAATTGCTTTAATTTCATAATAGCATCATTATAAAATGAATAAAATAAATATTAACTGCCGGACATAATTATTTTTAGTACAAAAAACAAATAAACAACTGATTATCAATAGGTAGATGATAGACGATAGATACCAGATTTTTAGATGCCAGATGCCAGACTTTAGTACAGGGCACTCAACCGCTCAACTCAACCTTTCAACTTTTAAACCCTATTCCCCTATTAACCCATTCCCAAATAACAACGCCCCATTTACTTAACCTCTGAAAATCAGCATTATATACACTACAATAGCAATAATAAGCAACGAGAAAAACACGTCCCATTTATTATAGCTGGCCCGATTAGCGGCGCGTTGTTCCGGCGAAAGCGTCCCGAAGGTTAAGCCCTGGATTTGGGCTGGGGCAGGCGCAGGCGTAAGCAGGCTCACGACAATGCATAACACGATAGAAAACAGGAAAAACCAAGCGGCAAAAGTTAGAAAATTCATATTACCAATTGCGTGTAAGATGCCATCGGGATTAAGCCGCGCGCGGCTCAGCTCCAGCACCAACCGTGTAGCAGCCACCGTCAAACCTGCTATTAAGGTGGCCATAGCACCATGGCTATTGATGCGTTTGGAAAAAATGCCCAGCAGAAAAACGGCAGTAATAGGTGGCGCGATGTAAGATTGTACCGATTGTAAATATTCGTACAAAACTCCTGAAATATTTTGCATAATAGGTATCCAAGCGATGCCAAGTATCACCACAATACCGGTGGCGATGCGCCCCACTCGTAGCAGTTTAATCTCTGGGGTGAGCGGCCGAAGTTTTTTATAAATATCAACGGTGAACAACGTAGAGCAGGAATTGAAAACCGAAGCCAAAGAACTCATTAAAGCAGCCAGCAAACCAGCAGCCACAAGCCCTCGCAGCCCCACGGGCATCTTATCCATGAGCAAAGTAGCAAAAGCTTGGTCGGGTGTGTCCCAGTCCAACTCGCCTCTGTTTTTTAAGGCCAATGCTACCATGCCAGGCACCATGAATAGAAACACTGGCAAAAGCTTCAGCAAGCCACCGAAGATAGTGCCGCGTCGCCCTTGTGTGATATTGCGCGCGGCCAAGGCCCTTTGTACAATGTACTGGTCGGTGCACCAATACCAGGTGCCGGCTACGGTGCTTGTAATTACCAGACTGAGCCATGGAAAATCAGGGTCAGATAGTGGTCGCCACATATTCAGATAGTTCGGTTCGAGCGCCTCGCGCATACCGCTCCAGCCGCCCACGGCATTCAAGCCAATGACGGAAAGCACCGCTGCACCTATTACTAATACCACCGCTTGCAGCGCCTCAGTATAAACCACCGCCCGCATACCGCCCATCACGGTGTACATACCGGTGAGCACAATGGTGGCCAAAGCACCAAACCAAAAGTCAATGCCGAGTAATGAGGCAATCACAATGCCGCCAGCATAAACAGTGACGGATACTTTGGTCAGTACATAAGCCAGCAGGGAAAAAATGCTCAAAAACCAGCGGGTATTAGCGTTGAAACGGCGCTCTAAAAATTCTGGCATCGTGAAAACGCCGCTACGAATATAAAAAGGTAGAAACACCCAGCCCAGCGTGATAATCAGCCAGCCCTGTATTTCGTAAATAAGCATCGGAATTTTGCCGCCAGCTCCGGCTCCGGCCAGCCCCACGATATGCTCAGAACCAATATTGGAAGCAAAGATGGAAGTGCCAACAATAAACCAGCCGATATTGCGCCCAGCGAGGAAATAGTCCTCCGTATTTTTTTGTCGCCGCGTAATTACCCACAGTGCAATACCCAGCAAAACGACGAAATAAGCGCCGATGACAATCCAATCGAGTGTTTCAAAACCTTTCATTATCAATATTTTATGTAATTTTTAGTTTACAAAATCTGCTTCTGCGATAAAAAAAACAATCAATAGAGCAGGTGGCCAGTGGCCACTTGTAATTAAATCACAAATTATTGGTAATCAAAATATTAAATAAATTTAAGTAGTCTTCGGGGTTGGAGTATTCGCCTCAAGCGTTTTTGGGGATGGTCACTCAGGTCTCACCGCAAAACGGTACACGGTGGTTTGGCGATACGTCTCGCCCGGGCGCAAAATCGTATTCGGAAAGTTAGGCTGATTGGGCGAATCGGGATAATGCTGCGCCTCTAAGCAAAGCCCGTAGTTGAGCGTATAAACTTCATCATTTTTGCCGCGCAACATACCGTTTAAAAAATTGCCAGAGTAAAACTGCACCGCAGGCTCGGTGGTGTACATTTCCATAAATCTTCCACTGCCAGGCTCGTACAGCGTCGCTGCCAAACTCAGCTCCTGCTCTGGTTGCTTGTTCAGCACAAAATTATGATCGTAGCCACCGGCCGTCATAGCTATTTCCTTTCCGATCGGTTTGGCAGTCGTAAAATCCATGGGGCCGCCGGTCACTGGCCGCAGTTCTCCGGTAGGTATTAGCGTGGCGTCCACCGGGGTGTATTGGTAGGCATTGAGGTGCAACTCATGACCGAGTATATCAAGCGCCTGTCCGGCTGCAAGATTGAAATAGGCGTGATTGGTCAGATTAACGGGGGTAGCTTTGTCAACAATAGCCTGATAATCAATTCTCAATGCATAGTCATTAGTCACGATATATGTTACAGTTACCTGTAAATTGCCAGGGTAACCTTCCTCGCCGTCTGGGCTGGTGTAGCGCAGCGTCAGCATAGCGGAAGTGTCGGTGCGTTGTTCGGTAGCACTCCAGACCACCTTATCGAAGCCGCGCAGCCCGCCGTGCAATGAGTGACCATTGTCATTGGCAGCCAGTTGGTAGGTTTGTCCTTCGAGCGAAAATTGTGCCTGAGCAATTCGATTGGCATAGCGCCCCACGATACCGCCAATGTAAGGATTGCCGGGCTTTACATAGTCGTCTAAGTTATCAAACCCAAGCACCACGTCGCCCGGTTGTCCGTTTTTATCCGGAGTAATAATGGATACAATTGCGGCGCCATAATTCATAATTTCCACCGAAAAACCATTCGCGTGTGCTAGCTTGTAAAGCGTAATGTCCGCGTTGTCCACCTTGCCAAAAGGCTTTTTTGTAATGGCAAAGGCAGGTGCCTCATCTGTTGTTGGTGTATTCTTACAGGCGTTACAGACCAATAAAAACAGGGTGACGAAAGGCAATAGTTGTTTCATACCATTTTATTTCAGGTGCATCAAAGTGGTTTAGAAATGAAAAATTATTATTCAAATCATTAAAAAGCAAAATTTTATTATAATTGAGTAATGGGGCATTGTTGCTTGTTATTTGGGATAGGGTTGAAAAAGGTTGATGGGACAAACGGTGCACAGTTTGATGTCTGTCTGGCATCTGGCATCTAAAAGTCTGGCATCTATCGTCTATCATCTACCTATTGATAATCCGTTTTTTATGTTTTTTTAATAATAATGTCCAGAATACTTACATCCAATGATAATACAATTCATTCCAGCGCAATTCATTTTTGAATGCGTACAGCTCGGTGCGGTCGTTAATAGTTATATACTCAATGCCGGCCATAGCCGAAAAATCTTCCAGATGCTCGGCCGACAAGTTCTGGCTGTAGCAGGTATGGTGCGCACCGCCCGCTAATATCCAAGCGGTAGCGGCGGTTTTCAAATCGGGCTTGCAGCGCCAGAGCACACGTGCTACCGGCAGTTTTGGCAGGTCGGCTTCGGGCTTGATGGCTTCTACTTCATTGACTAACAGGCGAAAACGATTGCCCATATCAATGATGGAAGCGTTGAGCGCAGGGCCCGGAGCTACACCAAAAACGAGGCGAACCGGATCGGCTTTGCCACCAATACCTAAGGGGTGTATTTCACAGCGCGGCTTGCCCATAGCGATGCCCTCGCAGATTTCGAGCATGTGCGCTCCCAGCACGGCCATGCCGTCGGGGTGAAAATGATACGTATAATCTTCCATAAATGAGTTACCGCCTGGCAGGCCGGCAGCCATTACCTTCATAGCGCGTACGAGTGCTGCGGTTTTCCAGTCGCCTTCCGCACCAAAACCATACCCTTCGTTCATCAGGCGTTGCACGGCGATACCTGGCAATTGGGTAAGCCCATGCAAATCTTCAAAAGTATTGGTAAATCCTTTAAAATCACCTTCTTGCAAAAACTGCCGCAGGCCCGCCTCTATGCGAGCCGCCTCGCGCAGGGCCGTATGTTGAGCGCCGCCTTTGCGCAGCGTAGGCACCAGTTCATATTGATCCTCATATAGGTGTACGAGTTCATCCACTTGGCTACCGCCCACCCGATCTATATGAGCTACCAAATCACCGATGCCATAGCCATTCACCGAATAGCCAAATTGCATTTCGGCTTCTACCTTATCGCCTTCCGTGACGGCTACTTGGCGCATATTGTCGCCGAGACGTGCAAATTTAGCGCCCTGCCAATCGTGCCAGCCGGCTGCCGCCCGGCTCCAGATATTAATCCGCTCGACTACCTCCGGGTCCTGCCAATGACCGGCAATTACCTTTCGATTCATACGCATGCGCGTGCCGATGAAACCAAACTCCCGATCGCCGTGCGCCGACTGGTTGAGGTTCATAAAATTCATATCAATCGAAGCCCAGGGGATATCCCGATTGTACTGCGTATGCAGATGTAGCAAAGGTTTTTGCAATATTTTCAGCCCGCGAATCCACATTTTGGCTGGCGAAAAAGTGTGCATCCAGCAAATCAGCCCGATGCAACGCTCATTGGCCTGTGCCTCCATACAAAGCTGGTAAATGCTTTCCGGAGTAGTCAAAACAGGTTTGAAAATAATCGAAACGGGTATCTTTTGCTCCGTATCCAATGCTTTGGCAATCGCCAGAGCGTGGTCGGTCACTTGTTGTAGTATTTCAGATCCATACAGATGCTGACTTCCTGTAACAAACCAAACTTCCAGTTTTTGCAAATTCTTAATCATGACCAATTGGGTATTTGTTTGATGATATTTGTTTGTTTCTGTAGATTTTAAATTAAAACCATTTTGTAAAATGCTGGTTTCCATAATTATAAGAATTAAAAAACTTTAAAATCCATCGTATATTTGCGCTATGCTGAGCTGGGTGAAGTCCTGCAAAAATCCGCGCACATTCGGAAAATGACTAAACTCCTCCGGCGTGTGCGTTGTGGTGACAATCCATGCGGGGCAGCCAGCCCGATAGGCAGTCTCTGCGCCCGTGGGACTATCTTCAAATACAACACACTGATTCAGTGGCAATTGCATGCCCGCAGCTGCTTTTTGTAAAACCTCCGGGTCGGGTTTTCCTTTCGTCACATGCCCAGCGTGCACCACTGCCGTGAAAAAATGGCGAATGTTCAACTCGTCCAGAACAAAATCTACATTCTCGGCCGGAGCCGCGGTGGCAATGCTCAGCGTAAGTCCAGCCGCCTGTGCCTCTTGCAAAAAATCTGGCAGCCCATCCAGCAATTTCAATTCTGGCAGAAAAATCTGGCGGTACTCTGCTTCTTTTTCATAGGCAATGCGGTGGCGCTCCTGCGGTGAAAACCGGTCGCCAAACAATCGCTCGATAATCTCTTCATTTACTCCATGCACCGAAGCCTTTACTTCGGCCAAAGTCATTTCCAATCCCAGCGCAGCCAGTTTTCGCTGCCATGCCCGATGATGCACCATCATATTGTCCACCATTGTACCATCCATGTCAAAAATAAATCCTTTGATTTCCATGTCGTTTTTTGTGCACAAAATAGCGGTTGTACCCGGCAAAGTTTGCTGATTAGCAGAACAGTTTTGCAAAAAACACCGCCTACGCAGGTTTTCATTGCTGCCCGTAGTAAGCGTGCTTGCCGTGCTTTCGTTCGTAATGCTTCTGTATCAAAGCGGCTTTCAGGCGCGGTGCCTCGGGCCGGATTGTGCAGGTTAGGTATGCCATTCTGGCAATTTCTTCCAGCACGGCACTATTATAAACTGCTTTTTCGGCGGTCTTTCCCCAAGTAAACGGTGCGTGATTGCCCAGCAAAATCATTTCTACTTCTTCATAATTGTAGCCGCGGCGCTCAAAATCATGTAATATTTGAAATCCCGTTTCGTATTCATAATCGCCTTGTATCATATCATCGCTCATCGGTGGCGCGCAGGGCACATCCACTGTGAGGTGATCGGCGTGTGTGGTGCCCAATATCGGTATATCAAGCTGGGTTTGTGCCCAAGCAGTAGCGTAGGTAGAATGGGTATGCGCGACGGCACCAATTTTTTCCCAGTGCCGGTATAGCACCGCGTGGGTTTTGGTATCGGAGGAAGGGCGCAGATTGCCTGCCACCACTTGCCCGTCGAAGTCCACAATGACCATATTTTCGGGGTGCAATTGCTCGTAGGGCATACCCGAAGGCTTGATGGCAAAAACGCCCTTATCGTGGTCGGCCACACTTACATTACCAAAGGTAAAAACTACCAATCCCAGACGCGGTAATTGTATATTCGCCTCATAGGCAGCTTCTTTTATAAATTGATACTTATTCATATATCAGCCATTGAAAATTTTCATTAAGCGCCGGGACGTAATTATTCTTAATACGCAAAACACATAAACCACTGATTATCAAATTTATAACATTCCAAAATAACAAATAACAAGTAACCGTGCCCCATTACTTACAACCCATTTTATTACTCAATGAGATTCCAAAACCAAGCTCGACAAGGTAAAATCCTCGATTTTTTCTCCCAGTTCGGCGTATTTTTGATAAATAAGATCATACTTCGCTGCGGCCACGGCATCTGGAACATAAGTCGCATCAAAACCAGAACCCATGGTTTGCATAGCCATTTCTACTGTAGGATGCACGCCAGCGGCCACCGCTGCAAACATTGCTGCGCCCAGCGCACAGGTCTGCTCGGAGCGGGCAATTCGTATCGGGCGATTTAGCACATCCGCCATTATCTGCATTACCAACGGCGATTTTTTGGCTACGCCGCCCAGCCCTATCACGCCTTCAATGGGGATACCTTCAGCCACAAAACGATCAATAATCTTGCGCGCACCAAAGCAAGTAGCTTCTACCAAAGCCCGGAACACACGCGGTGCATCGCTGGCCAATTGCAAACCGGCAATCGCGCCTTTCAATACCTGGCTGGCGTCGGGTGTGCGGCGCCCATTCAGCCAGTCCAAAGCGATAATCCCATCCGCACCTGGCTCAATTTCGGCAGCGGCGGCGCTTAGCTCTGCCAACAAGCGGTCGGTGGCTTCTGCGGCTACCCGCTGGGCAGTGGCGGCATCCAGCAGTGGGCTGGCGGCTACCAAATGCTGTAAAGGCCAAGATAATAATTGCGTAAACCAAGCGTACACATCGCCAAAAGCAGATTGCCCGGCCTCCAATCCCAGCATACCGGGAATGACGGAGCCCTCTACCTGCCCGCAAATGCCCTTCACTACGTGCGTACTAACTTCCGACAGCGGCGCCACAAGCATATCGCAGGTAGAAGTGCCCATGACCTTACTCAGATGGTAAGGCTCTATTTGCCCGCCTACCGCGCCCATGTGCGCATCGAAAGCGCCCACGCCGACGATAACGGACGGCGACAAGCCCAGACGCTCCGCCCACTCTGGTGACAGGGTGCCTGCGGGTTCGTCAGAAGTATAGGTCTCGGAAAAAAGGCGTGTGCGCAAGCCGTCGAGAAGCGGATCGAGCGCTATCCAGAAATCATTTGGCGGCAAGCCATCGAAATCTTTGTGCCAAAGCGCTTTGTGCCCGGCCGCACATCGGCTGCGCTTCATTTGATGGACATCTGTACCGCCTGTGAGTAAGAAAGGTATCCAGTCGCAGTGCTCTACCCAAGAGTAGGCGGCCTGCCGAACGGCTGCGTCCACGCGCAGCGTGTGTAGTATTTTTGCCCAAAACCATTCCGAAGAGTAAACCCCGCCCGCGTATCGGCTGTAGTCAATCGGCCAACGCCCACACAAATCGTTAATTTCTGCGGCTTCGCGGATGGCGGTATGGTCTTTCCAAAGAAGGAACATGGCGTGCGGATGCTCGGCAAACTGCGGCAATAGCGCTAAAGGGGTGCCTGTTTTATCCACTGCTACCGGCGTGGAGCCGGTGGTGTCTATTGCAATGCCTTTAATCTGTTCGGCACTACCGGCCGGAGCTGTCGCCAGTGCTTGCTGCACCACGATCTCTATGCCTTCTACATAATCTAATGGATGCTGCCTGAACTGGTTGCGCGCAGGATTGCAATACAGCCCTTTTTGCCAGCGCGGGTAGTAAAAAACTCCGCTCGCTATCTCGGTGCCGCTTTGTGTATCTACAATCAACGAGCGCACCGAATCTGTTCCGTAATCTATGCCAATTACGTAGCTCATGCTTTTCGGGTTTCAGCGTTTTTTAAAAACCGGGAACTACCCGTTTGCTTCATTTTTGTTTTTAAGTGTATTTTTTACACTTGTCAAAAGTAACAATAGTTTGGAAAAAAAGAAAAAAATTTCCGAAAAATTTCTTTTCTAAGGATTTTTCAGTTGTTTTTTTTGCAAACAGCGCCGTGTACCCTCCAAAACGCACCTTTGCCACTACTCTACCGCTCATCCGAACCGTTCCGGTCGAAACAAACGCACATCAATCGAAGGCTTTTGGTTTTGTATCATTTCCGTCACCAGTTTGCCGGTGGCGGGCCCCAGGCTCATACCCATCATGGCATGCCCAGTGGCGTAAGTAAGGTTGGCAAATTTTTCAGAGCGCCCGATATAAGGTAGCCCGTCGGGGGTGCAGGGCCGAAAACCATGCCAGACGGTATCCAAAGGTGGCATCGCCGGCTTGAGCTCGGGATAGTACTGCGGAACCGATTCGAGGATGCCCGCCAGACGCGCAGGATTGATTTTTGTAGATAAGTTGCTGATTTCCAGCGTACCACCAATGCGCAAATCGCTACCCATCGGGGTGATGGCTACTCTCGCTTCGAGCAAAATAGTGGGATATAATGGTTTGATAACAGGGTGCTCAAGGGTAATGGAATAGCCTTTGCCGTCTTGCATCAGCAAGCGAATGCCCAGCATTTTCAATACTTTCGCCGACCAGGAACCGGCTGCCAGCACTACGTGTTCAACATTTAGTTGTTCGTTATTGGCTAATAAAATTTTATTAATCCGACCGTTGGTAGTTTCAAATCCATTTACTTTTTTATGCGAAAGCAAAACGACGCCGCTATTGCGCAAAGCCGTTTTCAGTTGGGTCATAAATTTATTAGAATATAAATGCGCATCGCCGGGGTAAAAAACGCCGCCCGTTACATCCAATTTTATATTCGCCTCTAACTGTTGTACTTCGCTCGCATTCAACACTTTGGCTTCCAGACCAAGTGCATGGGCTTTTTCCGCTACTTCCGCCTCTTCGTGTAATGTTTTCGGATTTTTACATAACATCAATAAACCACGCGCTTCATAATCAAAATCAAAACCATCGGTTTGAGCAAAATTATGATATAATTTCTTGCTCAAATTATTAAAATCGCGTAGCACCGGCATGGCCTCACGCACGTTTTCCGGGGTACACGAACGATAAAATTGCCACAACCATTGTAATAATTCAGCATTCAAACGCGGCTTGATGTAAAAAGGGCTCTTTGAATTAAACATCCAGCGAATGCCCTGCGTAATAACGCCCGGAGCCGCCATTGGAATAAAATGGCTGGGCACAATCATGCCCGCATTGCCATGCGAACAGCCGTCCATCAGGTCGCCCTGATCCAGCACCGTCACCTCAAAACCCGCTTGTCGCAAATACCAGGCAGTACAAAGCCCCGCTACACCTCCACCTATAATATGTATGTTCATAATTTTCAAAGTATATCAAAAAGAATCGAAAGAGAACTTACTTATTACATATAAATACACCTTTTTTTATTCAAAAACAGTATAATAACACAGCTATCAAATAAGCAATCGAACATTGTTACTTATTATCTGAAATTATTTCAAACCTTTGATATTCATAACCTTACGACTTTTCATGCCAAACAATTATTATAACCTATCACCCATCACCTAATCACCCATTAAATAACCTGAAAACCATGTGCATAAGGATCATCCTCCGCATCAATAATAATATGATTATAACCTGTAATTTTTGCCCAGCCTTCAATACTCGGAATAATGGCCGGAAAACCGCCGCAAGTCGTTTCGGACGCTACCGTGCCCACAAATTGGCTGCCGATAATGCTCTCGTGCACAAACGCATCGCCGACCGTGAGCTTGCCCTGCGCAAACCATTGCGCCATGCGCGCCGAAGTGCCCGTGCCACAAGGCGAGCGGTCAATCGCCTTATCGCCATAAAACACCGCATTGCGCGCGTGCGCGTTGGGCGCGAGGGTTTTGCCCGTCCAGAGTATATGGCTCAAACCACTAATTTTTTCATCGGTTGGATGCTGAAATTCGTATAATTCATTGAGGCGCTTTCGGAGCACCGGGCTCCAGCGAATCAAGTCGCCAGCGGTATAATATTCCAAACCCGGAAAGTTTTTCTGCGGATCTACAATAGCATAAAAATTGCCGCCGTAAGCTACATCCACTGTAATAATACCCAAATCAGGGCATTCCACTTCTAAGTTTTCTTTATATAAAAACGATGCAATATTCGTCAGGCACACCGATTTTACTTTATTATTTACTTGTTGGTAAATAACTTTCACCAAACCGGCAGGCGTTTCTAATCTTAATGTACCCGGATTTTTGGGCTGTACCAAACCCTCCTCAATCATGATGGTCACAGTGCCAATGGTGCCGTGGCCGCACATGGGCAGGCAGCCGCTGGTTTCGATAAATAAAATGCCAATATCATTAGCTGGGTCGCTCGGCGGGTATAAAATACTGCCCGACATCATATCATGGCCGCGAGGTTCAAACATCAAGCCCTTGCGAATCCAGTCGTGGTGTTGTAAAAAATCGAGCCGTTTTTCACTCATATTATCGCCCTTGAGCGCCGGCCCGCCGGCTGCTACGAGCCGCACCGGATTGCCACAGGTGTGCGCATCTATGCAAAAGAAGGTTTTTTTCATAAAGTAAATGTATCCATTCACCAATACATGATGTATTTAGTGATTTTATCGGCTTTTTAATTATTTTAAGTAATATTTACTAAACAATTCTTATTCCTAAATTTTCTATTCAACTGATTTTCAATGAATTGCTATCACGTAGTGCTTCCGGCAATAAATTATCAGGGCAATCCTGAAACGCAATCGGGCGAGCAAAGCGCTTAATAGCACTGGTGCCCACCGAAGTAAAACGGCTGTCGGTGGTAGCCGGATACGGGCCGCCGTGCTGCATCGCATGACCAACCTCCACGCCCGTGGGTACGCCATTGAAAATCAAGCGCCCAACTTTCTCCTGCAAGTATTGCAATAGTGTTGGATACGCCAGTATTTCTGCGGCTTCGCCCATCACAGTCGCCGTCAATTGCCCCTGCAAGGCTGCGGCGACCTGCTCCATTTCCATTTGGTTTTTACATTTTACCAACAAAGAAAACGGCCCAAATATTTCCTCTTGCAAACGCGGATTCGCCAAGAAATCTTGCGCGGATACCGAGGCCACGGCCGGTGGCGCGTTTAGGGTTTCCTGAGCCTCGCTTGCCGCAAATTCAGTAGCTACTTCGGCGATGCCCAGCATAGCGTTTTTGTGCTGTGTATAATTGCGATGAATACCCGGATTGAGCATAGTCAGCGCGGGCTGCGCCGCGAAAGCTGTTTGCAAAGCCCTTATAAAATGAGGCGTATCCGCATTTTCGATGCAGACCAATAATCCAGGATTGGTACAAAACTGTCCCGCGCCGAGATTGACCGAAGCGGCAATTTGGGCCGCCAATGCATCGGCATCTTTTTTCAAGCGCTCCGGCAGCAGGAAAATCGGATTCACGCTGCCCATTTCAGCAAAAACCGGAATAGGTTCGGGGCGTTGATTCGCCAAATCAAACAATGCTCGGCCGCCGCGATGCGAGCCAGTAAAGGCCACTGCCCGGGTCAACGGGTGCTGCACAAGTGTTTCGCCAAGCCAAAAGCCGCGACCGTACAAAGTAGAAAAAACGCCATCGGGCATGCCGGTTTGCTGCGCCGCTTGCCGAATGGCATCAGCTACCAACGCGTTCGTGCCCGGGTGCGACTCGTGCGCTTTTACAATCACTGGGCAGCCGGCCGCCAGCGCCGAAGCGGTATCGCCGCCAGCCGTGGAAAACGCCAACGGAAAATTGCTCGCCGTGAACACCACCACCGGCCCCACTGCTACCAACATTTTGCGAATGTCGGGCTTGGGTGCAGGAGTGCGGTTGGGTTGCGCCCGGTCAATGGTCGCTTCCACCCAAGAGCCTTCTTCTACCAGTTGAGCAAACAAGCGCAACTGCCCACAGGTACGCCCGCGCTCGCCGAGTATTCTGCCTTCCGGCAAACCGGATTCGGCTATGGCCCGCTGCACTAAGGTATCTCCTTGGTTTTCAATAGCTTCGGCAATAGCCCTTAGAAAAACGCCCCGCTGCTGCCCCGACACCTGGCGATATACACGCCAAGCGGACTGTGCCTTTTGCATGGCTTGCGCTACTTCCGCTTCGGTAGCTACCGCAAACGCGCCGGGCAGGCTTTCCTGCGTTGCCGGATTGAAGCCGCTGATGGTTTCGGTGCCCGCCGATGATAATTCGTAGCCAATGATGTTTTGTGTAAGCATTATAAAAGGTTATTGTGCTATTCGTTATTTAGTAGTGATTGTGATACAATTATAATAACACCGCTAAAAAGTGAATAACTTTTTACAAGTTTAAATAATCTGGTAGCTCAGGACGCACCGCTAAGCCAGCTCTTAGGATATCCAGCACCTGCTCTCGCTCCGTGCCCGTCAAAGGCTGACGCGGTGCACGCACAAACTCAGTGCCCAGCCCGGTCATTACTTCGGCTAATTTAATATTTTGCACCAACTGCGGGTGAATATCCAGCTCTAAAATGGGCAAAAACCAGCGGTGAATAGCCACTGCTTCTGCAATTTTACCGGCTTTGGCTAAGCGATAAATCGCTACCGTTTCGCGCGGGAAGGCCGCCACGAGACCCGCCACCCAGCCATCAGCGCCCATGAGCAGGCTCTCTAAAGCCAGCGTGTCCACGCCACAGAGGGTCTTCAGGCGCGTGCCAAAACGATTGATAATACGCGTAACGTTCGACACATCACGGGTGCTTTCCTTGACGGCTTGAATGTTATCATATTTTAATAATTCTTCAAACATATCAAGCTTTACCTCAATCTTATAATCCACCGGATTATTATAAATTAAAATTGGCAAATCGGTTTCAGAAGCCACTGCTTTGAAAAAATCGGTTGTCTCGCGGTCGGTCGGTTTGTACATCATAGGCGGCAGCAGCATGAGTCCATGTGCCCCGTTCTGCTGTGCAAGTTGGGCCAGTTTTACGGCATTGCGTGTTGAGCCTTCGGCGATATTAATCAAAATCGGAATATTGCCTTGCACGAAATCGAGGGTAGCCCGTAGCAGCTCGATGCGCTCTTCGTGCGTAATAGTGCTGGACTCGCCCAGCGAGCCGCCGATGATGAGTCCGTCAATGCCCGCGTCGAGTTGCGCTTGGATATTGTGTAAAAAGGCTGCAATATCCAACGCGCCGTCGGCGGTGAATTTAGTGGTAATTGCGGGATAAACGCCCTGCCATGAAATGTGCATATCGCTGTGTTTTTTGTGAAAAGTTAGGCAAAGATAAGCCCTAAGACTACCGAATGCCTTTACAATTTTATTGAAATATGATACGATTTTATCAAAAAACACTAACAAGCGAAATAAAAGTTGCAAATATTTGCTATAAAGCGATGTTGCAGGGAAAAAAACAATCGTGCAATTGGTCAATTAATAAGGCTTGGTTGGCTAAGCTCCGTTCAATAGCGACCTTAATGCTGCCTTTTAAAATAGAAAACTACTCGTTATTGTTTGTAAATGCAGTATAATAATTTAATCATCAGCAATTAACAATTAATAATTTCCTACTACATGAATCACAAAATCATACTCGCTTTTCTTGTCCTGCTGGTTGCTTTCTGCACGGAAAGTATTGCCCAGAAAGTGGACGCTACGCAGCTTAAAGGCTTGAAAATCCGCAACATCGGCCCGGCGGGCATGAGCGGCCGCATCACGGCCATTGACGTGGATTTGAGCAATCCTGACATCATTTACGCTGGCTCGGCCTCTGGGGGCGTCTGGAAATCCACGAGCGGCGGCATCCGCTGGGAGCCCATTTTCGATGATCAACCGCTGCAAGCCATTGGCGCCATCGCTATCAATCAACGCAACCCCAATGAAATATGGGTCGGCACAGGCGAAGGCAACCCGCGCAACTCGCAAAACAGCGGCGAGGGCATTTTCAAAACGATTGACGGCGGTAAGACTTGGAAGCACATGGGCCTTAGCAACAGCAGAACCATTCACCGCATCATCATCCACCGCGACAACCCCGACGTAGTATTCGTAGCTGGGCACGGCTCCGCCTGGGGCCCCAACGAAGAGCGGGGCGTTTTTAAAACTACCGACGGCGGCAAAACTTGGCGTAAAGTACTGTATATCAATGATAAAACCGGTTGCGCCGAATTGGTTGTAGATCCTAAAAATCCCAACAAACTCATTGCAGCCATGTGGGAATACGAGCGCAAACCCTGGGCTTTTACGTCTGGCGGCAAAGGCTCAGGCGTCTATGTGAGCTATGATGGCGGCGAAACCTGGGCTAAGCGTACCAGCGCCGATGGTCTGCCCGAAGGCGATTTGGGCCGCATTGGTCTGGCGATTGCACCTTCCAAACCAAACATCGTGTACGCGCTCGTAGAAGCGAAAGACAACAACCTGTACAAAAGCACCGATGGCGGCGAGAAGTGGCAAAAAGTGAATATTAACGACCGTTTGGTGAGCAATCGCCCCTTTTACTATCACGAAATTTACGTGGATCCGAGCAACGAAAATCGCATTTTCAACCTCTATTCTGGTGTTTCTAAAAGTGAAGACGGCGGCAAAACCTTCGAGCCTTTTATCAATAATTCCAAAGTACACCTCGACCACCACGCCTTCTGGATGCATCCGGAAAACCCGAATTATATGATTGATGGCAACGACGGCGGTTTGTACATCTCGCGCGACGGCGGCCAAAACTGGATGTTCGCCGAGAACCTACCCGTGGGGCAATTCTATCACATCAACTACGACATGGACTACCCCTACAATGTAGGCGGCGGTATGCAGGATAATGGCTCGTGGGTAGGCCCAAACACCGCGTGGAAGCAGGGCGGCATTCTCAACTACGACTGGCAAGAAGTGTTTTTTGGCGATGGTTTTGATGTGGGTTTCCGACCGGACGACAACCGTTACGTGTATGCCATGTCGCAAGGGGGCAATATTGGCTACATTGACACCAAAACCGGCCGCAGCCGCACCATTCGCCCTACGCACCCCGATCCTGCGGTTGAGTTGCGTTTCAATTGGAATGCCGCTTTCGCGCAAAATCCCTTCCACAATTGCGGAATTTACTACGGTAGCCAATTTGTACACAAAAGCATGGACTGCGGGCAAACCTGGGAAATCATCTCGCCCGACCTGACCACCAACGACCAGCAAAAACAAGCCGAAAGTGCTAAAACCGGTGGCTTGACCTTCGACATCACCGGCGCGGAAAACCACACCACCATCCTCGCCATTTTGCCCAGTCCAGCGGACGAAAACGTGATCTGGGTTGGCACCGACGATGGCAATCTGCAACTCACCCGCGACGGCGGCCGCACCTGGACCAACCTGAGCAGCAAACTGCCCGGCGTGAAGCCTGGTAGCTGGATTCCCTACATCGAAGTATCCGCAAAAAATGCTGGCGAGGCTTTTGTAGTAGTCAATGACTATCGCCGCAACGACTGGCGCCCGATGGTCTTTCACACCACCAATTTCGGGCAGACCTTCACCCGCATTGTGGACGAAAAAAAGGTGCAAGGCTATGCCCTCAGCATCGTGCAAGACCCCGTAGAGCCGAAGCTGCTCTGGTTGGGCACAGATTATGGCCTGTATTTCAGCATTGACGGCGGTGCCAACTGGAACAAGTGGATGAACGACTTCCCTTCGGTGCCCGTAGCAGATATGAAAATTCACCCCCGCGAGCACGACCTGATTGTGGGCACTTTCGGCCGCGCCATTTGGATTTTAGACGACCTTCGCCCTTTCCGGGAATTGGCACGCGCCAAAGGCCAAACCTTACAGCAAGCTTTCAAAGTTTTTGAAGCCCCCGACGCCTATCAGGCCAACTATCGCTCGTACCTCGGTACGCACTTCATCGCCGATGATATTTTCACTGGCGAAAGCAAACCGCGCAACGCTGCTATTGCACTTTGGGTAGGAAAAACAGACAAACCGGCAGCCGCAACTACTCAAACCGACGCTACCCCAGCCCGCAGAGGCGGCCGCAGCGGTGGCGACCAGCGCGTGAAAGTTGCTATTTTTGATGAAACAGGTAATGCGGTACGCAATTTCTCAACTGCTGTGGACACTGGCATGAACCGTATCTATTGGGATATGCGCTACGATGGCGTGCGCTTCCCTTCGCGGCAGGAGCAGCGCCCCGATGCCGACCTGCCTGGCGGCGCAGAGGTATTGCCCGGCAAGTACAAAATAGTGGTCAGCTTTGGCGAACACAAAGATTCTACCCTGCTCACGGTGCATGGCGACCCGCGCCTTGATATTCCGATGACCGACCGCAAAGCCAAGCTCGAAGCGGTACAGGCATTCTATAAAACCATCGGTACGGCTACCCTTGCGTTCGACCGCATCCGTGAGGCACAGAAAACCATCAAATCGGTCAATGATGCGCTGAGCAATGCCGACGATGCTGTAAAAAAGGACATCAGCGCCAAAGGCAAGGCCTTGCAGGATTCTTTAGTAGCAATGGAAAATCTTTTCATGGACCCCGACAATCAGAAGGGTATCGTGCGTTCCAGTGACAACCTGAACAGCTATCTGTTCCGCACTTTTTCGTATCTCAATGCTGGCGACGGCGCGCCCACGCAGGCCGCACAGCGCATGATGTCAACCGCGCAGCAGAAACTCAGCGATATTATTACTAAAGTAAATGCATTTTTCGCTACCGACTTTGCCGCGTATCAAAAGCAGGTTGAAGCCGCACAGTATTCCCTGTTCAAAACGTATGAGCCTATTCGTATGAATTAATCGAACCCAAAACGAGGGGGAGGAGTCTGCCGCTTCCCCCTCAATCATTCTACCTTTCATCTTGTAAATGTGCCAAAAAATGCGTTATTTTGAATAAAATATCAGCGCTATGACCGCCAGTACTATTAAGCACATCAGCCTTGAGGCCTATTTCGAAATGGAGTACAATGCCCCAATTCGGCACGAATACCTCAACGGAAAAATACGCCCTATGAGTTATACATCTATTAACCACAATCGAATTGTCAGAAATTTGAATCGAATTTTTGATATGTTATTCCTTGAGCAACAAAGTGAAATATTCACCGAAACCCGTATGCTGTACGTGCCTGATTGCAATAAAGTCTATTATCCGGATGGGTTAATCATTGCCGACACGCACGAATTGTATAATTACAAGGGCAAAATGGACGCCACGCTTAATCCGACGGTATTAATAGAAGTAAATTCCGATTCGACGCAACGATTCGACAAATTTTATAAATGGGAATGCTACCAGACCATTGCCAGTTTGCAACAGTACGTACTGATTTCTCAGAAAAAACCTTTCGTATCGCTCTACGAACGGCAGGCCCCTGGCTCTAATACTTGGCTTTACACGGGTCATCAAAATATGGAAGCGGCGGTGCGCATTGCCGGTTATGATGTAACATTAAAAGATTTGTATCATAAAGTAATATTTCCGCCCCCCGAAGTTGAGGAAGAGGAGGCAGATTAATGATTGTGCATAACTTAAATCTTGATAATTTTAATTCCCCAGACATAATTATTTCAAGCGTAAAAACATAGCCTACTGATTAAC
Organism: uncultured Saprospiraceae bacterium; assembly: GCA_937872385.1. Lineage (GTDB taxonomy): Bacteria > Bacteroidota > Bacteroidia > Chitinophagales > Saprospiraceae > JADJNW01. The sequence goes on from CALMSO010000005.1 coordinate 76,481, forward strand.
AACTACAATTGATAATTAACAATTGATAACATCCCATTACTTATTGCTTATAATCAAACACCTCTACCCAATGCAACACCTCAATACCCTGCTGCTGCTTTTTTGCACCACTTTTTCTTTTGCGCAAAGCGAAACCATCGTCATCATTAATGCTAATGTAGTGGACGGCGTGACCGACCGCGTACTCGAAAACGCTACGCTGGTGCTGTCAGATGGAAAAATCCAAAGCATCCGTACCGAGCGCAGCCCGCTGCCTGCTGGCGCTACTGTATTAGACCTAAAAGGCCGCTATCTGATGCCCGGTCTGATTGACGCGCATGTACACATTCGCACGCTTGAAGAAGCCAAACGCGCACTTATGTCGGGCGTGACTACCGCGCGCAGCATGGGCGTAGCGCATTTCACCGATGTAGGTATGCGCGAACTCGGCAAGCAGGGCGTACTCGAAGCCCCCGAAATGCTGGCCGCTGGCTACCACGTGCGCCACACACCCGACCCCGGTTTTTTTATGGATGCGCCGCACATGGCAGACCTGCTCAAACCCGGTGTGCACGATGCCGAAGCAGTGCGTCGTATGGCTCAGGTAATGATTGACCACCAGGTGGATTGGCTCAAAGTGAATGCCACCGCCCGGGCCGGCTCACCCGATACCGACCCCCGCGAACCTTACTACGACGAAGCCCAACTACGGGCGCTGGTAGAAACAGGTGCACGCGCCAAAGTACCCGTAGCCGCCCATGCCCACGGCGATGAAGGCGGACGAGCAGCCGTGCTGGCCGGAGTGCGCAGCATTGAGCATGGCACCTACCTCAGCGAGGAAACCCTGCAACTGATGAAGGAAAAAGGCACTTACCTCGTACCAACCATGGCCGTGGTGACCGACCTGACCGTACCAACCGGTGATTATAACCATCCCGGGCTTAACATTCGCGGGCGCTTCATGGTGCCGCGTATGCGCGAAATGGTAGGCAAAGCCAACAAAATCGGCGTGAAAATCGTGGCCGCTACCGATACAGGTTATGGTGCTAACAGTACCCTGCGGTTAGCTCAAGAAATGGAAGAACTCGCGGGCGCAGGGCTTTCGCCGCTGCAAGTCGTTCAGGCGGCTACCTCGCTTGCCGCAGAATTGCTCTACATTGACAATCGCACCGGCAAAATTGCCCCCGGCATGGAAGCCGATATTTTGGTCACCGAGCGCAATCCCTTACAGCAACTCAATACCATTTACGACCCCATTTTGATTATCAACAACGGAAAAGTGGTGCTCAATCGTTTGGAATGGTAAAAGAATTGCCTGCCGGATATTGGCTGAAAATCCTTACTTTTGCGTTTTCAATTTCGGTGGTTACTTTTTACAACCGCTATAATGTGCAAATTGCAAAATGGGATTTAAAGAAGAACTCAATCGCCGCAAGACTTTCGGAATTGTCAGTCACCCCGACGCCGGCAAAACCACCCTCACCGAAAAACTGCTGCTTTTCGGAGGAGCCATTCAAGTGGCCGGTGCAGTGAAATCGAACAAAATAAAGAAAAGCGCCACTTCCGACTTTATGGAAATCGAACGCCAGCGGGGCATCTCGGTGGCTACTTCTGTAATGGCATTTGAATACAAAGGTTTAAAAATCAATATTTTAGATACACCAGGGCACCAAGATTTTGCCGAAGATACCTACCGGACACTCACCGCCGTGGACAGCGTGATTGTGGTCATTGACGTAGCCAAAGGCGTAGAGACCCAAACCGAAAAATTGGTTGAGGTATGCCGCATGCGCAAGACGCCCATCATCGTTTTTATCAATAAATTAGACCGCGAAGGGCTTGACGGTTTCGATTTGCTCGACGAAGTAGAATCCAAACTCGGACTGACGGTGCGCCCGCTGAGCTGGCCGATTGGTATGGGACAACGCTTTCAGGGTGTGTACAGTATGTATGAAAAAAAGTTGGTGCTCTTCCGGCCACACAGCAAGCAGGATACCGATGATACCATCGAAATAAGTGACCTGAGCAGCCCGGAACTCGAAAAGCACGTCGGCGCGCGCGCCGCACAAGAACTACGCGACGAAGTGACCATCATCGAGGAAGTCTATCCTACTTTCAATCATCAGGACTATCTCGATGGCAATCTATCGCCTGTATTCTTCGGCTCAGCGGTCAATAATTTTGGCGTCCGTGAGCTATTGGACTGCTTTGTGGACATTGCGCCCACCCCGCTACCCCGCGTCACCGAAGAGCGGCCAGTGCGCCCCGATGAAGATAAATTCACCGGTTTTGTCTTCAAAATTCACGCCAATATGGACCCCAACCACCGCGACCGTATTGCCTTTTTGCGGGTATGCTCGGGCACTTTCCAACGCAACACCAACTACCTGCACGTGCGGCAGGGCAAGAATATGAAATTCGCTAATCCGACTTCCTTCATGGCGGAAAAGAAAACCCTCGTGGAAGAAGCCTATCCCGGCGATGTAATCGGTTTGTACGATTCCGGCAATTTTAAAATCGGCGATACCGTTACCGAAGGCGAAGTGCTGCATTTCAAGGGCATTCCGAGTTTTTCGCCGGAGCAATTTCGTTATGTCAACAACGCTAACCCACTGAAAGCCAAGCAATTCAACAAAGGATTAGAACAACTCATGGACGAAGGCGTCGCGCAGTTATTCACCCGCGAAACCAATAATCGTAAGATTATCGGTACGGTAGGTGCGCTACAATTTGATGTCATTCAATACCGCATGGAGCACGAGTATGGCGCCGCCTGCACCTACGAACCCGTCAACCTGCACAAGGCCTGCTGGGTAAGCTGCGATGATAAAAAAGCCCTCGCCGAATTCATGGAACGCCGCAAAAGAGACTTAGCCCGCGACAAGCACGGCAACTTAGTTTTCCTCGCCGAAAGCGCCTGGACGCTTCAGATGGCACAGGAAAACCACCCTGAGGTGCAATTTCATTTCAAAAGCGAGTTTTAGCAACTATTTGTCACGCCCATTTCGTAAAATTACTTTTGTCATTCTGCAAAAGCGGACTATTTTTACAGAAAAGACGAACATTATGCGCCAGAACTTGCTACTTTGTATGCTGTATCTGCTCAGCACGGCAGCATTTGCCCAGGAAGATGCCAAGCCACGCGATGCCTTTCACCTAAAATTGGGCGGTGGCGGTGCTTTGCAAACCCTGCGCGACCAAGCTATGTCGCCTTTGTTATATGATGGTTTCCAACTCGCCCTGCACGCGGGCATGGAAATACGCGGACAACGTGGGCTGCATCGCATGGACGCACTGTTCTGGCTGGGAGAAACCTCCGCCGAGCGCAGCGGCCGTACTACCGACAATTACAGCTACACCATCAATAGTGTGTATTTGCATCGCATCAGCCCGGAAGAAGCCCGCTGGCAATGGCGCGTCGGTGGCGCTGTGACCAACTGGGGAAGTTTTCGGCAGCATCAATCGCTCATCAATTCCAACTTCTTCTACGACCTGTTTTTTTCAACCGGAGCCGCCGCCTCGGTCGAACGCTCTTTTCGACTGTTTCGCCGCGATTGGTACGCCGACTGGCAAGTCATTGTGCCGGTGCTGACCTTCGGCTTGCGCCCTAATTACAGCGGTCTGAACGCCGCCCCGCCGGACGACGATAGTTTTCAAGGTTTTGCCGACGGTGCATTTGTTTCTTTTGGCAAATTGCAAAATGTAAAATCGCGCGCCGAATTGGTCTATCCGCTCAAAAATGGCAACCGCATCGGCTTGTTATATTATTGGGATTTTTTCAATACGAGCATTGGGCCGCACCCCGCCCGGCAGGCTATGCAATCCGTGCAATTGAACCTACACGTCTCGCTGAGTAAATAAGTAGCCGGTGTAGTAAATAGCAAACAGACCAACAAACCATCATAAACCATGAAAAAATTTACACAATTACAAAAAAAGACATCATATCTGCTTGTTTTTTGTGTCAATATTATATTAATATTAATAGCCGCTAAAAGCCTGCAAGCCCAAGACACGGGGCTGCCTCTGGGCAACGAAGCTTATCACATCCTCGACCGGCTGACCATCAAAACGGGGGTACGGCCGCCGTTTCACACTTCGCTCAAGTATTATGCACGCGGCGCAGCTACGCGCTATGCCTTGGAGTTGGACACCATGACCAACGTTAATTTGTCGGTGCGCGACCGGCTTGATTTGATATACATTTTTCAAGATAATAATGAATGGCTAGTGCCCGCCCGATATCATACTACGTTGGCTGGACAACGCGAACGCATAGACGGCCAAGGTGCCCTCACCCAGATAGAAGCCAGCCGGCAGGATGTACGCTATGTGCGCAGCGAGCGCCCGTTTATGAAATATTTTTACAGAACTCCGGCCAATATGCTGGAAGTAAATGACCGGCATTTTTATTTAAAAGTAAATCCGGTTTTGAATCTGCAGGCCAGCCGCACCAATGAGGCGAATAGCCCCTTGTTTTTCAATCAGCGGGGTGTGGAGTTGCGCGCCGGCGTGGACGATCGGGTGTACTTTTTTTTCAACATCCTCGAAACCCAAGCGCGTTTTCCGGACTATGTGAACGAGCGCATCATGCGCGACCGGGCGCTGCCGGGCAACGGTTTGTTCAAGGATTTCAAGAGCAGCCTTTTCGGCGATGGGCAAGCCTACGATTTTCTGAACGGGCAGGGCTATCTCGGTTTCAATTTTACCCGGCACATCGGGGCGCAGTTTGGTTATGGCCGGCATTTCATTGGCAATGGCTACCGCTCTTTACTGCTCAGCGATTTTAGCAATAACTACCTGTATTTCAAGCTCAACTGGAACGTCTGGCGTTTTCATTATCAAAATCTTTTTACCGAATTGGCCCTGCGCCCAGCTCAAAGACGAAGCGATGGGCTGCTGCCCAAAAAGTACATGGCTACGCATCACTTCAGTTTTGATGTGACTAAAAATCTGAATATTGGACTATTTGAAACAGTGGTCTTTACGCGCAATGATGATTTTGAATTGCATTATTTGAATCCGATTATATTCTACCGCACCGTAGAGCAGGCGCTGGGCAGCCCTGACAATGTACTGATTGGTGCTGATGCCCGCTGGAATTTATTTCGACGGCTACAATTGTATGGGCAATTCATGCTCGATGAGTTTAAATTCAATGAGTTGATCGTAGAGCGCAATGGTTGGTGGGCCAACAAATGGGGTCTTCAAGCTGGCGCCAAATATATAGATGCCCTCGGTATTAATCACCTCGATTTGCAGGCAGAATTTAACTTAGTGCGGCCCTACACCTACACCCACCGCGATAGCTCGGCGAGTTATGCGCATTACAATCAGCCCTTAGCGCATCCTTTGGGTGCCAATTTTAGTGAAGTGGTATTGCGGGCCCGCTACCAGCCGCTGCCGCGCATTACACTCGAAGCACGGGTCGTCGGGGCGCAGGTCGGCGAAGATAGTCGCAATGAAAACTGGGGCAACAATGTCCTATTGCCACACATAGAGCGGGTACAGGATTATGGCAACTTCATCGGGCAGGGCGTCGCGGCCGATATTCGCCTGTTGGGGTTAGATGTGAGCTACCAACTTCGGCACAATCTTTTCCTTGATTTGCATTATTTCTACCGGCGCAAGGATAGCGCTAATGCTGCGCTGAGCAACACCGTCAATTATTTTGGCGGCGGCATCCGGATGAATGCCCCCCGACAGCGGATGGATTTTTAAGCAAATGGAAGCAGTTGAAACAACTTGAATTTGCCAGAAATTTTCGTTATATTTGTAGAAATATCGTGTTAAAATGACTGTTTTCGCACCTGCTTTAGAAAGGCTTTATACCCTGGAAGAGTACTTAGCGCTGGAGGAAACTTCAGTGCTCAAGCACGAATTCCATGCCGGAAAACGAATCGAAATGCCTGGAGGAAAATTCAATCACAATGCCATTAGTGGCAATGTCATCACCGCTATTAATAATGCGTTGGATGCTGCCCAGAAAAACTGCCATGTACTGAGCAGTGATATGAAAATATTCATTCCAGCAGCACGCCGGGCGCTCTATCCAGATGCGGCCGTGCTATGCGAAACGCCAGAATTTTATGCCGACCGCCGAGATGTATTGCTCAATCCGCTACTGATTGTAGAAGTCCTCTCCGAGTCCACCGAAGCGTACGATCGGGGCGAAAAATTTAATTATTACTCCACCTTGTCCGCTTTCCGCGAATATGTGCTCATAGCGCAAGATAAGCCATTGGTAGAAGCCCTTTATTTACAAAATCCTGCCGAAAACCTCTGGAAACGCTCAGTCGCCGAAGGCTTAGCAGCAACGTTGACCCTGTACAGCATCGGCTGCACCATTGCCCTGCGCGACATTTACAAGCGCATCGAATGGGAAGCCCCTGCCCCCACAGAAGAAACCTCCCAAGACTCCTCAATAGCTGAAGCCGCCGGTACGGACTAACGGTGCATTTTAGCTGAATTTTATTATCTTTGGGCAGAAAATCCGCATTGTAAACACCGTACAGAACTATGCCTCAGGATAATACCAAAGCCGGACGCCGACAAGCCATTGACGCACAGCGCAATATCGAGGAAGCCGAAGCCTGGGAACGGGCAACCCGCCGAAACACCATCCCCGCTTACCGCGAATTTCAGGATAACCACCCCAACAGCCCGCACGACGCCAAAGCCACCGCACGCATCCAGAAAATGTTCAATCGTCGTCAATTTAGTGCCAAGCCAGTTCACGAAAAAAAATCTATCAACCTGAAGCCTGACTTGGGTGACAAAAGTACCGGCGACTTCAGTCGCCAACATAGTATAGGCGACTTCAGTCGCCAGTAAAATTCACACACGATGAAAACATTTTACAAAAACAGATTACCACACCTTGCACCCATTGGTGCTACTTTCTTCGTCACTTTTCGATTGGCAGACTCCTTGCCGACTAACATCATTCAAAAACTGAGCACCGAATTTGAACAAAAGTGCCAAGCGCTTAAAGCACAAAATATACCCAATTTGCCTGACCGCATTCGGGAAGAACGCAAGCGATATTTCGGCAAATTTGAGCACCAATTAGATACAAAAATTTACGGAAGTTGCTATTTAGCGCATCCGGAAATCGCAACAATTGTAGCAGATCGTATGCAACAATACAATGGGCAATTGTACCAATTACATGCGTACTGCATTATGCCCAATCATGTGCATTTGCTTATGGACACCATGGAACAGCTAAAGGTCTCAGAAGACGTTTATTTGGAAGACGCACCACTGAACTATGTACAGCTAAACGAAATCATGCGATTGATAAAGGGCGGTTCGGCGCGCTTGGCGAATCAGGCCTTGGGCAGAGAAGGTGCTTTTTGGATGAAAGATAGCTACGATCATTATGTGCGCAATGAGCGGGAATGGGGTAACATCATCCGCTATATTTTGAACAACCCAGTAAATGCTGGCTTGGTAAATGACTGGCAGGCTTGGCCGTTTTCTTATTGTAACCCCGCTTTGTAGCGGCGACTTCAATCGCCGACATACTTTGTAGCGGCGACTTCAGTCGCCGACATACCAAGCAATGGCGGCTAAAGCCGCCGATACACACGGCTCAGGGCGGCGGCTGAAGCCGCCCGTACCACCCACAGTACCGGCGACTTCAGTCGCCGACATAAAAAACAACCGAAACCAATAACTTGCACAGCACACGTATAACTAAATACGGCTGGCGCCGGAGGACGGCGGCTAAAGCCGCCGGTACGGACTAACGATGCTCCGCATTAATGGCTTCTAAAGCCGCTTGACCGGGGTCTAATTCTTTCTCTCTCAATGCATTGAGTGGCTTTTCGGTGGTTTTCAGATGATCGTGCAAATCCTGCCCCTGCGGATTGACATAAACCAAACCGGTGAGAATTTCGCCTTTGGCTTGCGCGTTGTGCAGGCGGCGCAGGGCGGAGCGGCGGTCGAGCGGGTTCCAGTCAGGCGAAAGCTTGTGCAATTGAATCACCGAGCCATCGTGCAATTCAACATTAGCGGTTTTACCAGCGCCGTATTCTACTGTAATTTCCTCTTTCTCAGGGATATAGTCCACGGTGGCGGTGGCTTCTACGTGTGCGCGCACATAGTCGTAGGATTTGGTCGAGCCAAAATTGTTATTAAACGTCACGCAAGGCGACACCACGTCAATGAAGGCAAACCCCTTGTGCGACAGGGCGGCTTTGATGAGAGGAATGAGCTGGGTGCGGTCGCCAGAAAAGCTGCGCGCTACGAACGAAGCGCCGAGTTCAATAGCCATACCCACGAGGTCAATGGGGTGCAACTGATTGGCTGCGCCAGACTTGCTGATCGAGCCGATGTCGGTGGTGGCAGAATCCTGTCCTTTGGTCAAGCCGTAGCAGCCGTTATTCATTACGATATAGGTCATGTTCAGGTTGCGCCGGATGGCGTGTACAAACTGCCCCATGCCGATGGAAGCGGTGTCTCCGTCGCCAGAAACACCAAGGTAAATGAGGTTGCGATTCGCTAAAATGGCACCGGTGGCCACCGAAGGCATCCGCCCGTGGACGGAGTTGAAACCGTGCGAATTGCTCAGAAAATACGTCGGCGTTTTGGATGAACAGCCAATGCCAGAGAGCTTCGCAAGGCGGTGCGGCTCGATATTTAGTTCAAAACAGGCTTGGACAATAGCGCCGCTAATCGAGTCGTGCCCGCAGCCGCCGCAGAGCGTGGAAATCGCACCTTCGTAGTCTTGTTTCTCATAGCCGAGTACGTTTTTGGACAGGGCTGGGTGGCGGAATTTTGGCTTGATGTATGTCATTTTATGAGACTTTTAGACGATAGACATTTGACAATAGATTTTAAAAGGGTTTAAAGGCTGAGGTGCTGAGGTAGCGAACACGTCAGAGCGGACTAAACCCTTCAACTTCATCAACCTTTCAACCTCCTCCACCTTCTCAACTTCCTAACCCTCAATGTACCATCCCATTATTTTTAATAACAACTGGTTCAATTTTACTCAAAATTTCCTTTTGTATAAAATCGGCTGTAATGGGGAATCCATCATAATTTAATATTTTTATTAATTGTTTTGGATTGATTTCTAATTCACTAATTAACAATGACCGAAATTGCGCGTCCCTATTTTGCTCGATGACAAAAATCTTTTCGTGCTGCTCAATAAATTCCCGCACACTTTCCTGGAAAGGAAAAGCCAGCACCCGCATGGCGTCCATGGCCATACCTTCGGCTTCGAGCATATCCATGGCTTCGAGCGCGGCATAAGTCGTTGTACCAAAGAAGATTAAACCATACGGACTTTCGTTATTTGTTTGATAAAATTCCGGTTTGGGGACGAGCGTTTTGGCGGTTTCCCATTTCTTGAGCAGGCGCTGCATATTGCGTACGTAAGGCGCGCCTTCTTCGGTGTATTTGGCGTATTCGTCGCGCGAGGTGCCCCGCGTGAAATACGAGCCTTTGGTAGGGTGCGTGCCCGGAATGGTGCGATAGGGAATGCCATCGCCATCCGAATCTAAATAGCGGCCGAACACCTCCATTTTTTCTAAATCATTGGCGCTCAATACTTTTCCAATATCATATTTCCTATTTTCGTCCCAGGCAAAAGGGGGTGAAAGATGGTCGTTCATACCCAAATCGAGGTCGGTCATTACAATAATAGGCGTTTGCAGGCGGTCGGCTAAATCCAAGGCATCAGCCATAAGGTCAAAACATTCTTTCGGATTGCTCGGAAAAAGCAACACATGTTTCGTGTCGCCGTGCGAGGCATAAGCGGCGAGGGTAATGTCGGATTGCTGCGTGCGCGTGGGCATCCCGGTAGAAGGGCCACCGCGTTGTACGTCCACCAAAACCGTTGGAATTTCAGCAAAATATGCTAGCCCCAAAAATTCATTCATCAAAGAAACGCCCGGCCCGCTGGTAGCCGTAAATGCTCTGGCACCATTCCAAGCCGCGCCAATCACCATGCCAATGGCGGCTAATTCGTCCTCAGCTTGCACCACGGCGAAGTTCTTGCGTCCGGTTTCGGGGTCTATGCGCAGTTTATTCGCATATTTTTCAAAAGCCTGCACTAACGAGGTAGAAGGCGTAATCGGATACCAAGCAGCGACGGTCGCCCCGCCGTAAATCGCGCCTAAGCCACAGGCCGTATTGCCGTCAATTACAATTTTATCGCCGACCAAATCGCGTCTTTCTACCTTTAAATCAAGTGGATACGCATAATGATCTTTCACATATTGCATTCCCAGTTCTAATGCTTTAAAATTGGGTGCAATGAGTTTTTCTTTCTTTTTAAACTGGTCGGCAATGATACCTTTCAGCACCGCTTCTTCTATTTCGAGCAAAGTGGCCAGACCACCCACATACACAATGTTTTTCAGCAACTGCCGCACGCGCGGATCCTGAAAATGCTGATTACAAATTTCCGTCATCGGAATGCCGATGTAATGTAAATCTTCCCTTATGTACTCTTTATGTAATGGTTTAGTGCTGTCATAAATAAAATAACCGCCAGATTTTACAGCTTTTACATCTTTTGCCATACTTTGTGGATTCACGCAAACCATGATGTCAATGCCGTCGCGCCGCCCGAGGTAGCCTTTTTCGCTGATGCGCACTTCAAACCAAGTAGGCAGCCCCTGAATGTTGGACGGGAAAATATTTTTCGCCGTGACCGGAATGCCCATTCGGAAAATCGCTTTGGAAAACAAGTCGTTGGCGCTCGCCGAGCCGGTGCCATTTACGTTGGCAAAACGCACTACAAAGTCATTGGTTCCTGTAAGATGCTGCATGGATTTCCTGCTTTTGTAACCGAGTATAAAAATTGCTGCATATCCCAGGCCGCCGTAGGGCAGCGTTCCGCGCACAAGCCACAATGCAGGCAGACGTCTTCGTCTTTGACCATTACCCGGCCGGTGGGCAGCGTATCCGATACGTATAGATCCTGTTCGAGGTTCAAAGCGGGCGCGCTGAGGCGCAATCTGAGTTCGCTTTCTTCGCCATTATTGGTAAAAGTGATGCAAGAAGTGGGGCAAATGTCCACACAAGCATCGCATTCAATGCAGCGGCTCGTATTGAAAACCGTTTGTACGTCACAATTGAGGCAGCGCTGGGCTTCTTTGAATCCGGTGTCTGGATTAAAGCCCAATTCTACTTCCATCTTTCTGTCTTTCAACGAGATATACTTGTCGGCGTGTGGCACTTTGTAGCGCAAATCCGTCGTTACATAGCTATCATACGCCCATTCGTGGATACCCATTTTCTGGCTCACCAAATTAGTAAACGGTGCGGGCCGCTGGTGTACGCTTTCGCCCTGGCAAAATAAATCAATCGAAATAGCGGCCTGATGCCCATGCGCCACCGCCGTGATGACATTTTTGGGTCCAAATGCCGAGTCGCCACCAAAAAAGACCTTTGGCAGCGTGGACTGGAAGGTCACACTATCGAGCACTGGCAGTTCCCACTTACCAAATTCGATACCCAAATCGCGCTCCACCCAGGGAAAGGCATTGTCTTGCCCGATAGCGATGATCACGTCGTCCGCTTCGATGAATACATCCGGTTCGCCGGTAGGAACGAGCGAGCGCCGCCCGTTTTCGTCATATACGGCTTCTACTTTTTCAAAAATCACGCCTTTCAATTGACCATTTTCCACCACAAATTCCTTCGGCGGCATATTGTTAAGAATAGGAATATCCTCGCGCATTGCATCCTCGATTTCCCAGGGCGAAGCTTTCATATCTTTGAAAGGGCTGCGCACCACCACCGTCACTTGCTCACCGCCCAAGCGCCGCGAGGTCCGGCAGCAATCCATAGCCGTATTGCCACCGCCCAGCACAATTACCTTTTTGCCAATGCTGTGAATATGCTCGAAAGCCACATTCGCCAGCCATTCGATGCCGATATGGATATTTTTCGGGGCGTCCCAGCGGCCGGGCAGCTTGGGCAAGTCGCCACCTTTGGGCGCGCCCGTACCCACAAAAATCGCGTCGTAATCCTGTTCCAAAATTTCCCTCATGCTGGATACATACGTTTTAAAATGCGTATGAATGCCCATGTTCAAAATATAGCCAACTTCCTCATTTAGAACCGATTCGGGCAATCGAAAGGCCGGAATCTGGCTGCGCATCATGCCGCCGCCGAGTGCCTGGTCGTCGTACAAATGGATTTCGTAGCCCAAAGGTGCCAAATCGCGCGCCACGGTAAGTGAGGCGGGTCCACCACCAATCAATGCAATTTTTTTACCATTTTTAACTACTGGAATATCAGGAAAATAGCTTGTCACGTCGCCCTTATTATCCGCTGCAACACGCTTCAGGCGGCAGATAGCCACGGGTTCTTCCTCGATGCGGCCGCGGCGGCAGGCGGGCTCGCAGGGGCGGTCGCAGGTACGGCCCAACACCCCCGGAAACACATTCGATTCCCAGTTGACCATATACGCCTCGGTGTAACGCTCCGCCGCAATCAGGCGAATATACTCAGGCACTGGCGTATGCGCCGGGCAAGCATACTGGCAGTCCACCACCTTGTGGAAATACTCTGGATTGGAAATATCAGTCGCTTTCAATGCTCTGTTTGTTTTATAGTTTACGCTTATCGCGCAATATAAAACCGAAAAACGGAAAAATCAAGAAAAAAGGTTTGGGAAATAAGATAGCCGACAGAAAAATGCGCCGATGGCATATTGGTAAAAATAAAAAACAGACGAGCGGCGCTTTTGTAAATAAAGACGGGCTTTTTATATCTGCTAATCATCCTGATAATGCGCAGGTAAATGAAAATGAAATTTGCTTTCATTTATTTCAGCTTTGGCAGTAGCCAAATGGGTTCAAGTAATGGGGCATTGTTATTTGTTAATAGGGGAATGGGACAAATAGGAGGATGGGGATATAAGGAAATGGGGTTTAGAAAGGTTGAGAGGTTTAAAAGTTGAGGGTTAAAGGGTTTAGAAGGGTATGACCGCATCTAACTTCTATCGTCTATCATCTAAAGTCTGGCATCTGGCATCTCAAAATCTGGCATCTAACATCTAACATCAAAAAAACGGTGTTCGGGTACTTATTATACCCCTCTATTTCATTTTTACTACGGCCACCGCTTCCATTTCTATCCGCCACTCGGGCCGGGCTAAGGCGCTCACGCCTACTAATGTGCTCGCAGGCAGGTCGTTTTCGCCGAGGATTTCTTTGCGGACATTACGAAACAACTCCAAATCGGCTGCCTTATAATCCACAATGTACGTGTTGATTTTGACAAGGTCTTTGAAAGCAGCGCCGCCCGCGTTTAGTTCATTTTGTAAGCTATTGAAAACCGCCCGCAGTTGGGCTTCCAAATCGGGCCCCTCCCCTATCTGCCCTGAGATGTAAAGCGTTTTGACCTTGCCCTGCGTCACGGCTACTACCTGCGAGTAGCCATTAAGCGGGTGAATAAATTCTTTCTGAAAGGTATCTGACTCCGCTTCGCGCGAGGTGCAGCCCGCTAAGGCTATCAGACTCAGCAGCGACAGGACTAAGCGACTTTTCATACAGTATATTTTTTTCAAACTTTAGAAAGCTGACAATCAGCATAGTACAAATCTAAAAATTGTGCGTAAAGCCTACCCGAAAGCTGAAGGGCGGATTGATGTCATTTTCGGGAGCTAAGGTGTTGTAAAGCACCATAATTTCGTAGCCCCACACGCCCCCGCTATTATAGCCTGCGCCGATGTAAAAATTGTTGCGCTCGCGGCGCAATACCTCCAGCCCCAAGTTGGTAAAAGTATAAACCGGCGTATTTTCAAATTCAAACTCGGCGTGTGCAAAAATATTGCGCAGCAATTTATAGCGTGTAAAAGCCCCTGCACTCCACGAAACGGTATTGGCTTTTTCGACATCAAAACCCAGATTGACGCGATAATGCGAATAGACCAAACTGACGCGCGGCCCGATCGAAAATTCTTCAAAAATCTTGTAGCCCACCATCGGCGCGGCTCCTAATTGGAACAGGCTCTCTTGATTGCCGCCGGCAAAACCGAGCACAAAGCCACCACCGTACCACAGACGGCTGGCTAATCTGTTTTCTTGCACCCCCCGATTGGTACTCGTGACACTGATCTGCGCGCTGGCTTGTTGTGACATGAGTACCAACAGCGAGGCGAAACTGAGCATTATAATCTTTTTCATATAATGTAATATATTTTCACTAATTATTGAACATCCGAATGTAATAGTAGTTGCATTATTTAGCTGGCAAAACGCTCCAAATGATACCCCACCACGGTGCGCAATGTAGCCAAGGCGAGGCTTTTGGCGTCATTTTCGTTGAAGCCTTTGTCCATAAAAAAATCTTCAAGCCGTGCCTGCGATTGAAAATAAACAGCCTTGAAAGCAGTGGCCATGCGCTGATTGAGCGGGTCGCGGGTAGCCCAGCCGTTCAGCCCGTTGATGAGTTTATCGTTCCAAGTTTGCAGGTCTCTGCTTACATCAGCATCGAGGGACTCCGGCGCCAAGAATAACATAGCTCGCAACGAAGCACCCTGAGCTATTTTTTTCTGATCGGGCTTCTTATCCGAACTCAAATCAATAGCAATCGCTTGCGCAATACTCAACTCTTCCCAGCTCAAAAACTGGTCGCAGGCTTGCAATAAAAAGCCCGGCGTGGCCACGCTGGCGTAGCGCTCAAACACTTGTTGCATCTCGCGTGGGTGCCGCTGAAACAACCAGCAAGGCGCGGCGATGGTGTTGCCTGGTGCGCTGTGAATGTATTGTAAATGCAGCAGCAATTGTTCTAAATTGTCGTAAGCATAAGTAGCCTGGTAGTCGAAAGGCGGCGGTGTGGTAAACTTTTTGCCTACAAAAGCCTCCCGAATAGCGGCGTTCATGAGCGTATTCACGGTAGCGCTGCGGCCATTGGATTGGTACGACAGATAGGCCTGATAGGCTTTGGCCACTGGCACTTTCGCGGCGGCGATCACCCCCGGTGCGGCGGGGTTGTTGGGTAAAGTATTGATAGCATCTTGCAAGGCATTGCCGGTAGTAGCGGTGCCCGATGGGGTCAAATGCTCCGCCAAGAGACGGTATTTCTGGATTTCACGGTTGTTTTCGGACATGGCTTTGTAAGCTGCCGCCGTGCCATCGCCATAATAACCATCTAAGCTGCTTTTGTAATAGCCCTCGGCTTTCAGCACTTTTTGCAATTCGAGCGCCGAACGGCGTTTTACATTGGTGCGCATACGCGGCGCGGGCGGAGGAGGAGTGACGCGGGTGGTAGGCGTAGCAGGCGTAGCGTTACGAGGCGTCATATCGGGCGACTTGACAGCCATGGTTTGCTCATAGGACGCAGGCACGGGAGCAGCCGGGGTCTGGCTAAAATCAAGTGGAATCAAGCTGCGCTTCAGCCCCGTTTCAAACTCGGTGATGCGCGTCAAGGCAATAGTATTGACCGTTCTGACGAAAGCATCGGCAAAGCCCATCTGACGAATAGCGGGCAACTGCTGGCGCGCAGCTTCTACGTTCGGAAAAACGCCCGTTACAATGCGCAAGGTTCGATCGTTTAAAATAGCGTACAAATCGCCGGCGCGGACATAATTCTCCCAATCTACGGCTTGTACTGCGCTTTTAGTTGCCAATTGAATCACCGCCACTTCTTGCCCTTCGGCGGGGCTGCGCTCTTGGATGAAAGCATTGGTATAACCTTTGGAGCGCACCTCAGTCCACACTTTTTCGGCAGCCGCACGCGTCTCATAACCGCCAATGGCAATCTGATACAAATCGCCCGGCATCTTCGTAGCATACACAAAGCCCAGCGGCTGAATGGCATCGAAATCGGCCTTGCGCGCCTCCAAAAAAGTGCCCACTTGTATGCTGTAATGGTTTTGTGCCATGAGCATCGGGCACCATAGCAGCGCAAGTAATAATAATCGGGGCTGTTTCTTCATATCGTGCTATCTTTTTTGCATAAAACGTAAAGATACGTACAAATGATGTACAGCTGCCGTTTTTTTTCCGAGTGGCAGCAAGACCGCGCCCGGAAATTTTGCCCCCCAGCCACGCAACGTTTTAACGGTTTTTATCGTTACATATTGGAAAGACGCTTTTTCATCACCATTTAAAAAATACGCTATTACCATGAAGAATCTTTGCTCATTTGTACTTTTGCTTTGCCTAACAGGCAGCCTCACTGCACAAGGTTACGATCAACTGAAAGTACAGCTCCAGTTTTTTAATCATTATGGAAGTGTTGCCCAAAAAAGTAAAGTGGCGACCAACGTTATTGGGTCAGAATTTTTGTACGAAGACTGGCGCCCGATGGATATTCAATTCAAGGATACAACCGTGCGTTTTGATGCGGTAAAACTCAATTTACAAAACAGCTCTCTTGAAGTATTATATCAAGGCGAAGAGAAAATGATTGCCAATGTTCATTTTATAAATGTAAAATTTAGCGACGGCAAACGCGAAAAGAAACTGATGCCAGGCAATCGTTTTCGCTACGAAAAGCAACAATTAGAAGGTTTTGTGGAAGTCATTGGCGATGGCGATGAAAAAGTGCTCGTGCAGCATTATATTTATGTAAAACCGCCCAACGCGCAGGCGCACATCGTCGGCGGGCACACCGTCAATCGTTTAATGAAAATCGAAAATCATTACATTTTTGATGGTAAAAGCCTGGCCTTAATCAAGAAACGGAAAGACCTCGAAACTTACTATCGCAAGAAAAGTAAGGTGCTCGACCAGTATCTGAAAGAAGCCAAACCCGACCTGAAAGACCCCATGCAGCTCTACGCCATCGTAGAAAAAATGAATGCTGGTAAGTAAGATTAGTTTTCATAAAAGACGGGCATATTTTTTGAAATAAGTAGCTGGTTATCAATTGATTGATTCATTTATTGCTTTCCAGAGAAAGAGCAGCAATGCTTTGGCTTGCTTGGCTAATGGAATCGTAATGTCTGCTTTCTGGCGCATCGCCTTGGAGTGGGTGCGCTGTTAGTGGGCAGCCGCCTGCAAAATGATAGCGAAGATAATTGAAAATGTAATGGTGTTATAATAATAAAAAAATTCAGTGTAAGCGCAACAATATTCCCATTTATTTTGCTTTTATATAAAAGAACTTTGCATCCGGAAACGGTGTTCTTTTTTATAAAAATTTGATTATCAATTTTTTACCTGGCAACTATTGCATTTGTTTTTTCAAAACGGACGATACGAATGAAAAAAGGGCTGTTGTTATTTGCACTATTGTGGCTGCTCGGCACGGGCGGCCAAGCACAAACGGAACTCACCTGGCGCCAGTTGGCGGATGTAGAGTTTGAATTGCAATACCTCAAGGAGTACGACGCGCGTTTTATGGTGCCTGTGTTTGGCAAGAGCATCCAGGCATACGATGGCAAGGAGGTGTCCATCACGGGCTACATTATTCCGCTCGATTCGGCAAATACGATGTTTGTATTGTCCAAAAACCCCTACGCTTCTTGCTTTTTCTGCGGCGGCGCGGGCCAGGAGACCATCGTGGAGCTATGGCTAAAACCAGAGGCCATCCGGCGTTATAAATTAGATCAACGACTTACTTTTAAGGGTGTTTTCCAACTAAATGACACCGATATTGATCATTTTAATTACATCCTAAAAGATGCAGAGCCGGAGAAAGCGGCGAAGTGATACCTGTTGGTTGGTAGGAAAATGGGGTTCAAAGGGGTTTATGGTGTAGGATATAACGGTTTTATGGTGTAACCCAGATGAGTCGGGGCGATTGAAGAAAAGTTGAAAAGTTGAGTTGTTTATGGTTTGAATCAGGGGATCGAGTGCCATGAAACCATGAAACCATGAAACCATACAACCATGAAGCCATGCAACCATGAAGCCATGCAACCATGAAACCATGAAACCATAAAACCATGAAACAATGAAACCATGCAACCATGCAACCATGAAAAAAAACCGGGAAAATTGCGCCTTGCAACCCGCCCGATTCGTCAGCAGATTCATCCCCATCGGAATGTTCAGCTTTTTCCTTTCTCCTTGTAGCGAATCAACTGGCGTTTCAATACGTCCACGGCGCTATCAATCGAAGCCTCGAAGCTCTTGTCGCTTTCTTTGGCAATGAGTACCTCGCCCGGCACATTGAGGCGCACCTCCGCAATTTTATCCTTGACCTGCCCGGAGTTCTCCAATTTGAGCACTACATGAGCGTCTATAATTCGATCGAAATAATGCTCCATTTTTTGCAGCTTCCGGTCAATAAATTCCACCAATTTCTGGTCGGCTTTAAACTGAACCGCTTCGGTGTACACTCTCATATCGTTTCGTTTTTGTAGGTGAAATAATTTTTTTTCTTTTGATGCCTCATAGCAAATAGCAAACAGCGAATAGCGAACAGCAAACCATCACTCCTCCTGCCGTGCCTTAGGGTGCGCCTGCTCGTACACCTGCCGGAGTCGCTCGATTGAGTTGTGGGTATAAACCTGCGTAGCGGCCAAACTGGCGTGCCCCAGCAGCTCCTTCACTGCGTTGAGATCCGCGCCATGATTGGACAGATGCGTGGCAAAGCTGTGCCGCAGCACGTGTGGGCTGCGTTGCTCAATGGTAGTAACCAGCGACAAGTAGCGATGCACAATATTATATACCCCTTTCGGGTAAAGCGGGCGCCCCTTGCTGGTGAGCAGCAGATGGTCCGTCTCAGCGTCCGGAAAAGTAGTACGACGCAGCGTATAATAATGTTGTAATTGCTTAGCCAATGCCAGCCCGAAAGGCACAAGGCGCTCCTTATTGCCCTTGCCCAGCACCCGCAGCGTCCCCCGCCCGAAATCAACGTCAGGAAGGCGCAAGGCGAGCAACTCCGCCCGCCGGATGCCGGTGGTGTAAAGCAATGCTAACAGCAGGCGGTCGCGCTGACCGGTGTAATCGTCTGGAAAATCAGTCGCTTCGAAGAGTTGCTCCAGCTCCTGCTCTTGAGCATAGGCGGGCAGGCGTTTGCCGATTTTGGGAATGGTAATTTTCAGCAGCGGGTTTTCGGTCAGGGCGCCGTGCTTGAGTAAAAAGCGATAGTAAGCCTGCAAGGACGACAACTTGCGTCGCACGGTACGCGCACTCATAGACTGCCCCAGCAGCGCTATCACCCAGGCGCGCACATGCGCATGCTTCGCCTCCTCAGCGGAAGCCAAGTTTTGAGTCTCTTTCAGAAAAGTAACAAACTGGTCTATGTCGGTCTGGTACGCTACTATCGTATGCTCCGAAAAACGCTTTTCATATTGTAAATACTGCAAAAAACGGTCGCGCATCGTGCCTCCCCTATTTAGTCGCTTGCAATGATGATAGTTTAATCGAAACTCGGCGAACCATCGGTTGGATAGTTCCCTGTTTTTCCAATTCAATGATACAGCTTTTCGGTGAGAAAGTCAAGATGCGTGGGTGAGAATATTTGCAAATGCGTGGCGGCAGCGCGCTATTGGGAAGGTTGGAACAGGTTTTCCGGAATCTCCGAGAAAATTCGGAAAACCTGCCGTTCCGCATTTAGTTTTCGCCGTATAATTTTTGGCGGTAGGCGGCCTTGAGCGTTTCGTTGCGTCGTTTTACCGAAGGCTTAGTGAAATGCTTCCGATTGCGCAATTCTCTCAGGATGCCCGTTTTTTCAAATTTTCGCTTGTACTGCTTGAGTGCTTTGTCAATAGACTCGCTGTCTTTTACTTCGATGATCAGCATAAAGAAAACGGAATTTTTTTTAAATAAAAAACAACCCTACACCGCTGTTTTTGAAGCGGAGCGCAAAGATACGACAACGCCCGGAACAGCGCAAGCGGTGGCGCGCAGATTTTTTTTGGGGTCTATTGCTGAATAAACCTGAAACTTGCCTCAAGTTTATTTCGTAGCAATGAATGTACCATGCACTGGCAGCTATTTTAGGGCTGTATTAATAACTTTGCTGTAGCCCCGTTCAAAACGCGCAAAAAATAAACCCCTGGTTTCCAGCTTGTTATATCGAGTTTTCTTTGCCCTGGTGCTAATCTAATTTCCTGCTTTATCTGCCCCGAGAGATTGAATATTTGTAGTAAGGTTTCCTGATTACCTTTCCATTCCAGTATGACTTCATGATTAGCTGGATTGGGATAAAATGTAAATGCATCTTGCTGAAAGACAGAGGTAGCAGGCGTCAACCGCTCACAAAAACCGGGGGCGGCACCTTGTTCCAACACCCCTTTGCTACTCATGTCTTTATCTATAAAAGCCGGATAATCCAGTGGATAACGATCCATTTTAAAAGTGGCATTGGTACCGATGCCCAGTTCCTGTCCTTGTAGCACGCTACTCCCCCCGGACAGTGGCGTTCTGTATTCCCAGACAATCTCCTGTTCTGGCGTAAGTTCAAAGGCATATCCCCATCTTCCAGAACAGATCAGCACGTTTCCGTTCGGCAGCAGTTGTACACTCGACAAGCCGGTAGAATTGATTTGAAATGTGTCAGGATGTGTCAGTGATAGATCGAAGAAATCGGGCAGCCAACGTCCGTTCTGCATAGGATAAGACCATGTGTCTTGGTCAAAAGCCGGGTCAAAAACATTGACAGTAGAAAACTTTGCACTTACTCGGTTATTGAAAGCGGCCATTTTGCCATAGTGCGGATGTGATGCATCAAGGAAAGGTCCCACCCAGTGGATATGATGCGGATAAAAAAGTTTTTGGTCAGCGGCTGTTCCATTTCGATAAGTTTGCGGATTGCCCCAGCGGTACAGTAAATCGCCACCACGGCCGCCGCGCCCCCCGGTGTGCCCAGCTGCTTCTTCGATAGTCGTGCTGTGGTCAATCACCCATACTTCATGAAAAGTAGGGACGCTAATTAGGAGCTGGTCCAGCTCTGCGTTATAATCAATTGCATTGACGTGCATCCAGTCAGGGTGCCCATCACTGGTGTCCCAGTTCAAGTCTATCAATTCGGGATGGTTGCGTACCTCGCCATAGTTATCTTTTTCAGGGTCAAAATCTTGAATCAAATGATCCCAGGCGTGCCATTCCCACACCATCTCATTATTGGTAGGGTTAACTTCGAGTATATAATCGGGCCATAACTTTCCCTGCGGTAATAGTGCCGGGTTTCTACCCGCCTGAATAGCCTCGCTTTCTGTTTTTGACTCCCATGAAATCATTACAATATTGCCATTGGGCAATACTTTTATATCATGGTGCAAGCGTGCCGTAGCGTCATTTTGCTCAAATTGCCAGACGAGGTTGTTGTTCCAGTCCCGGATTTCCACGATGGCACCTCCACCACCTGCCCAGATTGGGTCATTTTGAAAAACATTGTGTCGCTTGGTTTTCACCAAATAGCCATTTTCTAAAATGTAAGCTGTATTGCCGGGACGCCAAATGCCTTCGTCCGGCCAGCTATGCACTACTTCCCCGCAATTATTTAGCAAAAAGACAGTAGGTTGATTGTGTGGATAAATAAGGTTGTAACCAGGAAAAGTTTTATTAATATTATAAGATAGCAAACCCACCGTTCTTTGAGCAAAACTTGTAGTAGCATATGATATTATTAAAAATAAAAACAGCATTTTTTTCATAAGTTATAGCTTGAATATTTTATAAAATAAATAAGTCGCACCGCTTGATAATCAGGGTGCGACTTATTGTGATTATGCGAAGAGTAAAATATTATTCTGCAATATTTTACGCCTGTACACTAGTTTCTGAGCGGTGGCCAGTTTTTACCATCTTGGCGCGTAAGTACTACCGTACCAAATTCGCCATAGGTATTTTCCCAGCTAATAGTAAGGCTGGTACCACTCACATTGTCAATATTATACGTGTAGGTGTCGCCAAACTGATCTATCCCTGTAAGCGTGATAACACCACAAGCATCACTAATTTTAAGGGTCACGCTCGTATTAGAGCTGTTTGGTCCGCTGCCAGAACCGTAGCAATGCTGCCAAGAGCCAAAGGCAAAATCGGTAGAGTTATAAGTTGTGGCAGTTGCTTTCGTCCAGGTAACAGTACCAGTTATTTCGCCATCGCAGAACATATTGGTGTGTACATAATCAAATGTACCTTGCAGCTCCGACGGACAAACCACCGGATAACGATAGAAGAACGGCGAACGATAGTATAAACCACCCACGATATCCGGGCTAAGATTGGTATTGGTAAATACCCGACCTTGCGTGTCGGTAGCCGAAAGACGGTACTCAATGAAATCGCCGCCATCAATGTCCGCTTTGGTCATCCCCATGGCTGTCAGCGACTCCTCCAGTGTGTAACGAATAGTAGCTGCAGGAAATCTGCTGCCCGATGCCGGATGTACCTGATCGAGTTTGAACGAGTGCGGCTGGAAAGCCGAAGCGGGGATAGTGCCGAGGCGAGCCTCCGACGTCACATTCGGGCCCCGACGACGGGATACAAATACTTCTACTTCTCTCAGGGTACGGCCATCTTCAATGTCCACGGCTTCTATGGTTACCTGAAAAACCCCTGCATCCAGATTAAAAAAGTCAAAACTGGAAGATGGACGATCCAGTGTACGCAGATACAAGCCAGTGTCAAACTCATTGTAAGGAATGGCCGGATCTACCCAGTCCGTACAGGCATTGAGCGTGAGGGCGAGCACCAATCCAAATAAATATTTTATGAATCTGTTCATTTGAAGTCTGTTTTTAGATTAGTTAATAAACCCATCGGGATTATTATCCCAGAATACTTTTGAATCAAAGCTCGGTTTCTGCTGCGCATTGGCGTTCCGATTGACGTGGCTGTCCGGGTACGGGAAAGTACGCGGGAAGCGACCGAAGTTCGGAATTTGCCCTGGCTGCATATTATCCGGCTGACCGGTTCTACGATACAAGTTGTAGGCTTCGTTGCCACCACCGTACAGCGAGATCCAGTATTCACGGGCAATCAGACGCATCCGATCGATGTTGCTCGCAGCGGCATCGTATTCAGCACTGATGTGTGCCGTGTAGCGGTCGCGGTCGGCAGCATAGTCTGCATCCGATTGGAAAGCTCTGATTTTAGCAGCTTCGGTAGTCGTCAAAGACCAAGTGCGAACAAAATTGATATGCTTCGTAGCACCAGCTACCATCAGGTCTTTCGGCGAGCCAGTTGTACCGAGTTGCAATGCCGCTTCTGCCCGCATAAAGTCCACGTAGGAAGCCAGCATAATGGGCAGGATGCCAGCACCACCATTACCGGGTGTAGAAGCAGTAATGCTCGCAGGCGCATTGTTGTCAAAAAGTACCCCAGCAGGATAGATTCCGTACAGCGTACGTCTGTTGTTGTCGGGCGGAATACCTTGCGGATCGAGGTGGTCACGGCCCCAGTAGCCCCGTTCGCCCGGCATACACCAGGGCATGCCCTGCGGGTAGTGGAAAGGCACGAACTCGTTCACGCATCTGGCTTCTGCCTCGCTGGTCGGATTGGCAGCTACCTGACGATAGAAGTAGTACTTAGCACGCGGATCGTCGAAGCCTTTAGCTTCGGTAAGATGCCACATAAAGAATACGGACTGGTAATGCCCCCCGCCCTGCGGAAACTGTACCGAAAACCAAGGGTGCCGGCTGTCCGGGTCGTTGGCACTTCTGCCATAGCGGAAGTAAAAGTCATCGCCTTCCTGCAACAAATTACCGCCAGCAATCAGGGCATTAATAGCTGAAGTAGCGCCGCCGCTGTCAATCAGACGACGATTCAGGTGATAGCGCAGCTCCAAGGTATTGGTGAGGCGTATCCAGCGCGTGTAGTTATTAGCGTAAAAAAAGTCGGTCGGAGTACCAATGGAAGTAGCCGTAAAGTCTTCTCTGGCAGAAGCCAGCAAAGCCAAAGCTGCCTGGTACACCGCTGCACCATTGTCCACTTTAGGATTGAAATTAGAAGGATCAAGCGCTTCCGACAAAGGCACATCACCAAATACATCCACCAGCGTCATCCAGACATAAGCCTCCAGGGTTTTGGCAATACCGAGGTGCCTTCTGAAATTGCTTGCCGCAGCCAGCTCTTTCAGGTTTTTGATGTCATTCAGAATGTTGGCATAGGCATTGTTCCAAACACCATTCATGGTTACGGCCTGATACGAAATTTCGTAGGTATCCGCTGCCTGATGTAAGATGCGGGTTACTCGCCCACCAAACAAGCTGGTAGTGTAATAAAAATCAGCAAAATTCACCTGAATGCGATTCAGCAGCGAAGTAGCATCCGCGCTGGAGAGCGTAATATCATTGGGGCTGTCCAGCAATTCGTCAAAATCGCAGGAACTCACCACCAGCACTCCCAGAATCAGCAATATATGAACGAAATATTTCTTCATCATTTTTAACATTTAAGAAGTTTAGAAAGTGAGGTTCAAAGTTGCACCGTATCTTCTGGAGCTGGGGCCGGTCAGGTAGTCAAAACCCAAACCATTACCTACACCGGTGCTCAATACGTCGGTGTCGAAATTCACAAATTTCGGCATATTCAATGCTCTGAACCAAATGTTTGTGCCCGTAATGCTCAACGAAGCCCGTTTGAAAGGCGTATTACCGATGATTTTTGTCGGTATGTTGTACGTCAGCGAAGCTTCTCTGAGGCGCAGCGTACTACCGTCAAAGGTGATCGCTTCGTCGGAGAAGAAGTAGTTGTCAAAGAAATAGTTGGATGCCGTTACCTGTACATCGTTCGGACGGCCATCTTCCTGCACACCCGGCAGAATCAGCGACAAACCACGATCCAACTGGTCGGTATCCTTCGTCAAGCCCCTGGCTAATACCCCTTTCACCGTGTTGCTCACAATGACACCGCGGTGGCGATATTCCCACATGAAGGACAAGTTGAAGCCCTTGAAGCTGATGTTGTTGATCAGCGAAGAGGTGAAGGCTGGGTTCGGGTCACCCAATACCGCCAAATCAGAAGTTTCTTTGTAACGACCGTTCGGTAGTACAATCTTATTGCCGTTGGCGTCACGTTCGATACCAATACCCTTAATCAAACCATACGGCTCACCCGGAATGGCGAAGTTACCGAGGTTGGTAAAGCCAGCAAATACTACTTCTTCCAGACCAGCACCCAGTTCGTCAATGACCGAACGGTACAGACCGTAGTTAGCAGTGATATCCCACTGGAAACCCGAACGAGTGCGGAACGGCGTTACAGTAGCCGTCAGTTCCAGACCACGCGTGCTCATACCGCCAAGGTTGAGCGTGGTGTTAAGGAAACCGGTGGACGGGTCAATCGGGGCACGCGTAATCAAGTCTTCGGTAGTTCTGCTATACAAAGACAGGTCGAAGCGCAGACGGTTGTTGAACATTACCGCTTCTACACCACCTTCCCATTCTTTCTGCAATTCCGGACGCAGGTTCGGGTTACCGAGCAGCGTAGAAATAGATTGCGTGGGGAACAGAGCGCCTGCTGCGTTAACAAAACCGCGCGAGTTTTGAGCCAGAATGTTCCGAGTGCTATAAGGACTTGGGAAACCAGCCGAAGTACCATAGCCGAGACGCAATTTCAAATAACGTAGCGTGCTTGACTCCAAATCGCTGAAGGCAGACGTCGGGATGAAAGAGATACTAGCACCCGGATAGATGATGCGGCGATTCTCGGGTTCTACTGTCGAAGTCCAGTCGTTTCTACCAAGGACGTTGACGAAAAGGAAGTCAGAGTAGTCCAAAGTTACACTGGTGTAAACCCCGGCTCTTCTTTCCGTTTCTAAGAAGTTGATCCGACCATTGGTAAAAGGATCTCTGGAAGAGGTATTCTCGAAGTTAGAGTGATTGAACAAGCCGAAAGCCAACTGGCTGGTGCTGGCCAGACCAAACTGCTCGTAAGAGTCTTCCCGGTAGTTACCACCTACTAATGCCGTCAGCGCAAGCTTGTCGCTCAACTGGGCGCGGTAGTTCAGGTTCACGTCGTGATTCCAGATGGTATTCCGGATGGTCGTACTCTTATATACGCCGTTGATTACGTTCACGTCACCTGTACCGCCCTTATTCAGCCTCACTTCCTGATTTTCGGTGTAGGTATCCAAACCGAGCCGGTAGGTCAGACCAAAATTCTCGTTAATGTCATAGTTAACGGAAGTAGAATTGAAGAAACGGTTTACCGAGCTGGTATTTGAATAGTACTTGGTAATCCAGATCGGGTTGGTAATGTCGTTACCGCCACGGTAGTAAACAGAGCTTCTGTCCACCGGATTTTCAAAAGGCAGACCAGCCAAATCCACGTTACGCGGCGTGTAGAGTACGTTGGCAAATACAGAAGGAATCCCGCCAGAAGCATTACTACCGAAGCCCGCGTTCAGCGGCGGCGATTCTACATCCGTATTGATGTACTGGAAGGAAGAGCGAATCGAAATCCGATCGGTGATATTCGAATTCAAGCCCAAACCGAAGTTAATTTTCTTCAAGGTATTACCTGGCGTGAAGCCTTCTTCATCTTGGTAGCCGAAGCTTACATTATAACCAGAGTTACCAGCCTGACCCGCAATTTGCAGCGAGGTATTGTGCACCTGCCCCGTACGGAAGAACGAATCGCCAATAGTTGGATAAGGGCGGTTCTCATAGCGAACTACATTACCCACATTGGCACCTGCACCCCAAGGCTTTGAGGGGTCAACGGCGAATTCCGGGAAAGCATTGCGAATAGAAGCTACGCCCGACAAACCAATCGGGTGCGGCACGTCAGTGACAATGCGCATATCAGCTCCCCAGTTACTAAAGAACCAAGCATCCGGAGTCAATTGCTGGAAACCGCCACCGTAGGTGTTCTGATATTCCGGCAAAGAGGCAATCCGGTTTTGGAAATACGACTGGCTTACGCTGATTTCAGCAGCTTTTTTGCTGCCACCGCCGCTCTTGGTGGTAATCAAGATTACCCCGTTGCGACCTTGGTCACCGTACAGTACCGTAGCCGACAGACCCTTCAGTACGCTCACCGACTCGATGTTGTTTGGGTCGAGGTCGAGCATACGGCTGGAGGTCGTTTGGCCACCGGTCGTAAAACCAGTTTGCTGATTTGTCGAAGAGTTGAAAGGTACACCGTCCACTACAAATAGCGGCTGGTTGCTACCCGTCACCGAGGAATAACCCCGGATAGTGATGTTGGTACCAGTACCGGATACCCCGCCTGTTGCGGTGATGTTTACACCGGGCACCTTACCCTGCAAAACGCGAGACACGTCCGCTTCAGGGCGATTGGCAATGAGTTCTTCGCCGACGGTAGTCACACCATAGCCCAAGGCGCGCTTGTCTTTGCGAATACCCAAGCTGGTGACCACCACCTCGCTCAGTTGCTCGGCAGATTCTTCCAGCGTCAGATCCAATACATTAGAAGAACCCAGCGTCACTTCTTGCGTAGCGAAGCCGGTGTAGCTAAAAACAAGTACTTCGCTGCCAGCGGGTACGGCCAGCGAGTAATTACCGTCAATGTCGGTAACAGTACCAGTGGAAGTCCCCTTCACGAGGACACTCGCGCCGATGAGGGGTATCCCGCTGTTGTCTGTCACCTTACCACTGACTGTTCTTTGCGCCATGGTGGCACCAATGGCAAAAAGAACCAGTGTCAAAACCAGTGAGAGTTTTTTCATACTAATCCAATTTTGTTTTGTGAATAGAGTAAAATAAAATCCAAAATTATACTTTTCAGTACAAGTAGCCTAACCTAAATTTAACTTTTTGATAACAAATGAAATTTTCATCCGAGCTAAATTCGTCGAAACGCTTGTAAAACAAGGCGTTCAGCGTATTTTTTGCCTACAAAAAATTAACATTGACTTGACGATAAATTAACGCTCAAGAGTACCCAAACGCTGCGCGCGCCCCAAAAGAAAAACGGCAAAAAAATGTTTTTACCTCTACAAATATGGACAATAAAAGCTATTATCAGAAGTAAACATCGTCTGTAATATTTTTGCAAAACAAAATGCCGAACAGCTAATGGAATATTAGAAAAAATTCGGATGCTTTTTTAGGCTATTCTTAATTGCTGCAGATACATCTGGATGGTATTTTGCAAACCATAATATAAGGCATCGCAAATCAAGGCATGCCCAATGGAAACTTCTAATAATGCGGGCACATGCTCTCGGTAAAAACGCAGGTTTTGCAAGTTCAAATCATGCCCGGCGTTGATGCCAAGCCCCTGATCCTTAGCTACTTGCGCAGCGCGGACGTGCGGTGCTACCGCTGCTGCCGGATCGGAAAGATACTGTTCGGCGTAGTGCCCCGTGTAGAACTCAATGCGATCGGCACCTACGGCTGCGGCCCCCGCCACGAAACGCTCCTCTGGATCTACGAAAATGGAGACCCGAATGCCTGCTGCTTGCAGTTGCGCTGTCACATCGGTCAGAAAATCCTGGTGCGCAATGGTGTCCCAGCCTTGGTCGGAAGTGAGCACATCGGGCGAGTCGGGCACTAAGGTACACTGGTGTGGCCGCGCCGCCAGCACCAATTGCAGAAAATCGGGCGTTGGGTTGCCCTCCACATTAAATTCGGTGGTCACGACTTGGCGCAAGGCGGGCACATCGGCGTAGCGAATGTGGCGTTCGTCGGGGCGAGGGTGCACCGTAATGCCCTGAGCACCAAAGGCTTCACAATCCTTTGCCACCTGAATGATGTCGGGTAGGTTGCCGCCTCGTGCATTGCGAATGAGCGCTATTTTGTTGATGTTGACGCTGAGTTTGGGAGTCATGTGGTTGGGTTGAAAAGCTGAGTGGTTGAGTTGATAGTTAATTTTTAGTTGTTTGTAATAATGAACTAACAGCTATGCTTACTGATGTGTGTTTTTTAAAATTTATTTACTTGATTTTCAATATTTTACAAATAAAATTCCTTGACAACTGAATAGTCTGCTGCTCGTTATTAGGTTCCATTGCTGGCTACTCCTTGCAAAAATGAAAAATTAAACTAAATTTACGAAAAACAGTTGCATGAAGTTTTCAGAAGATACGTCGCCGCGGCCTCAAGTTCCGGTTTTTCCACCCATGGCGGCACTTTTATTATTGGTGATGACGGCTTTGGTGGGCAGTTTGCTGGGCAGTGGCATGGCTTATGCTTGGTGCACGGCAAAAGGATACGATTTGCCGGGGCTGCTGGCCGGTTTCGGAGCGGATAGCCCGCGGCCAGAGCGCGACGCCATTCGCATCGTCAATGTGTTCAGTCAGCTGTGTTCTTTTTTGCTGCCGGCGGTTCTTACTGGTATTTTGTTGTACCGCCGCCACTGGATGGCTTATTTCAAATTACATACCATGCCCGGCTGGCTCATAGCTGCCGCAGGCATTGGTTTTGTGCTGGTATCTTTTCCATTTGTACAATTGACGTACTGGCTGAATCACGCCCTGCCGCTGCCCGGCCAGTTTATGGAAATGGAAAAAGCGGCCGGACAAATGATCAAAGGCATTTTAGTCATGGACAGTCCTGCGGAGTTGTGGCTCAATCTCATCGTCATTGGCTTAATACCGGCACTGGGCGAAGAACTGCTCTTCCGGGGCGTCGTGCAGCAGCAATTGCGCAAGGCTTTTGCCAATCCGGTGCTCGCCATTTGGGCTACAGCCATTATTTTCAGCGCTATTCACATGCAGTTTGCCGGTTTTCTACCGCGCATGGTGCTCGGCGCTACGCTGGGCTATCTATTTTACTGGACAAACAGCCTCTGGATGCCAGTGCTGGCTCATTTTCTGACCAATGCCTTGCAGGTGATTGCACAATATGCCTCCGGGGGCAAACTGGCGCAAGCAGAGATTACCAAGCCGGAAATGATTAACTGGCTGGCAGCCGCCCTTTCGCTGGCTTTGATGCTGGCGCTGGGGCATTATCTGTGGCGAAGTAGGCAGGTAAAAGTGTGATGGCTGTAGTCGTTCAAGGTACCTGTGGCGATTCAGAATGAAAATATTGAAAATCAAAATGATGCTATGAAAAGCAGGGTTTATACGGCCGTTATCTTAGTAGCAGCTACGCTGGCGAGTATTTATCTGAGCGAATATACATTCGTGCTGCTGTTTGGGGGCATTGCGGGGCTTTGCTTGTGGGAATTGCTGGGGCTGGTGCTCCCCAATGAAAAAAAACGCGACCTCTCGCGCCGAGTGATGGGGTTGCTACTGGGGCTGACGCCTTACATTGCTATGGGGCTGATACAGTTGGGCTTTGCGCCGCTGCGCCTGCGGGCCGAATGGGTACTGCTGTTTTTTCCGTTCGTGTTTTTGGCTTTTATCTTTGAATTGTTTGCCCGTTCTGATCGCCCGTTTCAAAATGTGGCCTACGTTATTTTGGGTGTCATTTATATCGGTGTGCCCTTTTCTATGCTCGAAATGGTTGCCTTTCAGGATGGCCGCTACGAACCCAACATCGTGCTGGGGCTGATGGTGCTCAACTGGGTGAACGACACGGCGGCCTATCTCGTGGGGTCGCGCCAGGGCAAAACCCCGCTTCTGCCGCGCATTTCACCAAAAAAAACCTGGGAAGGCTCAATGGGTGGTGCTATTTTTACCCTGCTGACCTGCATGGGGCTGGCGGTGCTGATGCCGCAGCGTTGCTGTGTGGACTGGGCGGTGCTGGCAGTGATTATCATTATATTCGGTACCCTCGGCGATCTGGTAGAATCCATGCTCAAACGCAGCGTACAAACCAAAGACTCCGGCAGCCTACTGCCTGGGCATGGCGGCCTGCTTGATCGGTTTGATTCCTTTCTTTTTATGTTGCCTTTTGCCACTATTTACCTGCTTTGGGTGCGTTAGGGGGTGAAAGGTTGAACCATGAAACCATGAAACAATGAAACCATGAAACAATGAAACCATGAAACAATGAAACCATGAAACAATGAAACCATGAAACCATCTAAAATCTATTGTCTAAATTATAGCTCCCTGCACATCCCGCTGAATATCCTCGATATGCTCCAGCCCAACCGAAATACGAATTAGCCCAGGCGTGATGCCTACCCGCAAGCGCTCCTCCTCCGTCAGTCGGGCGTGGGTGGTAGAGGCCGGATGCGTAGCAATGGTGCGGGTATCGCCCAAATTAGCCGAGAAAGAAATCATTTGCAAACGATTGAGAAACTGCCGCCCTGCATCGAGGCCGCCTTTGAGTTCAAACGATACCAGACCGCCACCGAGGCGCATCTGCTGGCGCGCCAGTTCATACTGCGGGTGCGAAGGCAAGTACGGATATTTTACATAAGCTACTTCCGGAAGTGTTTCTAACCATTGAGCCAGCGCTAAGGCCGTGCGGCAATGTTGTTCCATACGTACCGCTAAGGTTTCCAAGCTTTTAGAAAGCAGCCAGCCATGAAAAGGCGACAGCGCCGGGCCAGTATGCCGCGCCATGAAGCGCACTTCTTTAATCGCCGCTGCCGACCCCAGCACCGCACCCGCCAGCACGCGCCCCTGCCCATCAATGAATTTTGTAGCCGAATGGGTCACAATATGCGCGCCGAGGCGAATCGGATTTTGTAAATAAGGCGTAGCAAAACAATTATCCACATTTAGTAGAATATGATGTCGGTTGGCCAATGCTGCCAGCCACGCGATGTCTATGATGTCAATAGCTGGATTGGAGGGTGTTTCGATAAAAATCATGCGGGTATTGGGCTGAATAGCCCGCTCAAACTGGGCAGGCTCCTGCACATCTACGTAGGTATGCGTCACGCCCCAGCGCGGCAGCAGTTGTGTCAAAATCTGGTGGGTAGAGCCAAAAAGCGAGCGCGCCGCTACAATGTGATCGCCGCTGCGCACAAAAGCCGCCATACTCAAAAACATAGCCGCCATGCCAGAGGCAGTGGCCACGCCGTCTTCCGCGCCTTCGAGCCGGCAGAGCTTTTCAATAAATTCGTCATTGTTCGGATTGGAAAAACGCGAATAAATATTGCCCGGTATTTCGTCTGCGAACAGCGCCCGCGCCTGCTCCGCATCGTCAAAGACAAAACTCGACGTGAGATAAAGCGGAGCCGAGTGCTCGCGCTGGGGGCTGCGCTCCATAGCTGTGCGAATGGCTAAAGTTTCAAAATGCGCCGAAGGGTCTTGCTGCATGAATGTTGGTTTATAAATTTGTAACGCTTATAATAAAGAGGGCGTAAATGTATTTTTTTAAACTTATAATTAACGGGAAGATTGTTAATTATTGCTGCGGCATTTTTATTCTGATAATCAGTTATTTATGATTTTTCTACTAAAAATGATTACGCCCGGGTATTTAATCAAAAATCTACTTTGGCTTTTTCCACCAATTGATCTTTTTTCCAGATACCACTTTGCACAATTTGCCCTTTGGTATTAATAATAAACCCTTCACCGTGCCGCAGGTCTTCTTCCCAGAAACCTTTATAATAATCGCCATTTTTCCAGTAATAAGTACCAAAGCCGTGCCGTTTATTATTTACAAAAGTACCTTCAAATTTTTCACCATTCGGATATTCATACAGCCCAAGTCCGTGTTTTTCACCATCCTTCCAGTAGCCGGTATAGGCGATACCATTCGCCCACAGCCCTGCGCCATAACCATTAGCTTTACCATTTTTCACTTCCCCCATGTAAATAATATCTACGTTGGATGGACTTTTAAATTTTAATACCTGCTTAGTTTCGGCTTTTTGTTCCAGCTCGGCTATTTGCGCTGCCTGTCCTTCTATTTTTTCCAATTGTGCAGCAATGGCACTATCCCGATACGCCAATTGTAATGCATAAAACTGCTCCAAAGCCTGCTTCGATTCGGATAAAATCTCCACATTTTTTTGTAATTCCATGATGCGCTGTTGCTGGTTATTGATAGTCGCGTTGTCTGTTTGGCGTACCCGCTGATAATAACCAAGCAAAGACTGGAGCGAGTCGCGTGCGGCTGCTTCCTCCCGGCTGATGCTATCTACTTCTTCGAGGTGCGCTATACGCAACTCCACCGCCGATAAAAAAAGTGGATACTGATCGGTAGTTTGCCAAGCAGCACGGGCATCATCGGGGCGTGCACTAAAGTAAAGACTGTCGGCTTGCAACAGCGTTTCGGACTGCTCCTGGAGTAAGCCAAGCTGGGCTACGTCCTCTTGCAGGCGGTTGTTTTGATACAAAAGGTAAATAGCCACAACAAGAAATAAAAACAACAGTAAATAAGGAAATATTTTTTTCATTTTTTAATCATTGGATGAATAATCAAAATTGCATCCGATATTTACAATACACATCATAAAACACTAAATAACTTTCGTTTAATCTGTAAATCGAACTTTGTATTGTTCCCCTTTCCCGACGCTGGTTAGGTTATCTACGTACATTCCAAGCATAAAGCCTCGCCCATGGTCAAACTCGATACCGGTAGCACCCCGCGTACGAAAACGATCTACATAGCGCGCTTCCACACGTAAGGCATTAAAAAAGCGATAGCCAACGCCGACGTACAAACGATTCTGATTGAAGGTATTATACAATACATTTTTTCCTAAATTCAGCCCAATTTCGTTAGAAACAGCCGTGTACCACGTTTTGTCTTGATAAAAATCATTGCCCGTCAGCACATACCGGATGCGATAACGAAAACGAAAACGAGAAAGATAACGATAATCATCCGTGCCGGGTATTTCTTGCCATCGTAGCTCATAACGATAACGCCAAGTGTGCATCCATTTACCATTCAAACTTTTTTGATGATGAAAAAACTGAAATGTGGTACGCCATTCGTGATAGGAGGGCCGAATTACATCTTCTGGCTTGCCAATGTATTCATTCGTATTCATATAGCCCAAAGGCGAAATGGACAGGCGGGCATAGGGCGAAAACTGATAATGCACCCAGGGCCGGAGGCTCTCGCGGAGTGGCTCGGCGAACATACTTTTATCCACCAAGCCTGATTTGCGCCGATATACAAAATCAAGCCCCAGGCCCCACCGAAAATTTTTGTCTAATTGATTAAGCTCTGTTTTAGACCAAAAAACATTATGCGGATAAATAATTTTTCCATCCGGAGTATCTTGTGCATTTAGTAATGATGCAGCACTTGATAATAACAGTACCCACATCATTATAATAATAGTTTGTAAATAATACATACAGAATAGTTGTTGTAAATAAAAATTATGACCTTTACTCCTGCATGATACTTCAATGCATCCGGTCGCCGCGCAATGCTAAGTTTTTCATTACATCAGCTTCATAAGCTAAATATTCCTGCCAGCGTTTTTTTACGGCTGCTTCGGGGGCGTAGCGTTTGGCCAAATCAATAAAAAGTACATAATGCCCGGCCTCAGCCACCATAAATTTGTGATACCAGTCGCGCAGTGGTACATCGTTTATATGTAAGCTCAGCAGCCGAAACCGCTCGCAACTGCGGGCTTCGATCAGCGCACAGGTGAGCAGTTTTTCTAACAGGGCAGCTTCGCGGCCGCCGCCTTTTTGCTGAAAAGCCAGCAAGGCATTGACGTACTCGTCTTTGCGTTGTTTACCCAATTGCAAATTGCGCTTTTTCAACTCCGCCAGCACCATGCGGAAATGCCCCCACTCTTCGGTGACGATGGGCGCCAGCGCTGCTACCAGCTCCTCCTTGTCCGAGTATTGCTGTATCAGCGAAATACAGGCTGTGGCTGCTTTTTGCTCGCAATAGGCATGATCGGTCAGTATTTCCGTGAGGTCTTTTTCCGCCAGATCCACCCAGCGCGGGTCGGTTGGTAGTTTTAGCCCCAGCATTTGCACGGATTGTAATTGTTCGTTTATCATTTCAATATGTAGTATTTAACATCATAAGTCACCAGACCTAATTAAAAAAAACATAAGCTCTGATTACCAATTTTATAAATATTCACGCAATAACAAGATAATAACGCCCCATTACTTACTTTTCAAGGCATTTTAATTGTTTAATAAAAAAGTCGAGATTAAAGACTTCATATTCTTCATAACCGCTGCTCCAAAACATGATAATACTGTCTAATTCGCTATTGCGCAAGGTGCTCAGTTGCCCCCGGTCAATGGTATAATGCACATGATAAGTGAGCAATTCGCGCTCGGTATCATAACTGCCCTTGTCCATCCGGCCAGCATTCAGGGTAATAAATTCTTCGTTTAAAGTTTTGATAATCAACACACTACCTTTTTCTATAAAACCGTAAGCCTCGCGGGCATTCGGATAGGCAAAAGTAAATTGCAGGGACAAAAAGCGAAAACCGGCCATAGCCGACAAAAAGCCCTCGCAGCGGAGATACTCCTTATCTTTTAAGTAGCTGCGCAGGCGCTCGTCGGTATGGGTGAACAGCAGCTCCTGCTCCATGTCGCGGCGCCAGTGTCCATTGGTTTCGTCGGTACCATCAAACAGCACATTGCAGACCTGAGCCGGCGGGTTGACCATCACATTGTCTGGGTGGCGCAGGCTACCGGTGGCTTCGTCGAGCGCAACAATATTTTTATAAAAATCATCCAGCAATGGCTCGCTGCCTTTGGGTTGGGCAATGCTGACTGATTGCTGGGCGCGGAGCTCCTGCAAATAATTTCCCTTGCGGGTCAATGCTTCGGTTTTGGCAGCTTCTTCGCGGGCTAAGGCCGCCTCGCGGGCGGTTTCTTGCTCGGTTTTGCGGGCGGCATTGAGGCGAATTTCAAGATGCCGGATCGTTTCGTCCGAAGCCTTTTGCTGCCGGGCGCTATTCATTTCTGTTTCTAATTTCTGGCGTTGCTGGGTGGCTTCGGCAGCCCGCTGGTTGATAACTGCCACGGCATCGTCGGCTATTTGGGCGCGGCGTACAAATATTTTCCGGGCATCTTCGTCGGTAGTGACATAGACGTTGTCCATTGGCAATACCGTTCCGGCAAAGGTCGGGTACTTATCGCCGATTTCTGAAGGCTGATAGCCCGGCGAGTCTTGCGGATCAAACAAGGCATCGGCTGGCACGCCGAAATTTGGGAAGTACTGCCAGTTGCCATCCGGATGTACGATTATTTTCTCGCCGCGCTCGTTCGTTCTTGATTCTTGGGCAAGGGCCGGTAAAACGGGCCAGGTTAGGCAGAGCCACAAAAAATGTTTAATTTGCATGATAATCAGGGTATTGTTACAGAACGAATATGGATTAGTCAGGTGCGTGCCGGGCTGGGGTTTGTCTTTTGTCAAAACGTTTTATTCCTTAGAATCGCTTGTGCAAATGAGGAAATCTGTCTGTAAATTGACGCAAAAATAAGGAAAAGCTCGCTATAAATCAGTTTACTGACCGTCAATTGCAATAAAATTATTCAACAACTATGAGCCACTTTTCGTTTTTTATCAATGCTTGCGCAATGCTTATGCTGCTCACTGGCTGTAATGAGTACGACTCCGGGCGCCACAATTTCCGGGCCATCGCACTCACCTACCCTGCTGCCCTGCAGGATGTCACGGTGGCGGATACCTTGCACGGAATAGCCATAGCCGACCCTTATCGCTGGATGGAGAATACCAGCAGCCAACCTACGCGCGACTGGTTGGAGCAGCAACGGATGCTGACGGAAAATTATTTGCAACAAATTCCCTTTCGGCGCTCGGTGCGCCAACGTTTGCAGTCCTACTGGAATTATGAACGCCTGACGACGCCCCGCCGCAGCGGCGGTTTTTTCTATATTTTGAAAAATGAGGGCTTGCAAGCGCAAGATGTGCTTTATCGCTTCCAAAATTCGGAAAAAAAGGATTGGGCCGTCGTGCTCGACCCCACCACCACGGGCGCTGCCCACGCCCTCAGCTACGCGCAAGATGGCTCGCTGCTGGCGTATCTGGTGCATGACCAATTCACCGGCCAGCCTTTGGTACTCCTGCACGACCTCGAAAGCAATCGCCCTTTATTGGATACGATTCGCTTGGTAGCACCGGAAGCAG
This sequence comes from uncultured Saprospiraceae bacterium, assembly GCA_937872385.1. Classification (GTDB taxonomy): domain Bacteria; phylum Bacteroidota; class Bacteroidia; order Chitinophagales; family Saprospiraceae; genus JADJNW01. The sequence goes on from CALMSO010000005.1 coordinate 113,187, forward strand.
GGTTGGCCTGGTTTCAGGATGGCTTTTTTTATAGCCGCTACCCCACTCCACCGGTTGATAAAATACCCTTGGCGGAAGCTACTTTTCCGCAGGTATGGTATCACCGCATTGGCACTCCCCAGACCGCTGATGCGCTGGTATTTGCTGACCGCTCGCAGCCCCATCTCCGTTTTCAGGTGCAAACCACTGAAGATGAGCGCTTTCTGATATTATACGCTACTGGCACTACGCTTGGCAATGCCCTATATTGTAAAGAACTGAGTGCTGCGGCCCCAGATTTCTTACCTATTGTCGAAGATTTTGCTGCGCAATTTCGGGTAATTGGCAATGTAGGCAATAATCTATTGGTACTCACCAACCACGAGGCGCCGCGCTATCGCTTGCTTCAAATCAACACTACGCGGCCCGAAATGCGCTATTGGGAAGAAGTAATTGGCCCTACCGATGAGGTGCTCCAAGATGTGCGCCTGCTCGGTGGCAAGCTCGTAGCTACCTACCTCCGCGATGCCTCGCATCGGGTTCGTATCTTTGATTTGCGCGGCAATTTGCAACAGGAAATTCCGCTTCCCACAGTTGGCTCAGTGCGCGACTGGCAAGGCTCCCGCGAGGATCCACAGGCATTTTTTACGTTTACTTCGTTTCTCGCTCCGCCGATGATACTACGCCTTGATCTGGAAACCTATGAACTAAGCATTTTTCACCAGCCGCAGTCGCCTTTTCCTACCGAAGCTTTTGAGGTTCGTCAACTGCGTTATAAAAGTTATGACGGCACGGAGGTGTTGTTATCGCTTATCGCAAAAAAAGGACTGAACCCCGACGGTACGCATCCGCTGCTACTCTACGCCCACGGCGGGCAGGGACGAGCCGTACTGCCTGATTTCAACCTTACTGGCTATCATTTGCTACCTTTCATCCTCGAAAATGGCGGTATTTGCGCCATAGCCCACGTACGCGGCGGTGGCGAGGGCGGCTCAGACTGGCACCGAGCAGCCGCCGGACGCAACAAACAGAAGAGTTTTGAAGACCTCCAAGCGGCGGCTGAATATCTGATTGCGAATAATTATACCCGGCCGGAGCTGCTGGCACTATACGGCACTACCGATGGCGGGCTGCTGGCGGGCGTATGCGCAGTGCAACGGCCCGACCTGTTTCGGGTAGTTATCGCCGCCGATGGGCTGTTTGATATGCTGCGGTATCAGCGCTTCACTACAGGCTGGGCGCGGACAGGTGAGTATGGCCTAAGCAGGCAACGACAGGACTTTGAAGCAATCGGTTACTATTCGCCGGTACACAATGTCGTTTCGGCAAATTATTCTTCTATCTTATTGACGGTCAATCCTTTACAACAAGAAATCGCACCGATACATTCTTACAAATTCGCGGCCACGCTACAGGCTATGCAACAACAGGATTTACCGATACTACTCCGGCCCACTGCTCCAAGCAATACCGCCGAAAAGATGGACGCCGCTGCCGATGTACTGAGTTTTCTATTTTACAACTGGCAACGCAAAGTGCGGTAAATGCTACCATTTACGATTTGCGAAGTTCGATTCACGATTTTATAAAGTATTGAAAAACAAGGTTTTGAAAATGAATAAGTGCATCATTTCCAATTAAAAAAGGTATAATATCTCGTATCTATCATCTGGCATCTCAAAAAAAGAAAGGGCGACTCCTTATGAAGCCACCCCTCTCAATTTGTTATTAGCAAGTTTTGTTCCTTTAGAACTATTCTTCAGCCATAAACGGATAGCGATAATCTGTTGGCGGTACAAAATTTTCCTTGATGGTACGTGGCGATACCCAGCGCAGCAGGTTGAGAATGGAGCCGGCTTTGTCGTTGGTACCGGAGCCGCGCGCCCCGCCAAAAGGTTGTTGCCCGACCACCGCACCGGTTGGTTTGTCGTTGATATAAAAATTGCCTGCTGCGTGGCGCAGTTTTTCGGTTGCTACTGTAATAGCTGCTCGATCTTTGGCAAAAACCGCCCCCGTGAGCGCATAAGGCGAAGTATCGTTTACTAATGCCAGCGTTGCTTCATACTCCTTGCCTTCATAGACATAAATAGTGAGCACCGGCCCGAAGATTTCCTCGCACATGGTGCGGTATTTCGGATCTTTGGTCAGGATGACAGTCGGCTCGATGAAATAGCCTTTCGACTTGTCGCACTCGCCGCCAATTAAAATTTCTACGCTGGCGTCTTTTTTCGCTTCCGCAATGTAATTGGAAATCTTATCGAAAGCGCGCTCGTCAATGACCGCATTGAAAAAATTAGTAAAATCTTCCGGCGATCCCATTTTAAAAGAACCTACCTGTTCGAGCAATTTCTGGCGCACCGGCTCCCAAAGTTCCTTCGGTATGTAGGCACGCGAAGCCGCCGAGCATTTCTGCCCCTGGTATTCAAAAGCGCCCCGCGACAGGGCCGTAGCCACCGCATCGGCATCGGCAGAAGGATGCGCGATCACGAAGTCTTTTCCACCGGTTTCGCCTACAATGCGCGGATAGGATTTGTATTTGGAAATGTTTTTGCCAATGGTCGCCCACAAATGCTGAAACACACCGGTACTTCCGGTAAAGTGCAGCCCAGCAAAATCAGGATGCGAAAAAATGACATCACCAGCGGCGGGGCCGTCCACGTAGATTAGGTTAATCACCCCCGGTGGCAGCCCGGCTTCTTCGAAGATTTCCATAATCACTGCCGCAGAATAAATCTGGGTTTCGGCGGGTTTCCACACCACCGTATTGCCCATGAGGGCAGGCGCGCCGGGCAGATTGCCAGCGATAGATGTAAAGTTGAATGGTGTCAGCGCAAAAACGAACCCTTCTAAGGCGCGGTATTCCATGCGATTCCAGGTGAGCGCCGGGCTATTGGGCTGCTCGCTGTACAGTTGCGTCATGTACGCCACATTGAAGCGGAAAAAATCGCACAACTCCGCCACGCTATCTATCTCGGCCTGAAAAACATTTTTCGACTGGCAGAGCATGGTAGCGGCATTCATCTTGGCGCGGTAGGGGCCGGCGAGCAGGTCGGCGGCTTTCAGAAAAATAGCGGCCCGCTCTTGCCAAGGCATATTTTCCCAGGTAGGTTTGGCATCTAATGCAGCTTTAATGGCTTGCTGTACATGCGCGGTGACGCCCTTACAAAAATGCCCCAGCGTGTGCGACAACTCATGCGGCGGCCGAATAGCCACGCGGGTATCGGTCGTCACCTTTTCATTGCCAATGAACATAGGCACGAGCGTCTGCACAGATTTGAGCTCGGCAATAGCGGCTTTCAGCTCGGCGCGCTCAGCCGAACCCGGCGCATAACTCAATACCGGCTCATTGTGCACCTCCGGTACTCGAAAAAAGGCGTTTGCCATCGGTTTCTGTTTTTTGCTGCTGCAAAACTACACTTTTCAACGAGATATTAAAACATTTCGTTAAACAAGTTGCGCAGCGGAAGAGAAGTGTTGGGAGCAGATTGGTAGCGGTTAATTGGCTTGATTTTTCAATAAACTGATTTCTTTTTGTAAAATCGGCAGATATTTTATTACAATTAGCTAAATAACATCATTTGAAACATGATCATATCCATGAATAATCCGATTACGGGTATCCACTATCTTCCTTGAGTCGGTAATAAGTATATCAGGTTCTAACTTCAATATCCGACTCATAGCTTCACCAATGATTTCAATATTTCTTTGAACAGCTCGTATCGTTTTTAAATCCCGCTCAAATTCAAGAAAATTTCGTGGATTTGGAAGAAACTGGTCAATCTCAACAATTGCCTTTTCTATATCTTCAAGCCATACCCTGATTTCCTCTTGCATATACAAGCATTTTATGCTGATCTAATAAATCCCCAAAAACCTTATTCCGAATGGCTTTTTGTTCCAGTAAATCAATTTTTCTGTCAAAAATTTTTTCTAACGCGAATTTTAATTCAAAATAATTTTCGGCATATTCTATTGGATCATCAGATAGAATAGACACCACGAAATCAATATCACTTTGGTTAGTAAATTTGTCCGTCAAAATCGAACCAAATGCATATAATTCATCGACATTGAAAGCTACGCAAGCCTCATTTAGCGCTTCCCGATGCTTGTTTATGAGTTCCATAATATCTTATTTATAAGAAAACATTCTTTCTGCCTCATTTTGTTGACAATAATAGTGTAATTGACAGTAGTTATAGTATTTTGACCAATTTTACGACGAAATAAATAATGGGAAGTTGTTAATTGTTATTTGTCGAAACACCTATACATTTGATAATCAAAATCTTATAAATATTACACTGTTGCACCCTATACTCTTAACGCACCAACGTGACATCGCCCTTGACGACTTTCACCTGATCGTCAATCAATTCTACCTCAGCAAAAAACACAAACACGCCAGCGTCCATCGGCTGTCCGTTCCAGGTGCCGTCCCAGCCGAAATTGGGGTCGTTGGGTTGGAAAGGGCCCGCTTCGTACACCCGATTGCCCCAGCGGTCAAAAATCATGAACGACTTTATGCGTGCAACCGTCTGCCCGGCAAAGAGCATAAATACGTCGTTTACACCGTCGCCATTGGGACTGAAGACATTGGGGGCAAAAACCGCCGTTTTTTCATTGACAAAAACCGTGATGCCCGCTTCGCCCACGCAGCCGTTCAGCCCAGTGACTGCCACCTGATATCGAGTAGAGCGCACGGGTTTTACCATGAGTTCTAAAGCGAGCGTATCGTTGGTTTCTGCGGGTTTCCAGATGATAGAACGAAAATCCGGCGTGCTGAGCATGGCGCGTAGCAAGGTAGAATCGCCCAGGTCTATTTCAATATCTTCGCCGAGGCTTACGGCAATGGTATCCGGGGTAGGAATGGTCACTTGGGTGCGCCATTCGCAGCCGTTGCGATCTTGTATAACAAGGTTGTAAGCGCCGGTAGCCAAATTGGCAAAGACCGGGTCGGGTGTAAAAGGCGAATCAAAAAGCGAGTACAGATAAGGCCCCGTGCCGCCCTGCACCGAATCAATGATAACGGAAGCACTGCCTCGCTCGATACAGTTGGGTCGAATCACCGAGACAAATCCCTGCTCGATGGGTATTTCTATGGCGTCCACAAAGATACTGGACTGACTAACGCAGCCATTGTCGGCGCGCACTACGGCTAAGGTGTAAGTACCGCTTCGGCCAATGGTAGCAATGCTGTTGGTTTGTCCGCTCAGGATGTTGCCATCGGCGGTCGTCCAGTTGAATGTAAAACTGCTGCCACCCGAAACCGTGGCCACTAATTGGGTGGTGGTCACTTCGCAATCCAATGCGACCGGAGGAGCAATGCTGATGCCCGGCGGCTCTGTATTGACAGGTATATTGACAAGGATTGAATCGCTGCAACCATTGTCGCGGTTGGTCATGCGCAGCCCGTAAGCTCCTGCCTGCGCGACGTTGAGTTGCAAGCCTGTTTGTGGTAGAATAGTGCCATTAGGTGCTGTCCATTGCACGGTAAAATTATTACCAGCCGAAGAGATACCTGCATCTATCACGGTTTCGGTGCGTACGCAGGTGAGCGGCTCGATGGGGCGGGTTCCGACTTCCGGGCGTTTATAATCGGCATCTATGGTAATCGTGGCCGTACCGGTGCAACCGTTTTGGCTGTCCATGACCGTCACTTCGTACGTACCGCCGGTGGTGGTTTGTATCAAAGCTTGTGTAAGATCGCCCGCCAGCGCGCCGCTGATGGCCCGCCAACGGAAGGTGAGCGAAGCACCGGTTTGCGACAGCGAATTGCGTGCGTCAAGGCTAACAATATCGTTTGTACAATTGAGTGATGCGGCATCCGCAATAACGGCTGTAGGCGGAAATGTATTTTGACCAACCACCAGCGTATCCTGTGCACTGCAGCCGCTATTCGTATCCGTAGCCATGAGTATGTAAGCGCCTGGGGCACTCACCACAGGATTGGGGGTATCGGAGCCGGAGGTGATATTGCCGTCGGGCGTTGTCCACTGGTAGCGTAGATTATTGCCAATTACTTGTGGCTCCAAGCGAATATTAGTTACTAAACAATTCAATAGTGTATCAAAACCCGCAAAAACAATCGGCGTGGCTTCATTGAGCAATATCTGAAGGCTATCGGTGGCACTGCAACCATTATCGCGATTGGTCACTAACAAAATGTAGGTATCGGCTTGCGCAATGGTTGGCGTTAGGGTAGTCGCGTCCTGGATAGGGCTGTTGTTGCGTGCTGTCCAGCGGTAGTCGTAATTGCCATTGCTCGGCATGGCCGTACCTTGCAGGCGTTGGTCGGTTTGCAAGCAACTGAGGGTATCGTTTGGGCCCGCATCCACCATTGGCGGCAAGCGATTTTCAGCAACCGTAACGAGCCGCGAAGCCGCGCAGCCATTGTCTTCGTTCGTCACTGCAAAGCGATAGCGACCCGGCGCACTGACTGGTATTTGCAGTCCGTCCGCGCAGTTCAGCGGATTGTCATTGGCATCTAATTGACACCATTGCAAGCGAAAATTGCCCCCGTTGGAGCTGAAATTTGCCGTTAAGACAATGGCCTCATGCGTGCAGGTCAGCGCCGTGTCGGCAATAGCGGGAATGACTGGCAGTTCGTCTGCATCCACCACCACCGAGGCCGTAGCCTGGCAGCCGTTTCGGGTATTCGTCACCGTCAGTAGGTACACGCCAGCGGCGTTGATGGTGGGCGCCGTTGTGGTATTCCCCGACAGGATGTTGCCATCAGCCGTTGTCCAGTTATAGGCAATATCCGCTCCAGCCGAGGATGCAGTGCCATTGAGTGTAGCAGTAGGCTGATTGCAGGTCAGCGCCTGCGAAGCGCCGGCATCGGCCAGCGGCGGTAGGGGATCCAGACCGACCACAACTGAATCCGTGGCGATGCAACCCGTTATGGTGTTCAGTACTTCGAGGTAGAAAGTATCGGGCCAAGTCACATTAATCATTGGCGAATTATTGGGTATCACTGGCGTACCGCTGCGCGTCATCCAGATATGGGCAAAATCGGGACCAGTACTCATATTGCTACCGCCAATAGTTACAATAGGCTGATTGCAAGTGATATTCAAATCGGGCCCGGCGTCGGCCTGAGGCGTTTCAGTATTTTGCAATACCAATACATTGGCTACCACCGAAAAATTGGTGCTATTGGTCACGGTAACAGTGTAAGTGCCTGGCACATTGATTTCAGGCGTCAAACTGTTGGCACCGCTTACAATATTGCCATCGGCGGTTGTCCAGACAATAGTACAATTGTCGCAGGCAGCACAAAGCACCGCTTCCAGCGCAATGACATCATTCAAGCAGGTGAGCGTATCTGGCGGCAGGGTTTGCAAACAAATATCGCAATCCTGCAATACCACCCGGACGGTGTCGCTGACGGTGCAATCGTTATCTATATTGCGCACATTCAAAACGTAGTTGCCCGGTGCATTCACTCGAATATCGCGTTGGGTGACCGGCGTCAGAATGCTCGGCCCAGACCAAACGTAGCTATAATTGCCTACCGGCGGAGTAATAATAGGCTGCAAAGTAAGCGCACCGGAGTCGCAGGTGATTAGGCTGTTGCCAAAAGTGATAGTCGGTACGCCTGTTTCAATGCTGATATCCACCGAATCAAGTGCGGCGCAGGAGTTGGTTATATTTAGCACTTGAAGGAAATAACGCCCCGGCTGGGTGACAATCTCCACGCTGTTAGTACCAATGATCTGCCCGCCAGCATTGCTCCATTGATAGCGCATATTGCCTCCTTGCGAAGAATTGCTGCCGTCGAGCACCGCATCCGGCACAGCGCAGGTAATCATGGCGGGCGGGCCAGCATCCGCTGTAGGCGGCGTCACATCTCTCGCTACGGTGGTCAGCGCAGTATCGGCGCAGCCGCTGCTCAGGTCGGTCACTACCAGCGTGTAAGTGCCCGGCGCATCCACTACCGCCGTACGCTGATTGGTAGCTCCTACAAAGTTGCCGCCTTGTGTCAGCCATTGGTAGGTAATGTTCGCCCCGGTAGAAGTATTGCTACCGCCAATTGTCACGATGGTATCGGCACAGGTAAGCAAAAAGCCGTTGCCTGCATTAGCCGTCGGCAAGGCGGTATCTTTTGCTACATTGACCGAAGCGCTATCTATACAGGAGCCATTGGCATTGCTGACCATGAGCAGGTAGGTTCCGGGTTCATTGACTATCGGATTGAGGGTATTGCCACCACTGGTGATGCCCGGCCCCGACCATTGATAGCTCAGCCCCGCCCTTTGCGAGGAAGCCGTAGCATCGAGGGTAATGGTGGGAGTATTGCAGCCGATAACTGCTGGCGGTGCTATGTTGGCTATCGGTGCGTTCTGGCGGGTTTGTTCTATCAGAATGGTATCGCGGTGCAGGCATACTGTGCCAGCTTCGGTTTGTGCAATTTGCAAAATATACTGTCCCGGCGTGCTGACATCGAGCGTTGGATTATTGCCCAAAGGGTTAGCGTTGCTGTCCAACCATTGAAAATCAAGCTGCCCGGCTGGCGTAGAAGCACTGCCATCGAGCGTGACCGTCAGATTGTCGCAGTCCAGCGAAGCCGGCGCGGCAATCCTTGCTTCTGGATTCAAAACGGATAGCGTCAGATTGACCGTACTATCGCAGCCTTCCGTGGATCGCAGAATGGCCTGATACATTCCCGACGTTGTAAAAGCCTGATTATCAATTGTATAACTATCGCCATTGCAAATAGCGGCGCTAATATTGGTTGTAATGAGCGGCCGCACGATAAGCGTCAGGTTGACGATGCTATCGCAACTATTGCTCCCCCTCAAGCGGTCGGTATAAGTACCGGAAGTGGTATAAATCGAATTGCCCACCTGAAAGGATTCGCCCGCGCAAATGGTTTGGTTGAGTGTAGTAATGACGGGATCTACTACCGTCAGAGTGAGCCGAACCACCTCGTCGCAGCCATTAATAACAGGAATCAACACGTCGTATTGTCCTTCGGTATCGAACACGCTGCTGCCCACCTGAAAGGTTTCACCTCGGCAAATCGTTTCACTCAGAAAAGTCGTATCGCCGGGCGGTGTAATGGTCACATCCACGCAGTTGGTGGTCACATTGCCACAGTACAACAGCACATTGTCATTCAATTGCTGTCGCAATACGCTGAGCAACACCGAGCCGTCGGGCACAGGCAGGCTGTCGCGGTCGGCAATGCGGTACGAAAGGCCGCAGACCCGATACGTACCCGGCGCATAGCCCCGCAAATCGGGGATAGAATCGTAAGCCAACAGCACGTTATTCTGGCTGATCATGTATGTGTAGGCATACTCAGTATTTTCGGGGGGCAGTACATTATATACCGGCGGGATGTTCAGTCGCAAGGCATCGCTACTTTCGCAAGCCGTCACATCGGGATAGGAAGCCAAGCTCCCAGCATTGGCGAAGCAACAAAGGAAGCCGCGCTCATCGCACAGGCGCAAACGAAACCGCAAAATAGCCCCCTGATATACCGAGGGATTGTTGCGTACAATGATCGTCCATTGCCCGTTGACCGGCCCGGTGTTGAAATCTTCGAGGCAGCCATCGTGGGGGTAATAAGACCCCGAATAGCGCCCGCCACTTACAAAATTGCGGGGTTGGTCGTTATTCCAACGAGCTACATAGCCACTGTCTGGGCGGGCCACAGCTGCGCAGGGTACAAAATTGATATTCCAACGAGCACCAAAGGTAAAAGCGAGTGGATCGGTCGTATTGGGCCCGATCAATTGCACTTCCTGCCCGGAGGGCGAGCGCAGCCACAGTTCTAATTTTTCAGAAAATTGATGCAAAAATTCTATTTCGATGCCGCAAATGCCCTGCGCGGGGTCGGCGAGATTGTCATTGACTACATCGGTGACATCAAAATTGTACGTGACCGTCCGGTTGGTACCAATCAAAATGGTATCCGGGATTCCACAGTTCTGGGCTTCGGCCAGCAGCGGAAGTACAATGATATGCCACAGGATTAAAAATCGTCTCATAGTAAGCAGGATGACGGAAGCTGTTGTTGAGACCTGTGTTTCGATAGCAGACCCCCGCAATGCTTGCACGCACGGTCTTTTATCATTCAATACCTGTTGGAAAACAGCCTCGCGCACTCCGATTTTGGGATTAAAAGTATGATACCATTCATGGTTTACAAAGACGCATTTGCGATTTCACAAAACTTTGATAATCAGCCTTTTTGGCTTTTCGCAAAATACATCTTCCTCAATTTGAAGCTGGTATTGTACACATTCGTTGGGCCGCCGCCCAGAAAATTCAAATTAGACGAACGTGCATCGGGTGTCAATCCGATTCATTGGTACAACGCAATTTGCGACGCTTTTGATACTTCAAACCTCAAAATTAGTATATTTTCATGGATACCCAGCTAAAAACCATTTGGCTTAACGCTTCTGCACGACAAAAGACCGGATTGCCGTTCCGTCCGCGCCGCTCAGCGTCAGCCAATAACGCCCCGCAGGCAGTGCGTAGGCCGCAAACATCTTTTCGCTCTGCCAAGTGCCCACCAGGTCAATGCTAAGCCTTTGTAATTCCTGCCCCAAGCTGTTCAGCAAGCGCAGCGTCAGCCCGCGTTGAGGCTTACCTTGCAGGTACATTTGAAAATTTCCTTCGTTCGGGTTGGGCGCTATTTGCCAAACATCTAACCACAAAGGCTGCTCCACAAAAGTAGGCACCGCTACCGTAAGCTCCTGTTTTTCAATAGCTTCGCCACAAGCATTGCGCACCGCCAACTGCAGCTCGTACCCCCCTGGGCGCGTGTAGGTATGTGTGGGTGTCGGTAGGTTTGAGGTATTGCCATCGCCAAAATCCCAGGCGTACTCCCAGTCGCTCCCGATGGTATCGGGTTGCAGTTGCAAAGTTGCTTCTGCCAATTGATACATAAATGCAGCAGTTGGTATATCCGCTACCTCTATATAATTTTCTAACACTATAGAATCGCGGCCCCAGAAGTTTTCCACCACCAGCCCTACCGGATAGAATCCAGGCTGAGAATAGGTCACCACTGGTTCCGAAACCGTTGTGTTTATTGGCTCGCCACCCGGAAAGTACCAGCGCCGGTTTTGTACATTGCCAAAGGAAAGATCGGAAAAATGTACCATCAAAGGGGCACAGCCGGTTTGAACCGTACTGCGAAAAAGTGCTGCGGGGGGCGCGCCCGTTACAGCTACGCTTTGCCGAATAGTATCGAATCCGCAGGTATTCCCGGCAATCAAAGTGACTAAAAACGTGCCCGGAGTACGATAAATATGGTTCGGTTGGGCGGTTGGGCTCGTGTTGCCATCGCCAAAATCCCAGTGATAGGTAGTAGCACTTTGCGATTGATTGACGAAAGTCACTTCATTTTCCGAGCGCTCAGAGCGAAAGGCAGCGCGTGGCTTAGCCTGCACCCGGATGTAATTATTTCGGGATACCACAGCGTTGCCAACGGCATTGCGCGCGGTCAGTGTTACACGATAAGTGCCCGCCTGCGGATAGGTCACTATTGGTGCCGCTTCGGTGGACTGTGCCGGCACGCCCCCTGGAAATTGCCAGCTAAAATCGGTGGCATTGGCAGAAGACTGGTTGATAAATTGTACCGACAAAGGTGCGCAGCCGCTCGTGCGCTGTGCCGAAAAGCTGGCCGCGGGAGCCGTTATAATCGTAACGCTTTGCGTAGCTGTGTCTGTTCCGCAGGCATTTTGCGCGATAAGCTGCACCGTGTAAGTTCCGTCGGTAGCGAAACGATGCGCTGGCGAGGCCTCCGCACTGCTATTGCCATCGCCAAAGTGCCAGGTGTAGCGCTCCGCGTCGGTCGTCTGATTGGTCAGCACTATTTCGGATGAGCCGGTTGCTATTTGCGATGAAAAATTCGCTACTGGAGCGTTTTTTACTGCAATAAACCCCGCTTGCCGCAGGGTGTCGCGTCCGACGGGGTTGCTCACGGCGAGTTGTACCGAATAAATGCCCGGCTCGGTGAAAGTGATGATCGGATTGGCGTCAAGGGAGCTGAGGCTGTCGGCGAAAGTCCAGACCCAACTGTTGGCATCGGTGGCTTTATTGGTGAATTGTACCGTCAAAGGCACGCAGCCCTCCTGGGCATCAGCAGTGAAAGCAGCCTGCGGCACCACGAGGGGCAGGCACGCGCCGAGGCAATTGTCCCGCTCTTGTAAAATAGCGAGAAAAGCGTTGATAACGTTGCGCGAAGTCACGGACCATTGCTGCACATCCCGAATAATCGGAGCCATAATGAAGGGCGTACCTTCGGGGTCGTGCCTTGCGTTAAAATTGTGCCCCAACTCATGCGCTTGCAGGCTACGCATCAGCGCCGCATTGGAAGAGTAGCGCCGCAGTACGTTGTAGCGCAGGTTGGAGCAGATGCCCCCGAAGTAAGCGCCACCGCCAATATTATTGTCCAATACGCGCCCAGTCCAAAGGCTGGCAACTTGATGTGGAACACCGAATCCGCCCGCGTTGCCCCAATTGCGAAAAGCACCGAGCAACTGGAGGTAATTGGTCAGGGGCGGCCAGGGGTCGCAGTCGGGGCAAGTAATGGCGTACAAAGTAACGGCTTCGAAGCGAATCGTCTGCGCAAAATCATTAGCATAATTAAGATGTACATTATTCAGTACGCCCAACACGTAGTTTTCCAGCGTCTGCAAATCTGCAAAATCTTGATACATCTGATAATCCGCTGCCAGTGCAATGCCAATAGTGACGCACCCATCAAGAGCATCTTCCCGTGCCTGAGAGGGCTGCCAATACTCCATTTCCGTGGCGGCACATCGCCCGCCGGGCTGCGGCCGCACATCCGCTGCGCGGTAAAGCAAATAGGTGTCGAAAGCTGCGGCTGGTGCGATACCTTGAGCTGGCTCAATGAACCAAGTGGTGGCACCGATTTGAAAAGCGCCATACACAAAGCCTTCTGCCACAGATAGGCGAAATGCGCCGCCTGTTTCGACGTTCATCTGCCCTGCAAACGTGCGCAAAGGACTGCTTTCTGCCAGCCGGGCACCTTTAGCCTCGACCATTTGTAACTGATATTGCTGCGAGCGAATCGTTGTTGGTGCTATTTGTAGCGACCAATAATGGCTACCGCCAAAATCCAGCGCGAGGGTTGCCGTCGGATTTTTTTGTAAAAAAACAGATAAAGCCCGGCTATCGAGCTGAAAAAGCTGATACTGCGTCAGTTCCGCGTCTATTTGTGCTGTATGCACTAAGCTGACCGGCACGGCCGGAAAAATGGTTTGGGCCCTGCCTGACAGACTAAGTACTGACAAACTTGCCAAGAGCAGCCGAATGCAAAATTTTTTATCCATGAGATTTCTTATAACAATAGTGGTGCCGATTGAGATACCGCTATTTTTTTTCCGTTTATAAAAGTAAGCAATTTGCTCGGTAATGACAACCTTGAATCTGAAGTAAATATTAACAAAAGCTGTTCGCAGTTTGTAATTCGCTATTCGCAGTTTGTAATTAACGGTTGGCAGTTTTACCATAATGATTGCCCGAATTAACATGGAATTAATATTCCTTGCTTTTCTTTGCAAAAACATGATGCTAATGAATCGTTTCCTGCTCTTTTTCGCGCTGCTTATACTGGCGGCTTGCCAGCCCAAAACCACACCAGCACTACCCGCGCCGCAGGGCCGCAGCCTCGCGCAACCCCTACAAACTATCGCTTTCGGCTCTTGCAATCGGCAGGATTTGCCGCAGGAGGTCTGGCAGGATGTACTGAATACCCAACCCAAGCTCTGGATTTGGCTCGGTGATAATATCTACGGCGATACGGAGGATATGAATGCAATGTTAAGCAAGTATAATTTGCAGAAATCCAATGAATTATACCAAAAATTGCGCGCTACTACGCCCATTATCGGCATCTGGGACGACCACGACTACGGCGTGAACGACGGCGATAAAAATTATCCGAAAAAGGCAGAAAGCAAAGTGCTAATGCTCGATTTCCTTGATGTACCCGCCGATGCGCCCGTGCGTGCGCGCGAGGGGGCTTATCAGAGCTATACTTTCGGGCCGGCTGAGCAGCAGGTCAAAGTCATTCTGCTCGATGCGCGTTATTTTCGTGATGCCTTACAGAAAGGCGAAGGCGACCAGAGCCGCCGCTACCTGCCCAATCTTGATGGCGATATGCTCGGCGAAGCCCAGTGGCAATGGTTAGAGGCAGAGCTGACCAACAGCCCGGCGCAGATTCACCTTATTGGTTCTGGCGTACAAATCATTCCCGAAGAGCACCCTTACGAAAAATGGGCCAACTTCCCTACCGCCCGGCAGCGCCTGTTCGATTTATTGGTAAAAACCAAACCCGCTGGCACCATTCTACTCAGCGGCGACCGCCATATTGCTGAAATTTCTAAGTTAGAAGTACCGGGGCTGCCCTATCCGCTGTACGACATTACCTCCAGCGGCATGACCCACGCCTACACCGGCGCCACTGGCGAAGCCAATCGCCACCGCATTGGAAACTTAGTAAATGATAAAAATTTCGGCGTACTACATATTGACTGGAGCACCCCTGCACCCACGGTCAGCGTGACTATTCGCGGCTGGAATGACCGGGTTTTTATAACGCAAGACATCATAAAGTAGCTAAGGTGGTAAATGACATTGTCAGTTTATGAAGTAATAAATTATAATTGCGAACCCCAATTGACATTTTAAAAAGTAAAAATTTTTATTTTAAACTTATTTTAATATATTTATAAAGCATTGATAATCAAAACATAAAACATCATGCATCGCCGTACGGGCGCGCTAAATAACGCCCCTGTGGTTCACCGATGATATTACCATTATCATAGACTAAATGGCCGCGCAAAAAGGTTTGCTTTACTTTAGCGCCCAGTTCCATGCCCTCAAAAGGCGTGTAGCCCTGCGCCGACTCAGACTCCGCGGCACGCACTACAAAGCTTTCGTGTGGATTGACCAGCACTACGTCGGCATCATAACCGAGGGCAATATCACCTTTGGTACGCAGGCCAAAGCGTTTGGCAGGATTCCAGCAGACCAATTCCGCCATGTGATTATAACTCATGCCGCGCTTGCTGCCTTCGGATACGAGCGCGCTGAGTAAGTATTCAGTGCCACCAAAGCCCGATTTTGCCATAAAAATATTATTTGGATCTTTTTTATCCAATTTAAACTCGTCCGAGCAGCAGGCATGATCGCTCACTACCCAATCTAATTTACGATCCAGCAGGCATTCCCAGAGGTACTCTACGTCTTCGCGGGGTCGGATGGGCGGATTCACCTTGGCGTAGCCCGCGGCCGGGGCGTCCACGTCGAGCATAAGGTGCCCGATGGTTACTTCGCGCCGGAAGTTAATATGCGGAAAAGCTTGCTCCATGAGCAGCGCGGCATCCACGGCCTTACGCGATGTAAGATGCAGTAGGTTAATATTTACACAATCGGTTTCATTTGCTAAATAACTCGCTATAAAAATAGCCAGCCCCTCCGAGTGCGGCGGCCGCGAAGCCGAGTACGCGCGCAGCCCTTTGAGCTTGCCTTCGCGCTCTACTAAAGTAGTGTAAGCCCGCATGATTTCTGCAGTTTCGCAATGCAAACTCAGGCTGATAGTATCACTGATTTCTGGAAAACGCTCCATGGCTTGGCGAATACCCCGCATAATAAATTCAAAATGGGCAATATCATATCGTTCGCCGGCCGGAGTCATCAAAAATTCATTCTGGCTGTCGGATTTACCATGCAAACCATGACTACCGTAAAACATAAATATTTTAAAAGATGTAACGCCATGTCGTTCAATTAACATTTCAATTTCATCAATATGACTGTACATAATAGGCGCTAAATGATAGGCATAATCTACATAAAATTTACCTTTTGAAATAGCAAGTACCTCTGGATAAAACTCGGCGTAGGGGCCAGTTTTATTTAGATAATATTGCCCGGTGCGCATATAATTTAAGCTGCTCGTGACGCCGCCCATAGCTGCGGCCCGGCTTTCGCTGATGGCATCTTTTTCTAAAGGTGAATAAATGCCTGTGTGCATGTGCGCGTCGGTTAACCCTGGAAAAGCTAATAAATTCCTACCTTCAAAAACTTCTTTGGCTTCTGTTGCGGGAATATCCGGTGCGATTTTTACAAATTTTCCGTTCTGAATGCCCAGATCGAGCAAATCTACCGAAGTTTTATTCGGGCGCACCACGCGTACATTTTTGATAATAAGGTCTAACATAAAGTAAATGGGTTTACAGGTTTTATGATTAGGTTATTTGGCTCAAGGGTTGGGGTTTAGGGGTTCTTGACAGTTTATAATATTTTGTTCTTTTAACGATTCTATTACATCATGGCTGATACCGATACTGCTCAAAATGGCTGCCGTATGCTCGCCAATAGCGGGCGGATGTAAACGCAGAGTAGCCTTTTCGCCGCCGTATTCCAGCGGAAACGTTGGTAAATGCGCCACCGTGCCATCGGGTAATGTAGTGGTTAATAAGCTACCGCCAATAGTAAGTTGCGGATCATCGAATAAATCTTCCGGCGTGGCGACGGGTGCAAAAGGAATATCCGCTTGTTCACATTTAGTAATAATGTCCTTTTTAGTAAATGTTCGCATCATGGTTTCTACCTCCGGTAGCAGCCAGTCGCGCTGAGCAATGCGATTGTTATTGGTTTTCAGGCGCTCGTCGTGCAGCCAGTCGGTGCGATTAAAAATAGTACAAAAGCGCTCCCAATGTTTTTCCGATATGATACCGATGAATACCTGCTGCGTATCTTTAGTTATAAAAATGCGGTAAATACTCCAAGCGCTCACCCGTGCAGGCATAGGCGGTACGGGCGTTTGCGTGATGGCGCCATAGGCCATGTGTTGCCCCATTAAAAAGGCAGTAGTTTCAAATAATGCGCTCTTTACATATTTACCTTCACCGGTGCGCGCGCGCTCGTATAACGCCAGCAGAATGCCAATATAACCGAACATGCCGCCCGTGATGTCCACAATAGAAGTGCCTGCGCGCAGCGGATCGCCCGGCCGGCCAGTCATGTACGCCAGCCCGCCCATCATTTGCACCACTTCGTCCATAGCGTGGCGTTTTTCGTAGGGTCCGCTCAAAAAACCTTTTAGCGAGCAGTAAATAAGTCGCGGATTAATAGCATGTAATTTTTCATACCCAAAACCAAGCCGCTCCATCGTGCCCGGCCCAAAATTTTCTACAATAACATCGGCATTATTTACTAACTGATAAATAATTTCTTTACCCGCATCCGATTTTAAATCAATAGCGAGGCTTTTTTTATTGCGGCTGTAAAACGGAAAATATCCAGTGCCAAATCCGCGCAAACGGCGCGTGCTGTCGCCCTCTGGTGGCTCAATGTGAATGACCTCCGCGCCCATATCTGCCAGCAGCAAACCGGTGGTCGGGCCCATCACGGCGTGGGTGAATTCGAGTACTTTTATATCGTGTAATGGCAGCATTATTAATGGATTAACAGACTATTACACATCATAATTTCCGTGCGTTTTTAAATAATTTACCAAACCACCTGCTTGTACAATCGCAATCATTACTTCCGGCATTCGGGTCGCATAAAAAGTTGTCTTTTTATTTACATTATAAACGGTACCTTGTAATAAATTCACTTCCAGCGCATCGCCAGACTGAATATTATGGTCGGGTACCTCCAGCACAGGCAGCCCAATATTAATGGCATTGCGAAAGAAAATACGCGCAAAATAACGCGCCACTACCACCGATACCCCCGCCGCCTTGAGCGCAAGGGGCGCCTGCTCCCGCGAAGAGCCACAGCCAAAATTATCGCCGGCCACAAGTATATCGCCCGCTTGCAGTCGCAGCCGAAAATCCGGATCCAAATCCTCCAGCACATGCGCCGCCAACGACTGTGTATCCAGCGTTTTGGTATATTTACCTGGTATGATACGGTCGGTATCAATATTATCACCATAAACATGTGCCCTGCCTTGCAGTATCATAATAATTGGTTTTGATGTCCTTCGCGGTTCGTTACGTTCCTTACACATCTCTCGGATTTGTAATTTCGCCGTATAATGCCGAAGCAGCTACGGTGGCCGGAGCAGCTAAATAAATCTGTGCACGCGGATTGCCCATGCGCCCCCGAAAATTGCGATTAGCCGCAGAAATCACCACTTCGCCATCGGCTGGCACGCCCTCGTGCGTACCCACGCAAGGCCCGCAGCCCGGATTGATAATCGTAGCGCCCGCTTCCACCAGCGCGTAGGCAGTGCCGTCGAGCATGGCATCGAGCAAAACGCTGCGCGAGGCCGGAGCAATCACCAATCGCACGCCGGGCTTAATTTTTTTACCGCGTATAATGGCTGCGGCCGCCTGCAAATCTTCCAACCGACCATTGCCGCAGGTGCCGATAAAGGCATAATGAATTTTTTTACCAATATGATGTGTAATATTTTCAACATTATCGGGCGACTCCGGCGCAGCAATTTGGGGCTGCAAATCAGATACATCAAATTCGTATGTTTGCTCGTATTGCGCATTATCATCAGCTATAATTGGTTCAAAATCATAGTCTAACGACAATCCAGCCGGGTGCACGAAACCTGTTTTGGCGCCCATTTCGGCCAGCATATTAGCCACCGACATCCTGCCGGCCAGACTCATATTAGCGAAAGCCTCGCCGGTAAATTCCACCGATTGGTACGTAGCACCAGAAATGGAAATTTTTCCAGTTAAAAACAAAATCAAATCTTTGGGATGCACGCCGGGTTGCAATTGTCCATGACAAATGATGCGAATGGTGCTCGGCACCTTCAACCAGATTTTACCTGTAAGCAGCACGGCCGCCAGATCGGTGCTACCCACACCGCAGGCCAGCGCATTGAGCGCGCCGTAGGTGGGCGTGTGCGAATCCGCGCCCATGAAGACAAAGCCCGGCTGCACATGGCGCTTCTCCACCATCACCTGATGGCAAATGCCCTCGCCGATTTCGTAAAAATGACAGCCTTGCTCGGCAGCAAAATCGCGCATCATCTGATGCAAATTGGCAATACGTTCGTTGGGTGCAGGCGCGGCATGGTCAATAACGAGCGCACATTTAGTAGCCTCCCACACGCGCTGGCCGCCCATTGCCCGAAAGGCTTGAATAGCAAAAGGCGCAGTGGTATCGGTAGCCATTACGCCATCTACGGGAGTGATGACCAACTCGCCCGCCCGGACGATTTTGCCGGTTTTTTGTGATAATATTTTTTCAACAACTGTTAATGACACCCCTGTTTTTATTTAGCATTGAGCAAAATCATTTACTTTATGTCGAAATATTTTAAAGTGTAATCATAAAAATAATCCCGACTGCTTATTGATTTCAAAAATTATACAAAGGCAGCCTGCCTAATCCTGAATTGTTTGGCACAATTCTACCAGCACCCCGTTGGCACTTTTCGGATGAAAAAAGCAGACTAATTTATTGTCGGCTCCGCGTTTAGGCTCTGGCGTCAGCAGTTGAAAACCTTCTGCCACGAGGCGCTGCATTTCGGCGTGAATATCATCCACTTCAAAAGCGACATGATGAATGCCTTCGCCGCGTTTTTCAATGTATTTGGCGATGGCGCTGTCGGGCGAAGTCGCTTCTAAAAGCTCCACCTTCGCTTCGCCATTTTGAAAAAAGGCAGTGCGAACGTGCTCGGAGGCGACCTCCTCGGTTTTGTAATGCGGTTTGCCCAACAGGCGGGCGAACAAGTCATTGCTGGCTTCGAGGTCTTTCACGGCAATGCCGATATGCTCTAAACGGAGTACCATAGGATTCAGGGTTTTGCGTTGGCGATATTAGAATGGCGATTAAATTTTGCGAATATAATTCCAAAAACGACCCCTTCTCTATCCATACTTCTGGCAATCAGGGAAATAAGTATCGGAATAATTGCTGTATTAAATTGTTGCGGAAACCAGCCCCAGGTGAGCAGCAAGAGCCACAAAATAGTAGCGTAAATGGCAAATGCCCAGCGCGCCCAGTCGACCCGACGCAGGATGCCCGCAACCAAAACGAGGCACAAAGGATTGAGCCACAGTACATTCCAGTTCCATTTAGTAGCAATATGATCGGTGCCGAGCCACATAAATGTGAGAAACAGCCCGGCGATGCCGCAAATGCTCAGCGTGGCAAGGTCAAAAATATCCTTGGCGCGCCGGTTTTTGCTGAAGGTAATAGCCACGGCGAGTAGCGCCAGCAGCACAAACAGTAGCATGGGGGTGAAGCGATGCGGCGGGGCGGCCAAGTCGGCGCGGGGCTGAATGAGTTGGGCCGGCTGCAAGAGCGGTTTGCCGTCAAGGGTAGCTTGCGCGAGATTCGACGAGAGGTAGTCGGGCAAAAACATTTGATTCCGAAAGTTCGCCTTTTTATCTGCGGGCAGCCCCAGCACGAGATCAATGCCAAAGTCGGACCAAGGCATATCCTGAAGATATTCATCAAGCAATTGCCGAAAGGTAATGTCGCGCGTTGCCGTGTCGTTATTATATTGTAAATTAAATTGCTGCTCTAACACATCGCGGATAATAGTAGCACAATTATCATAAAAAAAATCGTACAGATAGTAGCGGTTGTCTGGCTGATAATTCCATTCTAAATAAGCCACCAGCGCGGCCTCTTGCTGCGGCGTGAGGTCGAATAGCTGCTCAGTGAGCGATCGGTTTTCTAATTGGTAATAGCGAGCTAAGTCGTCGGTACGGTCTATGCTCAACATGTAGGGCAACTTGCCCCGCAGGAATTTCCAGTAGAAATTGGGCGTATTGAAATCAAAAGTGCCGTAGTTGTAGAGGATGTCCTGCCGGGTGTGCACATTGCGTACGCGAATGGCGCTGTGCCCAAATACCGAATACAACTCTGTGCCCGGCGAGCCGGTAATGAGGCTCAAGGTGATGCCATTATCCAAAGTGTCGCGCTGGGCAGATAACCCGAAAGCAATGCAACTTGCTAATAATGCGGCGAAAATATATTTTATAAAAATTCTATGTTTCATCGTTGTCGGTTTCTGAAAAAGCAATTACGCTCAGTTTTTCTGGTCGGTTTGTGTTTCAAGAAAGTAGCGCCAACTGGTCATATTCGGCGACTCAAACGTGTCTGGGGCGTGCATGAATTGGGGCTGGTGCTCGCGTACATACGCTTTCACTTGCGCAGGCAATGCGTCAAAAGTACCGTCCATGAGTTTGTAGCCTCGGCAATGATAAATAAGGTGGCCGGGGCGGTCGCCCATGCGCATCCAAGGCAGAAAATCGCTGATGCGCGTCCAGCCTACTTCCGAATAAACATGCTGCTTTGAGGCATCATTCAAATCGGCTTCATTGATGAAAAATTGAAACAGTTCGCTGGCTTGATAGAGGTCAGAACGCGAATTTTCCGGAAATGCCTCCCGCTTGAGTGGCGAGGGGTACAACAGGAAAATATCGGAATACATAGCGATACGCCCATCTCCCATGCGCATCCAGGGCACGCCCCAGTCGCCGAAGCGCCCCTTGAGCAGATACTGCTGGTTGACGGGATCGTTCCAGACGTGCACCACGTTCACGGTGTCTTGGATAAAAGGGTTGTACCACTTTTCGAGAATTTCGCCGGTTTTGAGGTCTTTATACAAAGCAACTTCGCGGGTCAGCATCTGATAGCCGCCTTCCACCGGTACAATACGCGCCACATTGTAAGCTTCCAATTCAAACAGCGGCAGCCCGCGCTCGCCCGGAATATAGCTGTAAATAATGCCTTTCCAGTAATAAACGGTTTCTTCGCCCGCTTTGAGCGAGGCCCGCATTTTGACAAAAGCCGTGAGGTTGTCTTCAGGTTTATCCAAATCGAGCGCTACTGACGAAGCCGCGCCGAGGGTCACTTGGCCGGGGCGCTGGGCCACTATGCAGCTTGTAAGCACACAAAGAGCTAGCAAAAGCAAGCTATATCGGATACGAACGAGTATATTGAACATAGTAAAAAGCAGTTTTTTAATGTATTCTAAAATATGTTTT
This sequence comes from uncultured Saprospiraceae bacterium, assembly GCA_937872385.1. Lineage (GTDB taxonomy): Bacteria > Bacteroidota > Bacteroidia > Chitinophagales > Saprospiraceae > JADJNW01. Next base: position 135,146 of record CALMSO010000005.1, read on the forward strand.
ACTTTGAAAATCAAACTTTTAGCACGTAGAGCAGCGTGTACGTTATGCGTCAGTTCTTATCTGTTACTCACGGTTTGTTTTTCGCTTTTCGCAATGCCAATAGCTGATTGAACAATAGCCTGTGCCAGCCAAACTGCTCCAAAAATAGTCTGCCGGCCGCTCATTTACACCATTTTTACTCCTTTTTCCTGCAAAAGCCGATACAACATGCCCGGCAAAGGCGCACCGAGCATAGCCTCCATCTCCAGACTCACCTGCGCCACCTGCTCAATGTCAATGCCAGTGGCCAACCCCATTTGGTGCAGCAGATGCGCCGTGTCTTCGGTAGCGATATTGCCGGTAGCACTTTTGATGAAAGGACAGCCACCCAGCCCGCCAAAAGCCGTATCGAAATGCCGCACGCCCGCTTGCAAAGCCGCGTAAACATTGGCGAGGCCCTTATTTTCGGTGTTGTGCAAATGCAGCGCCACAGGCCGGTCGCCCGCCAGTTCGAGCACCTGCGCCATCAGTTCCTGTAGTGCCGCCGGGTTGCCCATGCCGGTAGAATCGGCGAGAGCGAGTTCTTCCACGCCAGTATCTAAGTGATGTTTCACCAAATCGAGCACCCGCGCTGGCGGGATGTGCCCCTCGTAGCGGCAGCCAAACGCACATTGTATGCCCCCGCGCACCGTGATGCCCTGTGCCCGGGCTATGCGCACCATTTCCCGAAAGGAAACTTGTGCCTCTTCCAGCGTCATACGGGCGTTTTTTTGGCTATGGGTATCGCTGGCTGAGAGGGAAATTGCTAAATGACCCATTCCGCAGGCAAGGGCGCGCTCCACGCCGCGAAGATTGATTACCAAAGCACTATATATAACACTTTTTTGACGAGACAGCCTGCGGCAGAGTTCGTCGGCATCGGCCATTTGCGGCACTATGCGCGGATGTACAAAAGACGCCACTTGCAAGCGCTTCAGGCCAGCAGCCACCAATTGGTCTATCCAACGCAATTTCTGTTCCGTTGGTATAGTCATCGGCAATGTTTGCAAGCCATCGCGCAGCCCCTGCTCTTCGAGTGTCACAGTGCTATTGCCAAATGCATCATTAATCATCGAATGCTTCAAATAGTGAATGAAATTTGTATTATATTTATCAACGCTTAGCGAAATTTCGTAAATATGTAAGGTTTGTAAAATCTATGCAAACGATCATTTAATCTGGTTTTATTATTCAAAAAATTATTTCAAAAGTCTGGCTATCTGTACTTTGTTAGAATTTTATACATTATACGAATGTCGAGTTAGCCCCCGAAGGGGTAACACATTTATAGTTAATTGATAATCAATGGTTTTGAACCTCGAAAAAGGGGTGACACCGTGTTGGTGTAATATGTCACCCCGTTGGGGTTTATCGCCTTTTTTATATCTTTATAATTATGTCACCCCGTTGGGGTTTAAATCGCCTTTTTTATATCTTTATAATTATGCCA
>CALMSO010000006.1 GCA_937872385.1 uncultured Saprospiraceae bacterium
TGCAAAAAGCGCAGGAGCGGGCTTCGTTGAAATGATATCAAACTGTCTTTAATTAGCGAGTAAGCTGTTCAAATTATTAGCTATTGCCGTTTGCGTTTGCAGACCGATTTGCTTGCCGGCCAGCTCGCCTTTTTTGAAATAGAACAGCGCCGGGATACTGGTCACGCCGAATTGTTGCGACAATTCCGGGTTTTCGTCCACATTCACTTTGGCGATAGTCGCCTTGCCATCAAAATCTTTGGAGAGGTTCTCCAACGCCGGGTGCAATGCTTTACACGGCCCGCACCAGTCAGCATAAAAATCTACCAGAACGACATCATTGCCTTGCAATGCATCGTCGAAATTCGTTTGATTCAAGTATTGCAACATGATTCGAAGTTTTATAATTTACAATGTAAATAAGTCTGTGTGTGAGGGTGCAGGGTATGCCCGAAACGAGCGTTCTTACTACTAAACGCCAGCGGTTTCCAGTACTGGCGCTACCGGAAAATCAATCGGCACTTGTGTAATATTGTGTAAATAATTCATCACCGCCTTGTCGGCAATAGCAATGATGACATCTACCAAGGAGCCTTTGGTGTAGCCCGCTGCGAAGAAAGCCTCAAGCGCAGTTTCACTCGGCCGGCCTTTCGATTCGGTGATTTCCTTTGCTAAGCGCACTAATGCGTCCAATTTGGCATTGAAAGTGGCCGATCCGCCTCTGATTTCGAGGATTTGCTCGTCGCTGAAGCCATTCATTTTGCCCAGCGCCGTGTGCGCGCTTTGGCAGTAGCGGCAGCCATTTACCTGGCTCACTACGAGGTTGACGGCTTCTTTTTCCTTGTTACTCAAGGACGTTTTGCCGTTTTGAAATTGCAAATAATTGCCGAGCGCATGATCAGAATACGCCATCGTGGCGAAGAGGTTGGGAACGAACCCCAATTTGGCATTCAAATTGTCGAAAATTGCCTGATTGCCAGCCGCTACTTCCGCTCTCTGCGGCACTTGAAATGTTTGCATTGTTCTGATTTTATTTTGTGTTGTAAATAATTAAAATTGACAATGCAAAGATGCGGTCAAAAACAGGCGATCGGTTAGGCTTGATTTCCCGTCGGGTAGTCAATTTTTCCCGGCGCGGACAGTCGAGATTGCTCGCGGTAGTCGGAAGGGGAGTGGCCCGCTTTATTGCGAAAAAAGCGGCTGAAAGACTGGATGTCTTCGAAGCCCAGTTCGTAGGCAATTTCCTTTACGGGTTGCTCGGTGTAGTGCAGCAGGCGTCGGGCCTCCAGCAGGATGCGGTTTTGGATGATTTGGAGGGGCGTTTGCTGATTGTAACGTGCGAAATAATTGGCTAATGTTTTGGGCGATTTGTAAAGCATATCAGCGTAATCTGCTACGTTGTGTTGGGTTTTGAAATGTTTTTCTACTAAGAAATTAAATTCGCGGACGAGGTCTAACTGATTGGTTTTCAGTGCTTTTAAGTGGCGCTCATCGCGGTAGAGGCGCATACACAGGATGAGCAAGCGCTTGAGCATCATTTGCAGCATTTCGATCTGGAGTTGGTCGTGCGATTGCATTTCCATAGAAAACATCTGCCAGAGAATATCAAATTTCTCGACTTCGGCCGCTGGAATTTCCACCATTGGCACCTCCGATGCCCCGAAAAACAGGATGCCCTTGCAACTCACCTCCGAGTCGTGGTCAATGATACAATAAAATGCCCGATTGAAACGCACCAGCCGCGCCACGCCTACCTCCAGCACTTCGACCCGATGCAGCTCAGTGAGAAACAAAATCTGGTGCTCCTGCACCGCGCAAGGCACGTCGTCCACCAGCAAGCGCGTAGTGCCCGCCGTATTCCAGAGGAGAGTCAGCCCGTCCGGCACACGGTCCGTCAGCAGATGCGCATTGTGCGCCGCGACCGTCTCCAAGAGCAAATATTCCTGTGTAGCCCCCGAAAAAACCATAGATAGCAAGGCTTTGATGTACTTGCAATAACAGGCCAGCCCAGCGCCAGGTTGCGAAAAGGTGGGCGAGGTGTCGCGGTGAGGACGGTTTGGGGGGGATTATTTTATTTTAATCAATTTTAATACTGAAGGTTCATTATTTCCAGTTTCGAAGAAAATACTATTATCGAAAGAAATACTATTTTTCGTAATTGTTCCTTTATTAATGATGTCCGAATCGCCTGTGCTACAGTAGATAAGCCCTTTCTCAGCATCTACTTCAATAGCAGCTGGCATGAAATTAACAGATATAGAGTACGGCTTTGGATTAGATAAAGAAGTCCAACCAATTTTATGAGTATGGCGATTTGTCCAATACAGTTTATTATCAATCGTGTCAACAGATAGCCCGTCTGGATAATCCCCGGCGTTTTCTATGAAATTATGATCCGTTTCATGGGTGTTAAGATTAAACTTCCCAATCTTACCGTTGCTTACATCTGTCCAATAGAGAACTTGGTTTTTAAAGTCAAGTTCTACGGAGGAGGGTTTACCTTTTAGTCCAGTTACAAGATGTCGGTCTATGATTTTTCCATTATAATCATACGCTACAATAGTAGAATCACTATGCATTGCACAATAAAATACTTTATACTTTGGGTTTACAGCAATTCCGGCAGGGCCAGGGAGATTGTGGAGTAAGTGGAATCGGGTAGAACCGGACATAATTTTTTTAAGGTTATTATGCAGTGTTGCTTTTGATACATGACCATAAGGATAGCTAGACCAAAAGATTAATCGTTCTTTTCCATCAATATCAATTCCGGTAATTTTTTCTTCTGAGCGTATTTGAATTGGTGATTTATATTTGGTATTAATTATTGCTATACCGTTATCATGGCGGAATAATATAAACGCTTGACCACGAATTCCTGTAAAATAACTTGGAAATAGAAGTATTACTATAATAATTGTAGTAAGTAAAGTTGCCCCCAACCTGATGATTTTTGATTTCTTGCTATTCACCCTTTGGGCAGTAGTTGGATTGCTATTTTCTATTTTTTTCGCTGATTTCGCTGGTAAATCTTCCGTATCTTCTTCTTTCTTTATTTTGTTTTTGATAAGGTAGTCGTTGAAAGAATCATAACCAAAATAAATAGCAAACATTTCTTTCGTAGTAAGATTTCCTTTACTTTCTTTGGTTATAAAAATTCTACGAAAAGAATGGTAGGAAAGGTTCAACTGATTGTATTGGAGTTCACCCTTGATTTTTGGAATGCCACATCGTACGGCCTTTGCTGTATCCTGTCTGCATATTTCCTGTAATTTAGTTAGGAATACAACAAGAAATAAGTCAATATCACCCTTCTTCCAGTTTTCTGGATGCCCATTCTTGAAATTAGTGCCAATTTTTTCGGCAATAGATACCCAATACTTCTCAGTGATTTGCATAATGTTTGCAAAATGTTTGCAAAAGAAATTTCGCATTAAAAATAACAATTATTTTTAGCTTTTTTGTATTTCTATTTTAAGATTTTTCAAAAAAATTAAAATTCTATTCTTCAGTGAAAACTATTTTTTCCAATGAGCCAACACCAAAACAAAAAATTGGATTCATCTGTAATAGTTGCAATTGTTGGTGGTGTTTTTTCAGTAATAGTTGCAGTTGTTACTGGTATCTTTTCATTATCGCCACTAAAGAATAACCATCCATCAAGCGAATGTAGTGCATCTGTACATGAAAGACCTTATCATTATGGTATTGACCCTCATTACTACCAATTGGACACGTTCTTCTTTACTTTGAATTGTGAAACCATTCAGGATACTACTACATATGACACGTTTAGAAAAAATAGGTATTTTACTATATTGGTCGGTTTAAAAAACAAAATCCCTCATTCCATTGACCCAGATTATTTTATAAAGGATAGCAAAAAGATTATTATTGATGCTAAAGGTCAGCCAAGGGTGGATGTGCCGGGTTTCAATAATTTAATAGGCGTATTTAAAGATGGGATTAAAAAAGGTAGCAATGGCAATATGGAGTATTATGTCATTACGCGCATTCCGAAGCGGGCAAGAGACCTTTATCCAGAGCGCTACGAAAACATATCTAAAATTATTGGTGAACCATGGAATGATAGTGAACAAGATATAAGTGCAATATATAAAATAATAACAAGTGAAGCAGGAATAAAAAGCGAGATTAAAGTAATAGCAGAGGAATATAAACTATACTTGCTTCTAATTAAAGATTATCTTTTTTTACGCCTCGCTGATATACCAGTTGAACTTCCCCCTGAGTTTCCAAAAGCTGAATATGAACTTACTGATGAACAAGAATTGGTGCTAAGGCTTATAACATTGTCATGGATTGAGGAACAAATTAAAAGGCCTTATAACAAGGGCAAGAAATTTACAGTTTTATGCAAAGGCTCTTCAACAGCAGAGCGTGTTCAAAGCCCTATTCCATATAATATGTCTGGATGCTGGAATCAAAATAATACACCTGTATATTTAGGAGACAAGTATGACTGCCAGCGTATAAACAATACTATTCAGACAACTAAAGGAGACACTGATGGGAATATTCAGCTTTCTTATGCGCGCGCTTATTCAGGCATTGCCTATATACAGAACAACTTGTTTAGCTTAGGTGATGAAAGAAAAGAAAAATTAAAAAATATTTCCTTTGCTTATCAAGGGTTAGGTGTAAAAGACAAAAGAACCATTGTGATCGAATTAATTGAACAATAAAAAAAACAAAACTTTATGCCAAATCAATCGAACGGGATGAACGGAACTACAAAAACACAAAATGCTGGGCAAGAACTGGGGCTGGCTAAAAATGAAACTCAGTTTACAGCACTGGTAAAGGGCTACAAAACCGAAGCCGATGAAGTGTATCAAAAAAATATTGAAAATTTTAAGCAAGTGGCTATCGAGAAAATAGTCAATGTGGAGATTACCGCCAAAAAAGTTAAGGAAGAACTTGATGTAATTATAACAAACTTCAAAAGTGAGCGACATGAGATTCTTCGCTCAATTGTTGAGTTGAGGCAGTTGTTAGCAGCACCAGAGTTTCTCAACGAAAAAACCCAGGAGAATATCAACAAAATTTTTGATTTAGCGACTAACAATATTAATGATTTTGTCTCAAAAATTAATGACAAACTTGGTAAATTGGAAAAAGATGTCAATCCAGCAACTTTTACTGAGGCAATCACAAAAATCAAGGAAACACATGAGAACTACGCAAAAAGTGCAGCAAAGGATATTGAAACCAAAATAAAAGAATTTCATGAGGGGTTTTATTATGGTTATGGTATAGCAGAGCAAATTGAGAATCTAAAAAAAGATAGAAAATGAGTTTAGCCTCTGACAATGCCACGACAGGTTCCAATGGAACAGCAAATAACCCACCACCAAAAGATGCCAATGGAAATATTGGCGATGGTGAATTGGTAAATCTACTGCTGTTCGATTACATCAATGGAAGCCTTCTAGGACTAACCCAAAAGCTACAAACTCTTTTTGACGGGAATGTACTGGAGGAAAGTAGATACTTTTTTAAAATAGGTAAAGAACATGGTCAAAAATTTACTTATCGAACCGGTGAACAAGCTATCAACGGCTGGTTTACTGCCATTGCTGCACTGGCGCCACTTTATAAAAAGAGCGTAAATTATGAATTGGATAAGTATAAAGCCCATGTTGAAGCATTAGAAAACGAGCTCGGATTATTGGAAGCAGACCTTACGGAAAGCGAAGGGCATCGTGTGTTTGTTTTGAAAAAAGAATTGAAAGAACTCAAGGAGCAAAGACAGAAGATAATAGACGATGAGCGTACTGTCAGCGATGATAATTTTCTATTGCAATTGCGAAAATTGTTGATGGATAAATATAACGCGCTGGGCACAATCTTGAATGCTTATACCGAAACGATAAAAGCAATGCTGACCCCAAAAAGTGAAGAGAAAAAAACAGAAGGGACTGAGGTAGTCTAATTTTCCCGCACGGTAAATTTGATAAGTATTCAGGTACATA
>CALMSO010000007.1 GCA_937872385.1 uncultured Saprospiraceae bacterium
TTCGACTTCTGCGAAACCTATGTACTGGTACAAGACAACATGAACCACTGCGGTGGCGGTGCTGGTGCAGGTTCGATTGCAGGTTTGATTACCACTGAAAACAGAGAATCTGTAGAAGGCGTATCGGTACAGTTGAGCGGTCAGGCATCACAAGTGAACATGACCAATGTACAGGGCGTATATCGCTTCTTGAGTCTGTTGGAAGGACATGACTACTCGATCACTCCGGTGAAAGACAATGGTTACCTGAACGGCGTATCTACGTTTGACCTGGTATTGATTAGCAAGCACATCTTGGGTGTGGAGCCGATCACCAGCCCGTACAAACTGATCGCTGCCGACGTGAACAATTCTCGCAACATCTCGATCCTCGACCTGATCGCTTTGCGTAAGCTGATCCTGAGCGTGGACACCGAGTTTACGAATAACACCAGCTGGCGCTTCGTGGATGCTTCTTACAACTTCCCGAACCCGACCAACCCATGGTCGCAAGCGTTCCCAGAAGTGAAGAACATCAACGACTTGGTGGGTGAGTTTGCCAACGCTAACTTCATCGCTATCAAGATTGGTGACATTGACGGTAACGCACGCCTGACCAGCATCGCTGGTACAGAAGTACGTAACATCGCCGGTGACTTCAACTTCCAAGTAGCCGATGCACAATTGGTAAGCGGCAACGAATACACGGTTGACTTCCGCGCAGCGGACGTAGCTAGCATCTTGGGCTACCAAGGTACGCTGACCTTCGATCGCAATGCAGTAGAACTGGTGGACATCATCGCTGGCGTAGCTACGGCTGAGAACTTCGGTCTGCGCTTCGTAGAGCAAGGTGTTATCACTACCAGTTGGAACGGTGCAGCCACTGCCAACGACGTATTGTTCAGCCTGGTGGTTCGTGCCAAAACGGACGTAGCCCTGAGCAACGTATTGGGTATCAGCAGCCGTTACACAGTAGCTGAAGCTTACAACACCAACAGCGAGTTGATGAACGTAGGCATCCAATTCAACAGCGGCACCATTGCCAACGCAGGTTTCGAGCTGTATCAGAACACGCCGAACCCCTTCAAGGGTCAGACGCTGATCGGCTTCAACTTGCCAGAAGCAGGCGACGCTACGATCACCGTTAGCGACATCACGGGTAGAGTGATTAAACTGGTACGCGGCAACTACGCTCAAGGGTACAACCAAGTGACCCTGAACAGCAGCGACCTGCCGACCGGTGTACTTACCTACACCCTCGAAAGCGGTTCGTTCATAGCAACGAAGAAGATGGTTGTAGTTGAATAATTTCAATTCACTATAAAACCATTGAGGAGTGGCTCCCACGAGGGGTCACTCCTCATTTTTTTTGTTAAAACCCCGAAAATACTTACAACAGAAAGCAGCGCCATTCTATTATTTTTCTTACCTTGCGGCAGAATTTGGCAAGTTATAATAGTAATCCCATGAAAAATATAGGAAGCGCTACACTTTCCTGCGTTATAATTATGCTATTGGCGCTTTTCTCACAAGCGCAATCTCTGCCTACGCTTATAGCTCCTACCGAGACTGTAGAATCTAATACCATTTATACTGCCCATATCAAGGTGACAAACTTCGAGCGTATCGTTGGTGCCCAGTTTACAGTATCTTGGGATTCGGCGGTGCTTCGATTTCAAGAGACAAAAGACTTTCGGTTCAGGGAAACTTCTTTGGCGGAAGCTTTCGGGCTGGGGCAGGTAACGAGTGGGCAGCTCTCTTTCGCGTGGTTGGATGGCAATCTTGTACCACGGAGTCTTTCCGACAGTTCTACCTTATTCGCAATAGTCTTCGAGGTGATTGGTAAAATGAATGACCAGTCTCCCATCCGATTCACAGATGACGGTCCCAGCCGGGAAATCGCCGACGCCAATGGCAATGCTACGCCTGGCGAGTACCATAATGGTATGGTGACAGTGACGGAAACCACAACGAATACCCATATTTACAATACCGCTCCACACAAAATTCAGGTGCAAAATAGCTATCCGAACCCATTTCGGGACCAAACCCAGATAGTGTTTCAATTGAAAGAGCCGGTTCGTGCCCGGGTGGTCATCACCAACTTAAAAGGGCAGGCAGTTTACGAAACGCAACGTCTTTTTCCAAGCGGTGCGAATACCTTGTTACTGACGAACGATATGTTCCCTGAAGCCGGTATTTATCAATATGCTATCATTGCTCCTGATTTTACAGTTACACAAAAACTCATTTTTCAATAAGCGATAACGTATTTTTTAACGTCCCAAATTCCGAGCGCGATGACTAAATTAATTACATACCTGATTGCAGGGCTCCTGCTCTGCACAACTTCTTTAGCAGCCCAAACTATCACCTTTTCGGTGGATAACCAAACGGCAGCCCCCGGCGAGCAATTCTGTGTGCCGGTAAAAGTCAGTAATTTCAATTCTGTGGGCGGGTTTCAGTTCACGTTGAGTTATGACCCTTCGGTACTGCGTCTGCGCAATACTGCCGAGATGCCTCCACCCATTCGCAACATTAACCTGCCGGATATGCAGGCACCGCCGGCTCAGTCTTCCTTTGGCGTGCCGCAATCAGCCATTCCGTCCAACTTTGTCAGCAATGTACCGGAAGGCAGGGTAACGGTTATCTGGATTGACAATACCTTTTTGGGCTTGTCTCGTCCGGATGGCACCACTATTTTTGAAGTGTGTTTCACGGTGCTGGAAAATCCTGGCGTAGGTTCTACTCAGATATCTTTTTCCAATAGCCCGGTGACCAGCGAAGCTTTTGCACCGACTGGTGCGCCTTTTACTTTCAACGGGCAAGCAGGTACGATTACCATCCCTGGTGGTGGCAATGGTGGCGGCGGTGGCGGCACTTTCCGGCTGACCCTGCCCGACCGCACGGCTGAGCCTAATACGCAAGTATGCCTCAATATGGCTACCGAAGGCTTTACTAACATCGTTTCGTGGCAATTTCACTTGCGATACGACCCGGCGCGGTTGGAGTTTGCTTCGGTTGGTAGTTTCAACCCAACGGTACCTGGATTAGGGGCACAATCCGTAACAACACCTGGGCAGGGTGTAGTGCAGCCGGGGCGCATCGTTTTTGGCTGGGATAGCCCCAGTAGTACGCCGGTGACCTTGACGGACGGCTCTACTTTGCTACAGGTTTGTTTCAATGTGCTGGCTACTGGCGGACCTACCACGGTCAGTTTTTCTAATGACCAATTGCCATTTGAAGCACGCAATTCTAGTGGTACTATCTTACCGTTCAATTTCAGAAACAGCACGATTACAGTAGCCGGTGGCCCCAATTCGGACACTTTCCGCCTGTCATTGCCCGATGCTACTGCCGAAAGCGGTACGCAGGTATGCCTTGATATGACCATGCAGGGTTTCAACGACGTGATTTCGTGGCAATTTCACTTGCGCTATGATCCGGCGCGTTTGCAATTTGCTTCTATTGGCAATTATAACATGGCGCTGCCGGGCTTTGGACCGCAATCGGTCACTACCCCAGGGCAGGGCGTGGTGCAGCCGGGGCGGATCGTACTCGGCTGGGATAGTTCGACGGGCTTGGGCGTGACTGTGCCCGACGGGTCGGTGCTCTTGCAGGTATGTTTCAATGTAATAGGCAATGGCGGCAGCACGGTGGTCAGCTTCTCGGATGATTTGTTGCCTTTTGAGGTGCGCAATTCTGCGGGTACCATTCTGCCATTCAATTCTAGAAACGGTACCGTTACAATATCCGGTGGTAACGGCGGCGGCAATTCGGATGTGTTTCAAATATTAGTAGCCGATGCGAATGCCATGCCAGGCACGCAAGTGTGTATGAATGTGACGGTGGAAGGCTACAACGATATCATCTCTTGGCAGTTTCATTTGCGCTACGACCCGGCGCGCTTGCAGTTTGTATCCGTTGGTAACTATAACCCAGCCCTTCCAGGCTTAGGCTCGCAATCCGTAACGGTGCCCGGACAGGGTGTTGTACAACCGGGCCGTATTGTCTTTGGTTGGGACAGCTCCACAGGGGTGGGCGTGACCGTGCCCGATGGCTCCACCTTGTTTCAGGTATGTTTTAATGTACTAGCCGGAAGCGGTACGGCTACGGTAAACTTTTCTGATGACCAATTGCCCTACGAGGTGCGCAATGGTGCTGGCACGATTCTACCTTTCAATTTCAGAAATGGTACGGTGTTCATCAACAGTGGCGGCGGTGGCGGCGTGTTTACCATGTCCTTGTCCGACAAGACCGTGGCCAGCGGCGAGCAAGTATGCGTAGATTTTACAGTGGACAACATGATTGGCATACTGGGCATCAGTACCAGTTTTTCTTATAATCCAAGCCATTTACAATTCGTATCCTTGCAAGGATTAACCCTGCCGGACGCGGCTTTGTTCGGCTTGCCGAATGCTGCCCAACAACCTACTCAGCCGGGCACTATAACAATGGTTTGGACGGACGCTGCGCTCACTCCTTTGACCCGCCCGAACGGATCGGTGCTGCTGCAATTGTGTTTCAACGTAATTGCTCCCAATGGGACCACCACGATGGTTCGCTTTGCCAATACGCCAACGGCCACGGATGTAGTGAACAATGGTGGGCAAGCACAGTTTGAAGTGAAAAATGCAACGATTGATATCAGACAAACCATACTGGCGCTGGGGCAGCCTACGATTACCAATGTCAATTGCTTCGGCGCTTCTACCGGTGCCATTGCCTTGCAAGTGCAAGGTGGTTCCGGCAGTTTTTCTTACAACTGGAGCAATGGTGCCACCACGCAAAACCTGAGCAACATAGCAGCCGGTACTTACAATGTAACGGTGACGGACAATACAACCAGCCAAACGGCTACGGCATCCTACAATGTCACACAAGGCACAGAAATCATCATCACGCCTACCGTAAACAACGTGGATTGCGGCACTACCAATACCGGTAGTATCTTCTTGAATGTAACAGGCGGCGCATTCCCTTACCAGTACAGTTGGAGTGGATCATTGACGGGCAACGTAACTGGCCAAACCAACCTGGTGGTGGGGCAATATTCTGCCACCGTAACAGACGCCAACGGCTGTACGAAGGCCTCCGGTCCTATCAATGTGATGCAAAATTCCAGCGTGACCATCAGCAGCATTGTGCCTGTTGGTATTGACAATGGCGGTGGCGGCGCAGTAAATATTACAGCTACCGGCGGCACGGGCAGCTATACTTACTCTTGGAGTGGCCCCAATGGCTTCACTTCTACTCAACGCAACCTGAGCGACCTTACCGCGCAAGGAGAATACTGCGTAACCGTCACTGATGCAGAAGACTGCTCAGCGACGGCTTGTATCAACGTAACTCTGCGTTTGAAAATTAGCAATGCACAAATCGTGCGCGCTTGTAGTGGCGATGCCAATGGTGGTGTCAGTATTGACGTGACCGGCGGGATGCCCGATTATACTTACAACTGGAGCAATGGCAGTACGTCGCGCAACCTGAGCAATGTAGTGCCAGGCAATTATAGCGTAACCGTTACCGATAATCAAGGCTCAACGGTATCCAACAGCTACGAAGTCACTGCCTTTGCGGCAATTGTTGTCAATCAGACCCTCACCGATGCTACTACTGGTGTGTCGAACGGCGCAATCAGCTTGAACGTGAGTGGTGGGCAGCCAAGTTATACTTATGCTTGGAACAATGGCGCTACAACCGCCAACATCTCTAACCTCGCGCCCGGCGAATATTGCGTGACAGTAACGGACAGCCGTGGATGTAGAACCGAGCGTTGTTTTACAATAGCCGAGTTAGCTATACCATTGAGTATTGGCAATATCGAAATCACCGACGTGACTTGTGCCGGCGGCAATGATGGGGCTTTTACCTTCCGCATTCAGGGCGGGCGAGCACCTTACACCATCACTTTTGGCGATGGCTCTTCTGTGCAAAGTGCCGATGGCAATGTGAGCCGCAGTAGCCTGCCGGGTGGAATTGTTACCTTCACGGTGAGAGACGACGCGGGCACCAGTATTCCTTCCTCGATAGACATTAGCCAACCAGCTCCGATTCAGATTACGAGTTTCAGCGTAGTACACGATACCGAAGAGTCGGGCTGCACCGGTAGAATTACTATTGCATTAGCCGGCGGCAACGACAATTATCTTGTACAATGGAATGCGCCCAATACCGGTACTGGGTTGCAAATTATCAACCTTTGCGAAGGCACTTTTGTACCTACAGTGCGCGACGGACGCGGTTGTATTCAAACTTTCCCCGGCATCGAGGTCAATACTTTCCGTGTGACGCCTTTAGTGACCAACGCCGAATGCCCGGCTGAAGCCAGCGGTAGCATAGCACTGAACATTGCTGGCGGTGCTGCGCCCTACACTTACGTCTGGCGCGATGCTACTGGCAGTATGATTTCTACCGATAGCATTGTTGAAAATATAGCACCAGGTATTTACAGCGTGCGCGTGAGTGAAAATTCGGGCAATGCGCTGGTACGTCAGGTAACCGTTGGCTCCAATTCCAATCTGCGGGCAGAAGTAGAAGTTATTTCTGATTATAATGGTCTGGAAATCAGTTGCCCCGATTCAGCTGACGGCATTATCGAGGCTGCGGGCAGAAGCGGCGATGGCAATTATACCTACGAATGGCGTCGTGGTGGCATGACCCTTCCGAATACCTCACCAGTACTCAATGGTGCCAGCGCCGGAGCTTACGAAGTAATAGTGACCGATGGTTTGGGATGCAAAGTCAGTACCCAGATAACCGTACGCCCGCCCAATCCGATTCAGGTGAGCGCCAGCATTCGTCAGGTGTCTTGCCCCGGCACTCAAGATGGCGAAATCATTGTATCCGCTACCGGTGGGGTCAGTGGCCGACCCTACAGCTTCAACTGGGTGAACGGCACGCCCGGCGAGCGCCTCTCTTTCCTGAATGCCGGCAACTATACCGTAGTGGCTACCGATGCCAACAATTGCTCGGTATCAGCTACTTTCATGCTTGAGGATCCTAAGCCCATCCAAGCCATTGTACAAACGACACCCGCTTCCGATAATTGCAATGGCAGCGCTACCGTACTCGTAGAAGGCGGCACACCTCCGTACCGTTTCCAGTGGAATTCTTTCCCGAATCAGAACCAGCAAACCATCAACAATCTTTGCCCGGGTCCTTACTTCGTCAGAGTGACCGACAGCAGAGGCTGCGCTACGTCGGATTTGATTCGCGGATTGGTGGACGACGACCGCTTCCCCTGCATCGAAGCCAGCGCCGTAATGACGCCCAACGATGATGGCGGCGACGGATTGAACGATGAGTTTATCATCAATTGTATCGAAAACTTTGCCAGCAACCGCCTCGAAGTGTATAACCGCTGGGGACAGCTCGTGTATCAAGCAGAAAACTACGACAACTCCTGGCGCGGCCGGGCCCAAAACGGCGAAATACTACCCGAAGGACCCTACTACTACGTCATTGAATACATTGACCCTGCCGATGGCAAACTCATACAGCGTAAAGGTTCGCTCACGATCCTGAGAGACAGATAAAAATCAATGGACAATCGGGGGGCTTGCCTATCGAGCACCCCGATTCCCAACTATTCGCAAAATCCTATTCTAAAACCATTAACCGATTCGGATATGAAAAAAGTACTTCTACTCATACCCATGCTCATCGCTTTCCAGTTGCTGAAAGCGCAGGATGAAGCCATCTTTACGCACTATTTGATTACGCCTATTCTGATTAATCCTGCTGCGGCTGGTTTTGGCGATAACTTCCAGGTGCAGTTCAATGCGCGCGCCCAGTGGACGGGCTTCCCCGATGCGCCGCAAACCTTCGGCGCTATGTTTAATGGGCCCATTGCCAATAACTTCGGCATTGGCATTGGCGTCTTTTCTGAATCTGCAGCACAGATGAACCGTTTTAAAGGGCAACTCAACTGGGCTTTTAAGTTCAACTTGAGCGACGATGTGAAAATGGCGGCTGGCTTTTCGGCGGCTTATCAGCAAATGAACCTCGACAACAGCATCATCGGCGGTAATTTTTACCAACCGGGCGACCGCGTAGTGGAAGACGGGCTGGCCGGGCGCCAAGACTTTGATGCTTCGGTGGGCGTATTCGGCAGCGTGCGCGAAAATACCCGCTTCGGTTTGTCTTTCGCCAATCTCATCCAAACGCGCCTCGACGGGGTGGTGACTCAAAACAACCAGTCGGCTCTACAGTTTTATACCTTTTTCTTCGGGCACCAGTTTGATATTGATGGGCTGAACTTTACGCTTGAACCTTCCATCATGGCCCGTAAAATCAAGGACTCACCTTCGCAAATTGATATCAACCTGCGGGCGGGCTTCCTCGATGAGCAACTCATCACCGGCATTTCGTACCGCACCCTCGGCGCCTTAGGCGTGCTACTGGGCGCGCGCGTATCCAATTTCAATGTGTTTTATTCCTACGACGTATCGTTTCAGCGCTTTCAGCGCTTCAATACCGGCTCGCATGAAGTATCGGTACTGCTCAATCTGAAGTTTGGTGGCCGACAAACGGATGTGGAAAGAGGCTATTAATAGGCGCGCATTGCAGCTCAAAGCATATAAAGAAAATTACTTTGCGAATTGGGTTTCGCACAACCTCCCGGCGCCTACTGTCGGGAGGTTTTTTAACAAAATAAAATCAAAAAATACCCTGTTTAGGGTATGCGCAGCGCTTCTTATTTTAGTAATTTTGTAGCTAAAGAAAAGCGCAATTTTTTTTAGAAATAACAAATTATAATCCGTAAATCCATGAACGACCTGTACCTGCACTTAAAATCGGCACTGCTTCTCGCCGAATTCTGTTCCATCAGCAAAGGTTAGGCTATTCATTCGCTTGTCGTACATCTCGTACACAAGTTGCTGGTTTCGGATTTTTTACAAAGAGCAATTGAGAAAAGCTGTCAAAGGTTGTTGACTGGTGGTGTTTACTATCCGGCAAAAGCCCTATTTTGACAAATGTAGCAGATTATAATCCGAATCATGAATTGGTATTTCGCTCGCTGGCGAGAATGTCCTTCGCGTCCTTTACGCCACATATTCCCATTACAAGTATTCGGATTTTATTATCAATAAAACTGTTTGGCTACTGCCAACGGGAAATATACTATTTCAGCAGGAGTTGGCATTGCCGCACTGTAGAAATATGAAGAGCATTTATAGTTAAGGCGATTGGATTGTATGTGATTCACAAGAGCCGTTTTCAAGTATATATACTTAAATCGGTTTTTGGGATGGCCTCTCTCCTCACGATTAGGAGGGGGGCTTTTTTTTGCCGTCAAGGCGCGAAATGGCATTGAACGATTAGCTGGCCGCAGGCGTTAGAAATGGCAAAAACAAACCATGAATAAATACCTTTTCTTCGTCAGTGCATTGTTGCTATTTGCTGCCTGCCAACAACCACCGGAGCCGCTGCCTATCATTGGCGAGCGCGATATCATCAACGGTGATACCATTTATCACACCATCCCGGATTTTGCCTTTGTTAATCAAGACAGCCAGCTTGTGACCAACGAAACCTTCGCCGGTAAAGCTTATGTAGTAGATTTTTTCTTTACGTCCTGCCCAACGATTTGCCCAAAAACAGCCAAACAAATGTTGCGCTTGTACGAACGTTACCAGGACGATGACCGGGTGCTGCTGCTGGCACATACCGTGGACCCTGTGCGCGACTCGGTGGGTACGCTGCGCAATTATGCCCGCAACCTTGGCGTGGAGTCGCGTAAATGGCACTTTGTAACGGGGAATCGGATTGAGCTGTACCAGATTGCCGAAGATTATTTCAGCATTGCGAAGGAAGACCCCACGGCTCCCGGTGGTTTTGACCATAGCGGCCGCTTCATTCTGGTGGATAAAAACCGCTACGTGCGCTCGTTTTGCGATGGCACAGACCCGGAAAGCGTGGATCAATTTATGAAAGATATTGACCGCTTGTTGGCGCAAGAATATTGAATGCACGATGTGGGAAAGAGTTTTGTTCAACAAAAAAAGTCGGCGCACTTACGCGCGCCGACTCAAATAAACACCTAAAACCCTATTAACTAACCTTTATCGGTGTGCGGCCCACAGGGGGCCAGACACTTACTTGATTTCGATGGTACGGGCGGTTTCCAATTGTGCGGTTGCCAGCTTGGGCAGCGCGAGTTTGAGTACGCCCTGCGTGTACTCGGCAGTGATGCGGTCGGCATCTACATGCTCCGGAAGTTGGAAACTACGGCTGAAAGCGGTGTAACTGAACTCCCGGCGCTTGTACGAGCCGTTTTGCGTTTCGTCGCTGTGCTCGCGGTTGGCGGAGATGCGCAAGAAACCATTGTCAATGCTCACTGCAAAATCATTTTTTTCCAAGCCGGGCGCAGCTACTTCAATTTTGTAGTCCGCATCCGTTTCCAGAATATTAACCGAAGGCGTCGTATTCAAAAAATCACTGCCAAGCACATCGGCAATATTCCAGTTGAAAAACTCATCAAAAAGACTCCGGATACTTTTAGCCGGGTACATTGGATCATACTTGATGATGTTCATAGCTTTATACGTTTGGTTAACAAATTTGTTGTGCCACTTGTCGTCAGGCAATACCGGATTTAAATGAAATTTAACAATTCAGACAACGATCATTACGCAATTTCGATGGTGCGTGCTGGTCTGGGTTTGGCTTCTTCTTTCTTCGGCAGCGTCACGTACAAGATACCATTGGTGTAGCTGGCTTCGATAGCGCCGGTTTCGACGGTTTCTGGCAGGCGGAAGCTGCGTTGGAAACGGTTGTAATTAAACCCTATTTTGTGCACTTTCTCCTGTTCAGGGCGGGTAGTCTCTTTGTTGCTCGCAATAGTCAGCAGATCCTTGTCCACATTGACGGTAAAGTCACTTTTTTCTAAGCCGGGCGCCGCTACTTCGATGCGGAAATTGTCGGTCGTTTCTACCACGTTGACATCCGGGGTGCTCTTAATCGTGCGGTGGTTGCTGTACACTACGCCGGGGCGTGCTGGTTGCATCAGGTGCTTGCGTACGATAGCCGGTTTTACATTTACTACAGTCATGTTATGTTTTTTTTGATGGTGTTGTAGAATTAAAATTACATTTCATCATTAGCAAATGGCATTCCAATGCTATCGGCAAGGTAATTTCGACAGGAAAAACAATTTTTATGACTGCCATTATGGCAATTTGTATAAAAAAAGGCTGTCATTTTTGCAGTATAATAAAAAACTTCCGCAGGAATGGGCTCCATGCGGAAGTCGGGTATGCCTTTTTTGTTAAAAAAGTGATTGCAAACCCAGTTAGACTTTTTCGATGATAATGGCCGAAGCGCCGCCGCCGCCATTGCAAATAGCCGCCATGCCTACGGTGGCGTCTTGCTGGTGCAGCACATTATTGAGCGTCGTGATAATGCGTGCGCCCGAAGCGCCCAACGGATGCCCGATGGATACAGCGCCACCGAAAATATTGGTTTTGGCTTCGTCAATGCCCAGAATTTGGTTGAACACCATGGGCACTACGGCAAAGGCTTCATTTACTTCAAAATAGTCAATATCGCCGAGGGTCATACCAGCGCGTTGTAATGCTTTGGGTGCGGCCAGCGCCGGGGTAGTAGTAAACCATTGCGGCTCCTGCTCGGCATCGGCAAAGGCGATAATTTTGGCGATGGGTTTCAGCCCCAGTTCTTGCAGTTTTTCCTTGCTGACGAGTATAAGCGCCGCCGCCCCGTCGTTGATGGTGCTGGCATTGGCTGCTGTCACGGTACCGTCTTTGGTGAAAGCCGGACGCAGGGTCGGGATTTTGTCAAAAACCACTTTTTTGAATTCTTCATCTTCCTGGATGAGCAGTGGTTCGCCCTTGCGCTGAGGGACGCTCACCGGTACAATTTCATTGCGAAAAGCACCTTTGGCGGTAGCTTCAGCTGACAATTGGTACGAACGAATGGCAAACGCATCCTGCGCTTCGCGGGAGATGTTGTATTGAGCAGCGGTACGGTCGGCGCACACGCCCATCGCGTTGTGGTCATAAGCATCGGTGAGACCGTCTTTGGCTAAGCCGTCCACGATTTCGCTGTTGCCATATTTATAGCCCCAGCGGGCATTCGGAATGTAATAAGGAATTTGGCTCATGTTTTCCATGCCGCCGGCTACTACCACATCGTTGTGCCCCAGCATAATACTTTGCGCACCAAACATCACGGCTTTCATACCAGAGGCGCAGACCTTGTTGATGGTAGTGCAGGGTACATTATAGCCGATGCCCGCGCCAAGCGAGGCCTGGCGAGCCGGAGCTTGCCCGAGATTGGCCGAGCATACATTGCCCATCAGTACTTCGTTGACCTGCGAAGGGTCTATACCGGCTTGTTCTAAAGCACCTTTAATGGCAATGCTGCCAAGTTCCGTTGCGCTGATACCGGCAAAAGCACCGCCGAAACTACCTAAAGGAGTGCGAACGGCCGCCACGATAAAGACTTCTTTCATTACAATTTGATTTTATTTGTTTATAAAACGATTTGAGTGTCCGGACAATAATTGTTGATAGTATGCCTTTACAAAATACAATTTATCAACCGGTCGGGTTATAGTTTTTTTCAAAAAAAAAGGGGTTGACTTTAGACATTTATCATTAAAACTTTGCTTTAGATGCCAATACTTATTTCTACCGCTGGCGTCAGTGGGTAGCCGACGCAGGTGAAGACAAGGCCATTGCTCTGGCTGACATCTATTTGCCCGTGCGGGACAAACATTTCGACGTTGCCGCTGTGGCAGGTAGCCGCACAGGTAGTGCAAATGCCACTTCTACAACTGAAGGGCAAAGTCAGCCCGGTTTTTTCTGCCGCTTCGAGAATGGTGTCTCCTTTTTGCACTGGTATTTCAAAATCCTGCCCGCGGTAGTGGAGCCGTACTCGACTGTTGGGGTAGCGCTCGGCGGGCGGGCGGTAAGGCTCTACAATGGTAAATATTTCCTGATGGATTTGCGCAGACTTAAATTGCATATAGTGCAACATGGTTATGGCCTTGAGCATCAGGTTTTTAGGTCCACAAACGAAAAACTGTGCGTTGGCTCGGTCGAAGTGCAGGGCTTCTTCTACCAATGTTTGTACTAAGGCATTGCTTAGGCGTTGGGTACGTATCCGGGCGGGTGCTTCTGCTTGCCGCAAATCGGGGAGCGGCCCGCGCGTCTGGCTCAGTAGATGTATCACCTGCAAGTGGTCGGGGAACTGCTGCGCCAGTTTCCGAAGTTGAGTGCGAAAAATGATTTGGTCTTCATGCGAATTGGCGTACACTAAGCTCACCCGGCTGCGTGGCTCGGTGTGCAATACCTGCTTGAGCAGCGCAAATAAAGGCGTGATGCCGCTACCACCGCCAATCAAGAAAACGTTGCGAGGAGTGCTTTCAGCGGGGGCGAGTACAAACTGCCCGGCCGGAGCAATTGCCTGCAACAAATCGCCGGGCTGCGCCTGCTCAGCCAGGTAGCGCGAGGCGCGTCCGTTGGGCACTTTTTTCACCGTGATGGCAGGTAGGGCATCCACTTCGGGGCAGGTACTGAAGGAGTACGAGCGTCGGAAAGGTCTGGGGCCGATTTGATCGAACAAGAGCGTCAGAAATTGCCCGGCCCGGTAGTGAAAATCCGGTACGAGCGGCTCCAGCACAAGGGTGGCTGCCTGGTCGGTTTCGCTAATTTTTTCCTTGATGCGCAGTTCGATGCGGTGCTCCATACGACGTAAACAAATTGCAAGCAGTGCAATGTTCAAAACTTTCCGGCTCAAAGATAGGTTGTAAAGAGCGGGATATGTTAAAAAATGACGATAGAATAATCCGCCGTGGTCATTCCATTTATTCAAACCAATAAACACTATGAACATCCTCATCACGGGTGCCAGCAAAGGCATTGGCTACGATACGGCACTCAAATTAGCCGACAATCCGCAGCATCGCATTTTGGCGCTTTCGCGCAATGAAGCGGGCCTCCGGCAGTTGGCATTGGCTTTCGACAATATCGAGTATTTTTGTTTTGATATTACGCAGCCTGATTTTCCGGCATTGTTACAAAAAATAGAAGTCTTCGGCGGTATAGATGTGCTGCTGAATAATGCCGGCATTTTGATTAATAAACCCTTTCCGGAATTGTCGGCTGCTGACTGGCAGGCGTCTTTTGCCACTAATCTTTTCGGGGTGGTGGAGCTGATTCGTACCGTATTGCCTTATCTCGAACAAAGCGAGCAAGCCCACATCGTCAACATCGGGAGCATGGGTGGGTTTCAAGGCAGCAGCAAATTTCCGGGGCTGGCGGCTTACAGCGCGAGCAAAGCGGCGGTAGCTAATCTGACCGAATGTCTTGCAGAAGAATTTAAGACGCAAAAAATTGCCGTAAATTGCTTGGCCTTTGGGGCTGTGCAAACCGAAATGCTGGCGACAGCTTTCCCCGGCTATCAGGCACCCGTTGGCAGCGCAGATATGGCGACCTGGGTAGCTTGGTTTTGTACGCAGGGGCAACAATTTTTTAATGGCAAGATACTGCCGGTGTCGGTGTCCACGCCTTGAAGTAGGAAGTAATGGGGCATTGTTATTTGCGGTTCGCAGTTTCAAAATAATTTTTGCGGTTTTACATAGATAAAAAGGTTTTATGTTTTGATAATCAGTGGTTTATGATTTTTCACATTTGAAAGAATGATGTCCCGGCATTTAATAAAAAGCATATTGTAATTTAGACAACTGGCTATTTTTTAGTATTTTAAGACGTATAGCATCAAAATGGGCGCATGGCTCAGCTTGAAAGCCACCAGACGAAAGATTATACAAATATGGAGCACGAAAATTTTGTCCTGTACCGGGGGGTGCAATACCCGGAGGCAGAGATGCTGCAGCGAAGCCGCGATTTTTACGAATGGCTAAACCAACGCCGCTCGGTGCGCGTATTTTCTGATCGGCCAGTGCCGCGCGAGGTGATTGACAATATCATTATGGCGGCTTCCACTGCGCCATCGGGTGCGCACAAACAACCCTGGACCTTTTGCGTGGTCTCCGATCCGGCTATCAAAACCGCTATCCGGGAGGCGGCCGAAGCGGAGGAATATACCAACTACCACGGGCGGATGAGCGACGAATGGCTGGCGGACTTGCGCCCTTTCGGCACGGACGAGCATAAGCCTTTTCTAGAAATTGCGCCGTACCTAATTGTGGTTTTCAAGAAATCCTACGATGTAGTCAACGGCGAGCGGCAGAAGTGCTATTACGTCAACGAATCGGTGGGTTTGGCTTGTGGGCTGCTGCTGGCGGCGGTGCATCACGCGGGTTTGGTCGCGCTGACGCATACGCCAAGTCCCATGAATTTTTTGCAAAAAATACTGAATCGCCCCGAGCACGAGAAGCCTTTTTTGCTCATTCCGGTGGGCTACCCAGCCGACGGTGCGCAGGTGCCCGATTTGCGCCGCAAGCAGAAAGCAGATGTTGTGGTGTATTATTGAAGCGTCATTTTTAAGCGAACATTTTACTGCCCGGTCGCTAACCCTTACCCGCCTTTTGCCCGTCTGGCTACGTAAAGGCTTGTTGGGCAACAAATTGTCATGCAGCATACGAACAAAATCGCTTTAAGAGAATTTTAACGAGCCGCACAGACCGTCCGCTTTCCAATGGTTGTTCATAAGATGAAATTGCTTTGGTAGCAAGGATACTTGAAATTTATACCATGAACAATCCGTTATTATTAATCGTCTTACTTAAAAAACAGTCTCAGTATGAACACATTAAAGAGATATAGCCTCACCATCGTACTGCTGGCTTTGTTCAGCATGATGGCGCAGGCGCAGTATTTTGGTCGAAACAAAGTGAATTACACCCGATTTGATTTCGAGGTGCATCAGACCGACAATTTCGAGCTATATACTTACGTGAAAAACCCTACCTACCGGGATCAGTTTGCCCGTTGGGCCGAGCAGTGGTACGAAATTCATCAGCGCATCCTCGGTGATACGATTCAGCAGCGCAACCCGTTGATTTTGTATAATAATCACGCCGATTTTCAACAGACGAACACCATTTTCGGACAGATAGGTGTGGGTACCGGTGGGGTGACCGAAGCTTTCAAAAACCGAGTCATCATGCCGATTGCCATGTCCAATCAGCAAACCTTTCATGTGTTGGGGCACGAATTGGTGCACGCTTTTCAGTACAACATGATTTTGCGGGGCGACTCTACCAACTTGCGCAACCTCGGCAACCTGCCCCTGTGGCTGGTGGAGGGTTTGGCTGAGTACATGTCCATTGGTAGCGTGGATGCCAATACCGCCATGTGGATGCGCGACGCCGTGCTGCACAACGACGTGCCGTCTATCCGTGACCTGAGCAATCCGAAATACTTTCCGTACCGCTATGGCCAGGCGTTTTGGGTGTTTCTTACCGGGCTTTATGGCGATGAGGTGATCGAGCCGTTTTTTGTTTCCGTAGCTAAATATGGCTTCGAGCCTGCCTGTACCCTCGTGCTGGGCATGAGTTATAGCGATTTGTCGAACCTGTGGGTCAGTGCGATTAAAGCCAAATTCGAGCCTTTCCTCGGCGATAAAAAAGAGCGCACCGTAGGTACAAAACTGCTCGCTCGAGACAATGCGGGCCGCCTCAACATTTCGCCAGTACTCAGCCCCGACGGGCGGTACATCATTTTCCTGTCGGAAAAAGACATTTTCGGCATTGATCTTTTCATGGCGGATGCTGTCTCCGGCGGTATTGTGCGCAAGGTAGCCAGTTCTACCAAAGACGGGCACCTCGACGATTTTGACTACATCGAATCGGCGGGTACTTGGTCGCCCGATGGCGAACAGTTTGCCTTTGTCGCTTTTTCCAAAGGTCGTAACGTATTGGTTATCAAAAATACCCGAACCGGCCGCACCGTGGAGGAAATTGTTATGGAGAAAGTGCCCGCTTTTACCAATCCTGCTTGGTCGCCTGATGGCCGGCTGATTGCCTTTACTGGGCTGGTAGAAGGACAGGTGGACTTGTACACCTACGATTTGCGCAATGGCCGGGTACAGCAATTGACCAACGACCCCTACTCGGCTATGCATCCGCACTGGTCGGCTGATGGCAACCTTATTTTGTTTGCCTCGGATGAACTGAGCTTTGAAGGCAACCGCCGCGATGGCAAATGGACTTTCAATATTGCCGAATTAGACGTGGTGAGCCTTGCGGTAAAGCATTATAACATTTTTCTGGGGGCGGATAATCTCAACCCCGTGTATGACGGCGAAGGCAATATTTGGTTTTTGTCTAACCGCGATGGCTTTCGGAATATTTACAAATATGACCCCGGCGCTGATGTAGTTTATCAAATGACCGATGTGCTCACCGGTATTAGCGGCATTACACCTTATGCGCCGGCCATGAGCATTGACCGCCGACGTAATCGGGTGGCCTACATGCATTATGCCCAAAACGAATACAGCATTTACCGGGCGCGCACCGATGATTTTCTGAATCGGGAAGTGAACCGCAACGACGTGAGTTTTGCCGCCGCTATTTTACCGCGGGTCAATCCGCAGGCTTCCAGATTAGTGGACAATCAATTAGCTGATATTGATGATCTCGATCGCGGTATGCTCACTACCTTGGCCAGAGTACCTTACCGGCGCCAATTTAAGTTGGATTATGCCGGTGGCAGTACGGGTATTGGGGTAGGTAGTAGCAATACTTTCGGAACGACGACAGGTATGGCCGGCGCGGTGGATCTTCTCTTCAGCGATATACTTGGCAACAACCAGTTCTTCACGACCCTGTCCATGAATGGCGAAATCACGGATTTTGGCGGTATTTTATCTTACATCAATCGCAAAAGCCGGCTGACCTGGGGCGCTACGCTGTCGCACATTCCGTTCCGCAGTGCGGGCTTTGGCGGGCGCGGCTTCGAGGAGTTGCCCATTGGTGGCGGCGGCTCGGTGCTGGCGCTGGCCGATACATTTTTCATTCAGCGCATCTTTGAGCAGCGCTTGGGTACCTTTGTGTCCTATCCATTTTCGCAGGTGTTGCGTTTTGAAGCCAATACTTTTGCCACCCGCTACAGCTCTCGTTTAGATCGCTATGTGAATTATTACGACGCGCGGTTCGGATTCATTGGCAATCTTTTTGGGCAGGAGCGCGAGCGAGTAGAAAGTTCGCCTGGCTTCAATCTGTACAGCGCCGGCGGGGCTTTGGTCGGTGATAATTCTTTCTTCGGGCTGACGGCACCCCTCAAAGGGCATCGGTTCCGATTGGGAGCCGACCATTTTATGGGAGAATTCAATTTTACAGCCGCGACAGCCGATTTTCGGATATACCGTTTTCTCAAACCCTTTGGTGTGGCTTTCCGCGCCATGCACTACGGGCGCTACGGCGGAGATGCCGATGCCTTATTCCCGATTTATGTGGGCAATCCCTGGTACGTGCGGGGCTACAGCTCCAGCGTTACCGAACAAATACTGGCCCAAAACGGACAGAATTTCAACCAGTTGGTGGGTAGCAAAGTAGGTGTAGCGAACTTTGAGATACGCATTCCGTTCACCGGGCCCAAGCAGTTGGCGTTGATTAAGTCGAGCTTTTTGTTCACAGACCTCAACTTTTTTGCCGATGGAGGCGTAGCTTGGAGTGATTTTAGCCAGTTGAATGGCACACCAGACAACAACCTGCAGGCGGCATTGCCCATCTTTAGTGTGGGAGCTTCTCTGCGGGTCAACCTCTTCGGTGCGCTCATCATTGAGCCGTTCTACGCGCGGCCTTTGCTCGACAATGCGCAGGGCGTGTGGGGACTGAACTTTATACCCGGCTGGTAAAAATAGCCCTTTCTGGGCAACAAAAAAACGGCTTTTGGCGCATCGTCAAAGGCCGTTTTTTTTGCTAACAAACGAATAAATTTTTTTATAAATTATTAATTATTAGCATTTTATGCAAAAAGCACCATTCCATCGTACAAACCTACCGTTTCGTTAATAATCTTTTTTTAGCCATTGGAAAGTATAGATAATTTGATACTTTTTTGCTTAAATTTACCGGTTGAATTGCCTGTACACACAAGCAAATATGTCCTATGAACTTTGAAGAAAATCAGACGATCCTCGATCTCATTTCTGAATATGAGACTTCGCTGGAAAAAGGTGACTCCTTTTTTTTGGACGAAAAGTCTTATGCTCAACTGATTGAGTATTACGAAAATGAAGATTTGATAGATAAAGCCCTTGAAGCGACCGAGCACGCTATCCGGCACCACGGCTACGTAATTGATTTTTATATCAAAAAAGCCCGGTTGCTCATGGAAGATCACCAAGATGCCCAAGCCCTGACGGTGCTGGAGCGAGCAGGATTATTTGCACCGGGCGAGCCGGGCATTGATCTGCTGCGGGCCGAGGCAATGGCGCACATGGGGCTGCACGACGAGGCTTTTGCGCTGCTGGCTGAGCTGAAAAAACAAGCCAACAGTACCCTCTTTTGCGAAATATACGTTTGCGAAGCGCTCATTCATGAATTGCTGGAGGAGTATGAGCAGGTATTCGAAGCACTACGAGCTGCGCTATTGGAAAACCCGCGCCACCAGGAAGCGCTCGAGCGTATCTGGCTGTGCATTGAAAGCACCAAAAAATACGAGGAGAGCGTGCGCTTACATCAGCAATTACTCGATCTGGATCCCTATTCCTACTTAGCTTGGTACAATTTGGGGCACGCCTATGCTTATCTTGGCAATTATGACGAAGCCATCGAAGCGTATGAATACGCCTATCTGATCAACGAAAAGTTTGAATTTGCCTACCGCGACCGTGCCGAGCTGTGTTTTGAAATAAAACAATACCGCAAAGCTCTTAATTGCTACCTTGAATTGCTGGAGCAAACCGAATCGGACAGTGATTTGCTGCTGTGCATCGGACAGTGCTACCAACAGCTCGAAGACTATGTCACCGCCCGGCGCTACTACACCCAAGCCCTGCAAGCCGATACCTTCAACGATGAGGTGCTTTACTACATTGGCGAGTGCTACGCAGAGGAAGGCAAGTGGAAACGGGCCGAGCGGGCTTTTGCAAAAGCCATTGAAATAGAAGACCAACGCGAAGAATATTACGCAGCATTGGCTGAGGCACAATTTGAGCTGGGCGAATGGAAAAAAGCAGAAACCAACTTTAAAAAAGCGATTGAACTGGCACCCGACCAAATCCAGTTTTGGATGCAATACACCGGTTTTCTTATCGAAATTGACCGGGTAGAAGAAGCGCTCACTACGCTACAAGAGGCAGAAAACTACTCGATTGGTTCTGAAATATTGTACTGCCGCATCGCTTGCCTGTTCGCGTTGGGCCGCCGGCAGGAAGGCTGCTATTGGTTGGGCGAAGCGCTCGCCGAAGATTACGAAATGCACCGGACGCTCTTCGAGATGATGCCCGCTTTGGAATTTGACCCCGACGTGGCGGCGATGATTACTGACTATTCGGCTTGAACAATACTATTACCACAATTTCATAGGGTATTTGCCTGCGGCTGTCAGTTGGCTGAAAGCCTGCTGCACCACGCTTTTGTCTTCCTGGTAAGTAACGCCGTACCACTGCTCGCTATTCGGAATGACGGACATCCGGACAGCGCCGCTTTGTATTTGTCGGGTCACAAACAAAGGAATGTAAAATTCCGCTTTGGGCTTGTCGCCATTGGCATGTACAAACTCGATAAAATGTTGGCGTAGCGCTGGAAAAATAGTGTGGTGGAAGCCAAAAAAATTCATGGACACTAAGTTCTCATCAGCTAAAGGGTGCAAACGGCCCTCAGCATCTTGATAATGCACCACGCCGTTGGGGCCGCGCTCCACCTTGTGCCGCTCGTCAATGGCCGTTAGCATCTGCTGCTCATTCATGGCACATACGCCCCGCGACACCGCTCCATTATCCGACAGGGTGTTTTTCAGTACATAGCCAATCATGGCATAATGATCTGGTGTACAGTTTTTTATAAGAAAACCAGCCATTGCCGGAAAGGCGGTAATGCCGTAATAATCATCGGCGTTGATCACAGCAAATGGCTCGTGAATGGCTTGCTCGGCTACTAATACTGCGTGCCCCGTGCCCCAGGGTTTTTCGCGGGGTGGCAGCGTGCTCAGCCCTTCGATGGGCGTATCCATTTCTTGGAAAACATAATCTACTGCGATTTGCTGGTCAAATTTTCCACTGAACTTGGCTTTGAAATCCGCTTCAATGGATTGGCGAATGACGAAAACGACCTTGCCAAAACCAGAACGAATGGCGTCGAATACCGAGTATTCGATGATGGCTTCGCCGCCAGGGCCAATGGAGTCAACTTGTTTCAAGCCGCCATAACGACTGCCGATGCCGGCCGCAAGGATGAGTAACGTGGGTTTCATGATATGAATGCGTTGTGTTGGTTTATAACCGGAAACCGGTCGTTGCAGCTTGTGCGTGCTTATTTGTTGGGCTATAATCTTTTGACGAGCTTCGATGCGAAGCGGGTTATTTGATGCTGTAAAGTTGGGAAAGTTTTTACAAAAAGGTATTCTTTTCCAGCTGAAAGTTTGGGTAAACGAAGTGATTTTTACTGCTCAAACAATCAATAATTAGCTGCGTTGGGGGTTGGCATTAGCCAGTCCACCGGATGCTCAGTTGCTTGTGAATCAGCGAGATTTTGGCGCACCGCACGGGCATAGCGCAACATGGCGGCGTGGTCGGTAGTATTCATACCAATGCTCGAAGCGTCGGTTTCAAAAGGCGCAATAGCTACCACGCGATAGGTTTGTCGGCCGTCTGTGTGGCGCTGCCGCCAACGCCAAACGGGAATGTAGCGCGGCTGCCCGACATTGGTTTGGCCGGTCGTCCTATTTTTTTCCAACGCTACCGTGAGTAAGATGCCACCATCGGTATGCGGTTTGACTTGCCCGGAAATAAAATTGCCAAGCGAATAAGCTACAGGGATAAGTTTTTCAGTGCTGTCGGGTAGCAAAGCCGCAACCGTGCGAATGGGCTGCACCACATGCGGATGCGCCCCGATGATGAGATCGGCTCCCCAGTCGGCAAGTTTAGCTGCCAGTACGCGCTGTTTTTTGTTTTCGGTGAGTTGGTATTCGTCGCCCCAATGCATGACTACAATGATGAAGTCGGGCTGCAGTGCACGGGCCACGGCCATGTCTTCAGCGATGAGGGTTTCGTCAATTTCGTTGACTAACACGGGCGCTTTGGTCGGGATGCCGTTGGTGTCGTAGGTATAATTGAGCCAAGCTATTTTGAAGTTGTTTTTGTAAACGAGCAAAGGATAAAAGGCAGCGCGCTCCTCGGCATTGCGAAAGGTGCCTGTGTGGTAGAAACCCTCATTTTCTAAAGTGTTGAGGGTACTGATGACGCCATTAGGACCCGCGTCGTTGCTGTGGTTATTGGCAGTAAGCAAAAGGTTGAAGCCCGCCTGACGCAAGGCCGGAGCTAAAGCATCGGGGCTGCGAAACATGGGGTAGCCAGTGTAGGGCGGCTGGCCGGGTAGTGTGAGTTCCAAATTGCCAATGGCGAGGTCTGCTTGGCGCAAAATGGGCGCAACATAAGCAAAACAAGGCGTGTAGTCGTAGCGCTGCTCTTTGGCAATATAAGCAGATTTTACCTGCGATTCATGGCCCATAATGTCGCCTGCAAAAATCAGGCGCAAGGTTTGTATCGAATCGGCTTGCGCAGCGCCGCCTACGGCGTACAAGAGCAGAACAAGGGCCATAGCCACGCGATGCAGCATGAGCGTCAGGGTTTTTTGTTAATCAAATCGGCGTTCAAAATGCGGTCTTCCAGATACTTGCGGTCTGGTCGGATGGAGCCGTTCAGGTATTTTTCTATCATAAGGCTCGCAATGGGCGCTGCAAAAGTAGCTCCGAAGCCAGCATTTTCTACATAAACGGCGATAGCAATTTTCGGATCGTCCTTTGGCGCAAAGCTGAAGAAAATAGAGTGGTCTTTGCCATGTGGGTTCTCGGCCGTACCGGTTTTGCCGCAAATGAAAAGATCGGGAACATAAGCTACCCGCGCCGTACCGCCCAGCACCGCCCGCTCCATACCTTCGACGACCGGCCCGAAGTGCACCGAATCAATGCCGACGTAGTTGCGCGTCTGGAATCTTTCGGGTATTTCCCGGTTTTTATTGCCATACGATTTGAGTAAGTGGGGTGTGATGTAGTAGCCCCGATTGGCAATAATAGCCCCAAGGTTGGCCATTTGCAGCGTTGTAAGTAACATTTCGCCCTGCCCGATGCCCACAGAGCGCACCCACACGGAGTTCCATTTTTGGCCCGCCTGCTGCCGCTCAAAGCGATCGTTATAATAGGTGGAAGTAGGATAATTACCTGCTTTTTCGTTCGGAAAATCCACGCCGAGTTGTCGCCCCAGACCCATTCGGTCTAAGTAGCTATTGAAAATATCTAACCCGGCCTGCGGATTATAAAAACCCTTGCTATCTACTACGTCCCGGAAAACCTGCACAAAATAAGCATTGCAAGAATGTTGAATAGCCATCGTCACATTGGTACAGGTAGGATGCCCATGACAGCCGGTGAGCCTTTGTCCGCCCATATAATACCCTCCTCCGCAGCCGATGGTGCGATTGGGGCTGAGCACGCCTTCTTGCAAGGCGATGAGCGCTACGGTAGGTTTGAATAGCGACCCCGGCGGGTACATGCCTTGCACGGCACGATCAAGGAAAATATTGTTCGGATCGGATAATAATCGGGCGTACTCTCGGCTTCTGTTTTCATTGATAGTCAATACATTAGGGTCGTAAGTAGGGGAGCTGACCATCGCTAAGATTTCGCCGCTGCGGGGATCTATGGCTACTACACTACCAATTTTATGGTGCAATAATTGCTCACCGTAGGCCTGCAAGTCGAGGTCCACCGAAGCGATGATATCTTCGCCCGATACGGGAGCTATGTTTTGTGAGCCATTGAGGTATTCGCCGACGTCTCGGCCGAGGTTGTCTTTCAATACAAAACGGATACCTTTTTTGCCGCGCAGCTCTTCTTCATAAGCGTGCTCTAAGCCACTGGCGCCAATATAGTCGCCCATTTGGTATGTAGTAGAATCTTTGGTCAGCTCCGAAGGATTTACCTCGCGGATGTAGCCCAGCAGGTGCGCTGCATAAGGGTGCGGATAGCCGCGGGCGTTGCGAAGCTGGAGGTAAAAGCCCGGAAAATTGAACATATTTTCCTGGAAGCGAGCAATGGCGTCGGGCGATAGTTTGCTCATAAAAACAAAAGGAACCACCCGTGAGTAGCGAGGGTCGCGCCAGTTTTTGGTAATATTGTCGGCGAAGAATTTTTTATCAATATTCAAAAGTTGGCAAAAGCGCGTGGTGTCGAAATTGTCCCATTTGATTTGGTTGTAGGTTGCCATCAAATCATAGGTGGGCGTATTGTAAATGAGCAGTTTGCCATTGCGGTCGTAAATAGTGCCTCTGGCCGGGTAGATGGTATATTTTTGAATGGCGGTAGCATCCGCTCGGCGTCTGAAAGTATCGTCAATAAGTTGTATTTCTACGGCCTTGATTAACAGCACAATTGCAGCTAATAGAAAGATTACCTGAATGGTAGATTGGCGATTGCGAAGGTTATCAGACATAGGTTCGATAGTCAATTGTTGATAGTCAACATTCGGCAGTTTTGCTTACGTTCATTACGCCTTTGTAAAAGTTCGGCAACGTCGTTTTTTCAATCCTTTGGATTAAAAATTTGCATAATCATTAGGACAAAAAAGACCGAAATGGAAAAGCTGCCGACGGTTTTTAGCAAAATGTCTCCGAGATATACGAAGGTAAAATATTCTACGGAAAAATAAAAAAATAAATGCACCCCAAACATAATGGCGGTATAGCGCAAAAACCATGCGGGCCCGAGTCGAGCTTTGGTAGGCGAAGGGTTGGTGCCATAACCGTTGGCGGGGGTCAGCCAGCGCAAGACTCGGTAGCGAATAAACCCGGTAAAGACCAGTGCGCTCGCGTGCACGCCCGGCGAGTCGTAGAATACGTCCACGCCCAGCCCCATGGCCATAGCGAGCACCAGCACCAGCGCGCGCGGCGTACCGATGGGCAATAGCAGAATGAACAAAGGGTATAGCAAAATTTGAAAATACTGGAAACCATCCGACCACAAAGTCATGCGCTTCAGCACCAGGGTTTGGGCCAGCAGCAAGAAAATAAAGCGGAGCGCATTGACAACAACAATCCTGTTCATCCTCGGTTGGGTGTGTGTTAGCACAATTAGTAAAACTGGCGTCTGGGGCCGGTCGCCTGCAAAACGCCGTCAAATTTAGAAAAAAGGTAGTATCCGGTGCGTTCCGGCAGCGAAAATTTGCGCAATTGGTGGTAAAAATCAACTAATTGACCTATCCTAAGGTGGCCATTGGTCGGCTGGCTTTCAAATGCGGTGGATGACCCAGATCGTGCAGCCGTGCCGGAAGGTGAAGTCGCGGCCCGGGCCCGGTATGGCGCGCCAATGGTAGCCGCCGAGAATGCTGAGCTTGGTTTTTGAATAGCCCAAAAGCAGGTACAACCGGTTCTGGTCCATGCCGTTGCGCACTTGCGCACCCGCGTTGAACAGGTACTCGTCCATGAGATCGAAATGAATTTGCTGCCCCTCAGCCAGCTCCCGGATGGGCCAGCGCAAGCGGGCCATCAGCCGGAGACGGCTATAAAATATTCGGTCGCTGAGCACTTCGCCGCCCGCCACATCTTGCCGCCAGCGCGCATCGTAGCGAAAGCGAAATTGGTACCCAATTTTGCCAGCCACCGCCGGACGCCACACGGCCTGAGCCCAGGGGCGATGCTCATTGCGAATGAGCCGATCGGAAAAAGACGTAGCAGTAGCCACCCAAGCATAGCCGCCCGTGATGGCAATACTGGGGCGCGGAGCGTAGGTCAGCCCGTGCCGCGAGGCAAAAAAAGACGTAGCTACAAAGTGAAAATCGTTCCAGAGGGACAGTTTTTCGTTGAGCCGAATGCTGCTGATGTAGCCGCCCCATACCTCGCCCCGATGCCGAATGGACTGAGCGGGCAGCAGCGTAGCGTTTGCGGAAACGGTCAGATAGAAGATAGCAAAAACGATGGTTTTATACATGAACAATACAAAATGGCTGTGTTAGAGCATATTTAAATTTCATCCTTTGGGTCTGCAAATGTTCATCTATGGAACCTCACTTTGCCTTTTTCTCGCTCCGTAGCGCTGCTATGCAGCTCAAAAAACGCTTCGGGAGAACCCAAATCTGACCATTTTCGACTTCAAAAACGAATTTTAAATCTACTCTCAAAAGTACAGTATTTCCTTGCGTGGAGCAAGCGCGCCGACCAAAAATCTAAGTGCGAATGGCCGGTTAGTGATTGAGAGTGTTTATTTTGGCGGTGTGGATTTCAGGGGCAGTTGCCTCGTTTTGTTACCTAAAAATTGGTATCCGATGATCTATATAATTGCTGGGTTGGCTCATGGCAGAAAACTCATTTTGACAATAGCTTGCCTGTGGGTGAGTTGCTGTGGCGTATTGTGGGCGCAAAGCCCGGTGCCGCTCCGGGCGGGTATGCATATTCGACAGTCAACTACAATAAAGCCAGGCGTTTATCCATTCGCTTCAGCCGATTTGGCCCAGCCGGTGCTCATCATCGAAGGAGATGATATAGTGGTAGATTTTGGCGGAGCCTTGCTCGACGGCCGCAAGCCCGGCCAGCAGCCGGATACTTTTCAGGGGGTAGGAATTGTGGTGCGCAAGGGCAAAAATATTACCATTAAAAATCTGAGAGCTAAGGGTTTTAAAGTAGCAATTTTAGCAGAAAATGTTGATAGTTTGCAGATTACGGATAGTGATTTTAGTTATAATTATCGAATGCGACTGTACAGCATCCGCGAGCGAGAAAATTTTCAGGATTGGCTGAGCTACCACCAAAACGAGCAAGACGAGTGGCTGCGCTACGGGGCGGGCATTTACCTCCGCGACTGCCGCTGGGCGCTGGTGCGCAATGTGCACATCAGCCAAAATCAAAACGCGCTACTCGTGGTGCGCTGCCAGGATGGGCTGTTTTACAACAATTCATTTACCCACAATTCTGGCTTGGGCATTGGGTTGTACCGCTCCGGCCGCAATCGCATTTTTCATAACGAATTAGACTTCAACGTGCGGGGCTACAGCCACGGTTTTTATAGTCGAGGACAAGATTCGGCGGGCATTCTCGTGTACGAGCAGAGTAGCGATAACGTTTTTGCCTATAATTCGGCACGACATTGCGGCGACGGCTTTTTCCTCTGGGCAGGGCAACATACAATGGACACCGGCGAGGGCGGTTGCAATAATAATCTGGTGTACCACAACGATTTTTCCTACGCGCCAACCAATGGAATCGAGGTCACTTTCAGTAGCAATACGATAATCAAAAACCGCCTCGTAGGCTGCCATTACGGCATCTGGGGCGGTTATAGTTACAAATCTTGGCTGAGCGACAACTACATCGCCGACAATACCTGCGGGATTGCCATTGAACAGGGGCAAGACAACCGAATTATTGGCAACTATTTTCAGCAGAACGCTACTGGTATTCAACTCTGGGCACGCGCCAATCAGCCTGCCGACTGGGGCTACGCCCAAAAACGCGACGTCAGTAGCCGCGAGTACGAAATCAAAAACAACAGTTTTGTAGCCACTAAAACGCCGCTCAATATTGCCGCTTCCGCGAAAATTTATATCAATCAAGACAATTCCTTCCGCGATTTTTCGTCCTTGCTACGCACGCCACAGCCCAACGTCGAATTATTTTTCACCCAAAATGACGTCTATCAGGATACCGGCTGGCAAGCAGCAGAAGCATTTCGAGACAACAACCGGCTATTTGCCACAGCAGAATATCCCTGGGCTACTTTTCGGCGACGCAGCATACAGCCAGCCGTAGCGCCACCGGTGCCGCTGCCCGCCCCCTTGCCCGATGCACAACTGCCAATACCCACCTACCGGAAGCCGGAGGGCAGGGAGCACATCCGCATGAATGAATGGGGTCCCTACAACTACGCTTACCCGGCCATTTGGTTGGATAGCATGGGCAACAATAGCTACTACTTTGCGCTAACGGGGCCCGCTGGGCAATGGACGCTCCTGCGCAGCGAAGGCTTCTCGGAGATAGCATCTCTGCCTACTGGGGTGCATGGGCAAAAACAAGCTGGAGCCGAGCGCCTGCTACTGGAATATGCTTATACCGGGCCAGCATTTGTCAACCAGTGGGGCGACACGATTGCCGCCGGCACACCTTATATGGTTCGGTTTACACGGTACGAAAAAACCTTCGACTGGCAAGTGCAATGGCATGCTTACGAACGCTCAAGCGATCCCTTGCGGCGCTACCAGGCGTTTAAAAATTTGCGGAAGCAGGCACCTTTGCACACTGCACAAACCAGCGAACTTGCTTATGCCTGGTGGGGCGCGCCTGCCGAGGGGGTACCTGCCGACCAGTTTGCTACTTTTGCCAGCACCGAATTTGAAATTGAAAAGGGGCTGTACCGAATCACGCTGACCAGCGACGATGGCCTCAGGCTTTGGTTAGATGGCACCTTGCTGATAGACCGCTGGGAGCTACACGAACCAACAGTAGATGAAATAGAGATACCACTGGGCGGTCGGCACGCCATTGAAATCGAGCATTTTGACGCGAGTGGCTTTGCCAATTTAGATTTTCGGATAGCGCCAATTGACAATTGAAAAGCATTGCAAAACCTTGTCGCGGGCGCGTTTGTTGTGCGTATGTAGCGGCTTTTAACAAAATGGTAACAAGCAGAGGCCCCACCGATGCGTAAAATGCAGTATTATTGCACTTTGGCTGGAATCCGCTGCTGAGCAATCGGCAGCAATTGATAAGGTAGCGTGGCAAACGGCGTCCATTCGGGGTTCCTCAATTTAATATAATTCATGACGAATCTGATTTTCCAATACCCTGCTTGGTATATAATCTTGTGCGTGCTGCTGGGAGCGGCTTACGCGCTGACCTTGTATTTTCGGGATAAAACCTTCCACGAACAATCGGCACAACTCAACCGCATCCTCGGTGCCCTGCGCTTTGTCACGGTCACTTTGCTGGCCTTGTTGCTCCTATCACCGCTGCTCCGCTCGGTTGTCACCGAAAGTAAAAAACCGGTCATTGTGCTGGCACAAGATCAATCGGAATCCATCGCTGCGGCTATGCCCGAAGCTGCCCGCGCCGCCTATCAAACGGCTTTTACCAACTTAGCCGCCGAGCTCGGGCGCACTTATGAAGTGCAACAGTACGCCTTTGGCAGTGAGGTACGCGAGGGCATTGATTTTACTTTCACAGACAAGGCGACCAATATTGCCAAATTGTTGACCAATGTATATGATTTGTATAGCAACCAGAATCTGGGCGCAATTGTATTGGCCACCGACGGTATTTATAATGAAGGCAGTAATCCGCTGTATTTGAATACCAAACTTACGGCGCCGATTTATGCAATTGCCCTCGGCGATACGACAATTAAGAAAGACTTAGTGCTGAAGCGCGCTTTTCATAATAAAATAGCCTATCTCGGCGATAAATTTACGGTGCAAATAGACATAGCTGCCCAGAACAGCGCCGGGAGCAGCACAAAAATCAGCGTGTATAAGGTGGAGGGCAATGCTGCGCGTAAGCTGCAGGAAATACCGCTGAATATTGATCGCAATGACTTTTTTACCACCCGCGAAATCATCCTTGATGCCAGCCCTGCTGGTGTACAGCGCTTCCGTATAGTGGTAGAACCCGTGCCGGGCGAAGCTACTACCGCTAATAACAGCAAGGAAATTTTCGTGGACGTGCTCGATGCCCGCCAAAAAATATTGCTGCTGGCCCATGCGCCGCACCCCGACCTCACGGCCCTGCGCCAGTCTATCAGCGCCAATAAGAATTACCAAGTAGAATTGGCTTATGTCAATGACATCAAAGTCAATCTCGCCGAGTTCGATTTTGTCATCTTGCACCAGTTGCCCAGTCGTGCCTTTGATGCATCGGGCGTGCTCAACACTTTGCGCCAGCAACGCATTCCGAGGTTGTTCATCGTGGGTATGCAAAGCAATTTTGCACGGCTCAATCAGTCACAATCTTTAGTCAATATTCAGTCGGACGGCCGCAACACCAACGACGTGCAGGGCCGCCCCGTGCCGGGATTCAACAATTTTACGCTTAGCGAGCAGTTGCTGCAAAATCTGCCCAATTTTCCACCGTTGGTAGCACCTTTCGGCGAATTTCAGGCGGCTCCGGATGCTGCGGTGTTGCTCACCCAACGCATTGGAAAAGTGGATACGCGCTTTCCGTTGTGGATACTGGGCGAAGAAGCAGGCGTGAAAGTAGGTGTACTGTGCGCAGAAGGGATCTGGAAATGGAGGTTGTTTGATTTTTTGCAAAACCGGAACCACGAAATTTTCGATGAATTGCTCGGTAAATCGGTGCAGTTTCTGAGCCTCAAAGAAGACAAGCGCAAGTTTCGCGTCACGCCGGTAAAAAATATTTTCAACGAAAACGAGCCGGTATTGCTGGACGCCGAATTGTACAATGATAATTACGAACTTATCAACGAGCCGGAAGCCCGCATCGTCATTACTAATAATGATGGCAAGGACTTTGATTTCACCTTCAACAAAAGCGGGCGAGCCTATGCGCTCAATGCTGGCATCTTTCCGGTGGGCAATTATACCTTCCGGGCGACGACTACCAATGCCGGACAAAACCTCACCAGCACTGGGCAATTCAGTGTACAACCGGTAGAATTAGAGCTGTTTGAAACAACCGCCAACCACAGCCTGCTGCGCCAGCTCAGCGCACAATACGGCGGCGCGGTAATAGCCCCAGCAAATGTTGGTGACATTGCACAGCTCATTAAAGACAAAGGTACCGTAAAACCAGTATTGTACGAAACGTCCAAAACGCGTGCCGTTATCAACCTCAAATGGATTTTCTTCTTGTTGTTATTTTTGCTTACAGGCGAATGGTTTTTGCGGCGTTATTTCGGCGCGTATTAGAAAAATCGCTTGCGCTGTCAAACCGCTGGACTATCGTATTGCCAAACCTATCTGCTCATACACTTCCTTTTTTGGAAAAAAATTCTGCATTTTTTTGAACAACTGAACATTTCTTTTGTCTTAGCTCTATAATTATCTGAAGAAAAGACAAACAGAAACAGAAAATTATTTAATCTTGCGTTGGCTTATGTGGTTCTTTTCTAAATAAGAATCACGATTGTCACAAATGTGCATTAGTAAACAAAATGAAAAGCTACGATTTCATCATTGCGGGTGGTGGATGCGCAGGCCTTAGTATGGCTTATTATTTGGCAAAGAGTAATTTGTCAGGTGCATCTGTTCTGGTCATTGACCGGGACGAAAAAACGCAGAACGACCGTACTTGGTGTTTCTGGCAAAATAAGACTACCGCTTTCGATACAATTGTAAGCAAAACTTGGCAGTCCATTCGTTTCGCAGGCACGCGAGGCACCCGAATTTTTTCTACAAATCACCAACCATATCAGCTTATTCGCAGCGCTGATTTCTATGCATTTACTAAAGCCGCCCTCCAAGAGCACACCAATGTTACTTTTTTGCAAGCAGATATTTCGCAAGTTGGCGAAGATGAGCACAGCGCTTGGGTAGTTGCTAATGGCGAGCGTTATCAGGCACAATGGGTTTTCAATAGTTGCTTCAACTGGAGGCAATGGCAGGCTGAAGCCGGAGCACATCATTTCTTGGTGCAGCATTTCCGCGGTTGGATAATTGAAACAGCCAAGCCTGCTTTCGAGCCGCAAACCGCTACGCTCATGGATTTTCGGACCGCGCAGCATGGTCACGCCCGATTCATGTACGTACTTCCTTTCTCGACCAACCACGCGCTGGTGGAATACACCATTTTTTCGCCAGAGACCGAGCCAGTTGAACGCTACGAAACCGTTTTGAGCCAATATATACAGGACACGCTGGGCGTGGAGGATTACACCATTGTCGAAACCGAGCAGGGCGCCATCCCTATGACGGATATGCGCCTCCCGGAGCGCGCGGGCCAGCGGATTGTGCGCATTGGCACGGCTGGCGGCGCTGTGAAACCCACGACCGGTTATGCTTTTCTGCGGATACAGGCGCAGACGCAGCGCATGGTAAGACAATTAGAACGTACCGGTGCGCCCTGGTCGAAGTCAAAGGCGCGGAGTCGCTTTCGTTTTTACGACCGCTTATTGCTCAATATTTTACAACATGAAGGCGAACAGGCGCGGGGCATTTTCGAGGCTTTGTTTCAGCGCAACGAGTTGCATACAATCTTCTCGTTTTTGAATGAAGAAACAAATCTGTGGGAAGAAGTACGAATTTTTGCACGCCTGCCGATTGGTGTTTTTCTGCGGGCGCTCTGGCGGGTGTATGTGCAGCCACAGCGCGTAAAAAATGCGCCGGTTTGGTATCCGGCTACAAATGAAAGGAGGTGGATATGACCGAGCGCTACCCCTTCCTACATCGTTTTGTGCAGTTTATTGCTTTAATAGCGATATTAATCAGTGTACTTTTTCCAGGAGCAGTAGCTGCTGCGGCCATGCCTATTGCTGTGGTACTCATACTGTTGGCGGGCATCCCGCACGGCGCTACCGATCATTTGATTTTTTTGCAACTAAATAAGCCTCGGTTTGTTGAGAACGTCGCATTAACTCGATTTTACATCTTTTATGTATTACTGATGGCAGTTTATGGGTTGGTTTGGTGGCTGTGGCCAGCGCTGGCTTTAGTGCTATTTATGTTGTTGTCGGTGTATCATTTCGGGCAATCCAACTGGAATTACGTACCCTTTGCGCGTCGCGGAGCGGCATGGATGGTTTATCTCCTCTGGGGGAGTTTCGTGCTATTTACACCGATTTTGTGGCATTTTGCAACAGCAGCCCCTATCATTGGAGACATTCTGCGCAGCGAAGTACCAGTGCTTACCGAAGGCTTTCGCCAAATGGCTTGTGTGGTGTTGTTTGTAGCAAATTTAGTTTTGATTCTCGGCTTGCGTGTGCAGCAGCGCCTCAGCCCTCGTCAGATGCGCGATGAAATAGTACATTTAATATTGCTGGGAGTGGTATTCGTCAGTACGCCTTTGCTCATTGGTTTTGTGCTATATTTTGCAGGTTGGCATTCGCTGGGGTCTATGGCTGATCAGATTCGCTTTTTTCAAAAACGCACTACAAATTATACCTGGCGTACTTATTTGCGACAAGCGGCGCCGCTAAGTGCCGTAGCCTTATTGGGGCTGGGTGCTTTGTATGCTTTGCAAATGCTGGTAGGAGTGCAAGCGCATATCGGGCTGTTGTTCATTTTTATCTCGATTGTGACTTTGCCGCACATGATTTTGATTGATTTATTGTATGGCGAATGGGAAATGAAGCCTTCGGTGGTAATACAAAACGCCTGAGCCTGAGTTGAGACAGAAGATTCAAAATTTCCAAAAATTTTTGAACCAAAAGTAGTAACTATTGTTTATACACCATTCTTTAACAAATAATTAACAAACCTTAACTGTCATGGATGCATTAGTAAACTTCCAAACACTTTTCCTGGCTACTTTGAAGTCGGGCGACTACGTAGGTTTCACCTTCTTCATCGGTTCGATGGCGATGTTGGCTTCTACGGTATTCTTTTTCGTACAAATGACCCGCGTAGAGGGCAAGTGGAAAGATTCGATGCTGGTATCAGGTCTGATCACTGGTATTGCTGCTGTACACTACTTCTACATGCGCGGCTTCTGGGCTGAAAATGGCGTGTCGCCTACCGAATTCCGTTACATTGACTGGACGCTGACCGTGCCGCTGATGTGCGTAGAGTTCTTCCTGATTCTCAAGGCTTTCGGCGCTACTCAAGGCTTGATGTGGCGTATGATTGCCTACTCGCTGTTCATGTTGGTGACTGGCTACCTCGGTGAGACAGTATTCCGCAGCAGCAGTGCAGTATGGGGTGCCATTTCTACCATTGGCTACGCAGGTGTACTGTACGAAGTATGGGCTGGCTCGGCAAAGAAATTGTCGAAAAACTCCAACGACCCAACGCTGCAAAAGGCGTTCAATACGCTGGCATGGTTCGTGTTGGTGGGTTGGGCTATCTACCCGATTGGCTACATGGCAATCGAGACGGACGGCTTGCTGCGCGGTGCATTATCTATCGAAGCATTGGACATCATCTACAACATCGGTGATGCAGTGAACAAAATTGGCTTCGGTCTGGTAATCTACTCGATGGCTGCCGCTAAAACGGCTCAGTCAATGGCAAAAGCCTAAGCTTTGCTACCCTGCTGAAGGAAACCAGTAATGAAAAATCCTGTGCCCTGCCGGTACATACCGTGTGCCGGCAGTGGGCGCAGGACAATATGTGCATTAGTAAACTAATCGCGCAAAGTAAAGCTTTTTTCCCTCCTCTTGCAAATTTCCTGCCAATCTATTGTTAGAAGTTATGTGTTTTTAACTGATGTGCAAAATCGCGCAGATGAGCAAAATGCGCCCCTGCAAAAGGCGGCGGGTAGTCTGTTGCAGAGATAAAAACGGTTTGCATACCGGCATTTCTGCCAA
The DNA here is from genome assembly GCA_937872385.1 of uncultured Saprospiraceae bacterium. Lineage (GTDB taxonomy): Bacteria > Bacteroidota > Bacteroidia > Chitinophagales > Saprospiraceae > JADJNW01. Next base: position 34,536 of record CALMSO010000007.1, read on the forward strand.
ATTCAATATCTGAGGGCATATCGCCCACCATTACCGAGCGCGTCCAGTTGATGTCCGGAAAATCAGCCTGAGCTTGTTGGGCCATACCCGTCTGCGGTTTGCGACAAGCGCAGGCATCGCTACGCAAATGCGGGCAATGATACACGCGGTCAATGCGCCCGCCCGCCCGCTCGATTGCTGCTACCATTTGCCGATGAATGTATAGAAGGTCTGCTTCGCTCATCAAACCTTTGCCAATGCCTTGCTGATTGGTCACCACCACTATTCTACCAAAAAATTTACTTAGAATAGCAATAGCCTCTGGCACGTCCGGCTCAAAAATAAACTCACTCCAGCGGCGCACGTAAGCATCTGGCAAGCGGCGGTTGATTACTCCGTCACGGTCGAGGAAAAGCGTCCAGGTTTTGTCGTACAAGTTCAGTTTTTTGCGGTTTATAGTGTAATAGTTTATCGGTGTAACGGTTTGCCAAACATCTGTTCCTCAATCAATTCACACAGTAAATGCCCCAGCAGCATATGGCACTCCTGGATGCGGGGCGTATCGCGGGAAGGTATATTGAGCAGCCAGTGGCAAAACGGACGCAGCGCTCCGCCGGTTTCGCCGGTCATGCCCACTACGGTCATGCCGATGGTGTTGGCTGTTTCTGCTGCCCGAAGAATATTGGGCGAATTGCCTGAAGTGGAAAGCGCGAAGAGCACGTCGCCCGGTCGTCCGGCAGCTTGCACCATGCGCGCATATACCTCGGCGTAGCTGTAATCATTGGCAACAGCCGTGACAAAACTGGTGTTGACGTGCAGCGCTTCTGCAAATAACGGTGGCCGATCAAAGTAAAAACGCCCCGACAGCTCAGCTGCGAGGTGCTGGGCATCGGCTGCGCTGCCGCCATTGCCGCAAAAAAGCACTTTGCCACCCGCCTCGAAAGTAGCGACGCAGGCATCTACTACTTGTTGCAAGGTTTGCAAGAGCGATTCGTCAGCCAGCAGCGCCTGCTTGACGGCAATGCTTTGCGCAATGACGGTTTTTATTTTTGCGTGCATAGGTTTGTGGATAAGTCAATCGTTGCCATTGCGCAAGATTGCTGAGGTGCGGTCGCCTCATTTTGTATAATAAAAAAACAGAAACGCTACTAATGCGATTAAGCCCAGCTCCATCATATTGCCTAAGGCCCGATTTTTGATGCGTAGCCGAATAGTAGCAATACTGGCCGCCAATAGCCCCAGCCCTGCAAAGAACCACCACTCTTTAAAATTGTATTTTTCTAAGGAAATACTTTCGGTAAATTGCCTAACGATGCGCAGCAGTATTTCGCGGACGATGGGCCCTACCACCGCCGTGAGGCAGCCGGCGAGCAAGAGTTTCCACGTCGGAATGTCGCCTCGAAAATGATGAATACTGCGAATAGCACTGGTGATAATCAGCCAGATAGCGAACAGCTCCAGCCCAATTTGTACTGCCCGCCCAAAGCGCGACCCGCCCAGCACTGTTGGCAAAAACAGGTGTAGCAGCCCCAAAATAATGCCGAGCAGCACACCGGCCAAAGCCGAAGCGCGCAGCATCACGTCATTGTCCACATGACTTTCCGTAGTGCTGTTTTTTACGGTTCTTTTAGCCATCCGTCAGTTGTTTGTACAGGTTTTCAATACTGGTGCTCATATAATGCCAAGAGTAGCGTTTCTTGCCAGCTTGCACGCCTGCTTCCAGCGCAGCGCTCCGCTGGTGGGCAAAAAAATCAACCATAGCATCAGCGATGGCTTGGGGCTGCACAGGCACTACATAGCCTTCCTGCCCGTGTTGCACGGTTTCTGGCAAGCCTCCCACGTCGGTCACTATCATCGGTTTGGCAAAATGAAATGCCAACTGCGAAATGCCGCTTTGGGTGGCCGAGCGATAAGGCTGTACTACTATATCGGCTGCGCCAAAATAATATTTTACCTGTTCATTCGGTATAAAATGCGTGTGCAAAATGACTTCCGATGATAAATTGTAGCGTGCAAGCAAGGCGTGATAAGGCTCGGGGGCTTCATAAAACTCACCTGCAACGATAAGTTGTACTTTCAAGGCACGCAGACGCTCGTCGGCCATAGCTTCTATTAGCAAGTCCAGACCTTTGTACCGGCGGATAAAGCCGAAAAACAATACATAATGTTCATCCGATTTCAAGTGCAGGGTGGCCCGGGCCGTAGCCTTGTCCACGGGGTCGCCATAATTATCATACACCGGATGCGGTGTAAATATGACTGGTTTTTGCAGAGTGAACCGCCGCAAGTCTTGCGCTACGCTACGCGACATGACGACGAAAGCCTCAACGGATTTTACAAAATAGCGTGTCAGCAGCCGGTCGCCGGGGCGGCGTTCGTGTGGTAAAATGTTATCTGCTATTGCCAGCACGCGGGTGTGTCCGTTGCGCCGGGCTATGCGCGCAATGGTGCCGAGACAGGGTGCCATAAACGGCAGCCAATAGCGAATGAGCAACAAATCGGGGCGTTCGCGCCGAATGAGGCGACCGATGCGCAGCCAGTTGAGTGGATGGATGGAGTTGACTAAGGTCTGAATGTGTAAATCGGACGGTGCCGGGTCAGTGGTGTACTGGGTTTTGCCAGGAAACAACCAAGCCGGGTATTGCAAGCTAAAAGAAATAATACGCACTTCGGCGCCCTGTGCCTGGAGCGCTCGAGCCAGCCGTTCTGACAATGCCGCAATGCCTCCCCGCAGCGGATGCGCTGGCGAAAGAATAAAAATGCGTAGTGGTTTATTCGTCATCAATGCTTGATCAATGTCTATCGGTCTCTTTTTCAATTAGATACACATTCCGGTCGGTGGCGTTGCGCGTAATCAGCTCGGCCAGAAAACCGGTGAGAAACAACTGCGTGCCAATGATAAGCGTCAGCATGCCCAGAAAAAATAACGGCCGCTCCGTGATGCCATACTTTTCGTACATCAGTTTGGCAATGCTCAAATAGGTCAGAATGACAAAACCGGCGATAAAAAATAGCACACCCAGCATCCCAAAGAGGTGCATGGGCCGCTTGCCGAATTTGGAAATGAAAATGACCGTGAGCAAATCTAATGGGCCGCGAATGAAGCGCTCCACTCCAAACTTGGTGACGCCGTACTTCCGCTCTTGGTGTTGCACTACTTTTTCGCCGATTTTTTTAAATCCCGCCCACTTGGCCAGTACCGGAATGTAGCGGTGCATATCGCCATACACTTCAATGCTTTTTACCACGCTGTTTTTATAAGCTTTCAAGCCGCAATTGAAATCGTGCAACATAATACCCGACATCCGGCGCGCCGTCCAATTGAAAAATTTGCTCGGCAGGTTTTTGGTCAATACCGGGTCGTAGCGCTTCTTTTTCCAGCCCGATACCATGTCGAAGCCATCTTCTACAACCATCCGATACAAATCGGGTACTTCTTCGGGGCTGTCTTGGAGGTCGGCGTCCATCGTGATAACCACTCGGCCCTGCGCGGCCTGAAAACCGACATTGAGCGCGGCGGACTTGCCGTAGTTGCGCCTAAATTTGATGCCTCGCACACTGGCGTGCTGCCGGCTGAGGGCTTCGATTATTTCCCAAGAGCCGTCTTTGCTGCCATCATCTACAAAGATAATTTCGTAGCGGAAGCGGTGTTCTTCCATTACACGGCGAATCCAGGCTTCTAATTCCGGCAAGGACTCTTCTTCGTTGTACAGTGGTATGACCACAGAAATATCCATATGCTGATGCGGCGTTGTTTTGCAAAAAACGCGCCAGCAGCAATTTTAAGTATAAAAAACAGAATAATGGAATGTTGGCGTGTGATTTTGTCCTACTGATTGCGCATCAGTGCAGCAATGCCCAGCGAGAGGATGAATCCGCCAATGAGGCTCTGCCCCAAGGCCATGGAAGAATTGCGCAGCGTCACCCGGAAATCCTGACTCGCAAAGTCTTTGATCTGCTCCTTCAAATCGGTGAGTTCAAAGCGTTTGGCCATAGCGGTCATTTGCTCAAAGAGGATTTCCTTTTGCACTTCTACTAATTCGGGGTCGAACACATTATACAATAGGTAAACAAATACGTGATACGTCAGGCTGGCAATGGCAAAAGTGAGAAAAGCCGTGCGCAGGGCATCCTTGAAAGGAAAATCGCCTTGCAACTTGCGCTGGTCAGCGGCGGCTTTGGCCATGGCGGCAATATAAACCACCAATACGCCCCAAGCAACGAAAGGACTGAAAAACAGGCGGACATTCGCCATATAAAACAGCAGGAAGTAGGCCACTACGCCTACCCCTGCCATGATACCATATTTTGCAGCAATATTGTTTTGCATGGGTCTGGTTTGCTTCTACAATCAAATAGTGGACTCCATCGGTGGATTGCGCTTCATAATGGCGGCGGTAATCAGACTGATAATCAGCCCCGTGAACAGCGTACCAAAGGCCGCAATACCCGATAGAGTAGCCGGTTGCATCATCCAGCCGGTAATTTTCATAGCCTGCTCGATTTGCTCATCGTTCAGCCCTTGCTGTTCGGCCATCTGGTCGCGGGCAGCTTCTATCATCATATCAATGACGTCGGGTGCTACCACCGAAAAGAAAAGTACCGACCAAATGCCTGTAATAGCTGCAATGACGAGGGTCTCCCACAAACCGACCATAAAGCCCTGCCCAAAGGTAAGGTAACCGCCGAGGTCTTCGCGGTGTTTTTTCATGCCTAATACAGCAGCACCGATCATTACGCCATAGCTCAGCAAGCTGGAAATCCAGGTCATGGCGGAGTTTTGTTGCGTGTAGTCAATCATGCCGGTTACGTGAAATGCCAAGGCAATGGCAATGAGAATCAAGCCGGCCATCAAGCCGTAGCGCACACCAGTGGGGCGTGGCGATACATTTTGCTGCGGGTTTTGCATTGTGTCCAAGGTGTTCATACAGGATAAGTGTTTTGAGGTACGTTAAGTAATAGGATTTTTTCTATTCCACCAAAATCCGAATAATTTTTGGCAAAGCCACTTTTTTTCTATGGATGATGGAAAAATTCCGATTGATGATTATTTATAATCGCCAAAACGCGTCCCGTAAGCGTGTGCCCTACGAGAGGGTTGTTATGTGATTTGCTGCGAATGTCTTCTGTCCGGAATGTCCACTGTCGGTTGGGGTCGAAAATGGTCAAATTGGCGGTTTCGCCTACGGCAATGCGCGGCACGGGCAGCCCCAATATCTGGCGCGGGCGCAAGGCTAATTTTACAATCAGCGCTTCTATCTTCAAGCTGTTTTGCAAGGCAGTGCGTGCTGCGGCAAAAGCGGTCTCTAACCCGATGGCACCAAACTCCGCGTAGGGAAATTCGCGCTTTTTATTTTCTTCATTGATCGGGCTATGATTGGAAACAATAAAATCAAGGGTACTATCGGCCAAACCTGCGATGAGCGCGGCCCGGTCGGCGGAGCTGCGCAAAGGCGGCATTACTTTGCAATTAGAGTCAAAATCCCCTAAAGCTTCTTCGTCTAATAGGAGATTCAGCGCCGCCACCGAAGCGGTCACTTGCAGTCCTTGCGCTTTGGCTGCTCTGATGCGGGCTACAGCACCAGCCGTACTTACATTAGCAATGTGCAACCTCGACCCGGCGTAAGCTAATAAATTCAGGTCGCGCTCCACCATCAGCTCTTCGGCAATGGCAGGAATACCACGCAAACCCAGCACGGTGCTAACAAGCCCTTCGTGCATTTGCCCTTCGTTAGTCAAACCGGCATCGAGCGGCTGATTGATAATCAAACCATTGAAAGGAAGTACGTATTGCAAAGCCCGCAGCATAAGCCCGCTATCTTGAATGGCTTTTTTTCCATCAGAAAAAGCTATAGCACCCGCAGTGTGCATATCGAGCATTTCAGTGATGTCCTTGCCATTGCAATTTTCAGAAACCGCGCCAATCGGGTAACAATCTACCGGCAAGTGGCGAGTATTTTTCAGGATGTATAGAATTTCCGACTTAGAATCGAGTACCGGGAGGGTGTTAGGTTGCACCACCATAGCCGTATAACCACCGGCGGCTGCGGCCCGGGCGGCACTTTGGAGGTCTTCGCGGTCTTCGTAGCCAGGGTCGCAGGCTTGCACGCCCACGTCTATCCAGCCAGGCGATACGCAGGCACCGGCTACCTCGAAAACAGAGGCGTTTTCTACCTTCAATTCGAGCGCAATTGCCTGTATGCGGCCGTCTGCTATGTGAATGTCGAGGGTATGGCCATTGTCGGGGGCACTCGGATCAATAATCGTAAGGTGCTTGAGCAACCAATTCATTTGATAGACAGGTTTTCGCAAAAGTAGCAATAGAAACCCGTAACCGAGGCCTCAGAGTGGCGGAATTTTTTGTAACAGGTGGGTTGCCATTAGCACCAGCGCTTATTCGGGCGTCGGTGCGCGCACTGCCGCGTTTCGCATTTCAAAAAGAAGGCTTCGGCAGAAAGCGATATAATCCTTGAGCGCGAGGCGGGCCGCATAGGTATGAGTGGCAATGGCCGCATGCTGGGCATCACTCAAATTAGCAAGCTGGAGTGAATCGGCGAGTTCGCTTTCTATAAAACGGAGACCCAGCAATTGCTTGTCAATGGCGAGTTTGGTTCGGGCCGAGTCGGGGCGCGCGAGGTTGCTTTTGGCAATGGCGTAGTAGCGAGGCGCTTCGCGGAGTTGTGCTTCGAGCTGCAGCAAGCGTATGTCCATCGAAAAATCGGGGTTGACCAGCGTCGCTTTCAAGGCACCGCCGAGGTTGTAATGGGCGGGGTCGGTTTGCCAGGTTTGAATTTGCGACAAGCGTTCGTGGAGTTGCCGCTCGAAGTGCTGGCGCTCGGCTCGGTAGCGCTGGCTGAGGCGCGTGGGGTCTATCTGGCTTATTTGCTGGAGTGTGGTGCTGCAAAGTTGTGCATCGGCTTGCCAAGCAGTGGGCGCAGCTATCGTCAGTTGATAAATCGTATCGTACAGAGGCGCTATTCGGGTCTGCCAGTGTTGTTGAAAATCAGCTTTTGTGCGTTGAAAAATACGGTTGGGATGCTGGGTAAAAGCATACCAGCCAGCGGCGGCTAAGGTGCAAAAGAGTGTGCCAATGAGCATGTGGCGGAGCGCAGGCGTGTAAGCGGATGGGTTCATGGTGTTGATTGGCCGGTTTTTTCGGCGACCATTTGTAGCGCAAGGCGCAGTTGTTCGGCGGGTGCGAGTTGGCTGTTGTCAATTAAGATAGCATCTTCGGCTTGGCGCAGGGGTCCCACGCTGCGGCTGGAGTCAATGCGGTCGCGCTCGCGGAGGTTGTCCAGTACGGCTTCGTAGGTGGCGTCGGTGCCTTTTTTTTGTAATTCAGTGAAGCGGCGGCGGGCACGAGTTTCGAGATCGGCTGTGACGAAAATTTTCAAATCGGCATTCGGAAATACCACCGTACCAATGTCGCGTCCGTCCATTACCAATCCTTGCCCTTGGCCCATGGCTTGTTGTTGGCGCACCATTTCGTGGCGTACCTGCGGGATAGCAGCTACCTGACTGACGTGCTGCGATACTTCCATTTGGCGAATTTGTTGCTCCACATCGGTGCCATTGAGCAGGGTGCGGTTGCCGCGCTCGTCGCGGATGAAGCGGATGTTAATCTCCTGCAAGGCTTGCCGAATGGCTTCGGGTTGATCCAACGCAATATGCTGCTGCAAAAAATACAAGGTAACCGCCCGGTACATAGCGCCGGAGTCAACATAGGCGTAGCCCAGCGTGGCCGCTAATGCCTTGGCGATGGTGCTTTTGCCAGAAGCAGAGGGACCGTCAATAGCAATAATGATTTTTTTCAAAATGTAAAATATTGGTATTCAATAATTTAAATTCAATTTGAATAACCTGGCTTTCAGGTCAATAGATGCCCAAAGATACAGCGGCTTATTCCAAACTTTGGCATAGTATTTCCCATAATCTATCAAATGGTACTACTTCCAGCTCGGCGATTTTGCCCCGATAGAAAAAATCATATTGTGTAAAGTTTTGCAACAGTTTTTCTGCATGGGGGATATACTGCGGCCGATAGCCATTTTTTTCCAATGCCAAAATCAATTTAGAGAGCGTCAGCGCACGCTCGAAACCTTTCTTTTTGAATTCGTAGGCTACGAGTTTTTCCAACACTCGAATTGCTTTCTGAAAACCGGTTACATTGCGTCGGTTGAGTTGAAAAAGCATTTGCAAAACAAGCCGATGCAAGGCGATATTCGCCAGCGGGGCAGGATAATGAACCGCCGTATTGAGAAAATTATTGACCTTAAAAGCGTGCCGACGACCGCGCAGCAGCATATCGTCTTTGATATGACCTTGCTCAACAAAATAATGCAGGAAAGCTTCAAAAAGCGTCCATTTTTCCTGGCGGATGTCGGTTAGTTTTTTGTAAGCAGGCGTATCGGCTACCTGATTGAAGACGGCTACGGCGTTGATATAATTGCCGGTATGCAAAGAAAGGAGAAAATAATATTCCATAAAGTTGAGCCATTCGCTGCTACCCTTGGCAAAGCTGTCGAGGATACTTTCGGTGTGCCTACGCCCCTCGCTGTACTGCCGTCTGTGCAAATGAACGGATAATTGCCGAATCAAAAAAAATACTCTTTGGTCAGATGAGAAATAATCCGGCTGCTCGTCCATATATTGTAGTGCTTGCGTAGCGATTTCGAGGATGTTGCCGTGCTCGCGGGTTGCTTCATAATACAATATCCAGGATACCGAAAGATAATACTGAACGATGGGCGAGGTACCGCCGGCATTGAGCTGCAGCAGCTCCTCGCTGATAGCTTCCAGTTGCTGGAGCTGCTCTTGGTCGAGATACCGGGCTTTATGCACCAAAATAGCTTGCTGACAAAGCGCCTCAGAGCGTGTTTCCGTTTCTAATAAAGGCAGGTAAGCTTCAACGATGGCGTGCCAAGTGTCAAATTTTTTGGGTTGCCCGTTGGCAGCAGCCCGGTCGCGCAGCAGGCGCGCGCACGCCACCACAAGCTCGGTAAAATGGTATTTGCGAGCGGTGCTCAGAATGGTTTTGGCTTGGGCTACGGCAGGGCCATACATTTGGTAGCTAAGCATGATGCACACCTGGGCCCAGTCCTTGTGGCAGTTGAGGTGCGCCTGTGCCCGATTGGAGGCAAGCGGCTCGTTGATGTCGGCAAAAAATAGGCTGTTGTAAAGGCGGCGTTTGAAACGGGATTTGAACTGCCGGTACTTGTCGGAGCTGACATCGGATGAGCCATACAGCAGGCGTACGGCATCGTGGTCGGTTTCTATTTTACCGGTGACCAACCCCTCGTAAAGTTGGCCAAATTTACTACCCTTGCTTTTCAGGGTGTTTTCGTCGAGTATTTCGATGCGGGCCAGTTTTTTTTTGGTCAATACACGGGCTATTTCCAACAGATTTTTCATGGGCTTTTTTTGAAAAATACGAGCCACCGAAGGCATTTCCGACTAAGATAGCCTAATTTTCAGTAAAATAAAAAAGGCTCCACAATTTTGCAAATCGTGCAGCCTTATTTTATTCTTTGGCAGTGCTTTTTCCCGGTTGGAGGCGGGGGCAGGCAGCTTTAGTATTCGTCCTCATTGAACAGAAAGTCATCCTTGCGGGGGTAGTCGGGCCAAATGTCTTCAATGCCTTCGTACATTTCCCCTTCGTCCTCCATCAGTTGGAGGTTTTCGATAACTTCTACCGGCGCACCGGATCGGATCGCGTAGTCAATCAGCTCGTCGCGGGTAGCGGGCCAGGGGGCATCTTCGAGGTGATGTGCAAGTTCTAAGGTCCAGTACATACAAAATGATTGTTTATGAATAAAAAAACTTTTATGGATTAAGACGATTGTATGGCAAAAAAAATTATTAATAAGGTTTTGATAGCCAAATATTTGTAAAAATGCCTATGGCGAAAACGGAAATCTTAATTTGAAGATACGGGCTTGATTGACAAGTCATTATAACGCCTGAACCGGATACCACTGTACAGACAGGAAAATGCCCAACGCTTGACCATATCATGTCTGAATTTTCGGCAAAAGTAAAAAACTTGGCGAATTAACCAAATATCATTTAAAATGAAAAATTCCAACCTGTATTTGTTCGCACTTTTTTACATGCGCATCATTTGGAAGGCTTTTTACCGATACGACAAAATCACTTCAAACGGGCTTTCTTCGTATTCGCGCGGGAAAACGCCAATTTCCGATGAATTGATTGGCCCGGTGGGGTCGCATACATAGTAGCGTTGCCCTTCATGGGTGATCACTGCGCCCGGCAGCGTTTCGTCAATGGCTACGGCGATGGTTAAATGATTGGGGAAAGCCAGCACAATCATCGGCAAATCGAGCAGATTTTTTACCAAGTTGAAAAATAGCGCCGAGCGATCTTCACAATCTGAATAGGGATAAAAAAACACTTCGTCGGTGACCATAGGTTTGCTGCGTCCAAAATATTCGGTATCTTCCTTGTAATCAAAAGCGGAACGCGTGAAAGCGAGCAAAAGTTCCACTGATTGGCGGGGCGTTTTGTCGCGCAGTAGGTCCCGAAATTGTGGCAGCAAGGATTGTGTGAGCACCTCCGACATAGGAAACTTCAGATAGACCGTTTCGTCCACCAAAGGCCAAGTTTTCATCAATTCCACCAGTGTTTTGTCGTATTGTATGTCTAAGCTGAGAGGCTGCCCCTGCCACGGGAACGTTACTTTGCGGGTAGTGGGCTGAGCGGGCAGGCGGGGCGGCTCGCGCAGGTAAAAGGAAAAAGCGCGGCCGTCGGGCCGGGCTACGAAATTGAGCATATAAAGTGGACTTTCGCTGTTTTTTTGGGCGGATGAATGGTTGGGTCGCAGATTGACGTATATTTTGTCCTGATCCTGAATCAAAGGCACTTCAAAAATCTGATCGGTAGAATGCACATACAAAAAGACCTCCTGTTCAACATAAGTGAGGCGAGTATCAAAACCAGCTTGCGAAAGCAAAAACCAACCGAGCAACCCTTGCTCCACAGGGCTTTTGTGCTGAAAAATAGCCACCACGCTTTGGTGCACTAAGCGATAAAAAAGCCAGTCGTTGAGGCTCAGCGCTTCTTTTTTTTGCAGCAGGTCATTGAGCAAAATACGGTAATTCGTTTTTTCTAATTGCTGGTAGAATTGCACAATGCTTTTTTCATGGACACCGGCGCATTCCGGAGTCAGCAGATCGGTATGATACTGAACGGGTAGTGCTGTTGTATAAAAAGAAATGGTAGCAGTTGCTTCGGTGGCGGCTACGGGTAGGTAGGGCGCTCCCAGCAGTAGGAGTAGGAAGGTCGTCCAGCGTATTTTTTTCATGGTTTGATTATGGATTTCCGGTTCTTCATGCGGGTATGTGCTTCCGCAAAACAACAGAGCGCATCTTTTTTATATAAAAAGATACGCTCTGCCAGCAATTTTATTTTGTGCTAATGCCTTATAAAATGAGCATGGCGTCGCCGTAGCTAAAAAAACGGTACTCTTCCCGAATGGCCACTTCATAGGCTTCCATGATCAGATCGTAGCCGCCAAAAGCACAAACCATAATCAGCAGGCTGGACTTGGGCAGGTGAAAATTGGTAATCATGGAGTCGGCAATATTAAATTCGTAGGGCGGAAAAATGAACTTGTTCGTCCAGCCCTCGGCTGGCTTCAGCAGCCGCTCAGCCGAAACCGACGACTCCACCGCCCGCATAGAGGTAGTGCCTACCGTACAAACCCTACCGTTTCGTCCTTTGGCTCGATTGACTACATCGGCAGCAGCCTGCCCTACTCGGAAGTATTCGGCATCCATTTTATGCTTGGAAAGGTCTTCCACGTCAATGGTACGAAAAGTGCCCAAGCCAATATGCAAAGTAATTTCTGCAAATTCTAAACCCTTGATTTCTAATCGCTTGAGCAATTCTTTGCTAAAATGCAAGCCAGCGGTAGGTGCCGCTACTGCACCCACTTCTTTGGCGTACACCGTCTGGTAGCGCTCGCGGTCGTGCTCATTGGGCATCCGGGTGATGTACTTAGGCAGGGGCGTGTTGCCCAGCATATTGAGGTCTTTTTGAAATTCTTCCTCCGGGCCGTCGTACAAAAAGCGAATGGTGCGCCCCCGCGAGGTGGTGTTGTCCACTACTTCGGCTACCAGCACATCATTGTCGTGTTCATCGCTGAAATACAGTTTGTTACCCACGCGAATTTTGCGGGCGGGGTCCACTAATACATCCCAAAGGCGGGCGTCGCGGTTGAGTTCGCGCAGCAGAAAAACCTCGATTTTAGCACCGGTTTTTTCTTTTTTGCCGTACAAGCGTGCCGGAAACACTTTGGTATTGTTGAATACCATTGCGTCGCCTTCGTCAAAATAATCAATTACGTCTTTAAATACCTTATGTTCGATCTTGCCGGAGTCCCGGTATATTACCATTAGTCGTGACTCATCCCGGTTAGGGGCGGGGTCTTGAGCTATCAGTTTTTTTGGGAGTTCAAAGCCAAATTGTGACAGTTTGGTTCTCATTCTATGTCGTTTTCAAAAAATTGACCGCAAAGATAATAATATTGTGCAGTCTTCCGATATAATTTTTTAGAGTTTTTACAAGAGAAATCGCTGATTGCCAATGCAATTGAGGGCACCATGCAATCGCATTCTGTTTAACGAATATCTTTTGGCAAATGTTTCATTATCAGTAGCGTAGTTTTTAAGAGATAATAAACCAGCAAGTCGCCGCGCTGTTGTTGTCCGAATCTATTGGAAATTCTGTATTTTTGCCAGCAGCAGCCGTTCGCCTTGTTGCTTTGCGCAAGGGGCAAGTTTGGCTGCCGCTTCGAATTTTTCCAAACCTCGAATTGAAACACCCCCCCTAAACCTTCTAAACTATTTCCATCATGCGCCAACAATTAGAAACCGAACAAAAAGCCCTCGAAATCAATCTGGATGACAGCATTTACGGCACTTTTGCCGAAATCGGCGCAGGGCAGGAGGTCGCGCGCTATTTTTTTCAAGTGGGTGGCGCAGCAGGCACCATCGCCAAAACGATGTCGGCTTACGACAAGGTGTATTCTGACCAGATATACGGCCCTGAGCCAAGCGGCCGCTACGTTTGCGAATCGCGCTTGTATAAAATGCTCGACCACGAGTACAACCTCATGGGCGCGCGCCTGCGTATGGAACGCCCCAATACCAATTTTTTCGTATTTGCGGATACCATCGCTGCTATCAATTATTCTAAAACCGTAAAAGGCGACGGCTGGTTGGGCATTCGGTTTCAATTGCAGGCTGGCAGCGAGCCAAACGACCTCGTGCTGCACGTGCGAATGCTCGATAATGATAATCGCCTCCAACAACAAGCCATCGGTATTCTCGGCGTCAACTTAGTCTATGCTTGTTTTCATTACAATAAAGACCCCGAAATCCTGCTGCAATCGCTCATGGACAGCCTGCACGGCCGCGTGATGATTGACATGATTCGCCTCACCGGCCCCGATTTTGATGAGGTGGACAACCGCCTGCTCAGCTTGCTGTCTGTCAAAAATGGACTGACGGACGTGGCGATGTTTGGCCCCGATGGTCGGCCAGTGCACGCCTCAGAATTTTTATACAAAAAACACCTGATGATTGTGCGGGGCAGCTTCCGGCCGCCGACCGTCGTCAATCTTGATATGATACGCGCCAGCTATCAACAGTTTCGGCAAGACCCCGAAGTTGCTAAAGGCAAGAGCTATTTGCTTACCGAAATTACTTTAGATAATTTGCGTGCTGATGGCGATTTGGATGAAAAGGACTTTCTCGATCGTGCCGATTTGCTCAATGCCTTGGGGCAAACCGTAATTATTTCCGACTGCCAGGAGTACCCGCGCCTCATTGCTTACCTCGCAGATTATAAAATCCAGAAACTGGGGCTGGCCGTAGGCGTGCGCGAACTGCTGGAGCTGATGCACCGCAAGTATTATGACAACCTCGACGGGCAACTGCTGGCGGCTTTTGGCGAGCTTTTTACCCGCAATGTGCACCTGTACGTCTATCCGGCGATGCAGGAGGGCAGCGACGAACTCATGAACGCCGGAAACCTGCCCATGCCCGAAGGCGTGAAGTTTTTGTACCAACACCTCGTGGACAATCGGCAGATTATTGACGTGGCAGATTTTGATGCGAATATTTTGCATATTTTTTCCAAACAGGTGCTACAAATGGTTCAGCAAGGCGAAGCGGGCTGGGAAAGTATGGTGCCGCCTAAGGTAGCTGCACTGATTAAAGAAAAATGTCTTTTTGGCTATCCAGCCGAGCAGGTTGAATTTGAATATTGATACAAAAATGATATATTTTGTAAACGCTGGGCTCGCTACAACCGAAAAATTAGTTTAACAACATGAAATACAACAAAATACTGATTTTCAATTTTTTGTGCATGGTATTGCTATCGCTGGTGGCCTGTCAAAACGCTGCATCGCAGGAAAAAAATGCCGCCGCGCAGCCAGAAATTGTAGCAATCAGCCCGCCTGAGGCCTCGAAGCCTCCCGTAGCTTATGCTGCCGCGCCCCGCCTCGAAGAAGCCTTTACAGTAGAGTATCTTATGGGAAAATTTAACCCTGCCGAACATCCTGATTTTGTGCGTATTGCGCCTCCTTATGCCGATAATAACGAGCGCTTTCTGCGCAAGGACGCTTATGATGCCTTTCGGCAAATGCACGCCGCAGCCCTGCGCGATGGCGTCCGGCTAACGATTATTTCCGCTACACGCAACTTCGAAGCGCAAAAGGGCATCTGGGAAGCCAAATGGACGGGTGCTCGCTTGGTGGATGGTGCCGATTTGTCAAAAACTATTGCCGACCCGCGTCGCCGCGCCCTGAAAATATTAGAGTACAGCTCTATGCCGGGCACTTCGCGGCATCATTGGGGCACGGATATTGATATTAATAACCTAAACGATGCCCATTTTCTGACCGGCGAAGGCAAAAAAACGTACGAATGGCTGCGCGCCCACGCCCATGCGTACGGTTATTGCCAGCCCTATTCGCCACAGGGGCCCGAGCGTCCGCATGGTTATTTTGAAGAAAAATGGCACTGGTCGTATCTGCCCGTAGCGCGTACGCTCACTCGCTTAGCACAGGAGCAACTCCAGGATGAGTTGATTACCGGTTTTAAAGGGGCAGAAGCTGCGCCAAGCATAGGTGTAGTCGCCAAATATGTGCTGGGTATCAATCAAGAATGCCTGCCAGCGCAGGAGTAGCGCGCAAAATGTTCGCTTTTCATGCCATTCGATGAAGGTTATATCAAGTTTCGGGCACACTGGACGCGCACCGAAGCGTTGCCCTTGCCCGAGCTCCACGAGCTGCTGCATTGGCGCACGCACCTGTACGCGCTGGGTCTAATTGGCGTTTATTCCGATGGCATTGGCTATGGTAATATCAGTCAGCGCCGAGGCCATGCTGGGCAATTCATCATTAGTGGGTCGGCTACGGGGCAGCTCGCGGAGCTTTCTGCGGAGCATTTCTGTTTAGTGACGCGAGTAGCAGCAGCCCAAAACACCGTTTGGTGCGAAGGGCCGGTTATCGCTTCTTCCGAAACGATGAGCCATGCCGTTATTTACGCACATTGCCCGGAAGTTGGCGGGGTGATTCATGTGCATCACGCGGCATTGTGGCGCAGTTTGCTGCACCGCGTGCCCACCACACCGCCCGAAGCGCCTTACGGCTCTCCGGCTATGGCTGAGGCTATTCGCCAGTTGTTAGAAAAAACCGATTTGCGAAGCCAAGGCTTGTTTGTCATGGCGGGGCACCCGGAAGGGATTTTTGCTTTTGGACATGATTTGGCAGCCGCCGCAGCGGTATTGCTGGAATATTTTTAGTTGTTGCCCTTGGCTGTTCTGTTGTCCTGTCAATTTTATTGCGCTACCGAACTATTCTATCAATTCCTGCACTCCCAGCCAAGCCATTAGCCCCATGCCGATTTCTAATGCCGTTTCATCAATATCAAAAGTGGTGGTATGGACAGGCGATGTGATGCCTTTGGCAATATTGCCAGTGCCAAGCCGGTAAAAACAAGCGGGCATTTGCTGCGAATAATACGCGAAGTCCTCCGCCGTCATCCGAATGGGCAATTCTACTACATGCTCCTGGCCCAGGTAGGCTTCTGCCCAGGCGCGGGCGCGCATGGTGAGCGCGGGGTCGTTATAAAGCGTGGGATAGGCTACCTTGATATCAAAATCGCAACTACCGCCCATGCCAGCCGCGATACTTTCAGCAATGGCTTGCATACGACGGTGTGCCTCGAAGCGCCACGACTCGTCCATGGTGCGAAAAGTGCCTTCGAGCTTCACTTCATCCGGAATGATATTGGTAGCGCCGCCGGTAGAATTAATTTTACCAAAGGTAAGCACCGACGGAATGGTTGGGTCGCCATAGCGGCTTACAATTTGTTGCAAGGCTGTGATAATTTGCGCAGCAATAACCACCGGATCAATACAGTTGTGCGGCGTGGCCCCATGGCCACCTCGCCCGCGAACGGTGAGGTATAGTTCATCTGCCGAAGCCATATATACGCCTGGTCGAAAACCCACTTTACCTGCTTCGAGCGGCGGATGCACGTGTTGCCCGAAGATACTCGTGGGTTTGGGGTTTTCTAATACGCCTTCCCGAATCATAATCGAAGCGCCGCCGGGGTAGAGTTCTTCTGCTGGCTGAAAAATGAGCTTGAGCGTGCCGTGCAGTTGGTCGCGCAGGGTGTGCAATATTTTGGCTGTACCCAGCAAAGATGCAGTATGTACGTCGTGGCCGCAGGCATGCATCACCCCCGGATGTTGCGATTTGTACGGTACTTCATTTGCTTCTTCGATGGGCAACGCATCTATATCGGCGCGCAGGGCCACGATTTTGGCGTCAGGGTTTTGCCCTCGGATGAGCGCCACCACGCCATTGCCAGCCATGCCATGTGCATACGGAATGCCATAAGCCTCGAGCTGCCGAGCGATAAAACGACCCGTTTGGACTTCCTGAAACGATAGCTCCGGGTGCTGGTGCAGGTGCCGCCGGATTTGTACGACTTCTGCAAAATATTGTTTGGATAGGTCTTGAATGTTTTTTTTCATGGCATATCGTTGTAAGGGGTAGGAGGAGCAATTTAATAATCAACCGCTGGTCCCGGCCTTCCCCAATACATTACGGTGTGATACCAATGCTCAACGCACCCGCCGGTTTGGTAGCGCTCAAAGATACGGTGCAATGCATCCATTGCAGCAGGAAATCGTGCATTATCTTCCGGCAAGGCGTAGGAACAAGATAAATATCTTCCTTTAATGCCTTCAAAATCAAATATTTGTACATTTTCAAAAAGGGCTTTTTGCCACTGGCCTGCGCCAAAAAAATCGTCGAAAAGCGACTCGCCCGGGTAGCTTTCTTTTACCTGCCGATAGTCGGTGGCATATTCCAGCAGAAACGCTTCGTAGGCTTGCATAAATGCTGAGCGCTCGTGGTGGCGATAATTCCAAATGAGCAGCGCCTGCCCGCCTGCCCGCAGTATGCGTCGCCATTCGCGTCGGGCCGCCGCCGGGTCAAACCAGTGGAAAGCCGTGCCTGCCGCTACAAAATCTACGCTCTGGTCGGGCAGGGTAGTGGCTTCGGCTGAGCCGTCAAGACTTGTAAAATGCGGATAATCCCGCAACAGATACGCGCCAGCGGCCCGCATTTCGGGGTTGGGCTCCACGCCCCAAACCCTATTGCCGTTGCGCAGGAAAAGCTCGGTAAGCAAACCCGTGCCGGAGCCAATGTCCGCTACAATGGCGTCTGGCTTCAGCTGGAGTTCCGAACGGAAAAAGTCGAGCAGCGCAGCTGGATAAGCAGGGCGATAACGCACATAGTATTCGACGGTGCGCGAAAAACGGGTAGTTGGGTGCATAGTCATCAGGATTAGCTGTTATTAAAAACCAGCCAGCGTGCCATAAGGATGCAGTAGCCCTTGTTTTTTTTGCCAACAAGAAGAACGAGTTTTTGATAGGATTTTTCGTAAATATACTGTTATTTGAAATTTTAAAAAGAGAATATTTTGTTTTCATGCGATTTGTCTAATTTTTTATTTTGCATAAAATCGTTAAAATCCATTTTAAAATCCGTTTAATGATTTTTATCATTGCTTTTTATTCTGCGAATGACTTATTTTTAATCAAATTGAAAAAAAAAATTGCTAAAAACAGACATTTTTTTATTCCGCATTTTTATTTGCTAAAGCGTTTTTGCGCAAAATAAGACATTATATTATTTGCTTTGCGCAAATCAATACGCTGGTTTTAGCTCCACGGATAGACAAAAAACCATGCGCCGAGTGCGCTATTTTGGAAGCTGTTAACAATTTAATAAACATTTATCCTTGACAATCAGCGAGGTGTGACTTAACTTTGTACCGAAACAACAGTTCGTGTATTTTTAACACTTAGTAGAATAAAATTTTCCTCACCATTTAATATTATTGAAAAATGCTCAAGAAACAATATTTGAAAAACAAACCCCTTTGCAAGGTGACTTTCAGCCTACCGATAGATGCTGCGCCTGATGCAATCGAAGTAAAATTGCTCGGCGACTTCAATGGCTGGAACCCCGCTCAGGGCACTGTGATGCAACGCAACGCCGCCGCCTACACCGCTGTGCTAGAGCTGGAAACCGGCCGGCAATATGCTTTCCGCTACCTGATTGACAACTCGATGTGGGAAAACGACTGGGAAGCCGATGAGTACGTACCGACGCCGTTTGGAGTGTACAATTCGATTGTGATTCTCGAAGAGGCAGCGCTGGAAAAGCCCGTGACCAAAGAGACGCCTGCCAAAGCGGCGGCACCTAAAAAAACCAAAACACCCGCCAAACAAGCCAAAGCAGAACAGGACGACCTGACCCAGATTGAGGGCATTGGCCCCAAAATCGCGGGGATTTTGGCTGACAATGGCCTCAGCACTTTTGCCGAGCTGAGCAAGGCAAAGCCCAAAGCAATCAAGGCGATGCTGGAAGCCGCAGGCAATCGCTACAAAATGCACGACCCCGCTACCTGGCCGGAGCAAGCCAAACTCGCTGCTAAAGGCGACTGGGCGCAATTGGCTAAGTGGCAAGACGAACTGAAGGGCGGCCGGAAAGCCTAAAAAGGCGCGCCGCATGAAGCTTTTAATATAATAAACCATTTAATCTTAAACCATAATACCATGATTACCAAACAATTTATGAAAGCCAAGCCGGTATGCAAAGCTACCTTTACCCTGCCGGTAGAAGTAGCTCCGGAAGCCAAGAATGTCCAGATTTTGGGCGAATTCAACAACTGGGACACCAGCAACGCCGTAGAAATGAAGAAGCAGAAAAACGGTTTTTTCAAGGCGGTAGTAGAGTTAGAGACGGGCAAAGAGTATCAGTTCCGCTACCTCGTGGACGGCGCTACTTGGCTCAACGACCAGGAAGCCGACAAGTATGTATCTTCCGAATTTGGTACCGAAAATTGTGTTATCAGCACGCTGAACTAATCGCAACTTCTTTCTTACAAAGCAATCGGGCTGGGGCTGCTGTAGTTCCCAACCCGATTTTTTTATTTCAATCGCTAATACTAAATGAGTTATAACGGTTTTAATGAGTAATGAGGTGTTGTAATTTTGTTTAATTATTTGTTTTTCAATATCTTATGGCTTGTTTTAGGTGATAGGGCATAGCCGCTTCTGCTATTTACTAATTTGATACCCTATAATGCTTTTGTCAAACAGGAAGTAAATAGTATGGTCATTATCTACAAACATTTCCGACGGCGGGTTTC
>CALMSO010000008.1 GCA_937872385.1 uncultured Saprospiraceae bacterium
AAGAAGTTGCCAAGCGTGGCTTTTGGAGATTCACTCTGTTGTGACAAAAAGAAATCTGTCCAAAGCATTTTGCAGAGCCTCGCGGCTTTCTCTTTCTTATTGGGCAAATCACAACTCCGCTCTGCCAATCGGGTTAATTCTATCTGGAACATCTCCTGCATGGTTGTTGGCACCTGTTCGTTTTCTTTCAAAACCGGTGCAAACTCCCGCTGAAAATTTTTGATAAACGTATTGGAAAAATGCTCTTTCCGAAGGGATTCTATCAAATACTCCAATTTGGCAGGGTTACTATTTTCAAATCCCCACACCGTATCATGGTCTTCGCCGGAGCCTTTGATGACGGCAATGCCAAAAGCATTTTTTGATTTTCTATAGTCCTTTGCTTTTTGTTCCATCGCACGAGCACGATTGAGTACCAGGCTAAGTGGCTCTTTGTAATGTGCAATGCAAATACCGGCAGAAAAAGTGATGCCATTTGCATCCTTTAAGTATGGCTGCATAGGCGTAGATACCAATTCCCGAAACTTGCACTGAAAATGTGCTAAGACTTCAAACAAGCTTTCCAGATTCACAAAGCCCAGGAAGTCATCACCGCCGGCATAGACCGTGCGTCCGCGATTTTCACTGTTAAGATAGATTTTAGCAGCACCGGCGAAATCGTCCAGTTTTTCCGAAAAATCCGTGTGGAATGTTGCTAAGTCTTTTCCAGCAGCTAAGCGATCTCCACTGAGTAACTCGCCCATGCCGTCGCCGTCGAAAAGGAGGATGGCGTAGTATTTGGTTGACTTCTTATCAAAGCCTTCTAATTTACGCTGACTTGCTAGCAGGTCTGGGATTTTTTTTATTAATTCTTCAGGGAGACCCTGTTTCTCAAACTGCTTTTTGGTAATATTATCTTCAAATAAAAATTGAGCGTTGAAATAATTAAAATCTTTGTTCCCCTTTTTTAATGTGAATTGTCCGCGATAATTAGCATACGCCGCTTGATGATGTTTTTGCCAACTTAGTAAAGCAATATCTGCCGTAGATTCAAATTCATCTTTTCCTTTTTGTTGCTCATTTTCATTGTATTTTTCACGATAAGCTCGCTTAATTAAACTTACAGCACTTAATCCTTCGCCCGGTTGTAACAGAGCCAAATTTTGATTATCTTCATAATCAACAATTTCATTATCCGTTGCAAATAAATGTGTTTCTTTGATTCTATCTTCTCCCAAAAATTGCTGTCCTTGGGAACGCCGATAAAACTTAACATTACGCTGCCCGTCCACGCTGCACTTGCGACCGATTTCTTCATTTTGCTCAAAATAGGATGTTTGTTTGACACCAGCTAAAAGCCTATCAATTTCTTGAAATGCCTTTTGATATCCATTTGGCTCATCTTTAATAGGTGTAAATACCCAGTAAATTTCTAAATGCTGGCGGATTTGCTCTTTGAAACCATTCGGCACAGTAAAATTCTTGACTTTTAAAGCTTGCTCCAGCAAACCATTGTAGGCTATACGTTCCCATTCTGCACGCACCGCATCCTCTATTTTTTTACCAAATCCTTGTAAGTCCTTTTCGGGCAAATCTACTTTTGCAATAAAGCGATTGGGTAAAGAAGCCAAGTCTGGTTTAGGAAAGAGAATATTGCCACCATTGTGCTGAACGGTTTTAATTGCTGTGTCTGTCAGCACACTCAGCAGGCGGCTACCGGCATACAAATCCTGCGTTTTGCGCGCCTGCGCAATGAAGGACTGGACAGGGCCGAGGGTGAAGAGGAAGAGGTGGGTCATTTTATTTCTGTTAAGATGCCTTTTAGGTGATTAGCTAAACTATTATTAGGTTTCTGGTATCCATCTAACTCATCTATAGTATGTGGTAGATACAGAATGTGTCCTTTGTATTTTTTATCTTCTTTCGTAACTCCTATAAAGAAGCATTTAGCATTTCGTTCTAGCTTTTTTCCATTTATCTTTACAATGGTAGTATCTTTTGCATCTTTGATACTAAGCGGTTGAGCAATCATCTTTCGCTGACTTCCATAATGGCGATCTTCCAAAGCCAAACGAGCGGTTCGGTAAGCATCCCCAACTTCAAGTAATGCCTTTTCCCAGTTATCGTGTGTATCTTTTCCTGTAAATAGGAGAGCTTTCTCAGAAAAAGCGGAATAGTTTTTCAGACTACCTTTTTTGTACTTTTTAAATCTTTGTATGATGTCTAATTTTGAACTTTCAATCAAAAAGCTTCCATAACCATTACGACTTCTCGATCCAAAACCTCCGAAAAGGCTAACCATTTCAAATAATTCTTTTATCATAGTAAGCATTTCATCTGGGCACTTAACTTTTATTTGAAAAGAACTGCCAACTGGAAAATATGAGCGTTCTATACTTCCTGGTTTTGCTACAACCCCATAGGCCAAATACTCCAGGATATTTACGCTCTTGTTTGTCCCGGAAGTATTTCGTTTATAATTATTATCCTGAGGTAACAAAGCGTTCGAAGGCTCAATTTCTTCATCGTTAACTTGAATGATTATTTTACTCCGCTGTTGTGTATCTCCAAAAATTGCCCCTTCCTGCGCCCGGAGTTTTTCCAATGTCAAATGCCCATTCATCGCCCGCCACCAAAAGCGCAGCGCGCCTTTGATGCTGGGTGGACGTAGTTCGGGCGTAGTACCATTTGCTCCGGCGAGGAACATGGGGGTAATCGTCTGGCAGTTAAATATAATTTGCTGCATTACAAGAATTTATTCGTTATTGAAATATAATCTGATACACCTGTACTGAAAACGGTGTTGATAATGTATCTTTCTTTCGTGAGATAGTCGCTCGTGCTGATAGGTCGAATGTGAAGTGTCGCTCTGCATGGCAAGATATATCAAGTTATTGGTATATGCAATAAGGGATATAAATAAAGTTAAAAAAAAACGAGTACCCTGGAGTCCTTCGGTCGCTTCTTCCACACTTGCCGAGGGGGGTGCGTTATACCTGAAGTATAACTGGGGGGATCCACACATATAACTGGGGGGATCCGCACCTATAACTGGGGGGATCCAAAACCATAATAGAACTATGCTCCGAAGGGGGGTGCATTATATTCGCCGAGGGGGTGCGTTATACCTGAAGTATAACTGGGGGTATCCAAAACCATAATAGAACTATGCTCCGAAGGGGGGTGCATTATATTCGCCGAGGGGGTGCGTTATACCTGAAGTATAACTGGGGGTATCCAAAACCATAATAGAACTATGCTCCGAAGGGGGGTACATTATACTCGCCGAGGGGGTGCATTATGCTTATACTGCTTTTCGATAAAAAATATTCTATTTCTATTTAGCAGACCCTATTCTCCTTCTTATTCTTTTTTGGTGATAGGTAATGGGTGATAGCTGATGGGTGATAACCGCGAACGGTGGCTGGCATCTGGCATCTAAAGTCTAAAATCTAACCTCTGAAATCTAATTAAGAGAAGTGGGTAAAAAATAACCGGATGCATTCATATCATCCGGTCATTTTAGTGCATTTAGTTAGCTACCTGCTC
This sequence comes from uncultured Saprospiraceae bacterium, assembly GCA_937872385.1. Taxonomy (GTDB): domain Bacteria; phylum Bacteroidota; class Bacteroidia; order Chitinophagales; family Saprospiraceae; genus JADJNW01. Next base: position 3,529 of record CALMSO010000008.1, read on the forward strand.
GGTGGCTTTCACTGGTGTGAGCCAACCATGAGTATCGGGCAGGGCACCGGAGCGAATGCCGTTAATTTCGTTTTTCACCATTTCGCCAATCTGACGCTCGGCAACGGGGGGCAGCTCCATGACCAAGTCTTGGTAACCAATGGCTTCTACGTGCGACACCACAGCGGCGGTGCCGGCGCCAAAGGCTTCGCGCAGTTGGCCGTTCTGATAAGCGGCTACGACCTCGTCAATCGTGATGGCGCGCTCTTCTACCGTATAGCCTTTTTCTCGCAGAATGGTCAGGATGCTGTCGCGGGTAATGCCTTTCAGGATGGAGCCGTCGGTGGCGGGAGTCACTACGGTATCGCCGATGACAAAGAAGATGTTCATAGTGCCTACCTCTTGGATGTACTTGAATTCGTGCGCATCCATCCACATCACCTGATCGAAACCGCGCTCCTGAGCCATTTTGGCGGGGTACAGTGCACCGGCGTAGTTGCCAGCGGCTTTGGCCTCGCCCGTACCGCCATTGACGGCGCGCACGTATTGCTGCTCTACCCAAAGGCGCACCGGCTTAGGGTAGTAAGGCCCCACCGGGCAGGTGAAGATGATCATTTTGTAATGAGCGGCCGGACGCACCCCGATAAATTCATCGGTAGCGAACATAAAGGGCCGGAGGTACAGGGCGCTACCTTCGTTGGTTGGTATCCAGTCGCGGTCGAGATCCACTAATTGGTGCAGGGCTTCTACAAAGAGTACTTCCGGAAATTCGGGCATACACAGCCGGCGGGCCGAGTTGTTCAAGCGGCGCGCGTGCATTGCTGGTCGAAATAAAAAGGCTTGTCCATCGCTATTTTTCGAGGCTTTCATGCCTTCAAAAATGGACTGCCCGTAATGCAGGGACATCATGGCCGGATGGATGGTGAAAGGCGCAAAGGGTTCGATGCGCGGCTGCGTCCATTGTCCGTCCTTGTAGTCGGCTACAAACATGTGGTCAGAAAATACCCGCCCAAAGGGTATGTTGTCGAAGTCCACTTGCGATAGCCGGGACTGTTGGGTAGTGGTGATTTTTATCTCATGAGTCATTGTAAAGGAAGTTATTTTGCGCAAAAATAAGTAAATTTACCGAAAATTTTCTTTGTCAAGTCTTTAACACCCTTTAGCAAAATATTGTTTCGGCTTTCGCCAAAAGGCAGCATTTAATGTTAAAAAAGGTGTTAATACAAATGTGTAGCATTTTGATTACTGACCCAAATTCGCCGGTGCCTCTTTTTGATTTTCCCGTCGTTCATGTACCCGAACTGGTGCAGTGGCGTCCGCGGCTGTCTGGCCAAAACGCCCGGCAGGTGCTCATTGTGTTTCAACATGCCGGTGAGGCTGTAGCACTGACTACTTTTTTGGAAAAGGTATTGGCCGCTGCCAAATTAGACATCCAAAAGGATACTTTTATTCTGACTGTAAGGCCTGAGGAAACGCCGAGCTTTATTCAACTAAAACAACAGATTGATTTTCAGTGTTTTATAACATTTGGTATTGAGCCGCTGCGCATGGGTTTGGCGGTGGCTGCTCCTTTATATCGCCCTTTCGTGCTGGATAATGTGCAGTTGCTTTTTGCCGATGATTTGCAAAAAATACAAGCAGAACGAGAACAAGGCGGGAAGCAAATGTCGGGCGAACTATGGCGTGCCCTCAAAACCCTATTCTTGTAAGTTGCCAACGGTTGGCATTATACCCTCGGCGGAATAATATTGCGAAAATGCCCGTTCATCATGGCCTTGCGGCGCATTTCTTCTACTTCGCGCACTTTGGGTAGTACCCGTTCGAGATGATCCTTAACGAAATGCTGTCGCTCGGTTTCGGTAGGCAAGCGCAACAACTGGTACTCCTGCGCCAACTCCATCCCAAACTGGTGAGCCCAAGCAAAGGTGCGAAAATCGGCGGCGCTCTCCGGCAACTCTTTATCAATATGGATAAGTTCGAAGATTTCGCGGGTAATTTCGAGGATTTGCTCCGCCAGCACAAAATCGCCAGCCTCGGTATTCATTTGTTGGCGCTCTACGTCCCCGCCGGGGTAGAGTTTGCCAGGGGCCACAGGATAAAATTCGTTGATTTCAAAAATGCCCATGCCCTCGGTGCGAATATCCATTTCGCCATCTGGATACTGTTTTTCTATTTTCAATAGGCGAACTTCGGTGCCAAACTCCATCACCTTGCCGTCAATATAAGCTGGAATACCAAAAGTAATCCCCTCCTCCTCGCACTCGTACACCAACTGCCGGTAGCGCGGCTCGAAAATATGCAGATTCAACCGCTCGCCAGGAAAAACGACCAATTGCAATGGAAATAAAGGAAGCAACATAGACATAAAACGTAATTTTTGTACTAAACAACTAAAGATTTTCGTTAATCTCAACGTTCAATGAACGACTTTGTTAAGGCATTTGGCAACAAAATGTAAAAGAAACGATCGGTGTAGCCATGCTGGCTCATACCCACCAAAAATTAGTTGCGTAAAATGTAGCAAAGCCATTCAAGGAAAAAGAAAAAGATAGTATCCATTAACAGAAAAGAGTATCTTTACTACGGCTATCTACACACCCAGACGATCTCCCGAATGATGCTATTGTATATTTTCAATTGCGAATTGCGAACCGCAAACGGCAAACCGCGAATAGCAAATACCAAAATCAGATAATAAAACCATGTTCAACAACATCCCTCCTCGTGCTGTG
>CALMSO010000009.1 GCA_937872385.1 uncultured Saprospiraceae bacterium
AATCCACATTATCATGCAAATAGGCGTTGCCTTCGCGGAACTGCGGCTCCTCGTCGTCGCCGATGGTCCAGCGCGAGTAGCTATGCTCGGCAGAGTGTGGCACATCATCCAAATTGACATTGCGCCGCAGGTATGCCGGTTCGTTTTCTAATTCAATCACATTTTGCGGATTGCTGAGCTTTACGCGGTTGTTGCGCAACTTTTCGCGGCGCTGGGCGTCGAGTTCCTGCTGTTTGCGGCGCGCCTCCTCCTGTCTTTCCTTTTCCTCATCGCTGATGTACGGCTCGTCGTAAGAAAAGCTGTTGCGATGAATTTTGCGCACCGAGGCTGGAATATCGTCAAACTCAATGGTTTTGGCGCTGCGTGGCTCCTCATCATCAAAGCCGATGTCTTTCAGATGGTTCGTTTTTTTTACATCAGGCTGCTTGCGCTGTTCCTCGTCGTCGAGCGAAACGATGATCCGGTCGCTTTTCAGGTCGCGGTCGGTCACGGGCGTGTGGTGGCGTTCGAAGCCAGTGGCGATCACGGTCACGCTGATCTTCTCGCCGAGGGTTTCGTCGTAGCAATTCCCCCAGATGAGGTCGGTGCCGAAACCTGCTTCTTCCTGCACAAATTCTGTGATTTCAAAAATTTCATCCATGGTCACCTCTTTCGATCCGGAGGTGATGTTGAGCAAGATATGCTTAGCGCCGCGAATGTTGTTGTCTTCGAGCAATGGTGAGTGTAAGGCCTCGTCCACAGCGCGTTTGGCGCGATCGTCGCCGGCAGCTGCGGCCGTACCCATAATGGCCACGCCAGAATTGCGCATAACGGTATTGACATCCTCAAAGTCCACGTTGACGTAGCCTGGCACGGTGATGATTTCGGCGATGCCCTTAGCGGCGGTGGTCAAGATATTGTCGGCTTGTCCAAATGCATCCGACACCGAGAGGTTGCCGTAAATCTGGCGCAGCTTATCATTCGAGACAATGATGAGCGTGTCCACGTTTTTTTTCAGTTCCGACAAGCCCTCAAAGCCTTGCGAAATGCGGCGTCGGCCTTCAAACCCAAAGGGCAGGGTGACAATGGCCACCGTGAGGATGTCCATTTCCTGGGCAGTTTTGGCAATGATAGGGGCCGCGCCCGTGCCAGTGCCGCCGCCCATGCCCGCCGTGATGAAGAGCATTTTACAATTGTTTTCTAAATAGCGGCGTACCTCCTCAATGGATTCTTCGCAGGCCAACTTACCGATATTGGGCTTAGAGCCTGCGCCACGCCCTTCGGTGAGGTTGGGCCCGAGCTGGATTTTGGTAGGTACTGGGCTGATTTCCATCGCCTGGTGGTCGGTATTGCAAATCGCAAAATCTACACCTACGATGCCCTGTTTGAACATGTGCGTCACGGCATTGCTGCCGCCGCCACCTACGCCTATCACCTTAATGATCGGACTTTCGTCTTTTGGCAAATCGAATAACATACTGCTTGTTTTTTGGATAGAGGACGCTTCCTATTTAGGAAATAGCAAAAAATGAACGCTCAATTTTAAAAATAGTAAATAACTTTCAGTACAATTTTACATTATAATATACAGCGTTTTACATTTTAAGCTTACCAAGTCGCCTTCCCCTGCTCTGGGTTATAAAATTAGTATCAGTTTTTTTGTTAGATTTTAGATTTTAGACATTAGATGTTAGAAAGTACGTGCCGCAGAGTCTAAAGTCTATTATCTATCGTCTATCGTCTCAAAAAGAAGAATCCGGCTCTGCTTCAAACCACTCCTTGGTTTTTTTGAAAATATTTTCCAACCAGCGGCCGCCAGCTTCTTCGGTTGCTTCGGCTTTGTCGGTTTGTTGTGTGGTTTCGGCTTTCACCTTTCCTTTTTCCACGTCTTCGATGCCGCGCATCAGCAAGCCGATAGCGGTGGCATAGACCGGGCTGCTAAGCTGCTGCTGGTAGCCGTGCCCGAGGTGTTCGATCGGGATGCCCACGCGCGTGCTCATGCCGGTGTGGTACTCCGAAAGTTTGTCAATGTGATTGAGCAAGGCACCGCCGCCGGTGAGCACAATGCCACCGATGAGCTTGCGCTCGTAGCCCGAACGCCGGATTTCCCAGAGCACATAGTCGAGGATTTCTTCTACGCGCGCTTGGATAATGCGGGCGAGATTTTTTTCGGAAATCTCTTTGGCATCGCGGCCTTTCAGCCCCGGAATGGTGATGATACGATTGTCATATACTTCGTCGGCTAAGGCCGAGCCAAATTTAATTTTGAGTTTTTCGGCTTGTGGCGCCATTACGCTGCAGCCTTCCTTGATGTCTTTCGTAATGACATTGCCACCGAAAGGAATGACCGCCGTGTGGCGAATGATGCCATCCTGAAAAATGGTAATATCAGTGGTGCCGCCGCCGATGTCCACTAAGGCTACGCCAGCTTCCTTTTCCTCGTCGCTGAGCACGGCCGTGGCCGAAGCGATAGGTTCGAGGGTCATGTTGGCCACACGCATTCCGGCGCGCTCCACGCAGCGTTGCAGGTTGTTCGATGCTGTAATTTGCCCAGTGATGATATGAAAATTGGCTTCCAGCCGAATGCCCGACATACCAATGGGATCGAGGATGCCCTGCTCATTGTCCACGGTGTATTCCTGCGGAATGACGTGCAGAATTTTATCGCCCGGTGGCAGCACCAGTTTGTACATATCGCTGATGAGGCGGTCAATGTCGCGCTGGCTGATTTCCGTATGGTCATTGTCGCGGGTGAGGATGCCCCGGTGTTGCAAACTCTTGATGTGCTGCCCAGCAATGCCTACGTGCACCGTGCCGAAGTCAAGTCCCGAAGCCCGTTTTACAATAGCCACCGCCTCCGAGATGGCATTCACGGTTTTTTCGATATTCGACACGACACCGCGCAGCACGCCCTCGCTCTCCACCTTGCCGATGCCCAGCACTTCGATGCGGCCATGTTCATTTTTGCAACCTGCCAGCACACATACCTTCGTTGTGCCAATGTCTAATGCCACCACTACATCCGATCTAAAAGCGTTCGTTTCCATCATACTATTTTTCAATTTGTAAATCCTGTTGGGATTATTGTGCATATTATAAAATTCAAGATTTCAGATTGTAGCTTTCGGCGCTACAAGGTTCAATGTTTATAATGCAAAAGTCTAACGCCGCTCGCACACCACCTGCCCTTTGTACTTCACATTGATCGTCCGATACTTTTGCCAGCCTTCATAAGGCATTCCTTCTTGATAGAAAATGCGCAGGTTTTCTAACTTCTCATCCGCATTGGCAAACGAGCCAAAAAGTATTTTCTGATTGCCAACATTGGGCACTAATGTAAACTCGCCCGTGTTGCTTACATAAATTTGCTCGATGAGCGGCTTGTAAAAATCGTCCTCCAGAATCTTTTCTGCCAGCAAAAACAAGTCTTTCAAGCGGTGGCGTTTCCGTTCCATAAACTCCGGATCGTGCGGCGGAATGTGCCCCGTAGCCGTGAGCACCCGTGCTGCAAAGTGGCGCGACAATGGAATTCGGTTCGCTTCCCGATCGAGGTAATAACTCAACCCGTTTTTGTCAATGATACGCAAGACGGGCTCGCGCTGTTTTAGTTTTACGTTGATATTGCTACGCGCATCTACATATACATCTGCGTCGAGTACGAAGGGATCATCCTCCAGCACCCGCTCTATGCGCCCCACGTCAATGGCACTCAGCGGCAACCCCTCCAAGCGTGCACCAAAAGCCCGCTGAATCGTAATGCGCACATCTTCTTCCTGAATCAAGCGGTTGCCATCGCGCAGCGGCTCTATGTCCACCCGGATTTCCACCACCTGACTCGCGCCCCGCCGCCCCACCGACGACACGACAATGGCCACCGAAAAAAACAGCGCCAGCACCCAGGAGGCCCGCTTCAAGGTAATATGTAAGTCCGATTTATTCATTTCTTGCCTATTTTATTATATCCCAACCCCCTCAACCCCTCAACCACTCCCGCACCGGCTCCACCAAAGTATCAATATCACCAGCTCCGAGAGTGAGTAATATTTCGACATCCTGTTTTTTCAATTCATTTAGTACTTCGGCTTTATGTAATAATTTTTTATTAACATTCGACATTTTTTCCAAAATGCGCTCCGAACTGATGCCCGAAATCGGCAACTCCCGCGCCGGATAAATGTCGAGCAGCAGCACTTCATCCAATTCATCCAACGCTGCGGCAAATCCGTCTAAGAAATCGCGGGTGCGCGTGTACAAATGCGGCTGAAAAATGCCCGTTATCTTCCGGCCCGGAAACAGTGCTTTCGCTGCGCCAATGGCGGCTCGCAACTCGGTCGGGTGATGCGCATAATCATCAATATACACGGTCTTTTCCGTGCGTACAATAAACTCAAATCGTCGCTTGATGCCTTTAAAATCAAGCAATCCAGCGCGAATGGCTTCCGGGCTTAGTCCCAATTGCAAAGCAATCGAAATGGCGGCCGTAGCGTTTTCTACATTGTGGTGCCCCGGCATCGGAAACTTCAGATTATCAATGACTTGTGTCGGATTTTTATAATCAAACACAAAATAACCGTCTTCTACCCGCAGGTTCTCTGTGCGATAATCGCCGCCGTCCACGCCGTAGCTGCGCACTTTCGTTGGGTTAAAATATGGCATCCAACTATGCTGCACATACAGCGTGCCGTGCACCTGTTTGGCAAAAGCCAGAAAACCAGTGTCGTGTACCGCCGCCGCGTCGCCATAGATGTCTAAATGATCGGCATCCATGCTGGTGATGACTGCTATTTCTGGGTGCAAATGCAAAAACGAGCGATCATATTCGTCGGCTTCCACCACCACCCAGTCGCTTTGCCCATTGACAAAATTCGACTGAAAATTTTGCGCGATACCTCCCAGAAACGCCGTCGCTTCTACACCGCCCGCCTGCAGCAGATGTGCCGTGAGGGCCGAAGTAGTCGTTTTGCCATGCGTACCTGCCAGCGCTACCGTGCGCCGGTTTTGGCTGATGATGCCCAGCACTTCGGCGCGTTTTTTGAGCGGAATGTTGTGTTGCAAAAAATACTGCAATTCCGCATGTTCCTTGGGCACTGCCGGCGTCCAAATGACTAAGTCAACTCCGGTTGGAATCTGCGATACGTCCTCGTCGTAATGGATATGCATCCCTTCGGCTGCCAACTTTTTGGTCAGCGTAGTTTCTGTTTTATCGTAGCCGTGTACTTCGGCGCCCAGCCCTTTGAAATAGCGAGCCAGCGCGCTCATGCCGATGCCGCCGATGCCGACGAAATACACTTTTTTCAGTTGGTCAATGTTCATTGCTTGCTCTTTGCTAAGATTTCGCAAATCTTGCAGATTTACAAAAATCAGGTTTATTGGCGTGTCAACTGTATCACTTCTGCTGCAATCTCATCTGCCGCGTTGGGTTTTGCTAACTGCTTGATATTCAATGCTAATTTTTGCCGTAAGGCTTCATTATCCAATAGTTCGAGTGCTGTCGGAATCAGCTGCGCTGCGGCCTCGGCATCTTTGATTAAAATGGCAGCATCTTTTTGCACCAATGCCAGCGCATTTTTGGTCTGATGGTCTTCCGCCACGTTTGGCGAAGGCACTAAAATCGAGGGTATGCCTACGAGGCACAACTCCGACACCGTGAGCGCGCCCGCCCGTCCGATGGCCACGTCGGTCATTTGATACGCCAAATCCATTCGGTCAATGAACGCCTGTATGCGGACGTTGGGCAACTGCGCGGTTTCGCAATGTTTAAACTGTTCGTAATACCAGCTGCCGCATTGCCAAAGTGTTTGAATATCAGTGCGTTGCCTTAGCCAATCGGCGCTTGCTGCCATCGCTTGATTGAGCGTGCGTGCGCCCAAGCTTCCGCCGAATACGAGCAGCGTTTTTTTATTTTCGTCCAGCGCAAAATACTCCAAGGCTTCTTCTCGGCTGGCGACGATGCGGACCAAATCGCTGCGCACCGGATTGCCTGTGTGCACGATTTTTTCTTTCGGAAAATAGCGCTCCATACCTTCGTAGGCCACGCAGATTTTTTGCACCTTTTTCGCCAGCAGGCGATTGGTAGCACCCGCATAGGAATTTTGCTCCTGAATGAGCGCCGGAATGCCCATGCGCGTTGCCATTTCCAGCAGCGGGCCGCTGGCGTAGCCGCCCACGCCGACCGCCACATCGGGTTTGAAATGTCGAATAATCTGCCGTGCCTTGAGCATACTACTCATCAGTTTGACCGGAAACAGTAGGTTTTGTAAGGTCAACTTACGTTGAAAACCGCTGATCCACAGCCCTTCAATCGGGTAGCCTGCACGAGGTACTTTTTCCATTTCCATGCGGCCTTTGGCTCCGACAAACAGGATTTCGGTATCCGGCTGCCGACTTTTGAGCGCATTGGCGATGGCAATAGCCGGAAAAATGTGCCCACCGGTGCCGCCGCCGCTGATGATAATTTTCAAAGTGCGCGACATGGCTATTCGGTTTCAGATTCAAAGAACTTGCTGACACTCAGGATAATACCGAAGGCCATACAGGTGAACAGTAGCGAGGTACCGCCCATACTCAGCATGGGTAGGGTAAGCCCCGTCACTGGCAACAGATTGACCGACACGGCAATATTGACGAATGCCTGTAAAACCAAGCTCAGGCTGAGGCCCATGGCCAGCATGGCACCGAATGCTTTTGAGCTTTTGGTCACTAAGCGCGTGGTGCGGAAAAACAGCAGCACGTACAGCCCAATGATGACGCTGCCGCCCAGCACGCCGTACTCTTCGCATATAATGGCGTAAATAAAGTCCGAATAGGAGGCAGGCAAAAAATTCCGTTGAATACTGTTGCCAGGTCCCAAACCAATTGCCCCGCCATTTGCGATGGCTATTTTCGCTTGTTGTACTTGATAGCCACCGTCGGTACTGGGGTCTGTGAATTCACTCCACCTCGATACCCAGGTTTCTACCCGGATGATGTCGGGCATTAACTCGTGCAACAGGATAAGAGCAGCAAAAACGCATAATCCCAGTAGGAAAAGTAATAATATATATTTAACGGCTACTCTGCCAATAAACATCATTAGAATGCATACTAAAAAGAGCAGCATCGCGGTGGACAAGTCGGCCGGAGCAATCAGCGCACAAATAATCAGAATCGGTACGATGATTGGCAAAAAAGCGCTATTAAAATCCTTGATATACTCTTGTTTGCTCGAAATGGCTCGGGCTACATAAATAATCAGCGCCAGTTTGGCAAAATCGGACGTTTGAAAGGTCAATCCTACGTAAGGAATCTGTATCCAGCGGCGCGCGTCGTTAATTTCAGGACCAATGGCAATCGTCAAAAACAATAAGGGAATAGAAGCCAGCAGCAAAAACGGTGCCCAGCGCGAGAATTTCATGTAATGCAACAAATGCGCCAGATAGGCTAACAGAATACCTGCCGACAAAATGACGGCGTGCTTGAAAAGGTACGACTCGGTATTGCCGCCGCGTTCTCGGTAGGCCAAGGTGCCCGTCGAGCTATATACCGCCAGAATGGACAAAATTGCCAGAATGGCAAAAATCGCCCAGATGGCGCGGTCGCCCTTTAATTCTGCATTGATTCTGGCTAATAGTGTTGACATTTTTTTGTTTTTTTTGTGTGTGAATGTGTTAGTGTGTGAATGTGTGAATGTGTTAGTGTGCTTGGACGGCTGTTTTAAATTGCTCGCCTCGGTCTTCATAATTTTTAAATAAATCAAAACTGGCGCAAGCGGGTGATAACAAAACCACATCGCCGGGGTGCGCCTGCTCTGAGGCTGTTTTCACGGCTTGGGCAGCGCTGCGTGTTTCTATCATTGGCTTGCCACATTCGGCGAAAGCCCTGATAATCTTGCTGTTATCCACGCCCATGCATATGATGGCCCGCACTTTTTCCTGCACGAAAGGCAGTAGCGGGGCATAATCATTGCCCTTGTCCTGCCCGCCCACGATCCAAACCGTCGGGCGCGTCATAGCTTCCAAAGCATAGAATACCGCGTCCACGTTGGTGGCTTTGCTGTCGTTGATGTATTCTACACTATTAATATTAGCCACTACTTCCATGCGATGCGGCACGCTCACGAAGGTCTCTAACCCGCGCTGAATGGCTTCATCATTGGCGCTGAGGGCTTTGGCCGCATGAATAGCAAAAAGTGCATTCATAAAATTGTGTCGGCCGCGCAGTTGCGTCCGGCTCAGGTCAAAGCGCGTGTCATTTACAATGACGAAGTCGCCCGTTATACTATTTTCACTGATGGCTACGCCCTTTGGCGCAAGCTGTATGCTTTTTATATAATTTGTAATAATTTCGTTATCAGCATTGTATAAAAAAATATCGGCTGCTTGCTGATTTTCAAAAATCCTGAATTTTGCGGCAGCGTACTTTTCTAATTGATAATCATAGCGATCTAAATGATCGGGTGTAATATTCAAAATCATCGAAATATATGGCCGAAACATTTGAATATTATCCAATTGAAAACTGCTGATTTCCAGCACGTAATACGCCTTCGGTGCATCCGCTACGAGCCGCGCAAAACTATACCCGACGTTTCCGCCGAGCGCCACATCAAAGCCTGCTGTTTCTAATAAATGAAAAGTCAGCTTGGTGGTGGTGGTTTTGCCATTGCTGCCAGTAATCGCAATCACCGTTGCATCCGTGTAACGATTAGCAAATTCGATTTCTGAAATCACCGGAATGCCCTTCGCCAGCGCCGCCTGCACGGGTGGGGCCGCGTCGGGTATGCCTGGGCTTTTAATGATTTCATCCGCCGTTAATATTTTTGTCAAATCGTGCCCGCCTTCCTCGTATGGAATAGCGTTTTTATTTAGTTCTTCTTTATATTTTTCTGCAATTGAGCCTCTATCGGATACAAAAACATGATGCCCCCACTTTTTTGCTAACAGGGCTGCACCTACGCCACTTTCTCCGCCACCAAGGATGGTTGTTTTCATGTTTTTTTGTGTTAATGTGTGAATGTGTTGATGTGTGTTTATGGTTTTGGGATTTTGGGTGTTTTTGTGGGTGTACTATTATTCAAATATCTTATAAGTGTTAATGTAAAATTTCGGGTTTTATTTACTTGTAAATGTAATTCTTCCGTTACGTTTTTATCAAGATATTGTAAATCTTCAAACACATACAGCATACTTTTTACTTCTGCTGCTGAGCTTTGTGCTATTTCCAGGAAGCGTTTGAATTCTTTTTTATTATAATGCTTTTCGCTACTTGCCATTCGCTTTTCGCCACATTCGCACATTCACACATTTACCGAATCTTCAAAGTTATAATCGTAATCACCGCCAGCAGCACCGCTACAATCCAGAACCGGGTCACAATTTTCACCTCGTGCATCCCTTTTTTCTGATAATGATGATGTAATGGCGACATCAGGAATATTCGGCGGCCCTCGCCGTACTTGCGTTTGGTGTATTTGAAATACGATACTTGAATGATCACCGACAAATTCTCAGCTAAAAAAATGCCGCATAGAATAGGGATCAACAGTTCTTTGCGTAGCAAAATAGCCATCGAAGCGATGATGCCGCCGAGGGTCAGACTGCCCGTATCGCCCATGAATACTTGCGCCGGAAAGGCATTGTACCACAGAAAACCGATGCATGCGCCCACGAGGCTTGCCGCAAAAATGACCAACTCGCCCGCGCCCGGCAGGTGCAAAATGCCGAGATAATTGGCAGCGATAGCATTGCCCGATACATAGGCGAAAATGCCCAGCGTAAACGCCGAAATGCCCGAAACGCCTGTGGCCAGCCCGTCTAAGCCGTCTGTCAAATTAGCCGCATTGGACACCGCCGTCACAATAAAAATGACCACCGGAATGAACAAGAGCCACACCCACTTGCGCGCCGCCTCATCAGAAATTGGCATTAACCAACTGTAATCCAAGTGGTTATCTTTCAGAAAAGGCACATTGGTCAGGTTGGCTTTGTAATCGCCCTTGCGGATGGTCTGGTTGCCGCTGCGCTCGGTGTAGATGGTGTCGCCCACCATTTCATTTTGGCTGTAGCCCAATTCGTTGGCGGTTTTCACGTCCATGCGCACCACAATGTCATCATTTACCAGCATCGTTATGCCGATGATCAGCCCCAAGCCTATCTGCCCGAGGATTTTAAACCAGGCCTTCAAGCCCTCTTTATTTTTGCGAAAGACTTTGATATAATCATCCAAAAAACCAATCAGCCCCATCCACAGGGTGGACAGCATGAGCAGGATGATGTAAACATTGTCGAGGCGCGCCATCAGCAAGCAAGGTATGAGTGTAGCCATGATGATAATCACGCCGCCCATAGTGGGGGTGCCTTGTTTTTGAATTTGCCCGGACAGCCCCAGGTCGCGCACGGTTTCGCCAATTTGTTGCCGCTGCAGCCCTTTAATGATGCGCCCGCCGAAGAGCATAGAAATAATCAGCGACAGGATGAGCGCCGCTCCCGCCCGAAACGAGATGTATTGAAATAATCCGGCGCCTTTCAAGTCTCCAAAGAGGGTTTCCAGCCAGCCGACGAGTTGAATGAGCATGGTTTTTCTGTTTTGTAATGGTGTTTTCTGTTTTGTAAAATTGCGTCAAAAATAAACATTCCTATACTCAAAAACCCATCTTATGCCATCCAGATGCGCATTATGCATGTGATTGCCCGAATGCTTCTGTTAAAATCGCTTTATCATCAAAAGGATGTTTCACCCCGTTGATTTCCTGGTACTTTTCGTGCCCTTTGCCCGCCACGAGAATGATGTCGCCGGGTTGCGCTAATTTGTAAGCGGTGCGAATGGCTTGTCGCCGATCTGCGATGGTGAGCACCCGGTGCGTCGCGTTGGCCGGTACGCCCGCCTCCATATCTGCGAGGATCGCTTCAGGCTGCTCGGTGCGCGGGTTGTCGGATGTCAGTATCACCTGATCGCTCAGTTCGCAAGCAATTTTTGCCATTTCGGGGCGCTTGGTGCGGTCGCGGTCGCCGCCGCAGCCCACTACCGTGAGGACGCGGGCCTTTGCTTGGCGCAACTGGCGAATCGTTGCTAACACTTTTTCCAGCGCGTCGGGGGTGTGTGCATAATCCACGATGCCCAGAATCCGGCGGTTTTGGTCAAAAATATAGTCGAATCGCCCTTCTGCTGATTGCACATTGCTCAGCGCGGTGAGCACTTCCGTTGGCGGCAAGCCAAGCAACACCGCTGCGGCATACGTTGCCAGCAGATTGTAGGCATTGAATTCGCCAATCAGCCGCCCATGAAAATCGTGCCCATCCAGTTCAAGATGCAAGCCTAACAAGCTGTTATCTAATATTTTAGCTCGAAAATCCGCCATGCGGTGCAAGCTGTAACGATGCACGGCAGCGCGGGTATTTTGCACCATGACGTTGCCGCGTTTGTCATCTACATTGACCAGCGCGAAGGCATTTTTTTGCAATATGTCAAAGAAACTTTTTTTGGCTTTAATATATTCGTCAAATGTTTTATGATAATCCAAATGGTCGTGCGAAATATTCGTGAACACGCCGCCAGCAAATTGCAAACCCGCAATTCGGCGCTGGTGGGCCGCGTGCGAACTCACTTCCATGAATGCGTAATCGCAGCCCGCCGCCACCATATCCGCCAGCAGCGCATGAATGGCGATGGCGTTGGGGGTGGTGTGCGTAGCCTCGACTACCTGCTGCCCGATGCGATTCTCCACGGTGGAAAGCAACCCAACCTTGTAGCCTAAGGCTTGCAAGAGGTTGTACAGCAGGGTCACGGTCGTGGTTTTGCCATTGGTGCCGGTCACGCCGACCAATTTCAAATGCTCCGAAGGGCGATTGTAAAATACATGCGCCATTTGCCCCAAGGCCGCTGCGCTATCTGCTACCTGCACGTAGGTCACGTTGGGGTGCAGGGTGGTCGGTAGCACTTCTGCCAGTACAATAGAAGCACCATTGGCAATAGCCGCATCAATAAATCGGTGCCCGTCGGTTTGATAGCCTCTCAAAGCAGCGAACAGGCTTCCCTGTTGCGCTTGGCGCGAATCGAGCGTGAGGTGCAGCACCTGACGGTCCGGCTCGCCTTTTATAGTTACAACTGACACTTGGGTCAGCAATTCCTGCAGGTTTTTCATTGCATTTATTGCAAAAACAATTTTATCGTTTGTCCTTGTGCGCGGGTGCCCGGCAGCAAAGATTGTCGCGCTACCTTGCCATAACCATCCACTTCTACGCGCAAGCCCCGGTTTTCGAGTACATAAAGTGCATCGCGCAAGCCCAGCCCGGTGACGTTGGGTACTACATTTTTGGCGGTCAGCGACCGGTCGAGTACCATCAAACTGTCGGTTTGTGCTCGCAGCGCCACTACTTCCGAAGCCGGATTGCCATAGCGCGGTAATTTCAAATAATCAAGCACTTTGAGCACGTCGGCGCGGGTGCCACTGCTGGATGCGGGCAACTGCTGCCCGGCTAAGGCCGGTTTGGGCTGCTGGTTGAGCGGTGCGTGCAGTTTTACTTGAGTACGATAGATATAATCGGTGATTTCCCGGAAAACAGGACCAGCTACATCGCTGCCGTAATAGCCGCCGCGCCGTGGCTTGTTAATGACCACAATAATCGAATACATAGGTGCCTCCGAAGGGAAATAGCCCACGAAAGAAGCCTGATACCCCCGGATAAAGGTTTTGCCTTCGGAAGTGCGCCGATAGCCGACCTGTGCCGTGCCGGTTTTGCCAGCAAAGTTGTATTCGTCGGTGCGCAATTTATAAGCCGTACCCCGCGTGACTACCGAATCGAGCAACTCGTGCATCATACTGATGGTTTTGGCGGAAGCGATTTTGCGTTTTAAAATAGTGGGCTTGAAGGTGCGTATGGTTTCGCCGAAGCGCTGAATTTCTTGCACGACGTAAGGCTTTACTAAAGTGCCGCCATTGGCAATAGCATTGTAAAAAGTAAGCAATTGTAGTGGCGTGAGTTGCAATTCATAACCAATAGCCATCCAGGGCAGGGTAGTGCCGCTCCACTGGTCTTCTTTGCTATATGCCTCCTTGATGTAGGGGTTGCCTTCGCCACCAACCTCGATGCCCGTAGGCAGGTGCAGATTGAAATCTTTCAGCCGCTGAATGAAGCGCGCCGCACCTTCATTTTTATTAATGCGTTCTTTTTGTCCGTAGTATTTGGTGACTAATTTGGCCATACCCACATTCGAGGATATTTCAAAAGCGTGGCGCACGGTAGTTGAGTCAATTTTAGCGCTGAACGGCGAGGCGTCCACCATAGTTTGTTCAAAAAATTCGGTGGTACCCCGGTCAATCTGAATCGTGTCGCTCAATTTGATAAAACCGTCTTCCATCATGGCCATCATGGAGGCCGTTTTGAAAGTAGAGCCAGGTTCTACCGAAGTGCCGATGGCGTAGTTGAAGGTTTCCCACCAGCCGCTGTCGGTGCGGCCAAGATTGGCAATAGCCCGGATAGCGCCCGTTTTTACTTCCATGACTACGGCAGTGCCCCACTCGGCATCGTGATAATTCATGGCGCGCAGCAGGGCCTCTTGCGTAGCATCTTGCATATTGATGTCAATGGTCATCACTACATCGTCGCCGGTTTTAGGCTCTACCAGCGAGAGGTCTTCCAATGGAATCCAGATATCGTTGGTGCGATCCACCTGTATCATAAGCTCCTTGCCAGGCTGGCCGCCGAGGTATTCGTCGAAAGTACCTTCTACACCGATGGGCTTGGCATCTTCACGGCCGGTGTAGCCAATAGTACGCTGAGCCAACAACCCGAACGGACGTTTGCGCTCGCTGCGTTTTTCAACAATAAAGCCCCCTCGGTTGCGCCCAAGATTGAAAAGCGGAAACTGCTCTATGAACTTGCGCTCGGCATAAGATACCTTGCGTTTGATGAGCACGTAGCGATCGCCTGCGCGTCTGCGGTCGAGCAAAAACTCCCGAAAACCGCCCGGCGTGAAGGTATTGTCCACATAGGTAGCAATGCAGTGCGCCAGCGAGTCGAGGTTGTCCATAAAATCTTTTTCGGACATTCCCGTGGAGTTGGGGTCCATATAAATATCAAAATACGGAATGGACGTAGCCAGCAGGCTACCGTCTTTAGCTAAGATGTTGCCGCGCTCCGGCTCCACGGGTCGGGTAGCGATGTACAGTTCTTTGCCTTTCTTGCGCCATTTGCCGCCCTCCGCATAAGTGATGTAAATGGTTTGGTAAATCAAAACGACAGCAGCCGGTATCACCACTGCAAAGAGCAGGATGTACACCCGGTATAATATTTCGTTTTTGATTTCCATTGCTGTTTGCTGTTTTTATTTGTTCACTACAATTCTGCGCGGAGTTTCATTAAGCGGCCGCAGGTTGTCGTCTTTTACTTTTCGAATCATTTCCGAACGTTTGCTGTTGTACATAATTTCTGATTCTAATGACATATAATACCAGCGCAGCTCCTTGATGTCGCGTTGCAATACCTGTATTTTGCGCACATTGCGCTCGGCGTAGTGCGCATTGGCAATGTAAACGATGCCCAAAAAGCCCAAGAATAATATGAACGGCAAATTCCTGAGAATCAGCTCCGAACTCCAGAAGTTCAGTTCAAATATTTGCTCGATACCTTGTTTCTTTGCCATAAAATGGGTTATTTATAGAGTGCTATTCGCTATTCGCTATTTGCTATTTGCTTTTCGCTATTTGCTATTTGCTTTTCGCAATAGGAATAATTGATAATGGGTATTTTTTTTAACATAAATCATTGATTACCAGCTATATAAGTGTTTGACTAAATAATATTAACGATTAACGATTAACGATTAACGATTAACGATTAACGATTA
>CALMSO010000010.1 GCA_937872385.1 uncultured Saprospiraceae bacterium
GCCCGGCGGTAGAGAAAATGGCGGCAGCGGAGGAATTAGAGGCGCATAAAATGGCGGTGACGCTACGCCTAAGAAATTTATGAATAAAGTTTTTGGGCATCTAAATATTCCAAGTCAATAAAAATGTCATTGAGATGATGAAAATCCTGGTCTGCGGTAAGCAATTTGGCATGTAAAATATGAGCAGTCGCAGCAATCCAGAGATCATTTTTGCCCATATTGCGCGCAGTCAGCTCCTCGGGCAGCGGTTGCTCTTGAAGTTTACCCTGGCTAAAGGCATCAATTTTGGCATAAGCCATAAACAAATCGTAGCTATTGACAGGAATAACGAGAAAGCGGTGCAGTGATTCTACAAATTGTTGGGTTCTTTTGTCGCTCCAATTACGCTGCAAAGCTAAGGAATGTAGTTCGCCAATAGTTACGGATGAAATGATCAGATTATGTTCAGAAGATAGGAAATTGTATTGTTCGATAAGGAAATCGGTAATTTTACCGGCTCTAAGATAATCAAGCACGATGTTGGTGTCCAGAACAAAGTTCATCAATCCAGCATTTGCAGCAATTCAAAATAATCGTCATCTATAAACCATTGACCATGAAGCGTAGCAATATGTTCGGTAAGGTAGCCCTGCTCGGATTTCAACTGTTCCAGGTCAATCTGCATTGCAGGCTCTTCGACTAAACCCGATAAGCCGTGAGCCGTGTCTTCGACTACTTCCCGAATACGGTGCAGCAAATCGCTATCGTCGGTGCTGGCGATGATTTTGATCAGATCAATTTTTTCAGTTTGGATACTATTGGTCATCAATGCATTGATTTATTTTCAAAAATAACAAAATAAAAGGTAAAAAGTGTTCCCATTCCAAATTTCAAACGCAAAAAATGTCAAATTTCGATTTAAATAAATTGGTTCGTCCGAATATCCTTCAGCTCAAGCCCTACTCCTCCGCGCGCAGCGAATTCAAAGGTACGGCTGAGGTGTTTTTGGATGCCAATGAAAATCCATTCGATACAGGTTTCAATCGCTATCCCGATCCGTTGCAATGGAAACTAAAAGCGCAAATCGCTGATTTTAAAGACGTTGCAACCAAAAATATTTTCCTTGGCAATGGCAGCGACGAAGCGATTGACCTGCTCATTCGCATCTTTTGCGAGCCGGGCGCGGATCATATCATCACGCTACCGCCCACCTACGGCATGTACCAAGTTTCGGCGGATATTGCCAACGTGGAAGTTCGTGAAGTGCAGTTAAAAGCTGATTTTCAGCCAGATATAAATCATATTTTGGCTTCTGCTAATAAAAATTCTAAAATTTTATTCATTTGTAGCCCCAATAATCCTACCGGAAATAATATTCATCTGGATAACATTCGCGCATTAGCCGCAGGATTTCCGGGCATTGTAGTCGTGGACGAAGCTTACATTGACTTTTCAACGCAGCCGAGTGGTATCACTTTGTTGTCTGAGTTTCCAAACGTAGTGGTATTACAAACCTTTTCCAAAGCTTGGGGTCTCGCGGGCATCCGGCTGGGCATGGCTTTTGCAGCGAAAGAAATTATTCACTATTTTAATAAAGTAAAACCGCCGTATAATATTAACCAACTCACACAAACCGCCGCGCTGGAAGCCTTGCAAAACAAGGCTCAGCAAGCGCAAATGGTACGTACTGTCATTGGTCAACGCGCGCTGTTGCAGCAGTATTTGATGGGCTTAGAATACGTGCAGCGCATTTATCCTTCGGATGCTAATTTTTTGTTAGTAAAAATGGACGACCCGAAGGGTGCGTACCGCTATTTGGTAGAAAAAGGCATCATTGTGCGCGACCGCTCGAATGTGGCGCTGTGCGCGGGCTGTCTGCGCATCACAGTGGGCACGCCGGAGGAGAATGAGCAGTTGATGCAGGCGCTGGTGGAGTTTGTACCCAGCCGCAAAATGTAAAATGATACCTATAAAAATCGCAAAAGAATGCAAAAAATTCTTTTCCTCGACCGCGACGGCACTTTGGTGCTCGAACCATCTGATTATCAGATAGATGCTTTTGAAAAAATCGAATTTTACCCGCAGGTTTTTTACTACCTCGGCAAAATTGTGCGCGAATTAGACTTTGAATTAGTGATGGTCACCAATCAAGATGGCATGGGCACGGAAGCTTACCCAGAGCCTACCTTTTGGGGGCCGCATAACTTGATTATCAAGGCTTTCGCCAATGAAGGTATCGAATTTAAAGAGGTGCTCATTGACAAAACCTTCGCGCACGAAAACGCACCCACGCGCAAGCCATACACGGGTTTGCTCACACAATACATGAATGGCGGTTTCGACTTGGCTAATTCCTTTGTCATCGGCGATCGCCTGACGGATGTAGCACTCGCCAAAAACCTCGGCGCTAAAGGCATTTGGATCAATACCGACCCGGCACTGGGCGCAAACGAACTGGACGGGAAGTTTGAAGAAGTGAAAAATAATATTGCGCTTACGACCACCAATTGGGCCGAGATTTATCGCTTTTTGAAGCTGAGCACGCGCACGGCAAGCATTTGGCGCAGCACTAAAGAAACCGATATTCGTATCGAACTGAACCTCGACGGCACCGGCCAAGCCAACAACCACACGGGTTTGGGCTTTTTTGACCACATGCTCGACCAGTTGGCGCGGCATTCGGGCTGCGACCTGCGCGTGCAGGTGGAAGGTGATTTGCACATTGACGAGCATCATACCATCGAGGATACGGCGCTGGCCCTTGGCGAGGCGTTTGCGCAGGCTTTAGGTGACAAACTTGGCGTGGAGCGCTACGGCTATTGCCTGCCGATGGACGATTGTCTGGCGCAGGTGTCCATTGATTTTGGCGGTCGCCCGTGGTTAGTCTGGGAAGCCGATTTCAAGCGCGAGAAAATTGGCGAGATGCCCACCGAAATGTTTTATCATTTTTTCAAATCATTTAGTGATGCTGCTAAATGTAATCTTAACATTAAAGCCGAAGGAGTAAATGAACATCATAAAATAGAAGCCATTTTTAAAGCATTTGCGAAAGCCATTAAAATGGCGAAGCAAAGAGACCCGGAGAATATGCAACTGCCAAGTACGAAGGGCGTTTTGTGAAATTATTGAGAAAGTTGAAAGGGTTGAAAATGCTGAGTTTACTTATGCACAAAACTAACCCTTCTAACCCTCCTAAACCTAAAAAAATGCAAGTAGCAATCATTAATTATAACGCCGGCAATGTACAATCGGTGCTCTTTGCGCTGGAGCGCCTGGGGGTAGAAGCTGTATTAACGGACGATCCGGCGACGATTCGGGCAGCGCAGAAAGTCATATTTCCGGGCGTCGGCGAAGCCAATACTACTATGCGCTACTTACGCGCGCGGGGCCTCGACGAGCTGATTCGCAGCCTTACACAGCCGGTATTGGGTATCTGCCTCGGAATGCAATTATTATGCGAACATTCGGAAGAATATGATACACCCTGCCTGGGTATTATACCTCAAAATGTAATAAAATTTCGGCCGCAGCACGGCGAAAAGGTACCGCACATGGGCTGGAATGCTTTATATAATTTAAAAAATGGCATCTTTACATCCGAGTTGGAAGGCGAATATGTTTATTTTGTACATAGTTATTATGTAGAAGCCGGAAATTATACAACGGCATTAAGCGATTACACATTGCCATTTAGTGCAGCTTTACAAAAAGATAATTTTTATGCTACGCAGTTTCACCCGGAGAAGTCGGGGATGGTAGGGGAGCGAATACTACAGAACTTTTTGCAGCTTGCATCCTAAACAATAATGCAAAATGCTACTGTTTTTTTGATTTTGTAAAAAAATAAGCGTTTTATTTTTGGTTTTGTAAAAAAAGCGCCAATAGACGAATGTTTTTTATTATTGAAGACTAAGAAAGGTTCTATTTTTATAAAAAATGATATAAAAGTAAAAAAAAGCGCCGAAAATTTGACAGTAATATAATTTATTCGTACTTTCGTTTGAGCAAAATTCCCCCTTTGCAAAGCAAAATAAAAATAAGCGTTCCCGTAGCCGTTCCCGTTGCTCCCAACACCTTTTTTTTACCCGATTTTTTGGATAGATATTTCATTGTCAGTCAAATAGGCATGTAGTGTATTCATTTGCCTAACGTGTGCTTTTGGACAAAAAGTCACATAATAGAATGGATGTAATTCCATTTTGCTTTTCAGATTGCGTAGATCTTGAAAGTATAGTAATCTATTGGTGCTATTGTCGGAAGTAATATAAATTTTTACTATAACTGAAATAAGGATGTAATTACATTGATTTTATTCATAATTATTTAACCAATCAATCAAACACAATGAAAAGATTACTTTTCTTAGCTGCATTATTTGCATTAGCTACAGGGTGCGAAAAAGAAGATTCCCAAATTTTGGTTTCCGCGGCCGACGAGGTAGTAACCATGCGCAATACTGGCGGCGGCAATGAGGATTGCCCTGATGGCTATGAATTTACCAGTGGTCGCATAGACGGTGGTGCTCAATGTAGTGGTACAACTGGTCCAATTACCTGGGAAACAGACCCTACTTGTACTACCGTTTCGTGGACATCCACGGTGCCGGTGACAATGGTGGTTATTGTGAAAGGGGGCCCAGCCGCCAATGTATATGAATACGTGTGTGCTACCAGTGGTACTGGTTTGGTATCACCCAATACGCCGAGTGGAAACCCAGCAGAACTGAGCAATATTACTTTTTGCTGGAATGTGTGTGAGGACGATGACGACGATTGCCAATGGTGCTCGCCAGGTTACTGGCGGCAGCCACAGCACCTTGATTCTTGGGCAGCCACTGGCTATAGTCCCGATGATAAGTTTCAGGCAGCGCTCGGCTATTACCCGACTCGTAGCAGACAGGGCGTGCGACAAAATGCGCCAACAGACCCAACACTGCTGCAAGTACTCCAATACCCGCAGTGGTACGGCGGTGATGCTTTCAATGCTGTAGGCGATCTGCTCAGCGGTGCGCACCCTGATGTGAATTTCTGCGGCGACCGAGTGGAGAACAGCTGCCCGTTGAACTAATTCAGCAAAGGGTGAGGCTATGCCTCAATGCAGAATCGTTACCTGAAAGCATTGTTTTCGGGTAACGATTTTTTTATTGCTGGAAGCAGCGCTAAGGCTCACTTGTCTCGCTCGAAAATGGAGTGTACCTTTGCCGGGCGTGCCATTTCACCCGGAGAAGTCGGGGACGGTAGGCGAACGGATACTACAGCATTTTATATCACTTTAGTTTTTTTTAACCATAAAATGTAAAATTGCGAAAAGCGAAAAGCGAAAAGCGAAAAGCATTATAATTATGCACATCATACCAGCCATTGATATTATAGACGGTAAATGCGTGCGCCTGACGCAGGGCGATTATGCGCAGCAAAAAGTATATAATGAAAACCCGGTGGAAGTAGCCAAACAATTTGAAGCGGCGGGCCTCACGCGGCTGCATGTAGTGGATTTAGACGGTGCCCGGGCCAATCGGATTGTGAATCACAAAGTATTAGAAGCCATTGCTACGCAAACCAATTTGTGGATTGATTTTGGCGGCGGCCTAAAGTCGGATGCCGATGTGCAGATCGCTTTTGCAAGCGGGGCAAAGCAAATTACCGGCGGTACGGTAGCTGTAAAAAATCCGGAGCTATTTCTGGGCTGGTTGGAGGTCTATGGCCCGGAGCGCATTATACTTGGCGCAGATGTGAAGGACGGAAAGATAGCCGTGAGCGGCTGGCAGGAGCAAAGCGACGCCGATTTATTCACATTTCTGTGTGGATATGTGGAAAAAAATGTGCAAAACGTTATTTGCACCGATATTTCAAAAGATGGGCTACTGCAAGGCTCGGCTATCGCATTGTATGAAGAAATTTTGCAAAAGTTTCCGAATTTGAAATTAGTTGCCAGCGGCGGCGTGACGAGTTTGGCGGAAATTCAAAAACTAAGAGCAATCGGCTGTTTCGGGGCTATTGTAGGAAAAGCAATTTATGAAGGAAAGCTGACATTAAGTGATTTGGTGAGTGAACGATCAGGAGCTTAACACATCAACACACCAACACACCAAACAATGCTATCAAAAAGAATTATCCCCTGTTTAGATATCAAAGATGGGCGCACCGTGAAAGGCATCAATTTTGTAAACCTGCGCGATGCTGGAGACCCCGTAGAACTGGGGGCGCTGTACAGCGAGCAGGGCGCGGATGAATTAGTCTTTCTCGACATCACTGCGACGCACGAAAAGCGCAAAACGATGGCAGCGCTGGCGCGCAATATTGCTCAACATCTGAACATTCCTTTCACCATTGGCGGCGGCATCAATGCAGTAGCAGATGCCGATCTACTGCTCGCTTGCGGAGCCGATAAGATTTCTATCAATTCAGCGGCGGTGCGACGGCCCGAACTGATTGACGAAATGGCACGCGCTTTTGGCAGCCAGTTTGTAGTGCTGGCCGTGGACGCCAAAGCAATAGATGGTGAGTGGTGGGTACATTTGAATGGCGGCAGAATTCCAACCGATATTCGCTTGCTTGACTGGGTGCGCGAGGCCGAACAACGCGGTGCCGGCGAAATTCTCTTCACTTCCATGAATCACGATGGCGTCAAGCAAGGCTTTGCCTGCGAGATTACGGCGCAAGTGTCCGAATTGATCTCCATTCCTGTGATTGCTTCTGGCGGCGCGGGCGCGATGGAGCATTTTTACGAAGTTTTTACAGCCGGCAAAGCGGACGCAGGTTTGGCCGCAAGTATCTTTCATTTTCGGGAAATTGGGATTGGGGAGTTGAAGGGGTATTTGAAGGAGCAAGGAATTGTGGTAAGAACGTGAAAATGCTAACAGGCAGGCACCAAGACTCAACCTTTAAAACTTCCTCAATCTTCTAAACCTTATAGAAAATGGATATGCAGCAACTTGATTTTACGAAAGGTGAGGGGCTTATTCCCGCCATCATTCAAGACGCAACGACGAATAAAGTGTTGATGCTCGGCTACATGAATGCAGAAGCGCTACAAAAAACCATTGCTGAGAAAAAAGTTACCTTTTTCAGTCGCTCAAAAAATCGGCTCTGGACCAAAGGCGAAACCTCCGGCAACTTCCTGCACCTAGAGCACATCATCGCTGATTGCGACAAGGACACCATCCTCATCAAGGCACTCCCTGATGGCCCCACCTGCCACACCGGCGCCGATACCTGCTTCGACGAAGTGAACCAACCCGACAATTTTCTCTGGAAACTCGAAAAAATCATTCAAGACCGCAAAGCGCATCCCAAAGAAGGCTCCTACACCACGTCGCTCTTTCAAAAAGGCATCAACAAAGTGGCCCAAAAAGTAGGCGAAGAAGCCGTAGAATTGGTCATTGAAGCCAAAGACGACAACGCGGACTTGTTCCTCGGCGAGGCTGCCGATTTGCTCTATCACTACCTCATTTTGCTTACCGCCAAAGACCACCAACTGCAAGATGTACTCGATGTTTTGGAAAAAAGACATCGCTGACCAAGGCTTCTTTAGAATTTTTTAACGGAGAATTTACTCGTTGTGCCAACCTTTCGCAGCGCGGCCACCGTCTTGCTTTTAAAACCAAACCAAAACAGTCTTTATAATCACCCGACAACACTTTTTTATCACTCGACAAACAACAATAACCACATGAAAGCAATCCATCTATGGAGCTTGCTCCTGCTCGGTGCGCTGGCCCTACTCCCCGCCTGCACCGACGATAGCAAGGAAGACCTCCAGCTACGTTTCGATTTCAATTTTGCCCACAGCCAGCACGGTTGGGTAGGCGACTTTGCCGACTATCCGGTTGGCGAAGAAGATTTTTACGAACTGCTTTTTGCCTATGACACGCTGCCTGCGCCCTTGAGCAAAAACCAAAAAGCGCTCAAACTACACGGCAGCAACCGCAGCGACGACTTGTTTATGTTTACCAAAAAACAACTCGCAGGGTTAGCACCCAACACGGAATACGCGCTGACATTCGAACTGGAGCTCGCGTCTCAGTTTCCGCGCAACAGCATCGGGGCAGGCGGCAGCCCGGCTACCAGCAGCTACTTGAAGGTAGGTGCACATGCCAACGAGCCAGTGAAAGTAGCCAAAGACGGCTTTTACGAATTGAATCTTGATAAGGGCAACCAGTCGCAAAGTGGTACCGACGCCATCGTCATCGGTGATTTGAGCATCAGTGGCAACACCTTTGTCTATGAACTCATCGAGCGCGACAACCGGGAAATTGCCTTCAAGGCAACTACCGACAGCCAAGGGCGCCTGTGGGTATTCGCTGGAGTGGATTCTGGCTTCGAGGGCATTACCACGTTTTATATCACCAAAATAAGCGTCCGCTTGCAGTAAAAGCAGTTGCTAAAAATTTAAGAAGAGGTCTTTTATAAGCGAGCGGCTACCCGGGGGAGTTTCGGGTAGTCGCTCTTTTTTTTAACAAAAAACTAACTTTTGCTGTATGTAACCTTTGCCTTGCAACGCAGTCAAAACAAATGAAAACTATTCAGAAACCTTTAAAAAAGGAAGATTATGAAAAAGAATTTTTTTGTCGTAATGCTCTGCGCATTGTTCATCCCGATGCTGGCTACAGCGCAACAGGGCCAAGCCAGAGGCATGAACGCCGACGAGCGCGCCCGGCGTCAGACCGACCATATGACCCAGCAGCTACAATTGACGGAAGACCAACAGGCACAAGTGGCCGCCATCAACCTGAAATACGCAAAGAAAGTGGACGAAATGCGCGGCACCGGCCGCGACCAGCAAGCTGAGCGCCGCGAAGCCCTCAAACGAATGGACGAGCAAAAAGAGCAGGAATTGCAAGGCGTATTGAGCGCAGAGCAATTTGCCCAAATGAAGCAAGCCAAAGACGAGCGCCGCGCCAAAATGCAGGAACGCGCATCCGAGCGAAAAGACCACCGGGGCAAAGGCAAACCGCACCCTAAAGGCAAGCAAAAAGGTAGTGGACAGCACTAACCATCTGAAAACATGCCTCCGCTTTAGCATCCCATGAACCATTTCGCAGCATTCGCCAGCCGGGTGCTGCGATTTTTTTTTGAGTCAATCAGCTTGAAAAACGCAATCGTTGGGCACAGCACAAAAGCCTTCGTATTTTCTACGCAATTCTACCGCAGAAATCCTTACCTTTGCACATCTTTTGCGCAAAGCAACTAATAATCAGCAAATTAACGATCAGCAATACGCTTTTTCATGGCTTCCAAAAAAATTCACTCGGCGTTGGTATCTGTGTATAGCAAAGACGGATTAGAGCCAATCATCCGAAAACTGCACGAACTCGGCGTCGTTATCTACTCTACCGGCGGCACACAGGCTTATATTCAAAAATTAGACATACCCGTCACCGCTGTCGAAGACCTTACTTCCTATCCGTCCATTCTTGACGGGCGCGTGAAAACCCTGCACCCCAAGGTATTTGGCGGCATTTTGGCCCGACGCGAAGAAGAACACCAGGATCAGCTGAAAAAATATGAAATCCCGGAAATTGACCTCGTCATCGTGGATTTGTATCCTTTCGAGCAAACCGTAGCCGAAACGGACGACGAAGCGGAAATCATTGAAAAGATTGACATCGGCGGGGTGTCGCTCATTCGGGCCGCCGCCAAAAACTTCGAGGATGTGGTCGTAGTGCCTTCCAAAGAAGAATATCCGATGTTGCTGCAACTCTTAGAAACCAAACACGGCAACACTAATCTGCAAGACCGGCACGAGCTGGCACGTCGCGCTTTCAAAGTGTCTTCCAATTATGATATTGCCATTTTCAATTATTTCAACGAAGGCACAACGGATGTCACCTTCAAATACAGTATCCACCGCTCAGACATTTTGCGCTACGGCGAAAATCCGCACCAAAACGGCGTTTTCTTTGGCGATTTCGATAAAATGTTCGACAAACTGAACGGCAAAGCCATTTCCTACAACAACCTCGTGGATATTGATGCGGCGGTGCAACTCATGCGCGAATTTCGCTCGGCCGCCCCTACTTTTGCTATCCTCAAGCACACCAACGCCTGTGGCGTAGCTACGCGCCCCACTTTGCAAGAGGCCTGGCAGGCGGCGTTGGCTTGCGATAGCGAGTCGGCTTTTGGGGGCGTATTCGTGTGCAATCGGACGGTGAACTTGGCTACCGCGCAGGCAATTGATGCGCTGTTTTACGAAGTACTCATTGCACCTGATTTTCAGGAAGATGCGCTGGCTTTGCTTTCCGCCAAAAAGAACCGGATTTTGCTGCGCGTGAAAGACTTTTTTGTGCGGCCGCGTAGTTTTCGTAGTTTGCTCAATGGCGTAGTAGAGCAAGATACTGATTTGAAAATAGAAACCGCTGCCGACCTGCAGCAGGCTACTCGCAAAGCGCCGACTTTATCGGAAATCAATGATTTGCTGTTTGCTAATATTTGTGTTAAACATTTGAAATCCAATGCAATAGCTTTGGTAAAAAACCATCAATTGATTGGCATGGGCTGTGGCCAACCCTCGCGGGTGGATGCGCTGCGCCAAGCCATTGCCAAAGCAAAGGTATTCGGTTTTGATTTGCAAGGCGCCGTGATGGCTTCGGATGCCTTTTTTCCTTTCCCTGATTGTGTGGAAATAGCTGGTAAAGAGGGTATTACGGCAGTGCTACAACCTGGTGGCTCTGTAAAAGACCAAGAAAGCATTGACTACTGCGATGCACACGATATGGCGATGGTGATGACTGGCGTGCGGCATTTTCGGCATTGAAATTATCCTAAACTTGAACCTCGCAATAGACATTGGCAATACGCGCATCAAACTGGGGCTATTCGAGCAAGGGCACTTAGTGAAGCAGGAGGTATGGGAAAACGGGCGTATAGAAGAATTAATGGCGTTGGCAACCAACCATCGGGTGCAAAATGTCATCTTATCCAATGTGGGGAAGCAGGTCCCGGCAGGAGTGGAAGATTTTCTGAAAAGCAGTTTTTTTTATCTTGAACTGACAGCCCAGACGCCATTGCCTTTTCAAAACGCCTATAAAACCCCCGAAACACTTGGGAAAGACCGCTTGGCGGCTGTGGCTGGCGCGTTGGATATGTTTCCCGAGCAACATTGCGTGGTGATTGATGCGGGCACCTGTATCACCTGTGATGTGCTGCGCGCCGATGGTGTGTTTCTTGGTGGCAATATATCGCCGGGTTTAGCCATGCGCTTACAAGCGATGCACACATTTACCGCCAAATTACCTTTGGTAAAAATGGGCGAAACCAACAATTTGCTTGGTTACAGTACCGAATCGGCGATGCGCAACGGTGCTCAGTGGGGCGCGGCCTTAGAAATCGAAGGTTTTATCGCTTGGATTTCGGAAAAAATGCAGAAGATTAACGTTATTTTAACCGGTGGAGACGCCGAATACTTTGTAAAAAGTCTGAAAAGCCAGATATTTGTAAATCCAAATTTAGTCCTACAGGGATTGAATAAAATTTTAAGCTATAATGTCGAGCTTTAGTAGAAGGATTATTGTGTTGATCGGGTTGTGCGGTTTGGCTGGATTAGCGTGGTCACAGAGCAATAATGCCATTCGCCCCAAAGGCAACTCCCCGTACTCGCGGTTTGGCTTGGGCGACTTGTCGGGGCAATACTTCGCTGCTGCCGGTGGCATGGGCGGTTTGACGGCGGCATTGCAAGACCCCTTTCACCTGCATATGCGCAATCCAGCGTCTTTGGCCTCGCTGCAATCCACGGCTTTTGAAGTCGGTTTTTCCGGCAAATATGCCCATTTGCAGGATGCCTCTCGGTCTTCTGACATCTGGAGCGGCAATCTTGACTATCTGGCGCTAGGGTTCCCACTGCTCAACCCTATTAGCAAGGCATTGGACAAGCGTACTAATTCGCCCTGGAATTTTGGTATGAGCTTGAGCCTCCAACCTTATACAACGGTGGGCTACGATATACGTGCCGAAGTGGATTATGGCGGCGAAGTGCAGGGCACGACCAACATTTTCAAGGGCAATGGCGGTACCTACAGCTTTCAATGGGGCAATGCCGTACAATACAAAAAACTTTCGGCAGGCGTCTCGCTGGGCTATTTACTCGGCAAAATAACCAGCAGCCGGCGGGTGGAATTCGATAGCCTCGAACTGGCTTACAGCTCTGATTTTCTGGATGAAATCAGCGTCAATGGTTTTATCTGGAATGCCGGAGTGCAGTATCGCCTTGAATTTGGTGGCAAAGACCGTAACCAAGTTCGCACCAAAAGACTTATTTTTGGTTTGTACGGCAATTCGGCTACCCCTTTCAGCACCAATAGCAGTCGCCTATACACCCGAGACAACCTCTTCAACGCGCCAGATACGGTACTCTCAGAGGTACGCGTCAGAAACACCGGCACTTTGCCTATGCAACTGACCGCTGGCATACTTTATGAACAAATTAACAAATGGCGTATTGGTGCCGAATACAGCTTTACGCAATGGAGTGCTTACGAAAACCAAGCCAAACCGGAAAACCTCGTAAATGCTGCCCGCGCCGCCATTGGCGTAGAATATATACCGGAGTACAACTCCTACGACAGCTTTCTGCGGCGGTGGCGCTATCGCGCCGGATTGGTGTATGCAACCGACCCTCGCACTTTAAATAGTGACCAACTGAGGGAGTTGAGCGTCTCAATGGGTATAGGAATTCCCTTGATTATGCCCCGGCAGCAAATATCTTTCGTCAATATGAGTATAGAAGCCGGGCAATTCGGTTTGCCCAACGCCATAAAAGAAAACTTTGTCAGGATGACATTGGGTGTTACCTTGAATGATAACACATGGTTCTTTAAACGTAAATTTAACTAACTATGAAAGTGCTACTTCGTATTTCAATAGCAACAATGCTAATCAGCTCGCTGGCCATCGCCGCGAACGCCCAGTGCGGCACCTGGAATGATAAGCCCAACAAGGACGACCTGGAAGGGGCTCATTCTATTTACCGCCAATATTTGAAGGACAAGCAAGTGTCCGACATCGAACAAATGGACGCCGAAAACTTCGGTATTGCCTTCGAAAACTGGAAAAAGGTGTATGACGCCTCGCCAGCCGCCGATGGCCAACGGGCAACGCACTACGTGGACGGCCGTACGCTCTACATGGCTATGCACAACAAGACAACCGATGCTGCCAAAAGAAAAGAGTACGCCGACCTGATTCTGAAGCTCTATGACGAGCAAATGCAATGCTATAAAAATGAGGCATTTCTGCTCGGCCGCAAGGCTTTTGATATGTTCTATTACCTGCCCGATTACGGCGTTTCCAAAGAAAGTTATCAAGCTTTCAAAAAAGCCATTGATGTGGGCGGCAAAAACTCGGAATATCTTGTACTCGACCCTATGGGCAAACTGATGACTTATCTTTTTCAAGAAAAGGAAATCACCAAGGAAGAGGTAGAGAAAATGACCGAATTACTCACAGAAATTGCTGAGCACAACGAAAAAAATAACAAGCAATACGGCGCTTACTACGCACAAAGTCTGGCCGCCATGGAAAACAGCCTTGCGCCCATCGCCGATGCAGTATTCGATTGCGAATATTTTAAGAAAAAGCTGCTGCCAGAATTCAAAGCCAACCCTGATGACCTCGAAGTGGTGAAGTACGTCTATAGCAAACTGAGAGGACAAGGCTGCGATTCTACCGACGTAGCAGTAGTAGAACTAAGAACAAAATACGAAACCCTCGCTGCCGAAATCAATGCCCGCCTCGAAGCAGAGTTGCGCCAGAACAACCCCGGCTACGATGCCTCCCTCCTCCAGAAAGAAGGCAAATACGCTGAAGCCGTAGCCCGCTACCGCGAAGCCATTGACAAAGAAACGGACAACGATAAGAAAGCGCAGTTTTATTATAGCGTTGCTTATATTCAAACGTGGCAGTTTAGCCAATATAGCTCGGCCCGCGAAAACGCCCGCAAGGCAGCTAGCCTTAAATCTGGTTGGGGTAAGCCTTACATCCTGATTGGCGATATGTACGCACGTACCAGCCGCGATTGTGGCGACGACTGGAATACCCGCCTCGCCATTTTGGCCGCTATTGAAAAATATGCTTACGCCAAATCCATTGACAGCGATGTATCCAGCGATGCCAACGAGCGCATTGGCCGCTATGCCGACGCCAAGCCGGCCCGCGAAGAGGGCTTCATGCGTAAGGTAAACCCTGGCGATACGGCTACCGTAGGGTGCTGGATTGGCGAAACCGTACGCGTGAGTTTCAAAAACTAACTCCGGCCGGTAGTTGTAAAACATCGCTTGCCTCATATCCTGTTGTCGAAAAAGGCTTCGTTCCGAGATGGGGCGGAGCCTTTTTCGCTTATTTTGGTTTAGCATCCTGTTGCCTGTTTTAAAATGGGCCTGTCTTCAAGCAGACGGTAGCCCGCTTTTTTGAAGCCTGCTGGCCTGTATCTGCTGATTTTGATTTCAGAATTGCTATAATTTCGGGTATTTTTGCAAAAAACTAAAGTTATGAATAACAAAACACGTTTTTTTTTACTCATGGGCATCGGAGTGCTCATGCATAGTTGTACCCCCAAAATAGCACCGCCCCCCGTCGAGCCAGAACAGGTACAAACGCAGCCGGTGAAGAAACCCGATAGCCCTTGTGCTACTTTTGTGGATGCCGCCTACCCTGACCAAGCCTTAGAAGACTATGTGCTCTATC
Source organism: uncultured Saprospiraceae bacterium (assembly GCA_937872385.1). GTDB lineage: Bacteria > Bacteroidota > Bacteroidia > Chitinophagales > Saprospiraceae > JADJNW01. The sequence continues at coordinate 14,658 of CALMSO010000010.1, forward strand.
GCGATTTTCTGCGGGTCAATGACTGGGAAACCGCCTACAGCTACTGGCAAAAAGTATATAAAGTGGCTCCGGCCGCCGATGGGCAGCGCAATACTATTTTTTCGGATGGCGTACGGTTTTATGAACATTTTATGACGCTCACCGAAGATTCGGCACTCATTGACCGGTATATTGATACGGTTTTTATTTTCTATGATAAAATGGCACTTTGCTATCCCGACGGTATGTACTCCGATGCGCGCAAGGCATTCGATTTGTATTATAAATACCCCAGCCGGGTCTCCAAATTAGAGATTTATCAGCTTTTCAAAAAAACAATTGACAAAGAGGGGCTGAAAACACCGGATTTTGTTATCAATCCGTTTACGGCACTTTTAGTGGATTTGCACATTGAAGAAAAATTAGTGTCTATGGCCGAGGCACAGCTTTATCAGCAAAAGGTACGCGATATTATTGCCAAAGGGCTGGCGGACTGTAAGGAAGAAGCCTGCGATCGCTGGCGGATTGTGGAGCAATATGCCCCGATTCGGCTCGAAGCCTTTGAAACGGTGCGCGGATTCTACGATTGTACGTATTATAAGAATAAATACTATCAAGAATTTTTGGATGCCCAAGATGACTGCGACGTGGTGCGCAATGTTTACACCTGGCTGCGTTGGGGGGAATGCCCGGAAACGGACGAGGAGTTTCGGGAATTGGTGCGTATCGGCAATGCTAACTGTGCGCCGGAGGGCACTACGGTGGCACGTCGGGCCTATGATTGCTTGCAAAATAATGATTATAACTGCGCCATCGAAAACTTTGAGAAAGCAGCGGAAGAAGCAGCTGACAAGGATAAAAAAGCGCAATACATACTTACCATTTCCAAGATTTACTACGCACACCTCAAAAATTTTGCCCGCTCACGGCAATACGCCCTGCGCGCCGCTGAGTTGAAACCCAACTGGGGCGAGCCTTTTGTACTCATCGGGCGGTTGTACGCCTCCAGTGGCCCGCTTTGTGGCCCCGGCCGCGGCTGGGATAGCCAGATAGTAGTATGGCCAGCCATTGATATGTGGAACCGCGCCAAGCGGGTGGACCCCTCCACTACCTCGGAAGTGAATAAATGGATTGGTCGCTACGAGCAATATATGCCCAACCGGGAAGATATTTTCCAGCGCAACCTCAAGGAAGGGGATACATTTTATGTAGGCTGTTGGATTCAGGAAAGCACCACCATAAGGGCTGCAAAGTAATTCTTTGGTAGCCATACACAGAAGTTGGCTTGAGAAAAGAGGGTTGGGCTATGTTCGCTCAGCCCTCTACTAAGGTGCCAATGGCCTCGCCGGTGACGATGCGCCGCAGATTGTCCCGTTCATTGATGTCAAAAACAATGATAGGCAGGTTATTTTCGCGGCACAAAGTGAAAGCGGTCATATCCATTACGCTCAGCCCCAGGCTGATTACCTTGGCAAAGGTAAGGGTGTCGAATCGGGTAGCGGAAGGGTCTTTTTCAGGATCAGCAGTGTAGATGCCATCCACGCGAGTGCCTTTTAGAATAACATCGGCGCTGATTTCATTGGCGCGCAGGGCCGCAGCCGAATCGGTGGTAAAATATGGACTGCCCGTACCGGCGGAGAAAATAACGACCCGCCCTTTTTCTAAATGCCGAATAGCGCGCCGCCGGATGTAAGGCTCGGCGATTTGTTTCATTTCAATAGCAGAAATCAAGCGTGTGTACAGCCCGGCTGATTCTAGTGCGCTTTGCAAAGCCATACCGTTGATAACCGTTGCCATCATGCCCATGTAGTCGCCCTGCACCCGGTCAATACCCGAAGCTGCTGCCTGCAAGCCCCGGAAGATGTTGCCACCACCGATAACAATGGCTACTTCCACTCCCATTTCCACCAATTCCTGAATTTGGTCGGCGTAGTGCCGCAGCATATCTGCCGAAATACCGAACTGTTGGTCGCCCATCAGCGATTCGCCACTCAGCTTGAGCAACACTCTTTTGTACTTCACCTTCATTTCCTGCTTTCTTTTTACTGTATGTTTGATTATGGCTAATCCAATGTGGGCTGTGGGCTTCAGGTTTTGCTCGCGCAGGTATCAACGCAGCGCCTGCACTAAGGCGCGGATTTTTATACAATTATAGCGCAAAAAAAAGGCGAACTACTATGTAATTCGCCTTTTTTGAATGTTTTATTTAACCGAGTGTGACGTGTTTGAAATCCGTTACGGTCAGATCTTTATCTAATCCGGTTAGATACTCTCGTACTTTTTTGCCGTTTTCTTTCACAAAGTCTTGGTTGAGCAAGGTCACTTCCTGGAAGAATTTATTGAGACTGCCACGGGCAATTTTTTCCAGAATTTCTTTCGGCTTGTTGGCATTCTTAGGGTCGGTCAGCGACGCTTCGAGGCGAATTTCCACCTCTTTGTCTTTCATTTCCTGCGAGATGCCGTCTTCGTCCACTGCAATGGGTTTCATAGCAGCCACCTGCATGGCTACAGAGCGCAGGTTTTCGAGCTGTTCGGGCAGTGCTTTATTGAATCCAACCAACACGCCTGCCTTGTTGCCCATATGAATATAGGGTGCTACCATTTCAGCTTCCAGCCTTTCGTAAGCAGCCAATTCGATTTTTTCGCCAATCACACCGGTTTGCTCGATTACTTTTTCGCCAATAGTAATGCCGTCAAAGCCAAGCGCCAGTACTTCGTCTTTTGTAGAAGGAAACGCCTGCAAGGCCAGTTCAGCAAACTGCTTCGCCAGATTCACAAAACCTTCGTTTTTGGCTACAAAATCTGTTTCCGAACTCAGCTTCACAACCACCCCGCGTTTGTGGTCATCAGATACTAATGCAATCACTGCACCTTCAGTTGCTTCGCGGTCAGCCCGCTTCAGCGAAAGCTTCTGGCCTTTTTTGCGTAGCAGCTCAATGGCTTTATCATAATCGCCCTCTGCTTCTACTAGGGCACTTTTACAGTCGCTCATACCTGCGCCGGTCATATCGCGCAGCTTTTTTACATCAGCAGCGGAAATAGTTACGCTCATTGTTTCGATTGTTATTTTGTAATGGAATAAAATGTTAGGATTTCAAGACGATTATTGTACCCCAGCTTAGATAGCTTCTCCTCGGTTATCCTGCGCTTCGAGCGCCGGGGATTTTTTTTGAAATCCTGATACTGTGCCCTACGGATTGCGCTTATGCGCACTTTAGCTTCGACCTACCTGAATCAGCCAGCGGCTGTTGCTTCCTTTTCAGTTTTGTTTTGCTTGCGCTCTTCTAACCCCTGGCGAATGGCTTCGGCCATGTAGTTGGTCACGATAGCAATAGATTTGGACGCGTCATCATTGGCTGGAATCGGGAAGTCCACCTGACCGGGGTCAGAGTTTGTATCCACCATACCGAAGGTGCGCAGCCCGAGACGATGCGATTCTGCCACGGCAATGTGCTCGTGATGAATATCCACGATGAACACAGCTGCGGGCAGGCGATTGAGATTGGCAATACCACCTAATTGTTTATCTAATTTGGCGTGCTCGCGCGACATAGTAAGGCGCTCCTTCTTAGTGATACTGGTCAGCGTAGTATCATTGAGCATCCGCTCGATATTTTGCATTTTCTTCACCGACCGGCGGATGGTGGCAAAGTTGGTCATCATACCTCCCAGCCAGCGCTCGGTCACATAAGGCATATCTACACTTTTGGCAGCATTTGCCACTATATCGCGGGCTTGCTTTTTGGTAGCTACAAACATGATTTTCCGGCCCGACTTGGCAATGGCGCGCATGGCCGAAGCGGCACGTTCCATGCTTTCGAGGGTACGGTTCAGGTCAATGATGTGGATACCCTTGATTTCCTTGAAAATGTAGGGAGCCATTTTCGGATTCCACTTTTTTTTCAGGTGGCCAAAGTGTACACCAGCATCCAGCAAATCTTTATAGGTAGGCTTTTCCATTTTTTTGAATAATTAATTGTCCGGTTAAGGACTGCTTTATGATTTTCTACTCTTTTGGCGCATATGCTTTCGGGCGAAAAATGCCGGAAAAACAATGGCGAACAACCAGATATATCAGCGCTTGCTGAACTGGAAATTCTTTCTGGCTTTCGGTTTGCCGTACTTTTTGCGCTCTACCTCGCGGGCATCGCGGGTGAGGTATTTTTTCTCTTTCAACGGCTTGCGAAAATCTTCGTTGAGCTTCACCAGCGCCCGGGCAATCCCCATTCGCACTGCTTCTGCCTGCCCCTTGAATCCGCCTCCAGCTACATTCACTTTCAGGTCGTAGATATTGTCCGCATTGACAGTTGAAAACGGATCTGTAATCGCCGACTGTACGTGCGTTTGCGGGAAATATTCTTTGTAATCCTTGCCGTTAATCTCGATTTTACCTTCGCCTTTGGTGAGGTAAACACGCGCTACGGATGCTTTTCTTCGCCCGATGGCATTAATCATTTCCATATTGATACCTTACGTATTGAGGATTTTTTAAAAAGTAAAGGGTTCCGGTTTTTGAGCCTGATGCGGATGCTCCGTCCCTTCGTACACAAATAATTTTTTGAACATGGCGCGACCTAATTTCGTCTTGGGCAACATGCCCCGCACCGCCGCTTCCAGAATAGCGAAAGGTTTTTTCACTAAAAGGTCTTTGGCTACAATGCGCTTCTGACCACCCGGATACCCAGAAAACGTGATGTACTCCTTTTGGTCCATTTTGTTGCCTGTGAAGCGTATTTTATCGGCATTCAGCACGATGACGAAGTCGCCGCAGTCCACGTGAGGCGTGTAGGAGGGTTTGTGCTTGCCGCGCAATACCGTAGCGATGCGCGTGCTCAGGCGACCCACTGTTTCGCCATCGGCGTCAATGACGTACCATTTGCGCTCTACTTCCTCTTTCTTCGCCGATTTTGTTTTATAGCTCAGCGTATTCACGATTGTTATTCGATTTAAAATGGTGATAAAAACCTTGTATATCTTTCGGGCGGCTTTTTTACCCGAAAAGCCTTTTTTCAAGGCGAGTGCAAAGGTAATTTTCTTTCTTCCATTTTGCAAATATTTTTCCAAAAAAAGTAATCAGGAAATAATACAAATTGCTGAAAAACAGGGAAATTTTTGCACAACAATTTTAGCGGCCGCCCGAAATGGTTGGTTGGCGGGGCTTCAAATTATTCGATTTCGAACATCAAAGCTTGCCAGTGGAAGTTATTGCCAGCAGAAATAGCACAAAAACATTTTTTTATCTTAAATTCGACCCAAATCTTTTCATCGCATTGGCAAAAGGCAAAGCATCCCTTAGCCTGGCAGCGACTAAAAATTCTCTATCATTATGAGCAAACTAACCATAAAAAGCGGCAAAAGCGAATTGGTACTCCGAAAAAGCCAGTCGCTCGTAGGCCTAAAAACCACTCCCACCACAGAACGGAGCGCTACGCAGCCCGATTATATTGAAACGGAGGTAGTCAAAAACATGGGTGGCTTCAACATCGTCACCCTGAAATGCGATGGCGATACCGTGGACGAAAAACTTGACGAAGTGCGTACCCACGACGAAGTAGAGGTAGGCACCCACGTTTATTTTGCGGAAGGTAGCAACCGGCCTTTGGTGCCCACCGGCGATTTGTATATCGTTTTTCAGGATGGTGTGACTGAGGCCAATCAGCAGGCAGCTCTTGACGCCTATCATTTGACGCTCGTAGAGCACCGCGAAAACGGCCGCATACTGGCGCGAGTAACCGCGCAATCGCCCAATCCCATTAAGGTAGCTACGGCTCTGCAAGAACTTTCTATTGTAAAATTTGCCGAGCCAGACCTCGATATAGTGCTGGATGCCTATGCTTTTGCTATGCCGCCCGACAACCTCGTGCCCCATCAGTGGCATTTGCAAAATGGAGGCTTTGTAGCCGACGTTGACTATCCCCTCAAAAAAGGTGCGGATGCTAAAGTAGTAGATGCTTGGCGCAGGCTCGGCAGCGCAGGCTCCTCAGATGTGACTATCGCCGTGATTGATAATGGCTTTGACCTGACGCACCCCGACCTACGCAACAAAACAGTGAAACCTTTCGACCTGTGGAGCCAGTCTTCTGAAGTGCTACAGGGCGATGCTCGCTACACGCACGGCACGCCTTGTGCCAGTGTGGCTTTGGCTGCTTCCAATGGGCAGGGAATCGTAGGGGCGGCACCCAACGCAAAGTTCATGCCCCTCAGCGGTACTTCTTATAGCAATCGCCTCACCGAGCAGATGTTTGAATATTGTGCAAAAAATGGCGCAGACATTATCAGTTGTAGCTGGGGCACTACCGATTCTGCTTTCAGCCTCGGGCCCATCAAAGAGCAAGCCATTGCTAAGGCCGCCAAGGAAGGTCGCAATGGCAAGGGTTGTATCATTTTGTTTGCTGTTGGCAATGATGATCTTGATTTTGTCAATTTTTATGCGGCACATCCCGACGTGATTGCAGTAGCTGCTTGTACCAGCCAAGACGAGCACGCGCCCTATTCCAATCGTGGCCGAGAGGTAAGCATTTGTGCGCCTTCTAATGGCGACTGGCCCATCATTGCAGCCCGCGCCTGGTGGGACCAAGGGCTGGCGGGGTTTTCTGGTAATCAACGGTATTGGTACGATGGGCGGCCGCGCGGTCAGCATTACAAGCATTTCGGTGGTACGTCCAGCTCCACTCCTTTGGTGGCGGGTGTTTGCGCCCTGTTGCTTTCTGCCAATCCCAATCTGACGGCCAAGGAAGTAAAACAAATTTTACAAGATACTGCCGACAAAATCGGTCGCCCCAATGAATACCTGAATGGTCATTCTACAAAATACGGCTATGGCCGCGTGAACGCCGACCGGGCTTTGGCCGAAGCGATTCGCCTCCGCGACCAAGGTGCCGCCCCCGTGCGCGAAGAAGTAGCGACGGGTATCAATAGTGGGCAGGGGCTGTTTCGGTTTAGCGTACAAAAACAACCCGCCGAGGGCTGGGGTGTGCAGATTGGCGCTTTTTATGATTATGGCAATGTGCTGATTCAAGCCGAAAAGCTACAAAGCCAGTTTGGGCAGCCAATTATTGTCAACATTAGCGAGCTGGGCGGTAAAACGGTGTACCGGGTAGTGGTGGGTGCCTTTCCGGATGCGAATCAAGCTAAGCAACTGTTAGAGCGAATGCAAGCCGCTGGAGTAAAGGGTTTTGCGAGAAATTTTCGGGACTTGTAAACCTGTAAACAGCTAATAGTTCAACTGTTTGATATTGAGCTACTTATTTTCCAAAAAGGGTACGCCCAATTTTATTGAAACCATACTGTTTTCAATGAAAAATGTCGAATTTTTATGTATTCAATGAGCTCTCTTTCAGTCTTTTTTGGCATCGAAAGTAGTATTATGTTTTGTATTGACATCCTTACAGATAATCGTCTTCCATTCAAAGCCTGCCTTATTTTTGTTGATATAATACTATTTACGATTTACGAAGTCCGATTTACTATTTTGTAAGTCTCTGAAAAACAGTCTTTTGAGAATGGACACGTACGCCATTTACAATTGAAAATGGTATTATTTTTTAAATATACTAAAATATTCTTCAAATACAAAAATACGATTTCGACGAGCGCCGGTCATCTCTTTTAATATTTTTAAACGTTCGAAGTCTTCAATTAGCTTGTAAGCAGATACCTGCGACAGACCAGTGATTTCGGCAACCTTGTCTGGGCGTATGACTGGGTAATCAAGTAAATAATTAAATAGCGTTTTTGCGTTGTGCATTTTTTTTCCAAGCGTTGAGATGCGCGTTTCTTCACAATTTTTTTTCAAACTTAAAATACTTCTAAGCCCTTCAATCGCCATAGAGGCAGTGTCTCGGACACCAACCAAAAAAAAGCGCAGCCATTGATTAATATCGTGGTGGGTTCTTACTCTGGTAAGATTGTCATAATAAGCAGCCCGATTTTTTTCAAAAAAATCAGAAAGGTATAAAACAGGTTTTCTAAGTACGCCAGTATCAACAAAATAAAGGGTGATTAATAAACGTCCAATCCTGCCATTTCCATCCAAAAATGGGTGAATCGTTTCAAATTGGTAATGTGCCAATGCTATTCTAAAAACATGCGGTAGTCCCGTCCCCGGATTGTGTAAAAAATTTTCAAGATCTCCCATTAGTGGCTCTACTTCTTGCCAAATAGGCGGGATAAAAACAGCATCTTGTAAGGTAGCTCCACCAATCCAATTTTGGCTTCTTCGAAATTCACCAGGTAGTTTATGTTCGCCTCGAACACCATCTAATAATGTGTGATGGGCTTTTTTAAGCAAGCGAGTAGATAATGGTAGGGTCGCTAAATCTTGTAAAGAATACGCTCAGGCTGAAAAGCCTTATAGCCAGTGTGATTGATGAAATGTCCTGCTCTAAAATTTTGCATCTGTATATAGTTCAATTGATTGGCACAAAGTTAAATAAAAAATCTCTTATTTAAGTTTGAGCTACCTAAACTTAAATAAGAGTAAAAGTTTTGGACTAAATATAAAAGTAAAAAAGATAAAATAAGCTATGAAAATAGCCTACATATTCCTCCGATACTGCCCGCCCACCTCGTACAGCGCGTGCGTGATTTGCCCCAGCGTGCAGTGTTTGGTGGCTTCCATGAGCGCCGCGAAAATATTTTGATTGCTCAGTGCGGTTTGTTGCAACTGCTTTAAAACAGCGGGCACGATCTCTGCCTTGGCCTGGTGCTGGCGGTCGCGGGTGCGGATTTGGGCTTCTTTTTCTTCGGTAGTAGAGCGGATGACTTCCTGGGGAATAATCGTGGGCGAGCCGTCCTTGCTCAGATAGGTATTCACGCCGATGAGGGGCAGCTCGCCCGTGTGTTTCAGCGTTTCGTAATAGATGCTTTCTTCCTGAATTTTGCCGCGCTGGTACATGGTTTCCATGGCGCCGAGTACGCCGCCGCGCTCGGTGAGGCGGTCGAATTCCATGAGTACGGCTTCTTCCACTAAGTCGGTCAGCTCTTCGATGATAAATGAGCCTTGCAGCGGATTTTCATTCTTCGCTAAGCCCAATTCGTGATTGATAATCATCTGAATGGCTACGGCCCTGCGCACGCTTTCTTCGGTAGGTGTGGTGATGGCTTCATCGTAAGCATTGGTATGCAGCGAGTTACAATTATCATAAATAGCATATAAAGCCTGCAAGGTGGTGCGGATGTCATTGAAAGCAATCTCCTGCGCGTGTAGCGAGCGGCCGCTGGTTTGGATGTGGTATTTCAACATTTGGCTGCGCTCATTGGCATGGTATTTTTCGCGCAGGGCCTTGGCCCAGATGCGCCGCGCCACACGCCCAATGACAGCGTACTCTGGATCCACGCCATTCGAGAAGAAAAACGACAAATTAGGCGCAAATTCGTCAATATCCATCCCCCGGCTGAGGTAGTATTCTACAAAAGTGAAGCCATTGGCTAACGTGAAGGCTAATTGCGTAATCGGATTGGCACCGGCTTCGGCAATGTGATAACCCGAAATGGACACCGAGTAGAAATTCCGCACCTTGTTTTGAATGAAATATTCCTGCACGTCGCCCATTAGCTTCAGCGAAAATTCGGTACTGAAAATACAGGTATTCTGCGCCTGGTCTTCTTTCAAAATATCGGCTTGCACCGTGCCACGAACCGCTGATAAAGCTTTGTTTTTTAATTGGTTATAAACTTCGGGTTCTAAAACTTGATCGCCTGTAATTCCCAACAACATCAAACCCAAGCCATTATTTCCTTTCGGTAAATCCCCTTCATAACTTGGTCTGGGTAGATTTTTATCATCATACAGTTCTTTCAATTTCGCTTCTACGATCTGTTCCAATCCGTTTTCCCGAATGTATCTTTCGCACTGCTGGTCAATGGCCGCATTCATAAAAAAGGCGCAAATCGTAGCGGCGGGCCCGTTAATTGTCATCGAAACCGAGGTTTTCGGGTCGCAGAGATCAAAGCCGGAGTAGAGTTTTTTCGCATCGTCGAGGCAGCAAACGCTCACGCCAGAGTTGCCAATTTTGCCATAAATATCGGGCCGGTGGTCTGGGTCTTCGCCGTACAAGGTCACCGAATCGAAAGCCGTACTCAAGCGATTGGCTGGCATCCCGTAGGACAGATAGTGAAAACGGCGGTTGGTCCGCTCTGGTCCGCCTTCGCCCGCAAACATGCGCGTGGGGTCTTCGCCCTGCCGCTTAAACGGGAACACGCCCGCCGTGTAGGGGAACTCGCCGGGTACGTTTTCTTGCAAAACCCAGCGCAAAATCTCGCCCCAATCCTCAAATTTGGGTAGCAGCACCCTCGGAATACGCGTATGCGACAGCGATTTGGTGAAGGTCGGTACTCGAATTTCCTTGCCCCGCACTTGGTACACATACTCCTCGGCGGCGTAGGCGTTTTTTTTGGCAGACCAATTATCTAAAATGCGTTGGCAATGCCCATCCAAATCTAAGGCCAACTGATCATAAGTGGCTTGTAGGATTTTTACAACTTCCTGTTTCTGAACGGTTTCTATGGTTGTTTTTAAACTGTACAACTTGCGGGCGATGGCCACCTGCTTGTCCACCCATTCGTCGTAGCGGCGGTTATTTTCGGCAATTTCCGACAGGTAGCGCGTCCGGGCGGGCGGTATGATATAAATTTTTTCCGACATACCCTCGGATTGCGCGGTCGTCGAGCGCAGCGGCGCGCCCGTTCGGGTAGTAATGGTGTCCACGATGATCCGGTACAACTGGTTCATCCCGGGGTCGTTGAATTGCGAAGCAATAGTGCCCAGCACGGGCAGCTCGTCTAAGGGTTTATCCCAGAGCTGATGGTTGCGCTGATATTGTTTGCGCACATCGCGCAGGGCATCGAGCGCACCGCGCTTATCGAATTTGTTGATGGCAATCACGTCCGCAAAATCGAGCATATCAATTTTTTCCAACTGCGTAGCTGCGCCGTATTCGGGCGTCATCACGTAAAGGCTCACGTCGCTGTGGTCTGTGATTTCGGTATCCGATTGCCCAATGCCGGAAGTTTCGAGGATGATAAGATCGTACTTAGCCGCTTTGAGAATATCTACTGCGGACTGGACGTGCTTGGACAAGGCTAAGTTGCTCTGCCGCGTAGCCAACGAGCGCATGTACACCCGTGTGTGATTGACCGAGTTCATTCGAATGCGATCGCCGAGCAAAGCCCCGCCAGTCTTGCGTTTGGAAGGATCCACCGAGATGATGGCAATAGTTTTATCCTCAAAATCCAGTAAAAAACGGCGAATCAGTTCATCTACGAGGCTCGACTTGCCCGCGCCACCAGTACCCGTGATGCCCAGCACGGGCACATTGTCTATTTTCAGGAGCGGACGGATTTCCTTTTCAAACAGCTCCGGATTGTTTTCTGCTACCGAAATCAGACGCGCCACCGCATTCGCATCTTTTTGCAAAAAATGCGACAACTCACCGTTCACACTGAAGCCCACCGGAAAATCGCACTGTTGCAATACATCATTAATCATGCCCTGCAAGCCCATGCGCCGCCCGTCGTCGGGTGAATAAATCCGAGCAATGCCGTGCTGATGCAATTCCTCGATTTCTGAAGGTAGGATGGTGCCCCCACCGCCACCGAAGATTTTGATATGCCCCGCCCCGCGCGCGCGCAGCAAATCGTAGGCATACTTGAAAAACTCGACGTGGCCGCCCTGGTACGACGTGATGGCAATGCCCTGCACATCTTCCTGAATGGCGGTATTGACGATTTCCTCCACCGAGCGGTTGTGCCCGAGGTGAATAATCTCTGCGCCGGAGCTTTGCAGGATGCGCCGCATGATGTTGATGGCCGCGTCGTGCCCGTCAAAGAGCGAAGCCGCCGTGACTAAGCGCACTTTGTGGGTCGGTTGGTAGGGAGCAATTGGTTCCATCCGTTCGAAGGTTAAAAAGGTGCAAAACAAGCGCAGCCCGGGCCGCACCTGCTTTTGCTGTGAAAAATGGTTCTAAAATTTGGTTACGACTGAGTTCAGCGACAAAAATACAAATTTTTGCGCCTGCCTATAAGACAATTCCAAAGGAAAGTTTGTTTCCGGGGGGACGAAAAGCACAGGCAGCGACTTGCCGGATGCACTGCTACGAACCAGCCTGCTCTATTGCGCTAAGCAGATTTTGATAGTTTGAAAAACTTTAACGCTACACTCAGCGCGACCATTCCCAATCTACAGCCTACTCGTTTTGATATTGTTCAATCATTTTCAAACCATAGTTGCGAATAACATTAATCAATTCAATAATATCTTTGCCTTTATCTGTCAATGAATATTCCGTTTTCGGGGGTACTACGGCATACACTTTGCGCTGTATATAGCCATCGCTTTCTAATTCTCTGAGTTGGGTGGTGAGCATTTTGTCCGAGATGTGCGGTATGTCCTTGCGCAGCTCACCGTAGCGCATCGTTTGGTTGCGCAGCCGCCACAAGATGGGCGCTTTCCAAGTGCCGCCAATTTGTTCCATCACCAATTGAACGGGGTTGTAATACACTTTCCCTTTGTAAATAAAATCTGGCACAGGTTTAACTATTTGATTTTCAGAATACTTTCCTAAAAGTATGTATCGCACTTTTGGGTGATACACATGGTAAATATACGTATTCTCCACAATTTTGTACCGTTCGTACGCACAACTTGTCAAGCATAAACGTAGATGCTGGCGCTCCCGATTTTAAATGGCGGTCGAATCGGTAGCGCAACATGCATGACATATAATAATAGTACTGCCACCAGTAAATAATAACAAAATGGTCACAGAAGTAAAACATTATGTACATTTTCACGGTGCGCCCGTGCGAGGTAAAATTTTGATGGTTGCCAGCTCGCCCGCCGTTTCCAAGCAAACCGGCTGGCCAATTGGTTTTTGGGCTGCCGAACTGACACACCCACTCAGAGTATTTGAAGAGGCAGGTTACGAGGTAGAATTGGCCTCTACCGAAGGCGGCAAACTTGAAATGGACGGCTATTCCAACCCAACCGATGCCAGCGGCTACTCGGCGCATGATGTCATTTCGCTGGGATATTTGCAAAAGCCCGAATTTCAGCAAATGCTGGCCAATACCAAAAAACTTACCGATGTAAATGTCGAAGACTATGATGCCATCTTTTTAGTAGGCGGCCAGGGGCCCATGTACACTTTCCGGGGGAACCGAGCGCTGGAAAAACTATTCGCAACTTTTTATGAAATGGGCAAGCCAAGCACCGCCGTGTGCCACTCGACGGCCCTGCTGCTCGAAGCACGGTTGTCCAATGGCGAACTACTCGTAAAAGGTAAAACCTGGACGGGCTTTGCCGATGCCGAAGAAGATTTTGCCGACCAGGCCACCGGTGTGCAGGTACAACCCTATCGTATTGAAACAGAGGCAAAAAAGCTGCCGGGCACCCATTTCAAGGTAGCCGCACCTTTCTCGGCTTATGCTATTCAGGATGGCAATCTGATTACAGGGCAGCAGCAAAACTCGGGCGCCGCGGCCGCCGAATTGCTCGTCGAATTACTTGGCACAAACTAATCGCTTATGATTGGTAATCAGCCGGATGCAAACATCAGGAAGGCGGTCTTCGCTTTCCTGATTTGCTTCATTTCTATTAAAATGGATGCACAACTCAACGAAAGTGATACGCTGGGTTTTCAAATGCGGGCAGGTATCAACGGCATTTATCAGACTGGAAATGTGAATTTGGGTGTTTTGCGTACCCGCATAGAATTTTTCGCCAAACTTTCCTCAGATTTTAAGTTTAAAACGCAAAACAACACCTTGTATCAAGAATTTAGTAAACGCAAAGCCGATAATGATATTAATAGCCGAAATTATTTATATTACAAACCCGAAAGGCGCGTGTATCCTTTTATCATGGCTTATGCGCAAACGAATTTTAGACGACAAATCGCCAATCGTTTTTTCTCAGGTGCTGGCGTGACTTGGCAGCTTGCACAGCAACCGAAAGCAGTGTTCAAGCTATCGGGCAGCATGGTTTATGAAGCAACACGGTTTACAAATGATATTTTTAATGAACCTTATTACTCCGGTCGTAATGTTATTGCTATATGGCGTCCTACGCTTTACATGGCTGGCGTACATAAAATAGCCGATGAAAAAATAAATATTCATTACAATGCCTCCTGGCAACCAGGCATAGACCAAGTGTCCAACCAAAGGCTTCAGGCGGAACTGGGCATAGACTGTGCGCTATGGAAAGGGCTGGCGCTCACGGCAAACTATCTCTACATCAACGAACAGATCGTGCCCGAAAAGGTACTTCCGTATGATGGAATACTTACCTTTGGTATTGTTTGCCAATTCAAAAAAAACAATCGGTAGATTATGATACTCAAGCGAAATTTTAACCCAATTAAAGTAATACAATATGTAAAGATTGAACTGGCGGTTGCTATTATAATAACAATCGTCGTTTTTTTATTACACAGGCAAGGCATAACTACTATCGCGCTTCCGTTTTCCATTTCGGCTATTTTGGGCAGCGCGCTGGCTATTTTTATCGCTTTTCGCAATAATAGTTCTTATGGCCGATGGTGGGAAGCCCGTACGCTCTGGGGCGGCATCGTCAATTCCAGCCGGGTACTGGCGCGCTTGATTATTACATTTACGGATAGCCATGCACATCAGCCAAATTATAATAAAGAGCGCAGCGAGCAGTTCAAAAAAGACATGGTTTACAAAACAATCGCTTGGGTGCACGCTTTGCGGCTGCATTTGCGAAAACAAAATAACTGGCAGGAATTAAAGCCGCTATTAAATGAGCAAGAATTTACAATCTTAGAAAACACACAAAACAAACCTAATTATTTACATTTGCTAATGGGTAAACAAATTTACGAAGCCATGGCCAACGGCACCCTGGGTGGTTTTGACAGCTTTCAGATGGAAGGACAGTTGCTGGCTTTAGCCAATTATCAAGGGGGCTGCGAGCGGATAAAGAATACGCCGCTGTTAAGACAATATGATTACTTTACACGGGTTTTTCTTTACACATTTATAGTACTTTTACCATTTTCTTTAATCGGCGATTTTACCAAAATGAATATAGCTTATTTAATGATACCCGTTTCGTTGATTATTTCATTCGTATTTGCTGTTATCGGAAAGGTGGGTGAAGTAAATGAAGACCCATTTGAAAATAAAATAACGGACGTTCCGCTTTCTGCACTTTGCAATACTATTGAACGAGATTTGCGGGAAATGCTCGGCGACAGGAATTTGCCAAAAAAATTAGAACCTGAAAATGGTTATTTATTTTAATGAATAATTTGAATCAAATACCCACCAGCAGAATAGAAGCCTTTAGTGATGGGGTAATCGCCATCATTATCACGGTGATGGTTTTTGATTTAAAATTGCAGGAAATACCCACCGATAAAACAGTTTGGGGTGAGCTATTGAAATTGGCTCCAAAATTTATTTCCTACGCAATCAGTTTCTTGGTGCTTTCCATTATGTGGGTTAATCATCATCAATTATTTCATCAAATAAAACATACCGACGGAAAATTACTTTGGTATAGTATTCATTTACTTTTCTGGATGAGCATCATTCCGTTTGGCACGAACTTCATTGGCGCGAATCCCCTACTATGGCAGGCTTCTCTCTTTTATGGCATCATATTTTTTATGTGTTCGCTATCGTTTACTTTGCTTCGAAGTTATGTTATTAACAAAAAATTATTACATGATACCATCCATCAACTGGCGCATACAAAAATTCAACGCAAAAATCGCATCGCTATGGCTGCTTATGTATTAGCCGCAACATTAAGTATGGTCTCCGTTTATATATCATTCGTATTATTTATAATAGTGCCAGCAATGTATTTTATGCCTGAAAAAATTATTCACTTTAATAATAACGAACCATGAAAATAGCCATCATAGGTACGGGCAATGTAGGCGGGGCCTTGGCCACTAAATGGGCTCAAAAAGGGCATGATATTTACCTCGGTGTACAGGATTTACACAACTTCAAAGGGCGGGCACTGCTGCAAAACCCCAACACCCGCGCTATGTCTATTGCTGAAGCGGCGTTACAATCGGAAGTAATATTGATAGCAACACCACCCGCGGCCATTTTTTCCATTATATCAGCATTGGGCGATGTGCATGGCAAAACCATGATAGATGCGACCAACAGCGTGCGCCAGGCTCCTGCCCCCTACCCGACGGTGTATCATTGCCTCGCCGACCAAACGAATGCTGAGGTGGTTAAATGCTTCAACACGACCGGTTTTGAAAATATGCTTGACCCCGTGTATCATGGCGAAGGGATAGATATGTTCATGGCGGGCGACAGCGCAGCGGGAAAAGCCATTGCTGAGAAATTAGCCTTAGATGCTGGCTTTGGCACCTGCCTTGACTTTGGGAAAGCCGACAAGGTTGAGCTGTTAGAAAAATTTGCCTTAGCGTGGATCAACTTAGCCATTATGCAAGGGCAGGGCCGCAATCTCGCTTTCAAAGTGGTGCGAAGGTAAGAAAAACCTGCTCCTCACATCGCCGTTTTCAGCTTATCACGCAGGGCAAACAACTCGTCGCGGTACTGGGCCGCAGCAATAAAATCCAGCTCTTTGGCGGCTTTTTTCATGTTACTTTCGGTATCGGCAATCATTTTTTCCAACTGGTCGCGGGTGAGGTAGCCAATGATCGGATCCGCCGCTAAACTGGGCGTTTCCGGCTCCACGTAAGCTTTTTGCTTGCCGCGAATATCAAGAATGGACTTCTGCCCGAGTATCTCCTCGCGGGTCTTGCTCACGGTGCGCGGCGTGATGCCGTTCGCTTCATTGTACGCCATCTGAATGGTGCGGCGGCGGTTGGTTTCATCAATAGTACGCTGCATAGAATCGGTGACCTGATCGGCGTAGAAAATGACCAATCCATTCACATTGCGCGCAGCCCGACCGGCGGTTTGTGTCAACGAGCGATCATTGCGCAGGAAACCCTCCTTGTCTGCATCGAGAATGGCTACGAGCGACACTTCGGGCAGGTCCAGCCCCTCGCGCAGCAGGTTCACGCCTACCAGTACATCAAATTCGCCAAGGCGCAGATCGCGGATGATTTCTACGCGCTCCATCGTATCCACTTCCGAGTGAATATAACGCACCTTAATGTTTAATTTCACTAAATATTTGGTCAGCTCCTCCGCCATACGTTTCGTAAGCGTCGTCACCAATACTCGCTCCTGCCGCTGCACGCGCTCGTTGATTTCTTCCAGTAAGTCATCAATTTGATTGAGGCTCGGCCGCACCTCGATGGGCGGATCCAGCAGCCCCGTAGGCCGAATGACTTGCTCGGCAATCACGCCGCCGGTTTGTTCTAATTCATAATCGCCAGGCGTAGCGCTCACATAAATCACCTGATGGATGAGTCCTTCAAATTCGCTGAAATTGAGCGGTCGGTTATCCATGGCCGAGGGCAGCCGAAACCCGAAATTGATCAAGCTCAGCTTGCGCGCACGGTCGCCGCCGTACATACCGCGCACCTGCGGGATGGTGACGTGACTTTCGTCAACAATCATCAGATAATCATCTGGGAAGTAATCGAGCAGACAAAAAGGACGCGTGCCTTGGCGGCGCCCATCGAAAAAGCGCGAATAGTTTTCCACGCCATTGCAATAGCCGAGTTCTTTCATCATTTCAATGTCAAAATTCGTACGCTCGTGGATGCGTTTAGCTTCAATGTATTTACCTTCCCGCTCGAAATATTTCTCCTGCTCGTGCAGTTCATCCTGAATTTCATAAAGAATGCTACTCATGCGTTCTTTGGGCGCTACGTACAGGTTGGCAGGAAAGATGGCGGCGGTTTCCATCGTGTCAATACGCTTACCGCTTTCCACTTCCAGCATTTCAATAGCTTCGATTTCGTCGCCGAAAAAGACCACGCGGTAGCCATAGTCCACGTAGGGCAGGTTGATGTCCACCGTATCTCCCTTCACGCGGAAAGTGGCGCGTTTGAAATCGGTTTCGGTACGCGCATAGAGGCTGTCCACAAGGCTGTACAGAAAAGCATTGCGCGACAGCGTTTGCCCTTTATGAATACGAATAATACTGCTTTTGTAATCTTCCGGATTGCCCATACCATAAATGCAAGACACCGAGGCCACGATGATAATATCGCGCCGCCCCGACAGCAGCGAGGACGTGGCGCGCAGGCGCAGCTTGTCAATTTCCTCGTTGATCGAAAGGTCTTTTTCAATAAAGGTATCTGTCACCGAGATGTAGGCTTCGGGCTGGTAATAATCATAATACGACACAAAATATTCCACCGCATTATCCGGAAAAAACTCACGAAATTCTCCATAAAGTTGCGCCGTAAGTGTTTTGTTATGCGTCAGCACCAGCGTGGGGCGGTTGAGTTGTGCAATAACATTGGCCATCGTAAACGTCTTGCCCGAACCAGTAACGCCCAGTAGTACCTGTGCCGGCTCACCCGACTGGATACCACTGACCAATTGCTCGATTGCCTGCGGCTGGTCGCCCGTAGGCGTGAATGGGGATGCGAGTTTAAATTGCACAGTAGAAGATTTGGGATCGTGAAATGGATGCTAAGCAAAGATTTACTAATATTATGCTTAAAATTCGTTTTTGAAATCGAAAATAGCCAGCTTTGGGTGCTCACAAAGCATTTTTTGAACTGCATCGCAGCGCTACAGCGCGAAAAAAGCAAAGTGAGGGTTCCATAGATGAACATTTGCAGACCAAAGGATGAAATGTAAACATAATCTAAATCCTGAAGATTCAGCAAATCCAAATCAGGCGTGCGTAACCTTTGCTGACAACAAAATCCTTTTATGAACACCCAATAACGACTCTGGGTTTTGGGTTTTAACAAAAAGTTTTAAAAAAACTGCCCGCAGTAAAAAATTTATGGTGTTTCAGTCAAGAATATGTTTAAAATTGGTTTTTAAAGTCGAAAATGGTCAGCTTTGGGGTGCTCTCGAAGCATTTTTTGAACTGCATCGCAGCGCTACGGGGCGAGAAAAAGGCAAATTGAGGTTCTTTTAGACGAACATTTGCAGACCCCAAAAGGATGAAATTTAAACATGCTCTTATCGGCTTTTTTGCAAATTGCAGAAAATAACGTTAAATTGCTAACAAAAAACAATTGCTATGTCGAGATTAGATTATGTAACGATTGCGATTATCGTGGTTTGTGCCGTTGCTTTAGGATTTATTATTTGGCGAACAGTCGGCAAGTCAAAGGAAAGTACAGAAGCACAAACCGGCACGGAGAATACGCTGCAGGATTATGATTACGATTATTATGAAGATACCACCCAAATACTTCCTCCCACAGAAGACTATGCGGACGAAACAGCGCTGGAGCCGGTAGCGCCCGCTACGCAGCCTACCCGCCCTACCGAAATGGATGACCGCCCCACCACTACTGCCCGCAGCGACGGCAGTTTTTTGGTACTGGCTGGCTCTTTCAAAGTAAAAACCAACGCCGAAAACGAAGCGCAACGCCTGCGGGGCATGGGCTATAGCAATGCTTCTGCCGAGATATTCGACCGTGGGGCCTTTGCCGTGGTGCTGGTGGATCGGTTCAATAGTGTGGGCGAGGCACGTCAGTTGGTACAAGAGCTAAAAGGCAAGGGTGTAGAAGCTTACGTGCAGGAGCGCCGCAACTGAGCAATGGCTGCCGTGGGATTAGAAAAATTCCTGGCGCGCAAAGAACAGTAGCAGTGCATTGACGGTGTGCGGATGTTGAAACCAGCCGGTGCGCCAGCGTTGATACACTTGGGCTATGGGTAGGGTTTCCACTTTCAAATCTTCGCCGGTATCGAGGCTGAGCGCGTGCGTAAGCGTCACATTTTCAGCCAAATAGTGATGAATGAAATTTGTCATAAATACCGGATTGGAGGGGATACTGCCGAGGTGCGCCCATTGCCCACCGGAGTAGCCGGTCTCTTCGCGTAGTTCGCGGGGCGCAGCCTGCGCATGGTCTTCGCCGGGGTCCACGAGGCCGCCGGGTAGCTCCAAGATTTCCGTACTTGTGCCGAAGCGATATTGCCGCACGAAAAGCATCTGCTGGTCAGGCGTGGTGGCTACTACGTTGGCTGCGTCGGGGCTTTCGAGCACAATCATGCGCTCGGTAATGCCATTGCGTGGATTTTGCATCCAGTCGAAGCGTGCCCGAAACAGCTTGAGGTCGGCAAGTACTTCTGATTGGACGCGCTGCCAGCGGGCAGTTGATTCGGGCATAAGCGGCAGCTTTTTAGAAAAAAATAGAATATAAATTTTTGATTTCCAATTGGTTATGCTTGATTTAATAGAAAAAACAGAATTACTCTTTATCATCAATAATCGCATCGTCAATCAATTCGTCGCCGTCGCCGTCGAGGTCTTCAAACCCCGGTACCGTGCCTTCCTTTTTGCGTGGCTGAAAATCGGGGTCGGGTCGCAGCTCCAATTTATCTTCGTTTTTATCGCCATGATAATCTCCTGCGGCGTAGCGGTTGGCTTTGTCAAAAAAACTGTCGAATCCGCCTAATGTGCTACCGGCGCTTTTGTCAGCGGCTTTGGCTTGGTCGGCAGTGCGTTGGCGGAGGGCTTCGGCCTCTTTGGTCATTTCTTCAAGCGACTCTTTTTCGGCTTCTTGCTGGGCTTTTTCAATCAAGTCGCCTACCTTATCCCGAATTTTAGCACCTGCCTCCTTAGCCCGCTCTAAAGCTTCGCCACCTTTTTCGAGAATTTTGCCGCCAAGGTCTTCGGCCACTTCCTTGAACTTTTCGCCCGCTTCCGCTGATTTTTCCAATACCTGACCACCAATTTTTTCTGCGGCATCTAATACACGCGCGCCAGTTTCCTCGGCTGTTTTCAGCACTTTTTCACCGGTTTTGCTTACAAAATCATCCGCTTTATCGGGCATTTCTTCTTTGCCAAACTCTTTGGCGAAGCCCGTAGAAGCTGGGTCACCAGGCTCGGCAATGGGTTCT
The DNA here is from genome assembly GCA_937872385.1 of uncultured Saprospiraceae bacterium. Classification (GTDB taxonomy): domain Bacteria; phylum Bacteroidota; class Bacteroidia; order Chitinophagales; family Saprospiraceae; genus JADJNW01. Next base: position 35,586 of record CALMSO010000010.1, read on the forward strand.
GATTCCGGTTTTTTTTCCTGCATCTTTTCGGCATCCGACCAGATTTTGTCGGTAATGTCCTCCACTCTGTCTTTCGTTTTATCGTACCATTCGCCTGCCTTCTCCGAGGCTTTTTCCACGAAAGCACCGGATTTTTCCGACCACTCTTCGCCGAGTTCTTTGCCGGTTTCTACCGCTTTATCTGCTGCTGATTTGGCTACTGCTTTGGCGCCAAACAGGATTTTCCGAAGATCATTGAGCATGCTCATAATCAATATTTTAATGGTGATGGGTTTGGTCTGACTGTATTTTTGTATTGACAAGCCTCAAATTACGAAAAAAGGCAGGGAATGGAAAACTTTTTTCGACAGAAAGCGCCATTTAAAGGCTTCAGCTTTCCTGCTCAAAAGTGCTGATCCAGGCATTCCAGCCGCCGTCGAGGTGATAGACTTGCCGAAAACCGCCATTGCGCATCAGCGTACCTGTGCGCACGCTGCGTCGGCTGGTGCGGCAATAAATGAAGTAAGCACGGGCGGGGTCGAGTTGCTCCATGCGCTCCCAGAATTGTTCGCCGAGGTAATCAATATTGACAGCGCCAGGGATATGCCCCGTAGCAAATTCTTCGGGGGTGCGCACATCAATGACGACCGCGTCGGGGGTATCGCGTAGCGCTTGCCGAAATTCGGCCGGAGTGAGGTTGTTGAGGCGTTGCTTGAGCAATTGCCAGCGTGGAATTTCACAGACAGTATTATTGGACATAATTTGAGCGAATTAAACATTCTACCTACAAATATATGGTTTCTTTTGGCAGGATGCAAGGGCGTAATTGGTCACGACAAATACTTCCCGACAATCGGCATCCGGCGGCCCACGCCAAAGGCCTTAGCCGACACACGCAGCACGGGCGCGGTCTGGTGGCGCTTGAATTCGTTGATATTTACTAACCGTAGCACACGCCGCACCAATGCTTCATCGAAGCCCATGGCAATTAGCTCCTGCGGCCCATGCCGCTGCTCAATGTATTGATACAGAATGGGGTCGAGCAGGCCGTATTCCGGCAGGCTGTCGCTGTCTTTTTGGTCGGGGCGCAGCTCGGCGGAGGGCGGCTTCAGGAGGGTGTTTTCCGGGATGACTTCGCCGTCTTTATTGATGTAACGCGCCAGTTCATATACCTCAGTTTTATATACATCGCCGATGACCGACAAGCCGCCGCACATATCGCCATAGAGCGTGCCGTAGCCTACCGCCATTTCACTTTTATTGCTGGTATTCAGTAAGATGTTGCCAAATTTATTGGAAAAAGCCATTAGAATCATACCTCGGATGCGCGCCTGGATGTTTTCTTCGGTAATATCGAAAGGCAGTCCAAAAAAATGCGGCTTGAGCGCCTCGATGTACGTTTCGTAAATATTTTCAATAGGTATAATATCGTATTGAATTCCAAGCTTTTGTGCCAATGCGCGCGCGTCATTCACCGAATGGTCGGACGAAAACTGCGAAGGCATCAGCACGGCGCGTACCTGGTCTGGGCCGAGGGCACGCGCAGCCAGCACGGCGGTCACTGCCGAATCAATACCGCCTGACAAACCCAAAATGGCGGTACGCAGGCCGCTCTTGCGGAAATAGTCGCGTACCCCTAATACCAAGGCATCGTGCATGAGGCGATACTTTTCGCGGGGTTGGGCCACTTCGCGGTTGCCCTGAGCTACTTCAGCCAGATCGTAGATGCGCAAGCAATCTTCAAAATAGGGCATTTCATCAAATACTTGACCCTTGGGCGAGAGCACCAGCGAGCCGCCATCGAAAATGATTTCGGTGTAGGCACCCACTTGATTTACATAAAACATCGGCAGGCCGTAGCGCTCTACATTGGCGCGTATGACGTGCAGGCGCTCTTCCGCGTGGTCGCAAGCAAAAGGCGAGGCCGAAATATTGATCATCAAATCGGGCTGCTGCCCCATGAGCTTATCCATCGGTACAATGGTGTAAAGCGGATTTTCGTTACCCAGATTCCAAATGTCTTCGCAAATGGTGAGTGCAATGCGCTTACCCATGAATTCAATGACCTGAAACTCGGTTGCCGGTTCAAAATAGCGATATTCATCAAAAATATCATACGTAGGCAGTAGCACTTTATGTTGTACCTGCCGGATGGCACCGTTTTCGAGAAAATAGGCGGAGTTGTACAAATCTTTGCCATCGAGCACTGGATTGCGGGTGGGCGCGCCCACAATGATAGCGATGCCTTGCGCGGCCTGCGCCAGTTGCTGCACCGAAGCCTCGCAGCGCCGGATGAAGTCGTCGAACTCTAAGAAGTCGCGCGGGGGGTAGCCGCACACCGCCAGCTCCGAAAAGCAGATCAAATCGGCGTTTTGTATTTTGGCCTGCGCTACGGCGGCGAGCATTTTGGTGAGATTGCCTTCAAAATCACCAATGTGAAAATCTAATTGTGCGATGGCTATTTTCATCGTATGTGTATGAATGAATGTTGGCAGTTGTCTAACTGCTTTTTTAAGACGAAAAGTATTCTGATAACAAAGGTAAGTGGGCTTAGTTTTAAAAACAAACTAAGCTGATAGCAATTTTACATCCTGTGCCGCAAGTGCAGGGAGCCGATTATATACAGTTTTTTACAATGCCTGAACCGTAGCGCGCGCGCCGGTTTGGTAATCCGTAGGTTGAAAATTAAAGCGCTGCTCAAATTTGCTGCTGTCGAGAAAATAATCGCGGTCGAATTGATAAATCATTTCGTGTACTTCGCGCATGAAGGGTACAAAGATGCCGAGCATGCCCAGCATCCACTTGGGCAGTACGCTGTATTTGGGCACAGCGATCCCCATCTCGCGGGCAAAAAGCTCCAGCCATTCGCGCTGGGTCAAGGTATCCGGGTGGGTAGGCATGTGCCATATCTGATTGTAGGCGTCGGGGGTATTGCCGAGTATGGCGGTGGCCTTAGCTGCGTCGGGGGTGTAGGTATAGGAGTGCTTTTTGTCGGCGGCTCCGAGAATAGTGACGCGCTTGCCCTGTTTTAAGGGCTTGGCAATGGTTTCAATGAGAAAACTGGTCGTGTTGCCTGGTCCGTAAAAATCGGCGCCCCGTGCAATCAAAGCTTGAATGCGGCCGGCCTCCACCGCTTCGAAAATCATTTCTACCAACTGCTTGCGCACGGTGCCTTTTTTGCTCGGCGGATGCATGGGCGCATCTTCGGTCATGTGCGGAATGGCTTTTATATCATACATATACACATTGTCAAAAAATACCATTTTAGCATTGTGCCGTTCACAAGCTTCAATCATCTGTTGTATAAAAGGCGGCCATACCTTGCGCCATTCGTGAATATTGTACGCAAACCCAATAGTGATATAGACCACCTCTGAGCCGGCCACGGCCCGATCTATATCTTTGAAGTCCAGTAGATTAGCGGCGAGCAACTCATCGTCGGGATGCACCGCTTTCGGATTGCGACTGACCAACCGGACGCGGTCGGTGTAGTGCCTCAGTTCCTTTGCCAAAGGTGTGCCAATAGCGCCATTAGCGCCGATGATGGTTTGCATAAAGCTTTATTTCGGAGGTTATAAAATAGGTAATCCAAGCAAAAAAAGCATCCGCACAAGATAATAGTTGAGGCTGACAATTTTGATAAAAAATACTCAGTCGAGGGCATATTGCGCATTTTTGGCGCGGTCGAAAATATCGAGAATGCGCTTGGCAATGCCGGTCCAGCCAAAGTTTCGGCGAGCAAAACGAGCACCTTCTACTGATAGCTCCGTGCGCAGGCGCGGATAGAGCAGCGGCATGGCCAGCTGTGTGCCCAATTCGAGCGGTCGGAAAGGGTCAGCGAAGAGTCCATGATGGCCAAATTTGAGTAGTTCGTACAATCCGCCGTGTACGGTGACCACCGCCGGCGTGCCGCAGGCCATCGCTTCGATGGCGACCATGCCGAAAGGCTCGTAGCGCGAGGGCATGGCAAATACCTGGGCGGTTCGGTAAATATTGGGCAGGTCTTCATCGGGCACATAGTCGAGCCATTTTATTTTGTCGGCTACGCCCAGTTGTTGGGCTTGTTGCCGGAGTGCGGCCACCCCGTCCTGGTCTTGCTTGGAACTACCGCCGCCTACTGCCGCCACGAGCCGAGCTTCGGGCACGAGTTCGAATAGGGTAGGCAAGGCATTGATGAGCAAATCGTACCCTTTGTTGTGGGCCATTCTGCCGAGGGTGAGTACGTCGCTGGGCTGGAGTTGGTACTTATCGCGGAGGCGATCCACTTCGGCGGAGGGCAGCGGGAAGAAGCGATTTTCGTTGATGCCAGGTGGTACCATCGCACAGTTGCGCTCCAACGCATCGTAGTGCTGGGTAAGCAATTCTACCTGCGGAATGGTAGTGGCAATTACTTTGCTGCACATTTGATAAACAAAATACTCCTTTCGGATACGCTCCTTGAAGCGGTATTTTTTTTCCATTTCGGCCTCGCTCATGTCGGCACCCATGCTGTGCTCTTTCCACCAGCCCAGCGAGTGCGGTGTGTGTACGTGCGGGATGCCCAGCTCTTCGGCGATTTTTTGGCCCGCCCAGCCTGCATCCCAATAATGCGAATAGACAATATCGTAGCGCTTGTTGTCTTTTTTAATTGCCGAAAGGCAGTTGGTCACAAATTGTCCGAGGTGCTCGTGCATATCTTCTTTGCGAATAAATTTTTTGCCCCCGAAAGGGATGCGCCACACCCGATAGTTATCATTTACTTCATCCTGTTCCGGTTGGTCTTCAAAACGGCGTGTGATTAAGTCCACGCGCTTCCCGAGGCGACTGAAGCGGTCTGCCAGTTCCAGTACATATACTACTTGCCCTCCGGTGTCGGGTTTGCCCAGCTCCGGCTCAGCGCCTACGTAGCCATGTAAGGAAATCATTAAAATTGAATTCATGGTGTCTGATTTTTTATTTAAAATGCTACATGCTCATTTTCAAATCGTGGCAAGCGCGGATGTACTGGGCGGCCGACCAAGCCTGATAGATTTTGCCCATCGGGCGGCCGGTAGTGCCATGCGCCCATTCATTGAATTCCCATTCTTGATGGATGCCGAGTTTGTTGAGCTGCGCCAGTTTGTATAATTCATTAATAGCCAATTCTTTAAGCCCTAATTTGTGGATAAATTGTACCCACGCTCCGCCTACAAAAGGCCAAATGCCGCCGTTGTGATAATGATGCGGAAGGTTTAGTAAATTGACTGTGTAATAAGCGCGCCAGTCGGGGTCGCCAGGATTAATGACCGGGTATAAATTGCGCACCGGATATGGCTCATTGGCCCCAATGCCCCATATAAAACGGAAGGCTAATAGCGCTTTTTCCGAATCGAGCACATTGTATAAATAAGCGAGCACATTGCCATAAATATCGCAGCGCCAGTTGAAATCGAAAGGCGTTACCTGTGCGATGAGGTACTGCGAGTCGCCGAGGGAATATTGCTGCTCAGCAAATGACACATTCTGAAACAGCTTTTGGCTGGTAGAAGGCCAGAAATTCAGCAAAATTTCCTTTTTGATTACTTGCGACCAGCGGATGTAGTCGCCGGCCTGTGCGCTATTGCCAGCCATTTCGAGCAGCCGCCCGAAGCAAATATTAGCGCGATACCACAGCACCTCGTCGTAGAGGATATTATAGCTGAAGCCCAGCAAATCGGTCCAGTCGCCCGCTTCGGGTATTTCTAAGAGGGCATCATTATTACTATCGTGCGCACTCAGCCAGTTCATTACACTTTGCAAATGGTGTAAATGTGTATGCAAAAAATCAAAATCGCGGGTAGCCTTGATGTATTCATAAAAAGCGATAACGAGCCACAGGCCACTGTCAATAGAACAAATGCCGCCCACGCCGGAGTAGTCGGGTATATCTGTATCAATGCTCACATTGGAAGGCACCTGCCCATTGGGCGAAAGGTGGTTGAGCAAAGTATTGAACGTAGCTATCTGGCACGCACGGATGTCGGGTTCTCGTACTAAGGGAATCGTACCGATGATGGTAATGGCGCCGTCGCGGCCCCATACGCTGCGGTAGTTGGCGTCGGTGCCTCGGGTTGAGTTGTGCGTCAAGGAGCAAGCCGAAAAGCCCAAGGGGGTGATGTTGTGTCGAATAGCCGCCACCGCTTGTTGGTATCCTTCGCGGATGAAAGCCCGCGCTTCTTCGTCAACTCGGGGGGCTTCCTGCTCGTCGGCGTAGGTGACAAAATCGGCGGCGATAGTGCCAGTTGGGGTATCGGGATGCCTCGTTTCGTTTGGCAATACCTGATAGAAACGCAAGCCCTCCAGCACTCCTTCGCTATGCGCTTGTTCGGCATGGAAAAAGTCCATGTGTTTAGTCATTTGGTACAACTCCCGCCGCGCATTGCCCACCACAATGCCGCGTACTCCCGGCAGGGCAAACATGGTGTTGTCATTGCCGCTATCGCCAGCTACTAATACGTTTTCGGGCGTCAGATTGAGGTGTTTGAGCAGCCACGATAAGGCATTGCCTTTGTTCGCCCACTTGGGCAAAATATCCAAGAATTTTTCTCCGGAATAGACCACATTAATGTCCAATTCCGAATCTTTAAACACTTGTTCAATATGCTGAATATCTTGCAAAGTCGCTTTTTCAAAAAAGTAGCTTTGCTTATAATCATGCTGAAAATTGCGCGGCTGCGGCTGAATATTGTAGGGCAATTGCGCCACCATTTCCTGCACGCGCTGGAGGTTCCAGCCTTCTTCGAGAATCTCGGTAAACTCCTTGAGTACCTGCTGCCGGCCAAAGTCATAAATATTGGTACCTACCCCGCTGATGATGTAATCTGGCTTTGGAAGTATTTGATTATGAATGAGTTGTATTGTGTCGTCGAGTAGCCGTCCAGTATTGAGGCAGAGCAGCGGCCGCGCATCCGCGGGTAGTTGTTGCCAAGTTTGTGTAAACACGCCATCGAGCGATTGTTCGTTGATGAGGGTATTATCAATGTCAAAAGAAAGTAGTTGAATAGTCATGAATTTTGGTTGCATGCTACCGGGCACAGTTATCAGAATCGCAGGTTTTGTTTGGTCGGAGGTTGTTTGCCGGATTATGAATGCAGTTAGCGAAATCAGCCTGAAAGGAGCGAAAAAAAAATCGCAGGATGGCAAACAAGCCATTTATAATACGTTATCGGGCAAGGTTTAGTTCAACAGACCCCTATTTTACCACCATGCTAATAACATTTTCAAAAAATAAAGACATACTCACTCGCTCACTTTTTAAAATGATAAGAAACAGCTCGCCCCAAATTAAAGTCGGCTCATCCAGTTATGTACGCGCAGGGAAATTTTTCTCTTCCGCCTTTTCGGCAAATAAATATTACTTTGGCTTGTCTAATGAAAAAATTCATTTTCACAACAAAAGCACATACGTATGAAACAAACCATTCGCTATTTATTGGTATGGAGCGCGGCGCTCTTGATGTCGCTGCCGGGGCTGTTGGCCCAAAGCGACATCCTGTCCAAATTGCAAGAAATTGCCATCATTGATCAAAAAGTGATGATGCCTATGCGCGACGGCGTACGCCTGAGCACCGATATCTACCGCCCCAAAACTAATCAGCCCGTACCGGTCATTTTCTCAAAAACACCTTATAATTTCAACTCTTGGGGCGATGGCGAAATGCGCACCGGCACGTACAATGCGGCTTACGAAGCCGTGCGGCGCGGCTACGCCTACGTGGTGCAAAACGAGCGCGGCCGCTTCTTTTCAGAAGGTGAATGGGACATCCTCGGGCCGCCTACGACGGATGGCTACGACGCCTTTGAATGGATGTCGAAACAGTCTTGGTGCAATGGCAAAATCGCGCCCATTGGCTGCTCTTCTACCGCCGAATGGCAAATGGCCGTCGTAGCGCTCGACCACCCGGCGCTGGCTACCTTTGTGCCACAGGGCTTTGGCGCGGGTGTGGGCCGCGTAGGCAAGTACTACGAGCAGGGCAACTGGTACCGCGGGGGGGCCGTGCAAATGCTCTTCACGGCTTGGCTTTATGGCGTACAAAACGACCGCGTCCGGCCGCAGTTCCCGAAAGATGCTACCCAAGAAGAACTCATCCGTGTGGCGCGCTTCTTCGACCTGGCACCTGAGCGCGAGCGCATTGACTGGTCGAAAGGGTTGGCGCATCTACCTACGCAAGATATTATCAAAAATGTGCACGGCCCGATCGGCATCTTTGAAGACATTATTCGGCGCCAGCCTAACGACCCCAAGTGGTACCAGGGCGGTTTGTATCATGACGATATGCCCATCGAGCGGCCCGGTTTCTGGTTTGTATCATGGTATGATGTATCGAGCAGCCCCAATCTCGCCTTGTACAATCATGTGCGCACCACTGCCCAAAACCCAACGGTACGCGACAATCAATACTTGGTCATCGCGCCTACCTTGCATTGTGCCTACAAACGCGCTACCGAAAACACCATCGTGGGCGAGCGCAGCGTGGGCGATGCCCGCCTGAACTATGACGAGCAGATTTACGGCTGGTTTGACTACTGGCTGAAAGGCGAGCAGAACGGCATTTTGCAAACAATCCCGAAAGTGCAGTACTATACCATGGGTAGCAACAAGTGGCAAAGCTCGGAGGTGTGGCCGCCCGCCAACGCTCGCATGACTGCCTTTTACCTCAATAGCGGTGGCAAAGCCAACAGCCTCTACGGCGATGGCAAATTGACTACAACCGCCCCCGGCAAAGTGGACAATCCCGACGGATTTGCCTACGATCCGCACAATCCGGTGCCTTCCTACGGTGGCAATGTGTGCTGCACGGGCAATGCCGTACAAGGCGGCGCTTTTGACCAGCAGCGCATGGAAGCGCGCCACGACATCCTCGTTTACACGTCTGAGCCGCTCGCCGAAGGCGTAGAAATTAGCGGATTTATTGAAGCCATGCTGTACGTTTCTTCGGATGCAAAAGATACCGATTTCACCATCAAGCTCATTGACGTCTATCCCGACGGCACAGCTTACAATCTCGACGAAACCATCCAACGTATGCGCTACCGCGAAGGCTACGACAAAGAAGTATGGATGGAAAAAGGCAAGGTCTATCCGGTAGAAATGACGCCCATGTCCACCAGCAATTATTTTGAAAAAGGACACCGCATTCGCATTGAAATATCGAGCAGCAACTTCCCGCGCTTCGATCGCAATATGAATACCGGCGGCAATAATTATGACGAAACCAAAGGCGTGGTGGCCAATAACAAAGTGCACCACTCGGCGCAGTATCCTTCGCAGATTCGTCTGCCGATTGTACGAAAATAATCCGGCTACGGCCGCTTTTTGAACAGATTCTACCTCGTCCTTCGCTGTATGTAGCAGCGGAGGACGATTTTTTTTCGCTTAGCCCGAATTGGATTTACTTGCTTGTCGCAAAATATTATTCCAAAAGGGTGACCAAAAATGAATTTATTTTAAGTAATCTTCGGCAGATTCCGTTTTCGCGTTGGAAACAGCCCTCGTTTTGCCAAAGCAAGCGCCCGCCAAGACTTGCCAAAAGCCGATTTTTTCTTTTGATTATCAGGGCGAACGATTATCTTTGCACCGATTTTTAGCGAACCTATTTTTAAGTCAAATATTTTTTGCAAAATATGGCAAACATCGGACACGTCAAGCAAATTATCGGCCCGGTAGTGGACGTAAGTTTTGCTGGTGAGAACTCCAAACTCCCCGAAATCTTCAACGCTCTGGAAATCAAAAAAGCCAACGGCGAAACGCTCGTATTAGAAGTGCAGCAGCACCTCGGCGAAGACAGTGTGCGCACTGTGGCGATGGACTCAACCGACGGGCTGGCGCGCGGCGTGGAGGTAATAGACACTGGTAAGGCAATTGCTATGCCGGTAGGTGACATCATCAAAGGCCGCCTTTTCAATGTAGTAGGCGAGCCTATTGACGGCATTGGCCCGGTTTCTAAAGAACGGTCGTATCCGATTCACCGCAAGCCGCCGACCTACGAGGAGCTGTCCACGCAAGAAGAAGTGCTGTACACTGGTATTAAGGTGCTCGACCTGATTGAGCCGTACCTGAAGGGTGGTAAAATCGGTCTTTTTGGCGGTGCGGGTGTAGGTAAAACCGTATTGATTCAGGAATTGATCAACAATATCGCCAAGGGCTATGAAGGTATTTCGGTGTTTGCGGGCGTAGGCGAGCGTACCCGCGAAGGAAATGACCTGCTGCGTGAAATGATTGAAGCTGGCATCATCAAATACGGCGATGAATTCAAGCACAGCATGGAAGAAGGCGGCTGGGACTTGTCCGTAGTGGACCCCGAAGCCCTCAAGCAGTCGCAAGCTACTTTCGTATTCGGTCAGATGAACGAACCCCCTGGTGCGCGCGCGCGCGTAGCTTTGTCGGGTCTGACGATTGCCGAATACTACCGCGATGGCGACCTGAGCGACCCTATGGGCGGCCGGGACATTCTGTTCTTTATTGACAATATTTTCCGCTTTACCCAAGCAGGTTCTGAGGTGTCGGCGCTCTTAGGGCGGATGCCTTCGGCGGTAGGTTATCAGCCCACGCTGGCCACCGAAATGGGCCTCATGCAGGAGCGCATTACCTCCACCAAGCGTGGCTCCATCACCTCGGTGCAGGCGGTTTATGTACCTGCAGATGACTTGACCGACCCGGCGCCGGCTACTACCTTTGCGCACCTTGACGCCACTACGGTATTGAGCCGCAAAATTGCATCCTTGGGCATTTATCCGGCTGTGGACCCGCTCGATTCTACCTCGCGCATCCTCGACCCGGCTATCATTGGCGAAGCACATTACAACTGTGCCCAGCGCGTGAAAAATATCCTTCAGCGTTACAACGAATTGCAAGACATCATCGCCATCCTCGGTATGGAAGAATTGTCGGAAGAAGACAAGTTGGTGGTGCACCGCGCCCGTCGCGTGCAGCGTTTCCTGTCGCAGCCTTTCCACGTAGCGGAGCAATTCACCGGTATTCCGGGCGTATTGGTACCCATCGAAGAGACGATTCGCGGTTTCAATATGATTATGGATGGTGAAGTGGACGAATATCCGGAAGCCGCTTTCAACCTGAAAGGTAACATTGACGAGGTAATCGAAGCGGGCAAGAAGATTCTGGCGGAAGTTGGCGCGTAAGGCACACACCGGATTGCCGTTTAACAAAAATGGCAGCCATGATTCGGTCAGGGTATAGATAAAATCAGTATATGCGCTTATGAAAATCACGATATTAACTCCCGAAAAGGAGATATTCCAGGGTACGATTACATCCATCAAGGTGCCGGGCACTGCTGGGCAATTTCAGATATTAGAAAACCATGCCTCGATTGTCTCTTCGCTCGATGCAGGCCAAGTAGAAATCGTAACCGCTAAAGGCGAACACAGTTTTTACAATCAGGAAAGCGGCACCATTGAAACCGCCAACGAAGCTGGCAAAAAGTTAGTCTTCGACATTACCGGCGGTTTTGTAGAAGCGCTTAAAAACGATATTTCACTGCTCGTCAGAGGCATCAAAACCATTTGATTGCGCGCTGCCGACTACCGATTTTTAGTCAAATAGAACGTACATGTAACGTGCTTGGAAATTGGGGTGGCTTAGTTCATTCTCCTATCGCATCTTTAACAACAACACTAATTTGTTTTGTCCCTTTTGGTGAATACGTTTTTACGTTAAAAGAAATTGAAGAGCCAGGGTACACGTACCGATAAACGATATAATCTTCACTTAACAACACTGTTCCTGTAACTGTCGAATATGTCACAGTTAATACAATATCCTTGAAAATTGCCATAGTAGCGTAATTATAAATTGTACCTGCAATCTTATCTTTCCCTGATAGAACGCTGTAATTTAATTTGTATGATACAAAAAGATGGTCTTTGGGCTTATTTTTCTCTTTATTATGGAGCTCTTGTCTAATACCATTTACAATTTGCGAAGTCCGATTTACGATTTTGTAAAGCTTTGAAAAATAAGATTTTGAGGATAAATAGGTAAGGCATTGTCAATTGAAAAGGGGGGGGGGCACCATTGATCCAAACGCCTGTTGGGTGCAGGCCTTCCTTGTCTTTCGTTATGGTAAAGTCTTGATTTCATTCAGTTTATATAGTTCTCCTAAAAATTGAGATTTCATTCTGAATTGACTTCTCTTCTTTATTTTTGGTTTGGTTGATACGTTTTCCATTTTTATTCCTGGGTCATAATAGATGTTACCAAGAGCCATTTGTTTTAGGAAAAGTTGAAAGTCTGTCCCTGTGCCTAAAATTATTTTGTTTCCGTATTTGTATCTTCTGTTTCCTGATGTGTCAGAGAGTGAGGGAACGTAACAAGCCTGATTATGCTTTCTATTCCAATGAAGAAGCATTGATGAAAAACTCCAAGCGGCTGCTTCATTTCCATTTATATCAACCAAAGCTATTCGGCCATTTGAATTTCTAATTTTTCCGCTTTCTGCATCATAACCAATTAACTGCATTTCTAAATTTGTCGAATTATGTCTAATCCCTGCTTTATGAACACCACCGAAATTTATTCGGTCTTCACGGCCCGTTTTGTCCGCATAACCGTATTGATGTAAAAATTCTTCTGTCCCTTGTGTTTTATAAATTCCATCTGTTGGTTCGGGCGTCATAAGGGTTATAACCGAAGATGTCATTCGGTCAAAATTTGTAACTCCGAATTGTTTTATTTCCCAACCTAAAAAGTCAGGTTCGGAATATCCGTTGGGTGTTATTCCTAATTCAGCTTCTAGGGTATAACCACCACAATTTGAGGAAAATAATTCTACTGATTTTTTGGGCGTGCCCCTTCGGGTCGGGCTATCCGCTACAAGTCCTCGCTCGTTCCTCGCTGTAGGCTTTTCGCTTCTATCCCTCACGCAATTCAGTGCTTAAATCGAACTTCGTTGTGGTATTTCAAAAACTCCACATCAGGTAGAAATCTTGATGGTAGAATAATATCCTGATTTTCCAATTTCAAAAAATACTCTTCAATTGATTTTGACTTCTTCTGTTTAAAAAGTAATGGTGAAATTTTGATTTTATAATCTGTAGTTATTGTTAATAAACCTGTTTCAAAAGCTTTATCGTGAAGTGCGTTAATAGCAATTCCATTTTGGGGGTTTAATCTGTTTTTTTCATCAACACTCCAAGGTTTAATGTGCCCCGCAATCAAAAACTCTGGTTGTTGTATGCCTGTAATGCAGCAAGTGTTATTGTATGAAGCTAAAATTGAACTTCTAAAAAATGATTGATTCACTCTAACTTTAACCACTTGCTCTCTCATTTTTCCTTCCTTTGGTAGTTCAATGTCAGGTATATGATTGAGCTTTTCTACTGTTGTTTGCTCAAAATTTGCTAATAACTTTTCGCTTTCATAAGGTAGAACATCCCAATTATTAAAAAATTCATTCCATATTTCAGCATCAAGTTTACTTGCATTCGTAGCTCCTTTTATTCCTCTGGCTTTTAAACTCGGGTCAAGACTTGCAAAATTTACTAATTTGTATGCAACTGAACTCGGTGTTCTCCCAATTAATTCAGCAAGATGTATTACTTCTGGATTCAAACGATGTAATCTGCCAAAGGGCAATTTACAATATAAATTTACTGCTAAAATCAACTCTTCTCTTGTCCATAATTTTTGACCCTTTTTCATTTTTCATCTTCTTCCTCAAATTCCAAAATGAATTCAAAGTTGCAATTCTCTATTTTGCACTTATGATGTTGATAGTTGATTTCTTCCTTTAAGATTTCAGTTCTGCTTCCGCACTTAGGACAAGTAGCTGGCTGGTCTGTTCCTATAAATATTTCTAAATCTATCATTATGCGGCCTGATTTATCGCGTCTGGGAAATTGTTCCATTCACTTGAAAAGACGCATTTACCACTTAAGTTTTGATATGCTAAACGAATCCCGCCAATTCCTGCAAACAAGTCAATGAACTTGAACTTTGGATTTGGTGTCGGTGGAAAAGGAACATCATACTTGAACGGAATGTAAAGTTGGTCGGGTTCTTCAACAACGGATAAAATACTCTCGTGCAAATATTCTTTTGCATAAGGTTTAAAGTATTGAGAAACACCGTTTTTATGATTTTGCCAATAGTGTGTCAAATGAGCAAATCCATCATTTAAATGCTTGTCAATCTTAATGTTAAGATGTTCTTTTATGTCGTTGTATGTTGTCATTTTATCATTAAGTTGTCGTATCGCAAAGATACTAAATTTGACCTTGCCTTTTCTTTTCAGGGTCGTTAATTGTTGTACTGTTCGTCCTTCAGGCTTACACACAACATCTACATACGCCCAATATTACGTGCACATCCCCTTTGCACGCTATGGCGTTACTATGTCCAATATACGATTTTCCCCAGAAAAAGTTGCACGCAGGGGCTTGGCAGGTACCTCTTATAAAGGTCTTGATGCGGCTTTTCTTTAGTGTGGATGAAAACCAATCAACAACAGGATGATGTTGCACGGAGGAAGGATGGGCTTTGATTTTTGGCTAAAAAAAAACAGGCGCCTCAATGGTGAATGGTGCCTGTTTTGGGGAAATTATACATTCGTTATGATAAAAAAACTTATTCGACATATTCCATGGCTGCATCAATAACTTCTTGTGGCAGCGAGCTGGGGCATACGTACTCCGTCTTGGGCAGTTGTTGGTTGGCTTCGATGGCTTTCCAGCCGCCGTTGATGTCTATGATGTGCTCAAAACCGCGCGCCTTGAGGATGGAAGCCATAATCATGGAGCGGTAGCCGCCGGCACAGTGCACATAGTACTCTTGCTCACGGTTGAGTTTGTACATATTGTTATTCACATAGTCGAGCGGAAAATTGGTGGCATTTTCGAGGTGCTGCGACAGGTACTCGGTGAGCTTGCGGGCATCGAGGATGTTTTCAACCTGCCCACGCTGGGTGCGATTGACTAATTCTGCTACCTCAATAGACTCAATAGTGTCTAATTCCTTGCCAGCTGCCGCCCATGCTTCGATGCCGCCTGCGAGGTAGCCGAGCGTATTGTCGTAGCCGACGCGAGCCAAGCGGGTGACAACCTCCTCGGCGCGGCCTTCGTCACAAACCAGCACGATGGGCTGCTTCAGGTCCGGAACTAAGGCCCCTACCCAAGGGGCGAAGTTGCCATCAATGCCAATAAAAATAGAATTGGGAATAAACCCGTCTTTGAAAGTTTGCTCATGGCGTGTATCGAGCACTAAAGCGTCCACACTTTCTACAATTGCTTCTAATTCATTGGGTTGTAGTGGCACGGCGCCGCGCTCTAACACTACATCAATGCTTTCGTAGCCCTTCTTGTTCATCATGGCGTTTTGCGCAAAATATTGCGGCGGCGGCAGCAGCCCGGCGGTCACTTCCCGAATGAACTCTTCGCGGGTCATATCGGCGCGTAGGGCATAGTTGGTCAGCTTTTGATTGCCGAGGGTGTCCCAAGTGTCCTTGCTCATGTTTTTGCCACAGGCCGAACCCGCTCCGTGTGCCGGATACACCAATACGTCATCGGGCAGGGGCATAATTTTATTGCGCAAGCTATCAAACAGCCAGCCCGCGAGGTCTTCCTTGGTCACGCTGCCTGCTTTTTGCGCCAGGTCGGGGCGTCCTACATCACCTATGAAAAGGGTATCACCAGTAAAAATGGCGTAGGGCTTGCCCGTCTCGTCCAACAGCAGAAAAGTAGTACTTTCTGGGGTGTGCCCTGGGGTGTGCAGAATACGGAAGGTCAGTTTGCCAAGGGTCAGCTCCTCACCATCTTGGGCTTCGTGTTTGGCGAAGTCTGTTTTCGCATTTGGGCCATACACGATGGTAGCGCCGGTTTTGTTGGCTAAGTCCACGTGCCCCGATACAAAATCGGCGTGGAAGTGCGTCTCGAAGATGTATTTCAGGGTGGCCCCCTCGTCGGTCAGCTTGTCGAGGTAGGGTTTGGTTTCCCGCAAGGGATCAATAATGACGGCTTCGCCTTCGCTTTCAATATAGTAAGCGCCTTGTGCTAAGCAGCCGGTATAGATTTGCTCTACTTTCATGGTGTTCAATGTTTTAACTGATACGAATATATGAAACAACTTTCATTTATTATAGGTTTGATAGCAATTTTCTGCCGGACTCAGGCCGGTTGTAATCCTTTCAAATCTTGCCAGGCACCGCCATTATAAACCTGTTTCAGCCCTTTAGCTTGTAGGAATGCGGCCGCTTGTCCGCTTCGGTTGCCGCTGCGACAAACCAAGACGATAGGACCATTGATTTTTTTGAGTTCGGCTACGTGCTCCGGGATACTGCCCAAGGGGATATTGGTAGAGCCGCGCAAATGCCCGAAGAAAAATTCAAACGACTCGCGCACGTCAATGACCGTGGCATTGGGTTTGGCTAAAATCTCTTGTAGTTTCATTGTTTTTTTAACTTGTTTGAAAATGATGAGGCAAAGATAGCAGCACTTTCGGGCAGGAATCAGTGATGGGGGTCACAATGGGGTTGAGAGGTTTATAAAAGTTGAATGGGGTGATAGGGGAATGGGTTTAGAGGGGTTTAAAAGTTGAGAGGTTGAGAGGTTTATAAAAGTTGAATGGGGTGATAGGGGAATGGGGGAATAGCAAACCGCGAATAGCAAACCGCAAACCGCGAGCAGCAAACCGCAAACCGCGAATAGCGAATAGCAAACCGCGAACCTCGCCCTCCCTACTGTTTGACTATCTTCCCGCTGATGGTTGCGCCTGCGCCGGTGATGTGGTAAAAATAAACCCCGCTGGGGAGATGGTGCACTGGAATGGTTTCTAACAAAATATTTTGCGCGCTCCAGCGATGGCTTTGCAATAATTGTCCATTGGCATTGAATAAACGGAGCGCTACGTCGCCGCGGAAACCAGTGAGCCGTAAAGTAACCGTATTGTCCCGAACCGGATTCGGAAAAATTGCTACCTCATATTGTTTGACGGTGCTATCCGTTGACGTCAACTGCAAGGCGCGCTGCACGGCGGCTAATGCGTCAATGCGGCCATAGCCATACACGGGGTTGGGCACGTCCATACCCGACAAGCCGCCGCAATCTTGATTGCTCAGCATGGATTGGGCCGTTTCTTCGATGATGGATTCAATGAGCGCGACCTGCCCGGCCAACGCCGGATTCGCAGAAATAAGCAGGGCTACTACCCCCGCTACGTGCGGCCCAGCCATGCTGGTGCCATTCCAAGTAGAATAGCCTCCGCCGCGTACTGCCGAGCGTACTCCTACGCCTGGCGCTACCACATTGGGCTTGAGACGGCCGCTGCCATCGGCAATCACCGTGCCCCGGCTGCTGAAATTGGCAATAGTATCGTTTTGGCGCGAAGCCCCCACCGAAAAAGCGCCTTCAAAGATAGCGGCTGCAGCATTGACCGTATGGCAAAAAGCACCACTATTACCAGCCGATTGTACCACCACTACTCCGGCCGCCCGCAGGTTGTTGATGGCACGCTCCATCAGTGCCCAGTTGGAGGCATTGCAGCCTTCCAGCTCTGGGCAGCTCCACGAATTGTTGATGACGTGTGGTGCCAGTTCCGGGCGCGGATTTTGCCCGTTCAAATCAGTCGGCGCCAGAAACCACTCGAAGCATTCGGTGTAAGTAGCTGGCGTGCCGTAGCCCCGCTCCATGTTGCGCGCAGCAATCCAGCGGGCACCGGGCGCTACACCAATCTGGTTGCCCATGCCATCGTCGCCTACCATCGTGCCCATGGTGTGCGTGCCGTGGCTGTGGTCATCGCAAGGGACTTTGGAGTCGAGGCCGCAGGGGTTGAGGGCAGGATTGGGTACTGAATCTCGATGCAGTGGACTGATAGCGCGGATAGCGTCGTGCCAGTTGTAATGATGATTGGCGGTAGTGCCGTTCCAGCCGCGGTATTGTAGTCGGATAGTAGGGTGCGTCCATTCGTAGCCGGTGTCTTGCCCACCGACAACGGCCCCCTGCCCCGTATAGCCAAGTGCCCACACTTGGTCTGCCTTGATGCGCCGAATGCCCCATTCTATGTTTTCACGGGCTTGCAATTCCTGAACGCTTTGCAAATCAACGGGCATTTCCAGCATTACTTGTGGGTTGGGCATGATGACTGCCACCTCGGGCCGAGCGGCCAAGGCTTGTATCAATTGCGCATCGCCCCGGGCATAAATGGCATTTACCACTAAGAAACTACGAAAGGGTGCTTCGGCGCGTTGTAGTATTTCAAGAATTGGCTTTTGCGTTTGCTGGGCTACGGTTTGTAAGGTACGATACACAAATTGCCCTTTTTCCGACTTGGTGCTCAGTTGGTCAGCGGCCGACAGATCCGCTTGCTGCTGCAGCATTACTATAAAATCAGTCGGGGTGCCTTGCTCTACGGCGGGCCACAGTTCGATGTCCACTTTGTTTTTCCAGTCGGATAGCTGGGCTGTAGCCCCTTGCGCCCACAGCAACAACAGTAATAGGAATTGGCAAAAGCGTATCATAATTTTTGTAGTCTTTGGTCTATACTTTTTACAACTGCGAATTTGCAGCCAGATTGGATAACTTGCAAGAATAACAGCAACATTGACATCAAGTTGACAGTTTTTGCCGTTTCATTTTGCTATAAAAGACAAACTTTAATGACTTTTTGCCCATTATTCACAACATGTGGATTATTCATCGTATAAAAATCGGCGGGAAAAGTTATTTTTGCAAATGGCCTCGGCAATCCGAAGTTTTGGCTCAAGCCGGCTTGCGGCGTGCTGGTTCCGGCTTACTTGTGCGTTTTCAGCAAAAAACCATGTACCAAACCTAACCTAACGATCAACGGCACTATGAAATTCAGCGTTTCTTCTTCAGAATTGCTCAAAAGACTGCAAATAACCGGCGGTGCCATTGGTACTAATCCGGTGCTGCCGATCCTGGAAGATTTTCTCTTCACCATCGAAAACAACCGGTTGACCATCGCCGCTACCGACTTAGAAACCTCTATTTCTACGGAAGTAGAGGTGATGTCTGATTCGGATGGCTCGGTGGCTGTACCCGCCAAAATTCTATTAGAAACCCTCAAGGCACTGCCGCAGCAGCCCATTACCTTTTCCATCAATGAAGATACGCTCGGCATTGAAATTACATCTGCCTACGGCAAATACAAACTCGCTGGCGAAAATGGACAGGATTTTCCGCGCATCCCCGTGCCGGAGGAAGTGGACACGGTGACGCTGCCCGCCCAAACGCTGATCCAGGGCGTCAACAAAACGTTGTTTGCGACGAGCAACGACGAATTGCGCCCGGCCATGTCTGGTGTGTATTTTCAAGTGGATTTCAATAAAGTTATCCTCGTAGCTACCGATGCACACAAACTGGTAAAGTTCGCTTTTTCTAACGTGACCAGCGAGGTGTCCACCTCTTTTATTGTACCCAAAAAAGCCCTCAACCTGCTGAAAAGTGCACTGCCCAGCAGCGGCGACGTACAACTGTCTTTCAACAAAGCCAATGCGTTTATCTCTTTCGATGACACAAAGTTAGTCTGCCGCCTAATTGATGCCCGCTATCCGGATTATAACGCAGTGATTCCAGTGGACAACCCGAATGTACTGACCATTCCGCGCAATGATTTCCAGAATTCGCTCAAGCGCATCGCTATTTATGCCAATAAAACGACCAATCAGGTGATTCTAAAAATAGAAAACGGCAGCCTGACCGTGTCCGCACAAGACCTCGACTTCTCGAACGAGGCTACCGAGCAACTGACCTGCACCTACGACGGCAGCCCGCTTACGATTGGCTTCAATGCCAAATTTTTAGTAGAAATGTTGGGCGTATTAGATTCGGAGGAAGTGAAGATTGAAATGTCCACAGCTACGCGCGCAGGCATCCTGCTGCCCACCGAGGAGAAAGAGGGCGAGGAAATACTGATGCTGGTAATGCCAGTGATGCTGAGCAATTAAGATATTTGCAAAAAAAAATAATAATTAGCCTATGGTGCGCTTTTTGTTGTTTCTGACAATACTGCTGGCAACCTATGCCTGCCAACGCGAACCGAAGCTGCCGGAATCGCCGGAAGACGTGATCCGAAAATTTCAGGGGTATATTGACAACAACCAGTTTGCCGAGGCCAAAACCCTGAGCACGCCGCGCGGGCAGGAACGCTTGGACGACCTGGAAGCCATTATCACCGGTGAATTGGCAGATTCTACCATTTTCAATACGACTTTTTTGAGCATCAACTGCCAGATTACAGCTGATACGGCACGCTGTTTGTGCTCGGTACGCGATAATTACGAAGCCTACGAAACGGATTACAAACTCATCCGCATCAACGGGCAGTGGTTGGTGGATGTGCCGGAAGAGGAAGTGGTGAACGAGGAGGAATTCATCGAAATGCTGGATTCCATGGACCTCGAAGATTTTTTTGACGAAGAGGAGCAGCTATTTGAGGAGCAGCGATAGTGCGTCCAAATGGCTCATGGCGAACAACTTATGTCCAAAATTGGTCTTTTTTTTGGTTCTTTCAATCCAGTGCATGTCGGGCATTTAATTATTGCCAATTATATGGCTACCCGTACCGACCTGAGGGAGGTGTGGTTGGTGGTGTCGCCGCACAATCCGCTGAAGCCCCGCCGCACGCTCGCCCGCGACTACGACCGCCTGCATTTGGTACAATTAGCCATTGGCGATAACCTGCACCTGCGTGCTTCCGATGTGGAGTTTGGGCTGCCGCAACCTTCCTACACCATTCATACCTTAGCGTACCTGCGCGAACGCCAACCCGACAAGCAGTGGGTGCTCATCATGGGCGGCGACAACTTAGCAACCCTGCACAAATGGAAAAATTACGAGCAGATTTTGTCCGATTTCGAGATTTACGTCTATAACCGGCCTACGCATACCGACCCGGAGCTGGCCGACCACCCTGGGGTGCGTTTTTTCGACGATGTGCCGTTGATGCACATTTCTTCTACCTACGTGCGGGAGTGCCTGCGCCAGGGGCTGTCGGTGCAGTATTTAGTGCCAGATGCCGTATTTCATTATCTGAACGAAAGTAATTTGTATCGCCATTTGTAAAAAAAACAGGGCATTTACAGCTAAAGTGTCTTACTGCTTACCTTGAAATTCGTTTTATACAAACAATAAGCCAAGTATTTTGCAGTTTTTAACGGAAATACTTAATCGCAAATATTCCATGATCAATGCTAAATATCTTCTCTGCTTATGTAGCGTTTGTGTGCTGATGCATACGGCTGGGGCCCAAGATCGGCTGGCGCTGGGGCAATGGCGCTCGCACCTGCCGTACGTGCTGGGGCAATGGGTAACGCAGAGCGCCGAGCGGGTGTATTACGCCACGGAAGGCTCGGTGGTATCTTACGACAAAGAAGAGCGCTCGACCGAATTTTTTTCGACGGTGAATGGTCTGAGCAACACCGGCGTGCGCCTGATTCGCTATGTGGAGGGCAGCGACATCCTAATGGTTGTGTATAACAACAGCGTCATTGATTTGGTAAAACCGAATGGCATTACAACGCTCAATCAAATCCGGAACTTCCGGGGCATCGTTGGTGAGAAAGTCATCTATGATTTGTTTCCAAGCAACGATTCATTGGTCTATATTGCCGCCAATTATGGTGTTTCGCTATTGAATATTCGGACCAACCAGTTTCTTTTCACCACCTTCACCGGCGTGGATGCTCGCAGCGTGCAGGTATTTGAAGGGCAGGTATATTTAGCCACCGATGATGGTATTTATCGGACGCCGCAAAACAACCCCGACATTACCGACATCACTACCTGGCGATGGTTGGGGCAGGCCGAGCAGTTTCCGCCACAATACAGCAGCAACAGCCTCAGCGTTTATGCTGGGCATTTGTATTTCAATATCAACGATACGTTGTTTCGGGCGCAGGGCGGGCAGTTGGAGCGCGTCCATTTCGAGCCGGGTTTTCGCTTACAATTTCTCTCTTCCGAAGGGGCACACCTGCTGGCGGGCTACCGCTGCGTGACTGGCTGCAACCGAGGCAAAACGCTTTATTTTGATGCCAATGGGCTACGAGGTGCTCTGGCCACCGATTGTGTGGGCATACCCAACTACGCCGTCGAAGATGCGCAGGGCCGCGTCTGGTTGGGCGATCTTTTCCGAGACTTTCGGATGGTCAATAGTGTA
The DNA here is from genome assembly GCA_937872385.1 of uncultured Saprospiraceae bacterium. Classification (GTDB taxonomy): domain Bacteria; phylum Bacteroidota; class Bacteroidia; order Chitinophagales; family Saprospiraceae; genus JADJNW01. The sequence goes on from CALMSO010000010.1 coordinate 57,688, forward strand.
AGCGCTACCGATTGCAATCTGATGCGCATCAATTCACCGTATTCAGAGTTCAGCTATGACATGACCGTATATAACAACCAGCTTTGGCTGACCACCGGTGGTGTCAATCAAAATTTTAGCTATATCTTCCGCGACCACGGCTTTGCTTCCTACATAGACGGCCGCTGGACGATTTACAATCGCTTTACGCAACGCGCCTTGCAGGGCGAAGACCCCAATGACGGCAGCGACGACCTCTTTGATTTTCTTTCCATTGCGGTGCGCCCCGATAACGGAAAGGTCTATGCTGGCTCCTATTTTGAAGGGCTAATTGAGGTAGATGGCGAGCATTTGACTCTTTTCAATGAAAAAAATTCGTCCCTCGGTAATGCCGTTGGCGATACCGCACGCACCCGCATCAGCGGACTCGCTTTTGATACCGATAACAACCTCTGGGTTGCCAATCATACCGCCGAAAATCCGATTTCTGTATTGCGCAGCAATGGCGAATGGCAAAGCTTCCGACCGAGTTGCAACGTTACCGAGTTGCACCGTCTAACTATTGATCGCAATGGTTTTAAATGGTTTGCATCCAGTAGCAGCAGTAGCGGCTTGTTGGTATTTGACGAAGGCGATTTGAATAATCCTAATGACGACCGGTGTCGGGTTTTTACGCAAAATAATAGCAATTTGCCTACCAATTCGACCAACTGCCTCGCGGTTGACTTAGACGGCGACGTGTGGGTGGGCACGGCCCAAGGGCTTGTCATTTTTGAATGCGGCGGCAGCGTCTTTGACCCTCAATGCATTGGTACCTTGCGCGTTGTAGAACTCGACGGAATCGGAGCCATCCTGCTCAGCACAGAAGATGTTCGTACTATTGCCATTGATGGTGCTAACCGCAAGTGGGTCGGCACGCGCAACGGCGTTTTTGTGCTTTCGCCCAATGGCGAAGAACAGGTGGCGCGGTTTACAGTAGAAAATTCGCCACTCCCCGACAACAATGTCACCGCTATTGCTATCAATCCGCTTAATGGTGAGGTTTTTATTGGCACAGAAAAAGGCATAGTTGCCTATCAAAGCGATGCCGTAGCTGGCGGCCGCCTCAATCGCGCTATGGCAGAAGTTTTCCCCAATCCAGTACGCCCCGAGTACGACGGCCCGATTTCCATCCGAGGGCTGGCCCGCGACGCCAATGTAAAAATCACGGATGTCAATGGCCGTTTGGTATATGAAACCCGCGCCTTGGGCGGACAAGCCATTTGGGATGGCCGCGACTACAATGGCCGCCGCGCCAAAACCGGCGTCTATTTAGTTTTCAGTACGACCAATGCCCGTTTTGCAGGATTTGATGCACCGGACGCTGTAATGGTAGCTCGGATTTTAATGGTCAATTGAGTTTTGTTACCGAATTACCGATTTTTATGCCAATTTTGCAGCCAAACCAAAACGATTAACACTATGACTACTTCCCCACACACCGAAGCCCTGTTGACGGATTTCATAGCACGCGCCTTGCAGGAAGACGTGGGCCTCGGCGATCATACCTCCCTGGCTTGCATCTCGGCCGATAGCCGCAACCGCGCCAAATTATTAGTAAAAGACCCTGGCATCATTGCCGGCATTGAAGTAGCGCGGCGCATTTTTCAACAAGCCGACCCCGAAGCGAATTTTCAAGCACACCTTGAAGACGGAGCTGCCGTCAGCTACGGTGACATCGCCTTTGAAGTGGAGTGTAATACCCGCGCCCTGCTGCTGGCCGAGCGCCTTTGCCTCAATACTATGCAGCGCATGAGCGGCATTGCTACGCTCAGCAATCGCTTTCATTTTGAAGTGGAAGACCTGCCGGTGAAAATTTTAGATACCCGAAAAACGACTCCGCTCATCCGGTTTCTTGAAAAATGGGCGGTGCGATTGGGTGGGTGCAACAATTACCGCGACGGACTCTACGATTGGTTTATGATCAAAGACAATCACATCGAAGCCTGCGGAGGCATCGCGCAGGCTATTGAGCGCGTGCATCAATACCGAATAGAAAAAGAACTTGAACACCTCGGCGTCACTGTGGAGGTACGCAATCTTGTAGAACTTTACGAAGCCCTCGAAGCCGGGCACATCACTCGTATTATGCTCGACAATTTTGAAATACCCCTTTTGAAAGAAGCGGTTGCTATTGTAAATCAACGCTTTGAAACCGAAGCCTCCGGCGGCATTACCATTCACAACGTACGCAAGGTAGCCCTCACCGGCGTGGACTACATCTCGGTGGGCGCGCTCACGCATTCGGCTACCAGCCTTGATCTGAGTTTGAAAATTGTATGATTTTCAAGCCTGGGCAAATCGCAATTAGGAAGACTTTAGATAATAGATAATAGACAATAGATTTTAGATGCCAGATTTCAGATTTTGGAACTGCCCCATCAACTTCTCAACTTTTAAACCCCTCTAAACCAATTCACCATTCCCTCTATTCAATCTATTACTTAATTCAGCTTTTCTGCTATAAACGCTGCCGTTTGGGATGCTTTTACCTTCGCCAAATCTTCCGGTCGCCCTTCAAATACGAGCTGCCCGCCGTGTCGGCCGCCCTCTGGCCCGAGGTCTATGATCCAGTCGGCACACTTGGCTACTTCCATATTGTGTTCTACCACCAGCACGGTGTGTCCTTTTTCTACAAGGGCATTGAGTGCGTCGAGTAGCTTGCGAATATCATGGAAATGCAAGCCAGTCGTGGGTTCATCAAAAATGAATAGGATATTTTCGGTATTGCGCTCTTTGGTAAGAAAAGATGCCAGCTTCACGCGCTGCGCCTCCCCGCCCGACAGCGTGCTGGAGGATTGCCCTAATTTTACATAACCCAGCCCGACATTATATAATGGCTGAATTTTATTTACTATTTCTTTTACATCGGCAAAAAAATCGAGCGCTTCTTCTACGCTGAGGTCCAGCACATCATATATGCTTTTACCTTTATATTCTACTTCCAGCACTTCGGCCTTGAAGCGCTTACCTTTGCACTCCTCGCATTCGAGGCGCACATCAGCGAGGAATTGCATTTCGATTACTTGCTCGCCTTCGCCCTTGCAGGTATCGCAGCGGCCGCCGTCCACGTTGAACGAAAAAGACGCAGGCTTGAAACCACGTATTTTGGCCAACTGTTGTTTGGCAAATAAATCTCGTATGGCATCGTACGCTTTTACGTAAGTAACTGGATTAGAGCGAGATGACTTGCCAATCGGGTTTTGATCTACCATTTCCACCTGCGTGAGCCGCTTCAGGTCGCCTTCAATGCCGCTGTGCAAGCCGGGCGCTTTGGGCGTGTTCTCGCCGAAGTGTTTTTTTAAGGCTGGGTACAAAATTTGCTTGACCAAAGTCGTTTTCCCCGACCCCGATACGCCGGTGACCACCGTGAGCGCATTGAGTGGAATCTTTACATCAATATTTTGCAAATTATGCTGTCGTGCACCTTTTATTATAATATAATTTACCAACTTACGCCGCACTTCCGGCACAGGTATGCGCATGCGGCCGCTCATGTATTTAGTCGTAAGGCTTTCAGTAGCATCATCATAAATAGCATCGTAACTACCGGCAAATATTACTTCACCGCCGTGAATGCCCGCAGCCGGCCCAATATCTACTAAATAATCAGCATTTTTTATGATATCCTCTTCATGTTCTACTACAATGACGGTATTGCCGAGGTCGCGCAGGGCTTTCAAAACCGTCACCAAGCGGGCACTATCGCGTGGGTGCAGCCCCACGCTCGGCTCGTCGAGGATGTACATCGAACTGGTGAGATTGCTGCCGAGGGTGCGCGTAAGATTGATGCGTTGCGTTTCGCCGCCCGACAGGGTGGCCGAGAGCCGATTCAGGGTCAGATAACTCAAGCCCAGATCGCACATGTAGCGCAGGCGATTGGTGATTTCGAGCAGCAGGCGGCGCCCGATTTGCGCGTCAAACTCATTAAATTCAAGGCTTTCGATGTGCACCAGCAACTCGTCAATGGGCATGTCCACCAATTCCGTGATGGGCTGGCCCGCGATTTTCACGTAAGTGGCTTCCTTGCGCAAGCGCCCGCCCTCGCAAGTGGGGCAAAGCGTTTTGCCGCGATAGCGTGCCAGCATCACGCGGTTCTGGATTTTGTAAGTTTTTTCTTCCAATTCTTCAAAGAAAGCATGGATGCCTTGGAAATGCGCATTGCCCGTCCAGAGCAGGCGGCGCTGTTCTTTGCTCAAATCTTGATACGGCGTATGCACCGGAAAATCAAAACGATGCGCCGTTTCGAGCAGTGTGTCAAGCCAAAGCCCATATTTTTCGCCACTCCAGGCAGCGATGGCTCCTTCGTACACCGATTTCGACTTGTCGGGCACCACCTTTTCTTCGTCAATGCCCATCACCTGGCTGAAGCCCTCGCAGGTAGGGCAGGCGCCGTAGGGATTGTTGAAATTGAACAATTGCGGTGTGGGTTCGAGGAAGGTAATGCCGTCGAGTTCAAAGCGATTGTTAAAGCCGCGCTGCTCGCCCTCGATGACATCCACTACGCATTCGCCTTCACTTTCGTAAAATGCCGTTTGCACAGAATCCGCAATGCGCTTGGTGTTTTCCTCGTCGGCGGACGTCACCACGAAGCGGTCAATCAGGATGAGCGGGTTTTTCTTTTGAATAACCGTGATTTTTTTAGCCAAATCGGCGGACTTCTTTTCCAGCACTTCTTGGATGTCTTTTAGCTCGCCGCCCAATAGCGCCCGCGTGTAGCCTTTTTGCAACAGCAGCCCAAGCTCCTGCCCAAAGGTGCGATCCTTATATTTGTAAGGCAATGGAATGAACAATTGTACTCGCGTACCTTCCGCTTGCTGCTGAATGAAATCCACCACATCCGATACTTCGTGCCGCTTGACCACATTCCCAGACACGGGCGAGTACGTCTTGCCCAGGCGCGCGTAGAGCAGGCGCAGGTAGTCATACACTTCGGTGAGGGTGCCTACGGTTGAGCGGGCATTGGCGGTGCTCACTTTTTGTTCAATAGCAATAGCCGGACAGATGCCCTTGATGTAGTCCACGTCGGGTTTTTTCATGCGCCCCAGAAACTGCCGGGCGTAGCTGGAAAGGCTTTCCACATAGCGGCGCTGCCCCTCGGCGTAGAGGGTGTCAATAGTGATGGACGACTTGCCGCTGCCCGATACACCAGTGACCACCACGAGTTTGTTTTTGGGAATAGCCAGGCTAACGTTGCGCAGGTTATTGGCCCGAGCGCCTTTGATAAAAATGACGTCTCGGAAGTCTTTCGGCTCGGCAGGCTCAACAAGCACAGTGGTTTCGGCAGTTTTTTTCTTCGGCATGATTCAATTGGTATAATGGTGTGTGATGGCTTCAGGACACACTAAAGCAGTCACAATTATAGGTAATAAGTACGCCTTGTTAGAAACAAAAAAAAACGGGCAGGGTTTTGCAAGCTTCTGCCAAAATACGTACGAGCCTTTGGTAAAACACCCTGGCAAACCTTCCAAGATACCATCCATTTAGCTTAAAAAAACAGCTCGATGAGCTATCTTGGCGGGGGAATGCAGCAAAGGAGGAGATCACTCGGGTACTTCAAATCTCTGACAGCTGATAGCGCCTCGAAAATGCCAACCGTCAAATGAAGTCTTGTCTATTACAAATAAAGCCAATAAAAATTTTTTCCTTTCGCAAAATCCAGTTATTTTCCGGCATAAAAATTAAAATCAAGTGCAAGACTGGATGTATGTTTTGTTAGTGAATATTGGCATCGCTTATGCTGGCGCGTGCGCCCTGTTCTATTTTTTGCAGGATTACTTCTTCTTTCGCCCTGAAATCTTGCCTAAACAGTTTGAGTATCGCTATCCGTTTCCGTTTGACGAGGTGAATTTCGAAATGGAAGACGGTGGGCAAATCAATGGCATACACTTCAAAGTACCCAATTCGCGGGGGGTGGTATTCTACTTGAAAGGCAACTCGCGCAGCATCAAAGGCTGGGGCAAATTTGCCCGTGATTTTGTGAGCAAAGGCTATGATTTTTTTATGATTGACTATCGCGGCTTTGGCAAAAGCTCGGGCCGCCGCACCGAGCCGACCATTTACAACGACGCACAAACGGTATATAAATGGCTCAGTACAGTGTATCCCGAATCGGAAATTATCCTTTACGGGCGTTCCATTGGCAGTGGCATCGCTGCGCGCATTGCTTCCTGGAATAAGCCCAAAATGCTCATCCTCGACTCGCCGTATTATAGCTTTTTGCACAATATCAGGCGCTATGGCTTCTGGTTGCCGCTCAAATATCTATTGCGCTATCAGATACGCACCGACCAATTCATCCGGAAAGTAACCTGCCCAATTTTTATCATCCATGGCAACCGGGACCGCCTCATTCCTTATAGTCATGGCAAACGACTACATCAGGCGGCCCAAGATCGCAGTACGCTGATTACCATAGAAGGCGGCGGGCATAATAATCTGCCCGATTTTCCGCAGTACCATGAATATCTGTATGATATCCTGAATGATATGCCCATCGGGGCGGCGCAGGAACTGCAAGTAGCTTGAGTCTCTTTTTTTGCAACTCCCCGTCCTGCTAAGACATGAAAAGTTGAGAAGGTTGAGAAGGTTGAGAAGGTTGAGAAGTTGAGGGGGTGATGTCTCGTCCTGCTAACATCACTTCCTGCCCCCCCTTTCAAGCTTTTCTCACACTTTTTGCAATACCTGCTCCGAGAGCATGGGCTGGTACAACTGCCCTTCGAGCACTGCACGGGATATGACGATGCGTTGCACTTCTGAGGTACCTTCGTAGATCTGCGTGATTTTGGCGTCGCGCATGAGCCGCTCCACGTGGTATTCTTTTACAAAACCATAACCGCCGTGTATTTGTACAGCTTCTACGGTGTGGCGCATGGCTACTTCTGAGGCATAAAGCTTGGCCATGGAGCTGGCCGTAGCGTAGTCCATCCCGTGGTCTTTCATCCAAGCAGAGCGATAGACCAGGAGTTTGGCCGCTTCGATTTCGGTAGCCATGTCCGCCAGTTTGAATGCAATGGCCTGATGCTGGCTGATGGGCTTGCCAAAAGCTTGCCGCTCTTTGGCGTAAGCCACCGACAGTTCGTACGCACCACCGGCAATGCCGAGTGCCTGTGCGGCGATGCCAATGCGCCCGCCTTCGAGGGTTTTCATGGCAAATTTGAAGCCGAAGCCATCTTCGCCGATGCGATTTTCCTTGGGCACTTTTACATCATTGTACATAATGGTATGCGTATCCGAAGAGCGGATGCCGAGTTTGTCTTCTTTGGCGCCAATCACCACGCCTTCCCAGTCGGTTTCTACCAGCAGCGCGTTGATACCGCGATGCCCTTTGCCGGGGTCGGTTTGTGCCATCACAATGTGTAGCTTCGAGGTGCCACCATTCGTGATCCAGTTTTTGGTGCCATTGAGGAGGTAATAATCGCCCATGTCCACAGCAGTAGTGCGCTGGCTGGTAGCGTCGCTGCCTGCTTCCGGCTCGGAAAGGCAAAACGAGCCAATCCATTCGCCGCTGGCGAGTTTGGGCAGGTATTTTGCTTTTTGTGCTTCCGTACCAAACTTTTCAATGCCCCAATTGACCAAAGAATTTTGCACCGACATAATGACTGAGCAGGAGCTGTCCACCTTCGAGATTTCTTCCATAGCCAGCACGTAGGAAAGCGTATCCATGCCGCCGCCGCCGTACGCTTCGGGCAGCATCATACCGAAAAAGCCCAATTCCGCCATTTTGCGTACCTGTTCGGTTGGATATTGCATTTTGGCGTCTCGCTCTATCACGCCTGGCTTCAGCTCTATTTGGGCGAAATCCCGGGCTGCCTGCTGCACCGCGAGATGCTCTTCATTCAATTCAAAAAACATATTGGTAATGATTTAGTCAGGTTTTCAAAATAATTCAGCAGCGAATTTACGCTAAATTTCAACAATGAGCAAACACAAAGGTTCCCTTCCTATCCAAAACGCTCCTGATTTTTCTGGACAAAACAACTTCTGCGGCGAGCGTTTGTTTTTTTGCAAAATGCCAAACCGAAAGTAATTGGCTGCCTTGCGTCGGTTTTATATTATAAAAAGCAGTCCGCACGAGTAGATAAAAATGACCAACTTTGCCATAAAAGTGCATCCATGAGATTTGTCCAATATCAGCTGTGCCTTATTTTGATGGGGCTTGCTCTAATCGGCGCCAAAGCCCAGCCTGTGCTGCGCGGGCAGGTGACCGAAGCCGAGTCGGGGCACCCCGTAGCCGCAGCCACGGTGGTGTACATGGGCACGAGCACAGGTGTCGTTGCCGATACAATGGGCCGTTTCCGCCTGCCGATGCTGCCGGATAGCACCCGGATTCAAATTTCGCATACCGGTTTTTTGCCTTTTGAAATCCACCTTGATACCATTGATAGCAATGCGTTTTTGTCTATTGGTTTGTATCCGACGACCATTCTACAAGGCACGCCGGTGCTGGTGGCGGCTACGCGCATTCCGGTTACGCTGAACGTACCTGCTCCGGTGATGAAGCTCTACTCAACAGACCTCCAAAGAGAGGATAATCTGTCCATCGCTCCTGCGCTCAATCGCATTCCGGGCGTTTTCATGCAAAGTGGCACGCTAAGCACCAATCGCATCAGCATCCGGGGCGTAGGGAGTCGGTCGCTGTTTACAACCGCCAAAATTCGAGCCTATCTCGACGAAATTCCCCTCACCAATGGCGTGGGCGAAACCGCGCTGGAGGACATAGACTTGAGTCTGCTCTCCGAGGTCGAAATTTTCAAGGGACCTACTGCCAGTGAATACGGCGCAGGACTGGGCGGCCTGATTCACCTGAAAAGCATGAATTACGCATCGGATGAGGCTTCCTCCATTTCGGCGCAGGTGCAAACGGGCGCATTCGGTACGCAGCGCTACCTCACTACCCTGCACCTGAGGGGCGAGCGGGCACGCCTCGACCTGAATTACAACCGCACCCATAGCGAAGGCTGGCGCGACAATAGTGCCTACGAGCGCGAAGGGCTGACTGCACTAAGCAAAGTGAATACGGTAAATAACGGTATTACAACATTATTGGCTAATTATACTTACGTAAAAGGCTTCATTCCCAGCTCTTTAAATCAGGCGGCCTTTAATGATAACCCTCGGCAGGCAGCCGCTATTTGGGGTAATATTTCAGGGTTCAAAGAATATCATAAAATATTGGCGGGCTTGTCGCATCAGCAAAAAATAGGTATTAACTGGGAGCACACCACCAGCCTGTTTGGCACTTGGCGAGATGGCTACGAGCCGCGCCCTTTCGGCATTCTCGACGAGAAAAACCGCGCACTCGGCGGGCGCACTCGATTAGATTACAAGCCGCAGCACTCCGGGCAGTACAGCATCGGTGCAGAGGTTTTTTCAGAACAATACGACTGGCAAAACTTCCAACTGCAACGACGTACCGATGGCACAGTAGCACCCGATACTTTATTACAAAATAATAAAGAGCGCCGTTTTTATTATAATCTTTTTGCCTCGGCAGAATGGCGCCGCGAAGCATGGACTTTACACGCTGGAGTAAATGTTAATCAGACTTATTACACGTTGACCGATCTTTTTTTACGCGATGGTAACGATTTATCGGGCAGCTATGATTTTAATATCATGTTTTCGCCACGCATCGGGTTGGTATATCGCCCCAGCAGCGAAGTGAATATCTACGCTACCGTCAGCCATGGCTTTTCGCCGCCTACCCTCGAAGAAACACTGACCCCGGCCGGTGCCATCAATCCGGACATCCGGCCCGAGCAAGGCTGGAATTTCGAAATCGGCAGCAGAGGTGCAAACATCTGGCAATCAATTAGCTACGAAATCACCTTTTATACAATGCGTATCCGCGACCTGTTGGTAGCCCGCCGTACCGCCATTGACCAGTTCATCGGGGTGAATGCCGGACAAACCACGCATCATGGCATTGAAGCTTATGTGCATTACAAAATTATGCCAGCACTGCATGTTTTTGCCGCTTATACCTTTGCTGATTATACATTCACTTCGTTTATAGATGGTGATAATGATTTTTCTGGCAACCGCCTCACCGGCACAGCGCCACACATTGCAAGTACAGGCTTGGACTTCAATGACTTAAAAACTAAATTATACGCTAATATTACATTTCAATACACCGACGCCATACCGGTAAATGATGCTAATTCTATTTATGCAAGTGCATACCGTTTGTATAATATAAAAGTTGGCCGACGCACATCACTTTATAAAAAATGGCATATAGATGTGTACGCCGGAGTAAATAATTTGCTAAATGAAAAATACGCTTCTATGCTACAAATTAATGCCCTTGGCGCCATGCCACGCTATTTTTATCCTGGGCTACCGCGCCATGCCTACGGCGGCATCAGCCTGCGCTACACTTGGGATCGCAAAGATTGACGCTTTTTTGTGAACGCTTTGCCCGCGAGTTGGTTTATCTCTTATTAATGGACTTTTGGCTGTGCAATAATATTATTATAAAGCTTACATGCTTACTACATTTTTAAAATATTGACATGAAAATTGAGTTCGTACCGCACGCAGATATTGACAAAACTAAATGGAATAGTTGTGTCCATTATGCCAATAATGGTAATGTATTTGGTTATAAATGGTTTCTTGATTTTGTAGCTAAAGACTGGGACGCCTTAGTAGAAGGTGATTATGAATCGGTGCTGCCCTTAGTGTGGCGCAAAGGGCTGGCCGGAGGCAAAGAGCTGCACCAGCCGCCGCTCATGCGTGAGCTGGGCGTGTACTCCATTCACGCGCTTTCGACAAAACGGGTAAATAATTTTTTGCAAGCCATTCCTTCGGAATATCGTATGATTGAAATGGTGGTAAATGAACAGATTAATTTACCAGCGCAGCATGATTTTAAAGTGACAGAGTTATTAAATCATCAGTTGTTGTTATTAGAAAATTATGATGTAATTGCCGCTAATTATACCGAAACATTACATACGCAACTCGCCAGAGCATCGGAAAGCTACTTGGTAGCCACGACTAATCTCAAGCCGGAAAAAATAGCTGATTTTTATCAAAAATATACCCTTGATCGTCAACACCTTACACGCAATTTTCATGCTTTACAACGCATCATGTACAATGTGCTGCACCGAGGCTGGGGGTTTGCCTCCGGCATTGAAAGTGCAGAAGGTGAGCTGCTGGCAGCCAATTTTTTTATTTACAGCCATCATAAAGTGCTGAGTTTGATGCCCTTGGAATCGCCTGCTGGCGCAAAGGTCGGTGCACTGGCGCTGCTATTTGATATGCTCATTCGCACCCACGCGGGCCGTCCGATGATTCTAGATTTTAATACCTCCCGGCAGGATAATTTAGCGCTACACCTCGGCGCGCGCGAGAATATTTATTATAAAATCAGGCAAGATAAACGGTGGCTGGGGCTGTTTTGAAAGCCATTAAAAGCTGCATAGCAAAAAGCGCTGCCCAGAAACGCAATGACTAATCTGAGACTGAAAAGGGCAAATAACATCCAGTTCGGAAATTCAAATAAAGTGCCCGCCTGTGCTACGCCCTGCTTATTCACCTGTTCTAAACGCGCTAATATTTATTGCGATTTTGAACCAAAAAAATATTCATTTAATTTGGTTTCGAAATTTATAAAACATTTTTGAATTTTTTACTGTTGCTTCAGTGCAATTTCGGAACAAAATGCCGCTAAATGGATGCTCAGATTGTAACATTGGTTAATCTTTTTCATGCATATGCGCAGCAGCATTCGGGTGCGACCATTGAGGAATTTTGCCGGCACTACCTTGCAGTGAAAGACCTGCCCCCACCGGAAAGCCCCGCCGAGCTACCACAGGAAGTACTGTTGGCCATTTCGCTGGGCCGCCTTACCCGCTTTGCCGAGATGTACACCAAAAAGGCATTGGTGGATTTGCCGGTGAATAATATGGACGAAATTTTGTATTTGATGATCCTTGACGAGGTAGGTACGCCGCGCAAAAGCGATTTGATCAACCAGCACCTGTCCGAGTTTTCTACTGGCGTCGAAATCATCCGACGGTTGGTCAAAGCAGGTTTGGCAGAAGAATTTCCCGATGCCGACGACCGCCGTACCAAACGGGTGCGCCTGAGGCCCGCCGGGCAACAATTACTTTTCGAGGCTTATCCAAAATTGAATACCGTAGCCCAAATTGTGGCTGGCTCACTCAGCAAAGATGAGAAAGCACTGCTGGTGCAGATACTTGCCCGCCTCGAAAAACGCCACGACGAAGTGTATAGCCTTGTAAAGCCCAAAACGCTGGCGGAAACGGCCGAGGTGTTTGGTGTAAAAAACCCCGAATGAGCGCAAGACGAATGTAATGCCAGGCTGGATGTTGGAAAAATTTGCAGCAGCGGTAATTGCCCAGATGGGCATTCGCTTGTTGATATTAGTTTAATTTTTTGAAAACCAATATTTTATATTTTATAAAAACATCTCTATTGTTCCCTACAATTGTAAATTTGTTTAAAATCCTGCTTCTTCCAAACGTCTCACCTGAGCCAAAATGCATATCAGCAAAATTTCGGTGTTAATAAAATTGTAAAAATCAGAAACCGGGCGTAAGAAAAACACCACTTCTCGGATATAAGGTCGTAATCCGGTGATAACCCACCGCTTTTTTCACTTTAAAAAACAAACACCATGAAAAATTTCAAAATTTTACCGACCTTTCCCCGGACAGTAATGGCTTTTTTGCTACTGCCCATACTGCTGATTTTTACAGCCTGTGCAAATGATGACGGAACTATTGGATTCCCAGATGTAGATGATGACAGTGAAAATTTTGAGCGCCTTGTTGCTTGGTTTTCGGGCTACGACCGCAGCTTGTTTATTATGAAAGAAGACATAGAAAATGTAATGATCCACCTCAACGCGGATATGATGGACCCAGGACGGATCGTGTTTATGCATCCTGGCCGCGACGGGGTGTGGCGGCCGGTGTTCGCTACCATTCGACCCTTTGAGGAGCACATCCTGATGGTAAGCGCTATCGAGGCGCACCGCAGCAGAGTAGAAAGATTAGAACAGGCCACAGCACCGGCTGCCGATCGCTTTTTAGATAGCCAAACCTACTATGGTAAAGAATGCCGAGAGGTACCCCCGACCTTTGGAACCTGCCATGTCGTTGGCAATGAATCCAGCCAAACTTGGTACCCCAGACGCAACAAATGCCGCCCCGTAGAAAACATCCGTAGCCGCTGCACCGAATACTTTACTAAAGACGTGGGCGAGTCGCGGGTTTTTGCCAACCGCTCCTGCACGGGTAGCTACCGGGTGCGCGCGCTGCTCAACGACTGGCTTTGCCGTTGATGTCTATGTTATTGAAATCCTTATATCATTGAAATATTTGTACACCAAACATGGGCGGAAGATCACGAAAAAAAAAGGTGCTACCGGGCATCGTCATCACGGGCATTGCCGATAAAGGCAAAAGTGTAGGTAAAACCGCCGAGGGGCAGGTTGTTTTTGTAGAAAATGCAGCCCCCGGCGACGTGGTGGACGTATTGGTATTGCGCAAAAAAGCAGGCGTGCTGCAAGGGCGAGCCGTGCACTTTCAGCAGTACTCGCCCGACCGAGTAGCACCTTTTTGTGATCATTATGGCCTGTGCGGTGGTTGTAAATGGCAACATCTGAGCTATGCCGCGCAATTGCAGCACAAACAGCAGGTGGTGGAGGATGCCCTGCGCCGCATCGGCAAAGTACAAGTAGCAGATTTTCAGCCTATTCTGGCAGCCGAGCCGGTGGTTTACTATCGCAACAAGTTAGAATTTACCTTTTCTAACAAACGCTGGCTGACCCGAGCAGAAATTGCAGACAATGAATCGCTGAGGCATCGCAATGCCCTTGGTTTTCATCGTCCTGGCGAATTTGATAAAATCGTGGACATTACACACTGCTGGCTACAGCCGGAGCCCTCCAACACCATTCGCAATACAGTGCGCGCCATCGCTTTGGAGCAGGAATTATCGTTTTATGATAACACGGAAAGGATGGGCCTGCTGCGCAGTCTGGTGGTGCGAACTACTTCTGTCGGGCAAATCATGTTGGTCTTCAGCTTTGGCGAAGCAAATGATGCGCTCATTGAGCCATTCCTGCGTGCCGTGCGCGAGCGTTGCCCGGAGGTGACCACCATTTGCTATTGTATCAATACAAAAGTGAATGACTACCTGATGGACCTCGATATGCACACCTGGCAAGGGCCAGGCCACATCGAAGAGCAATTAGGACATCTGCGTTGCAAAATTGGGCCGAAGTCTTTTTTCCAGACCAATAGCCGCCAGGGGCAGGCGCTGTATGATATTACGGTAGCCTTTGCCGATTTGCAAGGCGGCGAAAACGTATATGATCTCTACACTGGCGTAGGTAGCATTGCGCTGTATATGGCACAGCATTGCCGACAGGTGGTAGGCATTGAGGAGATTGCAGCCGCTATTGACGATGCCCGCGAAAATGCTCGACTCAACGCCATTGATAACGCTGTTTTTTACGCTGGCGACGTGAAAGATATGCTCACACCGGCCTTTGTGGAGCGCTATGGCAGGCCCGATGTGCTCGTCACCGACCCGCCGCGCGCCGGTATGCACCCGCAGGTGGTAGAAATGCTGTTGCAAATGGAAACCCCAAAAATCGTGTATGTGAGTTGCAATCCAGCTACGCAGGCCCGCGACCTACAGCTACTCAGCGCCAAATATGAGGTGCAAAAAGTGCGCCCGGTGGATATGTTTCCGCATACCCATCACATCGAAAGTGTGGCGGCGCTGCGCCTGCGCACATAGATTGTAATCATTCATAACGCAAGGACTCGATTGGGTCGAGACGAGCAGCTTTCAAAGCTGGATATAAACCCGATACTAACCCTACTACCGTACAGGTAATGACGGCAATCGTAATCCAAGCCCAGGGGAAAAGAAAATTGCCACCCATAAGGTAAGTTACTACATTGCCAATCAGCACACCCAGTACGATGCCAAGCAAACCGCCCAACAGCGAAATAAGCACCGCCTCAGTGAGAAACTGCGTCATAATGCTTTGGCGGGTAGCACCAATGGCTTTACAAATACCGATTTCGCGGGTGCGCTCGGTGACAGACACCAGCATGATGTTCATCAGCCCGATGGCTGCGCCAATGAGGGTAATCAACCCGATACCAACAGCCGCTAAGCGGAAATAAACTGTATTCTCCCGAATAATGCCAATCAGGCTGTCGCTTTTAGTAATTTCAAAATCGTTTTCTTCAGCAGCTTTCAGGCGGCGAATGTTGCGCAATAGCCCGGTGGCCTCGGCTGTAGCATTGTCAATTTCCGTAGCGTCATTCACCGCCACAAGGATGTTGTAATTGGTGCGGTCACTTCCAAAATAACGCTTGCCGGTTTGCAGCGGGATGAGTACTTGCCGATCTTCGCTTTGATTGATGCTGGAGCCCCTGCTTTTCAATACGCCAATGACTTTCAGTTTAATATTGCCAACCGAAATGACCTGATCTAATGCTTTTTCGGCGTTATCCTTGAATAATAATTTGACAATGTCCTTGCCAATAATGGCGATGTTGCTACCATTGAGCGCTTCACGGGTATTAAAATTGCGCCCCAACTCTACTTCAATTCCTTTGGTATCTAAATAGGCTTCATCTATACCGCTTACGCGCACGTTGGGGTTGGTTTTTTCTTCGCCATAGCGAATGGCAGCATTGCTCGAACAATTCATCGAAACTGAGGTCTGTGCCGGAAAATTGAATGCTTCCTTGAAATCCATCGCTTGTTTGTAGGTAAAGTTTTCCCCGCGTTTTTCTTGCACTCCGCCACGCCGGCCACGGCTATCGCGCGGTACAATATCGAAGGAGTTGGCACCAAGTGAAGAGAGATTGTCGCTCAGCGAGTAGATAGCACTGTCAATAGCCGTCAGGATGCCCACCAGCGCCATGATGCCAAAGGCAATAATCATGAGGGTGAGTACCGAGCGCAGTATATTGCCGCGAATGGAATTGAGCGCTAATCTTACATTTTCTAGAAAATCCATAGCGATGATGCTTTTTCGGCTTTTGCCAATTGGCAGCTAAAATAGCAAAGCCAGATAGCTCGGCGTGTTTTTGTTCGATGAATATACGCCAGTATTAGACAGATGGCGATTTCCTACTGAAAAGCCTGTTGAATGTAGGGCAGCACAATCGGGTATAAGTTGGCATTACAAGCCAGCATTTCCTGACCAAAAAGACAATCGTCTCCTCCTTTAAAATCTCCGACCCGGCCCTTGGCCTCCTGCACGAGCAAGATACCGGCAGCTACGTCCCAAGGCTGTAAGCTGTATTCAAAAAAAGCATCGAAACGCCCGCAGGCTACGTAAGCCAGATCAACGGATGCCGCGCCAAGGCGGCGTACTCCTCGCGTATGGCGTAGCAGGTTTTGCAATGCGCCAATGTATTGCGGCAAGCGCTCGAAATTGCTGGTAGGAAAGCCCGTAGCAATGAGCGATTGTGAGAGTTCGGAGGTTTTGCTCACGCGTATGCGCTCGTCATTGCACCAGGCGCCACCGCCGCGCCAAGCATAGAAACATTCGCGCCGATTGACTTCATACACTATTCCGACTACAATTTCCCGACGGTATTTCAGGGCTACGCTTACCGCGAACACCGGCACCTCATGCAGAAAATTGGTTGTGCCATCGAGTGGGTCTATAATCCATTGCCATTCGCCGTCTTCAGCTACTACGGTGGCTTCCTCGGTCAGAAAAGTTGCTTCTGGCAGTAGCGCGCGCAATCCTTCCACGAGCATTTCTTCGGCCTGCCGGTCCACGTAGCTGACCAACTGGTTGAAGCTTTTTTCTTCAATGGACAGACCAGACACTTTGCCCAATTCCCGGTGGAGAAAGTCTCCAGCGCGCAAGGCAATCATGGCGGCTTCGGTACACAAATGCTTGTAGGTCATAGTGTTGGGCAGTGCTACTTACAGGGTTGTCTGTCAGGAAGTGTTAATTTTCTAACAGGGAAAATTCAGATTCTGCTTTTCATTTGTATGAACAATGACAAATCAGCAAACGTTCGCGCTCAATCTTTATTCAAGCCGGCTTTTTCTGATATCTCCAGCATCCGGTCAATGCAGGCGCGTCCTTGCTCGATTACCCAGTCGGGCAGCAATATTTCCGGCAGTTCATGCTCCATACAAAGGTAAAGTTTTTCCATCGTATTGCGCTTCATGTGCGGGCATTCGTTGCAGGCGCAGTGGTTGTCGGGCGGTGCCGGGATGAAAGTTTTGTGCGGCGAGGCTTTCTGCATTTGATGCAAGATACCGGCTTCGGTTGCTACGATGAACTCCTGAGCGCTGTTATGAATGGTGTATTTCAGCAAACCCGTGGTAGAGCCAATAAAATCAGCCGTTTCGAGGATGTGCGGCTCGCATTCCGGGTGTGCAATGAACTGCGCTTCGGGGTGGCGCAAGCGGAGCTTAGCAATTTTCTCTGCTGAAAAAATTTCGTGTACCATACAAGTGCCGTTCCAGAGCACCATGTCGCGGCCGGTTTTCTTCACTAAATACTTGCCAAGATTGATATCTGGCGCAAAAATAATAGGCTGGTCTTCGGGGATGCTCTCAATAATGTGCACTGCATTGGTTGAGGTGCAGCAGATGTCGGTCAGGGTTTTTAATTCAGCCGTACAATTGATGTAACTTACCACCACATGGTCTGGATATTTTTCCTTGAACTTTCGGAAAAGCGGTGCCGGACAGGAGTCTGCCAGCGAGCAGCCAGCCTTGAGGTCGGGCAGCAGTACTTTTTTGTGCGGATTAAGAATTTTGGCCGTTTCGGCCATGAAATGCACCCCGGCAAAGACAATAAGATCCGCTTCGGTTTTGGCAGCTTGTTGCGACAAGCCGAGGCTGTCGCCAATATAATCTGCCACGTCCTGAATCTCGGACTCTTGGTAGTAATGCGCCAAAATGACGGCGTTTTTCTCCTCTTTGAGCCGCTGGATGGCAGCTACCAGATCAAGGGTGGGGTCCACCTCTATGTCGAGGTAGCCTTTGGCGTCTAAAGTTTTGGTTGCTTCGGCGAGCGCAATCATGGATAACTGTTTTTACTTTTGAAAAAGAGGCCGGTGGCATGCCGGCCATTATTTTTTTATAACGCAAGGACCATCAGAAATGTTGGCTTAGTTTAAAAATAAAACTAAGTGTATTTCGATGCCAGTTCCACTCAGTAGAAATAAGTGCGGAGCCAGTTCCAGAGGCTTATACGATGCATAAAAACCCAAATGAACAATCCGATACCAAAGAATAACAGAATGCGCTGCACCGTACGCCAGGTCGCTTGGTTCTTTTCGCGGCGGGTTTTATAATTCCGGATTCTACTTTGATACGGCATGGTTTTGTATTTTGTTTTGCAATGTAAGAACACAAGGGCATTTGTTTACTTATCGGGCATCTTCTTTAGCTTTTGAGTTTATTCGTCTGCCCCGGGAGTATTTATTACGTTGCTATTCACTTTTTTATACCAGAATTAAATTCAACGAGTTTTACCCAGTCAATGTGCCCTGTATTCATACAAAATTCATTTGCAAATTCCTTTGTAAATTTGTTAATCATGATAGCATACGACTCAAGAAAGTCCTCATTTTTCTCTTTTGCCTTGTACCCCAGCGGCTCTATAATATTCGTGTAAAGGTTTTTATCCCCTGAAATAAAATGCCAGAATATTTGTCCACAATATTTGAAGTAATCACCTTTGTCCGGGTTATTATCTTTTCCATAACAACAACCATTTACGGCTGTTATTATCAAGCCCGAATTACCTGTTCTCAAGGTGCGCTTGGCTGTTAAAAAATCAGCTTTCATCTTAGCGATTTGACTGCTGTTGCCCCAATTAGGTCCGGATTTAATAGCTACGATGTAGCGTATATTTTCTTTATCAAACTCCAAATCAATA
This sequence comes from uncultured Saprospiraceae bacterium, assembly GCA_937872385.1. Taxonomy (GTDB): domain Bacteria; phylum Bacteroidota; class Bacteroidia; order Chitinophagales; family Saprospiraceae; genus JADJNW01. The sequence continues at coordinate 76,634 of CALMSO010000010.1, forward strand.
CCAGTGATTCCCGATTTTCGGCCACTATACACTTTTTGATTAACAAAAATGGCAAGCCCTTCCAGCCAGTCGCCAAAAATAGTTTCTTCATTGGAAGAGATAAAAGCGTCTGTCAATCCCTTTATAATTTGTTCTGCTGTCAGAAGATGCTTGGCCCTGAAGAGATAAGGATTTTTCTTTTTGAGTACTGTGTTGAGTTTCAGCTTATTCAAGCTGTCAATTCTCTTTTGATGAAAAACGGCTATGTGCTCTTCAACGTATTCAGTGATGTCCGTTATGCTTAGTGGTTTCATAATCATTTTGCGATTCAAACAGAATAAGTTGCACGGGTTCAACGGCTGCGCTTAGTGTGTCATAATATGCTGGCTGAAGCTCAATACCAATAGAATTGCGATGCATTCTTTGCGCTACAAAATTGGTGGTTCCGGAACCGGCGAAAGGATCTAATACGGTATCGCCGGGCTTGGTGAATAACTTAATAAACCATTCGGGTAGTCCTTCCGGAAAAGCAGCGCTATGGTTTTTGTTGCTGCATTCGGTTGCCAAATGGAGTACATTGGTCGGATAAGCCTTGTCCCTGTCCACCCAGTTGGAAATATTTTTACCAAACCCGCTGCCCACTTTTGAGTTGTCCCTTGCTTTGTCGGTTTCCGATAGGTTTTTCAACCGCGATTTGGCCCAGTCGCCCATAGGTACCATTACCTCCTCCTGGTACATGTGAAACTTTTTTTGCTTGTTGAACTGAAGCAGCCGTTCCCAGGCATCCCGAAACCGGTTGGGCCATTTTCCCGGGTAGCAATTCTTTTTATGCCAGATGAATTCTTCTGTCCAAAGCCACCCTTGCTTACGCATCGCCAAGATCAGCTCCATGACATAAGTGCTGCGCTCGCCCTCCACTACTTTTTCTTTGATATTCAGCACGAATGTACCCGTGGGCTTGAGTACGCGCAGGAGTTGCGCCGAAATAGGCAAAAACCATTCTACATAATGGTCGGGATGAATGCCGCCGTAAGTCTGCTTCCGCTGGTCAGCGTAGGGTGGAGAGGTAAAAATCAAATCCACCGAATGATCCGGTAGTGTTGCTAAAATATCTTTACAATCTCCCAGTCTTATATCTGTACGAATTTCCATTTGCTCGTCGTTTGCGTCTCAATATAAGGCAAATTTGCCCATTTTATAATGCTTTTCGCTATTTGTTATTTGTGCTTTTCGCCACACGAATGCAGACCTCAACCCTTCAACTTCCTCAACCTTTATCAATTTTTATAAACCACAAAAGTCATTTTTCACCCTTTTCTCAACCTCCTCAACCCTTCAACTTCCTCAACCCATTCACCCCCCATTCCCCTCACATCTCCCGGTGGCGCTCCCAGTAGTTTTGGTCTTCCACCTCTTCCAGTATAGTCAAATAATTGATATAACGCAGCTCGCTGATGTCGCCAGCTTCAATGGCAGCTTTCACGGCGCAGCCTGGCTCATTGCGGTGCAAACAACTGCCGCCGAATTTACACTCCGCCGACACGGCAAAAAACTCCCGAAAATTGTGCGCCACATCCAAGGGCTCAAGATTATTGAATGCCAATGTTTTAATGCCTGGCGTATCAATGATGAACCCACCAAAATCGAGTGGGTGCATCTCGGCGAAAGTAGTGGTATGCTGCCCCTTGCCAGAATAATCAGACAAATCGCCGGTACGCAGCACCAAATGCGGCTGAATGGCAGTAATCAAGCTCGATTTACCTACGCCCGACTGCCCGCTCAGCAAGGTAGTTTTGCCTTGCAGGGTGGCGCGCAACTCCTCCAGCCCCTGCTGCGCTGTAGCCGATACCAACAGCACCTCGTAGCCGATGTCGGTATAAATATATTTTAATCCACCGAAGATTTCTAAGTCTTCTTCGCTGTACAAATCTGCCTTGTTGAACGCAATGGTCACCGGAATTTCGTACGGCTCGGTCATTAGCAGAAAGCGATCAATAAACCCCTGCTTGAGGTTGGGTTGTACAATAGTGGATACGAGCAGTGCCTGGTCTATATTGCTGGCTAATAGGTGCATGTCGTGCTTCTTGCGGGGCGACTGGCGCAGCACATAATTCCGGCGCGGCAATACCTGTTTGATGATGCCGGTTTGCTCGCCAGCGCTTTCTATTTCCACCTCCACTTCGTCGCCTACAGCTACCGGATTGGTCAACTTCAGACCGTCCAAACGCAGTTTTCCCACAATACGGCATTGCAGCACACTACTATCCTCCACCCGTACTTGGTACCAGCTACCGGTTGATTTGATTACAATTCCTTTTTTCAAATTATTGGATGCTTAATATAGCCGTTTCCGGTTATTGATTGCAAATATTGTCTCCCCCTCCCAACAAGCACCCCTGTTACAAAATTCCCTTGCCTTGCAATTTGTTCAAACGATGTACCGCCTCTGACATGTCCAGCAGCAGCTCTGGGTCTTTCTCCAACAGGTTGCCCACCACCACCACGTCGGCACCGGCCTGCACACGCGCGTAGGCCAGCTCTGGGGTGCGAATGCCACCGCCTACAATCAAGGGCAAATCCGTATGCTGACGCACCTCCTCGATCATAGCAGTCGAAACAGGGCTGCGTGCGCCGCTTCCGGCATCCAGATAGGTAATTTTCAAGCCCAGCATTTCGCCGGCCATAGCCGTACAGGCAGCAATGTCGCTTTTGTCAGCTGGAATAGGATGCGTGCCACTAATGTACGAAACTGTTGTCGGTGCGCCGCCGTCCACTACCATATAGCCGGTAGAGATGACCTCCAGCCCGCTGGCCCGCAGATAGGGCGCTGCTACTACGTGCTGCCCAATGAGCAATTCTGGGTTGCGCCCAGAAATAAGCGACAAAAGTAAAATGGCATCCGCATTCGGGCTGATTTGCAAAACGCTGCCCGGAAACAAGACACACGGAATGTCCGAATGTTGTTTTAAAAAACGCAGACAATCGTCCAAGGTATCGCGCATTACCAAACTGCCACCTACGAAAAAATAATCCACCCGACTGCGCAGCGCGAGGTCGAGCAGACGCCCCAGATAAGCCGGCTCCGCCTTGTCGGGGTCCACCAGCACCGCTAACTGTTTGCTGCCTTGTTGCCGGGCTTGCAGCAGCATCGGGTACACCGTCATTTTTGGCATAGACAAAGGGGTTGTGTTGCTTTAAAAACAAGCGGACAGCCGAGGGTTTGTGCAGCGCAAAGAAAGGGCCTCTGTGGCGCTTTTGCACCAAAAGAGCGAGTAAAATACAAATTTTAAATGAATTTTGGAAATCCGGAAGTGCCCGTTCTTATTCAAAGGGTATAATCAATGGGCACGAAGCTTCAAACTGCTGTTTTTTGAAACACCATCAATACCCCATCGGTGTAGCTATAGGCCATACTGCTCATGTGTACGCGGCCGCTCGCAATGGGCGTTATGCTGTGCAAGCGATAGCCTTCTGCCTCCATTTCTAATAGGGTGGCTTGCACGTCGCGGGCGAGTTGGTCGCCATTCAGCTCTGGTGGCTGGGCAGAAAATACACTTTTGGATTTCAGCTCCGGGGCAGGTACATAGATGGTTTTGTAAGTAAATGGCATGGCGTTTTTGCGCGTAAAGATAAAGACAAAAGGTAAACAATTACAAGGCTTCCGACTGGAAAACATTCTACTGTACCAAGGCAGTGCCTTGCGACGCCAGCTAAAACGCTGCAAAACGCGCTGCAAAGTGGATTTCACCCAAAAGGGTGATGCCTGACGGTTGGGAGGGCACTAACTTTGTAGTAATATTTTAAAAACCAAAAATCACTACAACCATGAAAATGTTTCTTGTTCTTTTCTTCGCAGCGTTCTCAATGTTTCCTGCAAACAACAACAATTACACTGCCCCAGCTACTGATGAGGCAGAGTTGCCACGATCCATTAAAGTATGTTGGGTTGTCTTTGGTGCCGAAATAATCTGCATGACCGTGGAAGATAACGTTGTTGCTACACGCGACCTCA
>CALMSO010000011.1 GCA_937872385.1 uncultured Saprospiraceae bacterium
GCGCAGCGTACATCGAAGTGAAGACCGGCGATCGCCAGTTTGCTAAAAAAGAAGTGCAATTAGGGCTGTCTGACGGCATCCTCGCGGAAGTATTGAGCGGCGTGGACACGACCACGCAAGTGCGCGTACGCAAAGCGGGCGATTGAGCTTTTCAGTAAAAGTATAGGAACAGATTTGGCGGTTCGGGCAGAATCGGTTATTTTTATCCTGCTTTGTATAAAGTGTTAACATTAGTTGGATGAATGTATAATATCATTTTTAATTGGAAATGATTATTTATGCTCAAAAGTTTGTTTTTCAGAATTTTACAAAATTAAAAATCGTTTAATATTATTTTTAATAATAAAAATCCCTGCTTATTCACTTATTGCTTTCTGATAAGCTTATGCTATGCAAACCCTGAATTTCCACTTTCTCATTTATCACTTGAGCCAACCCTTGGGGCTGCGTCGGGCGGTGCAGGCCTTGCACGATTTTGACGAGCGACTCACTGGCATTTTGCATCGGCATATTGCGGTGTTGCTATGGTGGTGTATGCTACAGGCGGTGGTGGCGGTGCCGGGGCTGCTGCTGGCGCAGGGTGCGCTTTGGTATTTTATGTTAATGAATTTGAGTTGGGCTATAATTAACGGCAGCATCGCGGTTGTATTGCATTGGCACATTCGCCGGCAGACATTTCGGCGCACCGGCATTCACTGGCGCATCGTAGTGCAGCGGCACGTAGCGCAGATGTTGCTGCTTAATATTTTGTTGGATATTGGTTATAGCCTTGCGGGTTGTTATTTACTTTATTTATCTACTCAGGCATCCGGCATGTACGTAGCACTCTGGTGGGGTTTTGGCTGGTCGGTTATATTGCAAGGGCTGTATTTACTACTGCACGATCTTTTGTTTTACCGCCTGCATCGGCTCAATTTTGCGTGTTGTAAGCCTTTTTTATTACAATTACTTACTACCAAAACCTTGCCAAACCTCGGCGCAAAGTATATTTTTGAACGGCAGTTGTACGAAAAAATGGAATTACAAAGTAAATGAAAAACGCCTTTCGAATATTTATGATGTAATAACCTTGAATTACAAACCACGAACAGGTAGATTTTAGACGATAGATTTTAGATTTTAGACCCCCTTAACCTATTCCCCTATTCCCCCATACACCCTATTCCCCCATTCCCCTATTCCCCCCATAAACCTTTACAAACCGCGAACCGCGAAATTTAGCGCAAGCCCCGTGCTTTCAAATTTTGGACATAACGCGCCACGTTTTGGTTGTGTTCTTGCAGTGTTTCCGCGAAAGCGTGCAAACCCGATTCATCGCCTACTGCACAGAAAAAGATATAATTATGCTTTTCTGGGTTGAGCACTGCGTCAATACTGGCAATGCTGGCCATGCTGATGGGCCCCGGCGGCAGGCCGGCGTACATGTAGGTATTATAAGGCGAATCAAATTTCAGATGATAATATGTAACGCGTTTAGTTTCAAAATCGCGGGTGGCAAACACGGCGGTAGGGTCGGCCTGAAGCGGCATTTTAATGCGAAGACGATTGAGATACACTCCGGCGATGCGCGCTTTTTCTACGTTTTGATTGGTTTCTTTTTCTACAACAGAAGCCAGCGTATAGACCTCTTTGGGGGTCATGCCCAGTGCCTCCGCCTTTTGTAGCCGGTTGTTCTTTTCCCAGAAAGCCTTGTGCTCTTTGAGCATGCGCTCTACAAATTGCTGGGGCGTGGTATTCCAAAAAAATTCATACGTATTCGGAATAAAAAGGCTCATCAAATCATCCGGCGTATAGCCAATACTTTGCAAATAAGCTCGATCTTGCAGCAGGCTCACCATGGCCAAAGAATCCGGTTCGATGAAACGGGCGCTTTTAGCAGCTACATTCTCCACGAGGCGCTCGTTGGTGAGCACCAATGCTACCGGTGCTTGGGGGCCACTGCGCAAGTGCCGAATCATTTGCAGCATCGTCCAGCCGGGCTTCACCTCAAAACGCCCGCTGCGCATGGGGTCGCGCTTGTAAGCCATGCGTTCCGCCAGCATATTGAATGCTCGTTCGTTTTTCAACATGCCCTTGTGCCGCAGCGAGTCCAATACTTGTTCGTAGCTTGCCCCAGTTGGTATAGATATATGATAATCAGGTAGTTGTAACGGAACGCCACCACCGAGTATTTGATTGTAAACATAAATGCCGCCCAATAGCATAAGTGCCAGCACAGCGGCCAGCAAGACTTTGATAACTGATTTCATCAGGAAAAAATTGGTGTTTGTTTGTTAAAGAATGTTTGTAAATAATGAGACATTATTAAGCAATAGGACATGGTTGTTTGTTAATAAAATTGATTGTATAATTTTGATAACCAGTAGATTGTGAAATTTTGTGTTAAAAATAATTATATTCCAGTTGTATCCTTTTTATTTAGTTTCTGATGTAAGCTAATTGAAATCTGACATTTAGTAGCGACTGTAATTCTCGAACCGGGCGGAAGCTATTGCGCAGCAGCAGGCGCTCGGTTTTGGACAATTGGGCGGGCTTAAAAAAACGCCCTGAATTGCGGTTTTGCAAGCCTTGCAGAGCACGATAGCGCATGAGCAGCTCGTAGGCATCGGCAGCTTGCTGGTACAATTCACGATTTTGCGGCTCCAATTCCGCTAATTTTTCAAAACGCCGAAACGTATTGTTTATTTTGCCAAAGCGGGCATTGAGCACCAGCACGCGCGCGGCGTCGCAGAGGGGCATCATAGCACGGGTTTTAATGTCGAATGCATCCTTGTGCTCGCCAGATCGCTCCACCATAAAATCGCGGAAAAAAGTGAGCGGTGGCGGGTTTTGCAGCGCATTTTTTGCCAAAAAAGGTAGGAAAATACTTTGTACATCCAATTCGGAAAAAACATGTGCGGTCAGGGCTTCGGCTAAGGATAGCTCTCCATACACAGCTCGATAATCGAAAAAGATAGTGCAATACAAAACGGCTTGCTGCGTGGGCGTGCGAATCCAGTCAGAAAATTGCGCTTTCCAATCACTCAATGACAAGCACCATTGCGGGTTGCTGGCCATCATATCGGCGGGGCAATAGTCGAAACCGCATTCATGGAGCATGGTAGCCGCTTTGGCTGCCAATTGTAGATAATAGTCCTTGACGGCGGCGTATTGCTCTGGGGGCACATCGGCGAACACCAACGCGTGGTCTTGGTCGGTACGTAATAATTGCTCTTCGCGGCCAGCACTGCCTAAGGCCAGCCAGCAAAAAGGCACTCCCGGTGGCAATATGCCCACTTGCGTGAGGGCTGCTTCGCTTAGTTGGAGAATGCGGCGCACCATGGCATCGTTGATTTCGGTGATGACCGTCGAAATATAAGCGATGGATACTTCCTGGCGGATGTATTTTTCGAGGAGATGTTCTGATTTTTCGCGGATGCGGCGCAAGTCGGCGGCGCTGCGGCTGCGGCGGGCATTGCGAATGAGCACGGCCGGGTTGTTGGCTTGAATGACCAACAAATCATGCTCAGAAATGACGCTGGTCACGGGCGTTTGGTCGGTGCCATCTTCGGTTACGCACAAGTGATGAATGCGGTGTTTTACCATTTGAATTTGCACATCGGCTACGGTCACCTGAGCAGGTATTGTAATGACGGGCTTGGACATGATGTCGGTCACAGGTACGTGCAAAGGCGTGCGGCCGGTGGCCACCCGTCGCCGAAGGTCTTTATCCGTAATGATGCCAATCGGGTGCTGTTGCGCATTGACGACAATAATAGAACTGACCTCCTCTTGGCTCATAATATCGGCGGCTTCCCGAATGCTATGCTGTGCGGTGCAGATAACAGGGCTACGGCGCTGCTCAAGGGGTTGAATTTCTACTAAGAGCGGCTCTTCGATTGGGTTGCTGGGGCGCTGAGCGTTTGGTAGCTGGGGCAGATAACCACTGGCGTAACTATTGGCAAGATAAAAAGCCAACTGCGGATGTTGCGTACTGAGCTGCCTGAGCGAATCTACGCGCAAGCCGTATAGCAAAGATTCTTCGGTGGCAAGCGCCGAGAGCAGATACGGCTGGTCGGTGAGCAACGGTTGAATACCAAACAAATCGCCTTCGTCGCATTTTTCTAACAAAACAAACGCTTCATCGTATTCGCCGCTATAAAGCTGTATAGCACCTTCCCGCACTACATAAGCGTGCTCGTGCAGGGCTTCTCCTTGTCGGAATATAGTTGTATCAGGGCTACAGTACCGCACAACGGCCCGGGCCGCCAATAGTGACAGTTCACTTGGTGAGAGTAAATGAAAGGGCGGATAGCCTTTCAAAAAATCGTGGATACGAGCGGCAATGGTGTTTTCCATATTCTCGGATTAAAAGTCCGGTTTTTTCTGCATATTTGCAAGATGAAAACCCATCTGAGCGAAACCTTTCTGGAAAACAGCGCCGAAACGCTTCGCGCCATCGCGCATCCTTTTCGCATTGCTATTATTGACCTGCTGCATCACAATGGCCGGATGACGGTGACCGATATTTACACCAAATTACAAATTGAACAGGCAGTAGCCTCGCATCATTTACGTATTTTAAAAAACCGCGACGTGGTCAATGTGCAACGAGATGGTAAAAATTCGCTTTATGCGCTCGCGCATCCAGATTATTATGATATTGTAAAAACGCTGACGAAAGTGATGTAAAGAGTGAAGTATTTTGGCAAACTACCCCTTGCGCTGTCAGGTAAAGTGCGCCAATAGTACATAGGTCATTTTACAAATTGGCTACTATTGGCAAATTTCCTTTCCGCTACTTGCGCTCTACTGCGCCGGATTGTATTATTTTTGTGCAGTAGTTGAGTTCGCTCAACAACTTTTTTACCTAAGTACAATACCAACAGCTTCTTGTTCCCTTAAACCATGGCCCTATGAAAAAATGGTTGTGCTACCTTATTGTATCATGGTTCTGGATTGCCTCTCTGCCAATAGTTTCAGGGCAAAATGCAGTTTTAACCAATCCGTCGGCTTGTGGACTGAACTTGCCGATTACCGATAATAACTGCCCGGAAAATGCGGTTTTTTTTGATCCCGACCTCTTTGCTATCAATGTGAATAACGCGCCGGGTACGCGCCTCGGCACGGATGTCTATCTCAAGGAAGTGCGTCTGCTCATTCAGCACACTTGGGCAGGCGACCTCGACATCAGCCTGCGCTCGCCGGGTGGCAAAACCATTCGCCTTTCATTCGACAATGGCGGCGGTGGAAATAACTACGGCGACTTTGGCCCCGGAGGCTGTAGTGGCTACATGACGCTTTCGGTGGCAGCCTGCCAATCTATTAAAGACGGTACCGCGCCCTTTCTCGATGGTACTTATGCCCCGGAGGAGAGTTTCTTTCTATTCAATGACGGCGTCACCAACCCCAACGGGCAATGGATTTTGCAAATCTGCGACGACCTGCCGGAAGACACCGGTACGCTCGAATATGTACAGCTTGTTTTTGAATCTTTGTCCTGCCTTCCTATTTCCAATGTGCAGGTGCTAAACGTGGACACCACTACCGTGCGTCTCACTTGGGCCCCCGACGATTGTAGCCCTTACATTGTAGAATATGGCCCGCCCGGCTTCACGCCCGGCATAGACCAAAACCCTGGGCCGCAGGGCGCGGTGGCTTTCGCCAATTTTTGCGCACCTTATAATTTGCAGGGCTTACAACCCGACACAGAATACGAAGTGTATGTGCGCAGGCGCTGTGTGATTCAGAACAGTTTTTCTGAGAACTCCTGTCCGGTACGGGTGCGGACGAGTTGTTTGCCACCACCTCAAACCATCGTGGAGCGTTTTGACAGCTATCCGCTTTGTGCTACTACTTGCGGTGCGGTGTGCGATTTTCCGGGCATCTGGCGTAATGTCAGCGGCGATAGTTTCGACTGGTTAGTCAATCAGGGCAGCACGCCTACACCGGGCACTGGCCCCGCCGGCGACGTAAATGGCGGCTCGGGCCGCTACGTGTATCTCGAAGCCTCCGGCGCAGCCTGTACCAATGGTCGGGAAGGCTATCTCGTATCGAATTGTATTCGCATCAACAAACAAGGGGCTGATACCTGCCATTTGTCTTTTAATTATCATATGTTTGGCACCAATATTGGTACGCTGCGGCTACAATTTTCGCGCAATGGAGGCGCTACTTGGCAGACCATGTGGCAACGCGCTGGTAATCAGGGCAATCAGTGGCGTAAGGAATACCTGTCGCTTAATAATTTTGATGATGGCGAAGTGGTGCGTTTTCGCTTTGTGGGCGTGGGTGGCAATGGCTTTCTCGGTGATATAGCTATTGATAATATCGTATTTTTTGGCTCGGAAGACCTCGGCTGGCCCGATACACCGCTCTACGTAGATGCCGATGGCGATGGCTACGGCAATGATAACAACTTCATTCTCACTTGTATAGACGAAGTGCCGCCCGGCTATTCGCTTATTGGTGGTGATTGCAACGACAATGACCCCAACATCAACCCAGGTGCCATGGAAATCCCTTGCGACGGTATTGACAATAATTGCAGCGGCTCGGATGATACCGCGCTGCCGCCGCCTTTGGTTAGCAATGATACGATTTGCTCTGGTGGAGTGGCCGTGATTTGTGCTACACCAGCTACGAATCGCCCGATTTTCTGGTACACCTCACCCGATGGCGATGACATTGTGGGCGTTGGCACCTGCTTTTTTCCAGAATTACCGCTGAACAACAGCCCCGTGCCAGTTATTTACCGATTTTATGCATTAGAAACCGATTTCACTTGCAGCTCTACTACGCGCTCCGAAGCAATTGTAGTTGTGTATCCGAACCCTGCGCTCGGGCTGCCGCCACTGCCGGAGATATGCCCAGGTACTGCTTTTGACCTCGGTAGCCTCGTTATTGAAGATGCAAATTTTACAGGTGCCGATTTTACTTTTCACGCGGCATCACCAACGAACAGCAGTAATCTATTGCCTTCTACAATAGTAACACCAACCGCCACAACGACCTATTTCGTCCGAGCAGAAACGCCCAACGGTTGTTTCGCAGAGCGCAGTGTGACTGTTTTTGCCCGCCCGGCTCCACAACTAAGTTTTACCCCCGCTCGCTCTTTCTCACTTTGTCTCGAAAACGCTGAACGTGTGAGCGTCACTGCCGTTGGGGGCAGCGGCAGCTATACTTACCTCTGGAGCACAGGTGATACCAATAGGGACATTGACATCAGGTCAGGGGCAATAGCTGGCACAGTGGACAAATATTTCGTTACCGTAACCGATGGCGGAGCCTGCGTAGCAACGGACAGCGTGCTGGTTACTTCCTCTAATAGTATTGACTCGATACGCGTGGCTACCACTGACGTATCTGCTTGTACCGGCAATGACGGGCGCATCACCGTGACTCCGCTCAGTGGGCAAGGCCCTTTTCGGTACGAATGGAGCAGCGCCAATGGCGTGAACGGTAGCATTCTTGGCGTGCCGGGTGCACATACTATCAATAATTTGCCACAAGGTGCCTATCGCATTACTATTACAGATAGCTCGCCGCAGGCTTGTGCTTTTTTTGTACGACAGGTAGTGGTGAACGGGCCCGCAGCTATGGTACGCACACCGGTAGTGACCAACGTCTCGTGCGCAGGAGCGATGAACGGGCGAATTGACTTGAACGTGACGGGCGTCAATCCTCAGTTTTTGTGGAATACAGGAGCTACGACTGCTTCTTTGCAAAATATACAGGGGGGCAATTATAGCGTAACGATTACTGACGGAGCCTGCGAAACCATCCTGGAAGATATTGCGGTAAGCGAACCCAATCCACTCACCATCGTGGACAGCAGAATCGCGCCCTCCTGCGCCGATTCGAACAACGGGAGTATTGATCTGACCGTTTTCGGCGGTACGGGTAGCTACAATTTCCTATGGAATAATGGCTCGCGCCGCGAAGACCTTACCGATTTGAGCAATGGCGTGTACACCGTCACCGTCACAGACGCGCGCGGCTGTGAACAGGTGCGCACCTTCAGCCTGATGGCTCCAGCGCCTTTGGCTATTACCGTAGATTCTCTGCGGAGCATCAGTTGTTTCAATGCAAGCGATGGCTATCTGCAAGTGCAGGCCGCAGGTGGCACTGCGCCGTATCGTTATGTTTGGAATACAGGCAGCACCGCACCGGTATTATCGAATTTATTAGCAAATACTTACACTGTCACCCTGACGGATTTTAATGGTTGCCAACAGATATTGCCCGTAGCAGTAGAGCAACCGGCACTTTTACAACTTGGGATAGAAGAACAAGTCAACCCGCAGTGCATTGGCGATGATACAGGCTTGCTGCGCGCCTCGGCAACGGGGGGGACGGCACCTTATACATTCAACTGGAATACCGGTGCAACTGGGGCCACGCTGGCGAACCTGGAGGTGGGGAATTATACCCTTACACTAACCGATGCCAATGGCTGCCCCGGCGGCTTGGCAGAAGTGGCGCTTACGGCTACTTCGCCGATTGATGTGCTGGTAACGACCACCGCACCGGATTGTATTGGGCGCAGTGATGGGCGCATTAGTTTGCAACCAATTGGCACAGGGCCTTTCACGTTCAGTTGGAGTAGAGGTGATGTTTCACAAAATCTTGACAACGTGACTATTGGAGCTTATGCCGTAACGGTGAGTGACAACGAAGGCTGCTTGTACGATACCACTATTGTAGTGGATGCTGCGCAGGCTTTTGATTTGAACTTAGCCATTTTTCAACCAAGTTGTGCCCAAAGTACCGATGGTGAAATAGACGTTAATTTCTTTCGGGCGGGCACGCCGCCGGTGCAGTTTAATTGGAATAATGGCAGCACCTCGCAGAGCTTGTCGGGCCTGAGCACGGGCGATTATGTCTTGTCTCTCACCGATTCGAGAGGTTGTACTTTTACTTCGGATACAATTCGATTGCAAAATCCGGCACCACTCGCCTTGCAGGTAGATGCCATTGGGCCCATCGTGTGCCGAGGTGATTCTACCGGTTTTATTGAGCTAAATGTGTCGGGTGGGGTAGGCCCTTATACCTACAACTGGGTAGGTACTGGCGAAACGACCAAAGATCTTTTTGGTATTCCGGCGGGCGATTATCGCTTGGTAGTGTTGGATGCCAATCAATGCCCGATTGATACCTTGTTTCGGCTCACCGAGCCGCCGCTGCTGAGCACCGAAGTGATTATAAACACCAGTAGCGAATGCGACGCTGAGTTTTCCAACGAGATCGTAGCCGTTGTACAGGGCGGTATTGCACCTTATCGTTACTTCTGGAGCGTGGGCGGCGAGGGTGATTCTACTTTGTCGAACCTGCTGCCCGGCGAATACCAGCTTTTGGTGCAGGATGCCAATGCTTGCCTCGATTTTGTGCCTTCTATCAAGGTGCGCGAGGCCGGCGCGGCGCTGGTCATTGATACCTTTATGGTAAAAGACATTACCTGTTTCGATGATAATGATGGTGCTATTACCGTGCGCGTGTCGGGTGGTACGGCTCCGTTCCGGTTCCATTTTAGCAATAACACCATCATCACCAGCAATGAGCGCGAAGTGACCATCAACGGCCTGGCGGCTGGCTCCGGTTATAATGTCACCATCACCGATACCGGGAGCGGCTGTGTAGTCGTCTCAGAACGAAAACCTGTCAATCGGCCCTTGCCACTGTCTTTTATTTTTGACCGTATTAGTCCGCCCAATTGTTTCAGCGGCTCCAACGGCTCTATTTTTGCATCTACCTACGGCGGCATTCCGCCTTACAATTACCAATGGTACAATGCTGCTAATGTGCTGGTAGGCACACGAGAAGACCTGACGGGCGCCGCCAACAGCGTGTATCGGGGGGTAGTGACTGACGCCAGGGGCTGCCGCGATACAACGGAAGCTATCGTTTTGCAAAATGATAACGAGCCTATTCGCTTTGCCAATCCACCAGTGGTGACGCCAGTGCAGTGCAAAGGCGAGGCTACCGGTGCCATTAACGTGACCATTCAGGGGGGTAAGAAACCTTATTTGTACCAATGGAGCAACAACCGCCGAACGGAAGACATTGCCAACCTCGCCGCCGGAGCCTACACGCTCACGCTCACCGATGCCGACACCTGCCGGGTGATTTTTCCTTCCATCATTGTACCGGAGCCAGCCACGGGCATTACTGTCAATGGCAAGGCCAACGACGTACTTTGCTACGACGAGGCCACCGGCTCCATTGAAGTGCTCGTCACCGGAGGCAAAAAACCTTACAGCTTCCTGTGGGAATACCGCAGCAATGTCTTTCGGGAAGATACCAGCAACCTGACAGGATTGCGCGGCGGTAATTATTTACTCACCGTACGCGACTCCAACCAGTGCCTCAAAACGGCTACTTTCGAGGTGCAAGAACCACCGGCCTTAGAAGTATTGGTTCGATTAGACGATTCGGGCATCATCAGGGCAGATGTGAGTGGGGGCACGCCGGGCTATAGTTTTAGCTGGAGTACAGGCGAGAACGTACAACAAATAACCCCGAATGGCGACGGTACTTACCGCGTGACCGTGACGGATACGAATAATTGCGAAGCAACAGGCGAATTGGTCTTGGTGGGCACCAGCGCTGCCATGCTCGGTGCCAAGGTGCAGCTCTATCCCAATCCGGGCGGGGGGCTGTTTTGGCTGGATTTACGCTTGCCGCGCGTAGCGGAAGTACGTATAGAAGTGTGGAATATACAAGGGCAACGCATCGTGGCAGAGCGGCCCGGCATGGGGCAAACTTGGCTACTGCCGATTGATCTGCGCCCTTGGTCGCCTGGGCTGTACTGGCTCAGCGTGTATGCGGATGAGCAGCGGATTCACGTCGGGCAATTGTTATTACAAAAGTAATGTACGGTAGGTATTTAAGTTGGACAAAAATATTTCAAGTGTGAAAATTACAAAATACTGATTGCCAGTTGTATAAATATTCAACTGATTAATAATTAACAAATAACATTAACCAAATGGCAATGTCCCATTACTTACAGCGATAGGTTGCCTTGTTTTGCCGCTTTTTTCAATTTTTTATTGGCAAAAATGCCGATGGCTACCCGACGGTTTTGCTGGCGTCCTTCGGCGGTATTGTTGTCGGCAATAGGAGCGCTCTCGCCAAAACCCAATACGGACAAGCGATTAGCGGCTATGCCCTGGCGCACCAATTGGTTATAGACGGATTTGGCGCGATTTTCAGACAGGATTTGGTTGTACTCTTCGGTGCCTCGGTCGTCGGTATGCCCTTCTATAATAATGCCGGTATCCCGGTACTGATTGAGAATATCGCCGAGCTTGATAAGATTGTCCCGGATACCTGCCCGAAGTTGGTAGGAACCTACGTCGAACAGCAAGCCGGAGTCGAAGGTCAATAAAATTCCTTCGCCTATGCGCTCCACTTGCGTGTCTTCGAGCGCCGTGCGAATGGCTTCGGCTTGGCGATCCATATATGCTTCAATGAGTGCTCCGGCCTCCCCATCTATGCGGTTTGTGTTCATAAACTGAGCTGCGGTTTGTTTGTTTTTACCCCCAGGGCGGCTGGTATTGCAGGCAGGAGTAGCGCTGATGACAATAATGAATAGCAGCGAAAATACGTAGTAACGGGTTCTCATTTTGTATAAAGTATGATAGGAAGTTGGTAATGGAAAATGTTTTTTTGCTTTCCATATTTCAAAAAAAATTTCGGGCGTAAAGTTTAAAAAAAACGCCCATTCTTTCGACGGGCGTTGTAAGAAAAAGATTTATTTCCTTCGGTTATTCTACAATTTTGAACGTCGTGCGCCGGTTTTGCTGGTGTTGATCTTCGGTGCAGCGCGCGCAAATGCAATTTACCTCTGGTGCACTTTCGCCGTAACCTTTAGCGGTAAGCCGCAAACCGTCAATTCCTTTGGTGATCAGATAATCCACGGCTGACTGAGCGCGGCGCTGGGAGAGTGTCTGGTTGTAGCTGTCGCTGCCCCGGCAGTCGGTGTGTGAAGCCAGTTCGATGCGAATATCGGGATTCAGCCGCAGGTTTTCTGCCAGCACGTCGAGGGTGGGGCGGGCGTCTTCGCGGATGTCCCATTTGTCGAAATCATAATAAATATTTTCAAGGCGTATTTCTTTGCCAATGAATACTTTATCTAATACAATTTCCAATTCAAAGCGCTGTACCGGGTTGGCGGGGTCTTTGGCAATACCGCGGGTGGAGAAGCGGGCCGCATTGTTGAGGTACTGATTGCGCGAAGCGAGAAAACTGTACTCCATATTTTCTTCCAGTTCGATGGTCACGGGTTCTTCCTCGCCAGTACGGAAGGTTTTGGTATCCCTGCCCACAGTCCATTCCAACTTGGCCTCCGGCAGCGGTTTTCTACCCAGCACGCGGCTATTGGGGTTGGCTGGGTCGGCGTATATTTTTTCTAATACATACACATCGAGCAGTAGTTTGGCTACGGTCGGTTGCGCGTCGGTCGGTGGCGTTTCCACTACTGGTGGCGGCGGAGGCACAATGCGCTCAAAGCGATAGATATCGTCGTTGCCCAGTCCATCGAGGCGATTGGAGGTAAAATAGCCTTGCTGAAGCACTGCTGCTGGCAGCGGCGAGTTATAGTCAATTACCAGCCCGAAGTCGTCTGCACCGGAGTTGATGGGCGGTTTCAGATTGAAAGGTGGTGCCCAGTTGCCATTACCCATTTTATAAGTGCGAAAAATATCCAGCCCACCCATGCCTGGGTGAAAATCGGAGGCAAAATAGAGCGTATCGCCATCAATGAAAGGAAATTTTTCGTTACCAGTGGTATTAATGCTGCGCCCCAGCAATTTGGGTGGGTCCCAGCCATCGGGCGCTCTTTCCGATACATAAATATCGTAGCCGCCCCAGCCGTCGGGGTGGTTGCTGGCAAAGTAAAGCTCCTTGCCATCTGCCGAGATGCTCGGATGCCCATAGTTGACGTTTTCTTCAATAAAATTGAGCATTCGGGGTGCCGACCAGACGCCATTTTGCGATTCGCTGACCATTATTTTGCAATAAGCATCCTCTTTTTTATCGCCAAAGCACCGGGTGAAATACATCTCCGTGAAGTTTTTATTAAAAACGGCGGTGCCTTCGTTGTGTGTGGTATTGATCTGTAAATCAAAGGGTTTTACATTTTTGGATTGTAAATCTACGAGGAACAGATCGGAGAATTTATTGCCCGTCCAGTTGTACTTGTCGTCGCCAGCACTGGCGGTACGGTCGGAAGTGAACACCAATTGGTTGTCGCGGTACATCGCGGGCGCATAATCGGCGTAGCCACTATTGAATTCCATCAAGTCCACCCGGTATTCGGCATAGGCGATGGCATCTTTCCAGCCTTGGGCTACCTCGCAGGCGATGATGTCGCGGCGATATTCGTAGGGGCTACCGATTTCAATACCCAATTCGCGGAAAGCCATGATTGCCTCCTTGTAGCGCTCCTCTTTTTTCAGGGCGTATGCTTTTTCGCGCAGCGCGTCCACGCCCGCTTGGTTGTCGTAGGCAATCTGATACCAGCGAATGGATTCTTCGCTTTTGTGCAAGGCTTTGTAGGACTCACCGAGCAAGAAAGCAATGCGGCCGCGCTCCAAGCGGGTATCTGCTTTGGCGTATTCTTTTTGCAACAGGCTGGTAGCCACTGCGTATTGCTTACGCTCGAAAGCCGTTTTGCCGTCGCGTATTTTTTCGGTGTAGGTGCAGCCGCCGAGGATGCCGACGATTACAAAAAAAATAAGTGTGGATAGCCTCATGCTGTAAATGCTTTGGTGTGCTGATTTTTGTCCGTGCAACAATGAAACGCTTTTCGGAAATAAAATACGATAAAAAAACACCATTATAAAACAGTTTGTTGCGGCATGACGGGCAGGTGACAAAATTGCGGGCATTTTCGTATCTTTGTGCAAGTGTTCAGATTGTTAGGATCATAAACCGATTTTCATGACATTATCGGCGCTCAGCGTGCTTTTTATTTCCTGGATAGTGAGCTTCAGTGGCTCGCTACCCTTTGGCCCCATCAATTTAGTGATGATAGATACCACACTGAAAAACAGCCTACGCGCGGGCATCCCTTTTGCTATAGCGGCGGCTTTCGTAGAAATGGGGCAATCTTGGGTGGCATTGTACGGCAGCGTTTTTTTCAATCAGTTCATTGCCGAAGGGCCTTGGTTTCGCCTTTTTGGCTTTGTCGTTTTCTCAGCGCTGGGTTTAGTCTTTTTTTTCAAAAAAAACCAGGAAAGCACATTTGATTCGACGACACCTGGCAATCGTTTCTTTCTCAAGGGCTTTTTCATCGCCCTGCTCAATCCGCAGGCTATTCCCTTCTGGATTATCGTGCTGGCGCTGCTACAGTCGGCGCAGATTATGCAAGTGGACACCCGCAGCCCGCTCTTTGTGGTGCTTGCATTTATGCTGGGAGCGGCTTTGGGCAAGCTTACTGCATTGTTATTATTCGGCATTCTCAGCCGCCGAATTATCTATCGAATGACGCGCGTTCGGCAGCACCTCAACCGGATTATAGGCATTATTCTCATCACCATCGGCATGGTACAAGCAATTCTGGCTTTTACAGTATAATCAATCGGGCTTTACAATCGTTATTAAATTGTTGTAAAATCAGCAATTTATCGGTACTTTTGAATTAAGTCCGAAAATTATTTCGCTAAACAAAAGCAAAACATGATGAAAAAAACCTTAAAACCCGCGTTGCTTCTGGTCTTGACCCTTTGCCTGAGCGCCGCCTACGCCCAAGAGCCGCAGTACGGACAAGCCTCTTTCTACGACGATAGTTTTCATGGCAGCGAAACGGCCTATGGCGTAAAATATGATAAAAACGAACTTACGGCCGCGCACAAAATACATCCCTTTGGCACTATACTAAAAGTAACCCGCCTCGACAACAAGCGCTCGGTGAATGTAAAAGTAACCGACAAAGGGCCCTACCTCAAGGGCAGGGTTATTGACCTGTCGCGTCGGGCTGCCGAAGTATTAGGCATGATCAATGATGGGGTAGTGGAAGTAAAGGTGGAAGTGGTACAAAGCGCCCGCCCCGCTACTTCGGTAGCTGAAACCGCGCCGAAACCATCACCCAAGCCGCCCGCACTCGAAACCGCGCCCGCTGCTTATGACAATGCAACACCGCCGCCTGCTCGTTCGACGACGACTACTACGCCAGCCACAGAAGCAAAAAAAGCAACCGCTACAGCCGCCAAAGACACTCCGAAAGCAACGACCAAAACCAATACGCCCAGTCAGGAGGCTTCGGCCAAACTTGTCGGCAAGGATTATGTTCCCTACGATTTGTATCAAATCAAACTGCTGCGCCCCGCCAAAAAAGGCTATGGCGTGCAGGTTGCTTCTTTCGTTACGTACGAAAATGTATTACGACAAGTAGCTGATTTACAGGCAAAATCATTTGACAATATATTGGTAAGTGTAGAAAAAGGCAAGGACAATAAGCCGATGTACAAAATTATACTCGGCAATTTTGCCAATGAGGCACAAGCGAGCAATTATCGCAATAACCTCAAGCGCAAATACAAAATCAATGGCTTCGTAGTGGACCTTGGCGCTACGCAATATTGAACCTTATTCAATAGTGATGATACCGGCTTCACGTTTCATCGGGATGAGCTGCTCGCGGTGGTCGGCTACCTCGATGGGCGTCGGTCGGTCGGTGATTTTGACAAAGCTCTGCTCACCAGATTTGCTAATTACTTCAAAACAAATCTGGTACATGGCACCGCCGTCGGGCAGGCTCACGCTCTTGAGCGAGTTGTCGAGCCAAGCAAAAGTCAGCAAGCCATCCTGCGTGATGTGGTCGCCAAAATTGGCAGCGCTCAGATAGGGCAAATTAAAATTTTGCAGATTTTTGTAGCGCAAAACGGCTTTGTTCCAAGCTACGGTATATTGCATGGAAAGCAGTTTGGTAAAAGCGCGCACCTGCACGTCCACGCAAATGGTTTCGCCCGTTTTGGCGCTTTGATTCGCAAAATAAATAGTGAATTGCCCATTGGCAGTGGTATTGGTGGCGGTCGGAGCTGGCGCAGCGCCTTCAGAACTGGGCACCGGATCATTGGTTTGCGTTTGTTGCGAAGCGCGATCGCCGGCGCAGCCGAACAGAACACCAAAAAGTAATAAAAGCAGCGTTTGTTGCATGGAAGTTCTTTTTTTGCCAAAGATAACAAAGACTGCCCTTTTTTGGGAATGCAAGGGGCGTTCTATAAAAAAGCATATTTTTAATGCCTTGTTTTTCAATTGGTTAGAAAGAATTGGCAACATTGTTTTTTCGATACTTATTTAAATTATGCCGCCCTGTTTGTACCAAAGACTACGGACGAAAAAATGTACCACCTATTTTGTTATAAAATTTTCTTACTTTTAATATTCTGAATTTCAATACCAAAACGCAGCTTTGACTATGAGAATAATGCTGTTTTTATTACTAATTGCGCTCTCGGCGGTTTCCTGTGTCACCCAACAGAAATATGAAGAGTTGGAAGCCATCAAGGATTACTATGTCAATGAAGCGAAAGGCGTGGACTCGCTGCGCTACCAACAACAGCAGTTGTCCAACCGATTGCGCGCGAGCGAGGCTTTGGTGCGGGAATACACGCAAGAGCTTGAAAATCAAACCATTGCCAACCAAAGCTTGCAGCAAGCTTATCAAGATGTACTGGCACGTTATAATGAATTGTTGGAGCAAAACCGCCGGGTACTGTCCACTTCTTCTTACGAAAAACTCGGCTTGCAAGAGCAGCTCTCTGCCCAACAGTCAGAGCTGGATCGCCGCGCCCGCGAGCTGGCGCTCATGGAATACGAAGTAGGACAACGCGAAGCCAAGTTGAGTGCTCTGGCGGGTAGTTACGACAATATACAAGGCGACTTGGCCGAGCGCAACCGGCGCATCATGGAGCTGGAGGCAATGCTGCGCACCAATCAAACCGCCATGCAGGGTCTGCGCGGTGCAGTGAACGATGCTTTGGTGGATTTTTCGGCAACGGACCTGAGCGTGGAGGAGCGCAACGGCCGCCTGTACGTATCGCTGAGTCAAGAATTACTCTTTCAAAGTGGTAGCGACAATATTGACGCCAAAGGCCGACGCGCCTTGCAACAATTAGCTCGTGCTTTGAATCAAAACCCGGAAATCGAAATTAAGGTGGAAGGGCACACCGATAATGTCGGTACAGCGGCGGCGAATTGGGACCTGAGCGTGCGGCGCGCCACCTCGGTTGTGAAAGTGCTGACGACTTTTGGAGTGGATCCCGCCCGCATCACGGCTGCTGGCCGAGGGCTACACGCGCCCATAGCTTCCAACAACACAGCTGCCGGTCGTGCCCAAAACCGTCGTACCGAAATTGTATTGTCGCCGCGCTTAGACCAGTTGTTCCAGTTGATTGAGCGTTGATGCCATGCTGAAAAGATACCTCGTCTTGTTGTGTTGCTCATGGGGCTGGTGGCTGCCCGGCTCGGCGCAGCATTGCGCAGCGGATTTGTTTTTGCAAATGCGCCTTTCGGCAAATCCGTATTTACAAGAGCAACAAGCAGCTATAGATGCTCGTATTCAGCAATGGATTGATAATAAAACACTTCGTCCGCGTGCGGTGGTCACCATTCCGGTGGTGGTGCATGTAGTTTGGCGCGAAGCCATAGAAAATATCAGCGACGAGCAGGTCCAGTCGCAAATCGAGGTGCTCAACCGGGATTTTCGGGCCCGAAACCCCGAAATTGCCACCGTACCAGCTATTTTTCGACCCGTGATTGCCGATGTAGAAATCGAATTCTGCCTCGCTATGACGGCTCCGGACGGCAGCCTAACCACAGGCATTACACGTAGGCAGACGGAGGTGACCCAAATCGGATCGCGCTTCCTGCAAGGTCGCCGCGCTATTTGCTACACTGACCTCGGCGGACAAAATGCCTGGGACACCGAGCACTACCTCAACATTTGGATTGGTAAATCCACGCCACTTTTTATTGGCGAAGCCAGTTTTCCTGGCATGGACCCGCCCGGCGAGGATGGCGTACGGATTGATCCCGTGTATTTCGGCACTACTGGTACGGTGCTGCCGCCTTACCACCTCGGGCGCACGGTTACCCACGAAATCGGTCATTATTTCAATTTGCTACACCCTTGGGGTATGCGTTTTGATAATGCATCCTGCGACCAAGATGACGGCATCAACGATACCCCGCGCCAGTCTTCTACCTTTCGCGGCGAGTGCCCCGTGCATCCGCAGATTTTTTGCGGTACTGCCAGCATGTTTATGAATTTTATGAATTACACCGATGATGCTTGCATGGCCATGTTTACAAATGGACAGAAAATGCGTATGCTCGCCGCTTTACAGCTTTTCCGGTCGGGGCTGATGGATGCCGCCGGTTGCCAACCCCCGGTGAGTAGCCAATCGGCAGCGCCAATAGCTCAGGCTATTCGCTTGTCGCAAAATCCGGTGCACAGAGCATTACAGCTACAAAGCGCAAAGACTTTTTCCAATCCGTTGCGTGTCCGTTTGCTGAATGTGCAAGGGCAGGAGTTGTTCAGCGGTGTTTGGCAGACCGGCGCTATTTGGACCTTGGACGTTAGTCGCTTTCCTGCTGGGCTATATGTAGTGGTAATACAAGATCGGGAAGCCATTCATACTGAAAAAGTGGTTATCCGGTAATTAATGCAAATAGATCTAATTAATCGAAAATCAGCCTTATGAATATTATTTTTTTGCCTATTTTAAAAAGGGCTATTGAAAATTCAGATTGCGGGTATAAACACCATTGCGCAGCGAATCGAGGGAAGCGCCGTTGAGCGTCAGTCCAGTGCGTACGGCGGCCGTGCGCGCCGAAAAAACGCCGCGCCCACCGGAAATATTGGTGAAAACCGGCACGGCCTGAGAGCCGGTGAGACCTGCATTAGCCCGCGCGATGTTCAGGAATTCGGACAATTCAGCACCCACGCCGGTGATTTGTATGTCCACCCGATCGAGGATGCGGATGCGATCATTGACTGGCTCAAGGCTGGCTTGCAAAAAGCGGTACAATTCCTCGCCCCGAATGGTATGGCTGACGCGCGGCGTCTGGTCGTTGTCGCGCAGTATTTCACTATTGAGCACCCAGATGAGGGTTTTAGATGTGAATACCCCCGGGGCACCGGGCGTGGATTCGCGGTAGTGCAGCAGCAGGCGCAGGTCAAACAAGCGAGCAGCAATGGGCGCGTCCCAGGCAAAGACGACATTTCGGTCGTAGCCAAAATTCATCGGGCTGGGGGGATTGGTTTCGCGCGGATTGATTTCACCAAGAACGGTTGTTTCGGCAGTGGCTGGCGCGGCCGGTTCGGCCCGCAGTATGCGCAGCCGGATGGTTTCGCCTTCGCGCAAGCGGATATCGTCCGCTTTGATTTTGTATAAAATATTGGGCGTGGTCGCAAACACACCCTCGGCACGCGGATAGCCTTCGAGGGCACCGTCCACCCGTTGTAAAGTAAAGGTTTGACCATTGCTTACTCGTTGCAATTGCACCTGTGTGCGCTCGTCGTAGTACAGCGAATCGGCAATGCGGGCAATGCGTGTAGCGTCGCCGCCGGGTTCGAGAAAGGCTTTTTCCACCCGGATATAATGCGCCGTATCCTGCAAGGATAAAAAGCCATAAGCCACCGGTAGGTCTTTCCATTCGGCTTCCAGTACAAAATCGGTGCTACAACCACCGAGCAGTAAACTCAAAAATAAGGCTCGTAAACCGTTCATTATCAATCTAAAAGGTGAAATTTTCATTCATTTATTTTTATACAAATGCAATTGTAAAAGTAGAAAAAAACAGCGTAAGCGGTAGTGAAATCTCTGACAGCATAACGACAGAAAGCGAAATCCGTTGATTATGATTAGCTCCGTTCCAAAAATTACCTGCAAAATCAGCCACTTTGCTCTATTTTTTTACAAATCCTGCTAACTTGTGTACCATATTTACAATAGAGCATTCAATATTATAATCATTAATTAACAAAACGGCCATGTCAGTAAATAAAGAAGTTAAGCGTATTACTACGCATGTATTACATTCGATGAAAGCCAGCGGCGAAAAAATTGCGGTGCTTACGGGCTACGATTACTCCTTAGCGCGCATTCTTGATGCCGGTGGGATTGATGTTATTTTGGTTGGCGATTCGGCATCCAACGTCATGGCGGGGCACGAAACGACTTTGCCTATTACACTCGATCAAATGATTTATCATGCTGCATCAGTAGTGCGAGCCGTACAGCGCGCATTGGTCGTGGTGGATTTACCATTCGGTTCTTATCAGGGCAACTCCAAGATAGCGTTGGAGTCCACCATTCGTATTATGAAAGAATCTGGGGCACACGCCGTGAAATTGGAAGGCGGCGAGGAAGTCGCAGAATCGGTCAAACGTATTCTCTCGGCGGGCGTACCGGTAATGGGGCATTTGGGGCTTACTCCGCAGTCTATTTACAAGTTTGGCACCTACACTGTGCGCGCCAAAGAAGAGGCAGAAGCACAAAAATTGCTCGACGATGCGCAATTGCTGCAAGAGCTGGGCTGCTTTGGTATCGTATTAGAAAAAATTCCTGCACAATTGGCTAAAAGGGTATCCGAAAGCCTCTGGATTCCGACAATTGGCATCGGTGCTGGGCCACACACCGACGGACAGGTGTTGGTCACACATGATATGCTGGGCATCACTAAGGATTTTCAACCGCGCTTCCTGCGGCGCTACCTCGACTTGTTCGATTCCATTCAAAATGCTGTAGAACAGTATATTAAAGATGTAAAATCTGCAGATTTTCCCAATGAACGCGAGCAATATTGACCGAGTGGGAATCAATTTTAGCAAATCTATGCTTGAATAATTCTGTTGACTATCAAGCTATTATGTTTGCCTTTTATTAAAAATCGAATCTTCTCATTATCATAAAAAAGCGGGTGGAAGAGCATGCTTCCACCCGCTTGGCGTTATATTACGTTTATGCTTTGGCGCTTATTCGGTGCGCACCATTTTTCTGG
>CALMSO010000012.1 GCA_937872385.1 uncultured Saprospiraceae bacterium
AACCATTTTTGGATGTAAAAATAAACCTTCTGTTCCGACAGGGCGTTGTATTGCTAAAAGTAAATTGGGTCATCATTTAATTTAGTGGTCGGGTTCGTCCGGCTGATTATTCAAAACGGTCAACATGGAATTCCTGTATATTCTCAGCATTATTTTCGGCTTCTTTCTTGTCTCTTTTATTATGATTAATCTCCGCCATATTTTCACTGGCAATGAGTTTCGGGGCACTTGCGCCACCAATAACCCAATGTTGAAAGACCAACTGGGCGAATGCAGCGTTTGTGGCAAAAAAGCCGACGAAGCCGAGTGCAAAATGCCCGAAGTGCAAAAGGCCTGAGCCTTTTTCAATAGTTCCCAATCGAAAGCATGACCAGCGTACAGGCGGGTAGCGTTTCAATGCCTCGTTCGCGGGCCAAACGCGACAGTTCAGGATTTTCTGTACCTGGATTAAATATAATGCGTCTCGGATTGATGCCGAGGATATAATCATAATAGGCTGGCTGATTGGCGGCGCTCAGATACAGCGAAACGGTGTGTATGTCGTCTAATGGCGGCGTATCTTTGGCAATGGCAATACCGTCAATTTCTCCCGCTCGATTGCCGATGGCTACTACTTCATGTCCGTATCGTACCAATTGCTTGACCGCTGCGTAAGCATATCGCTCAGGATTGGGCGAAGCGCCCAGCACTAAGGTTTTTTTCATATTCGGAGTGTATTTTTGTTGTAAAAATCAGGTGTTCTCATAGCTGATTTGAATTGGCTATGATAGAAACGCCTGCGCTTGTTTTTGGTTGAGCCTACTAAGGTTTTGCCTGTTTTTTTAAATGCCCAACCCCGCCCCGCCTTAGCTATTGTCACACTTTTGTTAAATTGAAGTGTTCATTCTTGCTCATTAGCAGGATATTGTTTTATTTTATGGTGTAATTGACAAATCTTTTTTGCCTTATGGCAAATTATTACAAAAGATTTCACCATGAGAATAAGCATATTACTATTAGCACTGTTGGCATCGGGCAGCGTTTTGGCGCAAATCAGCTATCCGGACAATTTTCTGCATCTACTGAA
Organism: uncultured Saprospiraceae bacterium; assembly: GCA_937872385.1. Lineage (GTDB taxonomy): Bacteria > Bacteroidota > Bacteroidia > Chitinophagales > Saprospiraceae > JADJNW01. The sequence goes on from CALMSO010000012.1 coordinate 1,067, forward strand.
AAATGCCAACGTGGACTTTTACGAGCCTACCGAAGGCAGCTATAAAGACATCCGGCTGTCTAAGGCTGATTATCAACCTTGTGATTTTGCGCTGCGCTCCCGCCGCGAAAAGTTGGAGATGCGCTATTTAGTAGCCCCTTACAGCCCGCACAACTGGGTTTTTACGGCACCGCATGTAGAGGCTTTCCGCATGGCTTCGCATCTGGCTAACAATGAGGAAGAATCGGTGATTACTTCTTTTGCTGTCAGTGAAACAGAATTGACCTCGCATTTCAATGCCAACTGGGGGCGGGTATATTTTTTCCAACCGAAGCCCGTTTTCAGCGAGCGCAAACATTGCAAGATGCTCGCACTTTATGCCGAAGGCAAAGGCATGGTCATTGTTTTTTTCTTGTTTGACGAGCCTTCGCGGGAGTTGGACAATCGCCATTTGGCCCTGCGTTTTCGAGATGACGAGCTGGAAGCGGAAAGGTGAGCAAGGTTGCTAAAGACCCGGCAGATGCTCAAAACCTGCCAGGTCTTTAGGCTCAATTTTCCGAATCACACCCGATGGGCTGCCCGTCGGGCATGGGCGGTATGTAGGGCACTTTGTAATCCTTCGGATTGCGTTTGAACATAGCAATTTGTTCGTGCAAATAGGTGAGGTGCGCTACCTGTGCCGGATCGAGCGTAAGTTCGGCTTTGGCTTCTAATTCGTTGATTTTCAGCATAGCAATGGCACGCACTTGGCGCATTACGCTGTCGTCGCCCGCCAAATTGAGCAAATGATGTAGCACCAATTTTTCGTTATTGCGGGCAATTTCCTTTTCGTAAGCGGATTGGTCCTTGTCTATGCGCACTGTTTCGAGCAGTTGATCCAGCAAATCCGGCAGGCTTAGGCGTTTGTCGTCGCGAGCCGATTGTTCTACTACCCGCGCTAAGCGTTGTGGATTGAGCAAAAGGCTGATGGTATGATTGGCTGAACTTTCGGCCGCAGCTATTGCATCAAAAGTATTGCCAGTATAAACCTTGAATAATTCTCGATCTCTCTGATAACCAGGCGGTTGAGGAGGTATTAATTTCAAAATATGCGCTGGCAGTGCCAGGAAATCCGGACCTAAGGTTGCCAGCAGGCTGCTCAGGGCATCGCGCTGCATTTTATCCTCTACGGGCAATACCGGAGCCGGCTGCGCCCCCCGCACGCCATAATCAAAGGTATAGCCTCCCACCACTTTGGCTGCGCCCTCCACCTGATAGCGATGCGAAAGGTAAAGCGGTACGAGCACATTTTCGAGGGTAGCCATTGGGGCACCGGGCATAATGTTTTTTTCGCTGAAGCGGCTCAGGGCAATTTGACGATTATTCATAATGCGGCGCAATTCGCTCATCGGGTCCTTGCCATTGTCCCAAAGGTGGGTATAAGGGTGCGCCGAGGACTGCGGCCGGCCGTCCTGGTCGGTCAGATAGAGCAGCCCCATTTTGTTGTATGTTTCGTCGAGAATGGCTTGTAAGGCTTTCTGCTCGTCGGTTCCTTTCGGAAAATCCTGATAGCCGTAGATGATGGCGCGCTTGTCCCAGGCTCCGATGCCCACGTCGTAAGATTTAGAAAAATCGGCATTGCCATTAGCGTCTATAGTCACAAACGGGTGCGGATAGTCCATCACTGAAGCGAGATTATTGACGCTGGCCGCGAAATTGTGCGCCAGCCCCAGCGTATGCCCCACTTCGTGCGCCGACAATTGCCGCAAGCGGGCCAAAGCTAATTGCTCCATGCGCGGGTCGGGCGTCTCGCCTTTGGCATAAGCCTCAATTAGCCCCTGAGCGATGAGAAAATCTTGCCGCACGCGCAGCGAGCCAAGCAGTACATGCCCCTTAATAATTTCGCCGGTGCGCGGGTCGGTCACCGAGCTACCATAGCTCCAGCCGCGTGTAGAGCGGTGCACCCAATTGATCATATTATAACGGACATCCAGCGGATCGGCGCCTTCCGGCAATACTTTCACCTGGAAGGCATTGCGATAGCCAGCCGCTTCGAAGGCTTGATTCCACCAAGCAGCACCTTCTAACAAAGCCGAGCGGATGGGTTCGGGCGTGCCCCGGTCGAGGTAATAAACAATCGGCTCTACCGGATCGCTCATGCGAGCAGTGGGATCTTTCTTTTGCAGGCGATGCCGGCTGATGAAGCGTTTTACTAAAGGCTGGTCAATGGGCGTAGCATAGTCGGCATAGCTGCGTGCGAAGTAGCCGCTGCGCGGGTCGTAGGCGCGGGGGCGGTAGTTGCCGTCGGGCAATTCGATCAAGGAATGGTGCATATGCAGTGTAATAGCATCGGCGGAAGGTGTCACCGAGCGCACCAAGCCGCCTTTGGGTTCGCCAGTGAAAGTGACCATGGCTTCAAATTCCGAGTTTTTCGGGAAATTTTTGGTGCGTTCTAATGCAATAGCCGAGCGCGACTCATCGAGGCGGTAAGTCCCCTGGTTGTTGGCCGTCAAACGCCCGATTACGCCGTGCGCATCGCGCAGCAAAAACGGTGTAAAGTCAATCAATACGCGCTCGTTTTCTTCGGCTTCTACCTTGAAACCCCAGAGTACCGATTTGGCGAAAGCCTGCTCCACCGACCGGCGCTCGTCGGCATTGTCGCTCACCGCGCGGAAGTCATAGTTCGGTTGTAGCAGCATCACTTTGGGGCCACTGCGCACGAATTTCACAATACGAGTGCCGCCCAATTGGTTGCGGTCCAGCCCAATGTCATTGGAGCCAAGCCCTTCGGTCAGGGAGTTGACGTAGAGCAGTTCGGTGTCCCATTTATCCACGAGGAGCCAAATTTTACCGCCTTTATGATCCCAATAGAACTGGAAATAGCCCTCGAAAGCCTGCATTCCTTCGGTTTTGGCAGCGATGGTAGGCGTTGGTTTGTTGTCGGGCTGTGCCGTGAGTGATACACTGATGAGCAGCAGCGCCATAAAGTAAAGGTATCGCATTAGGTAACTGTTTTTTTTGATTGGACAAGATAGGGAATTTTATTTTTCCAAACAGAAAAGTAAGTAGGAGAGTGGGTGAGCGGGTGGGACTATTTATACGGCAATAAAAATTCCAAATTCCTAATGTTTTTCAACAGGATATCTTTATTTTTACAAAAAAAACACCATGAAAACTTCCCAGTTTTTAGTCATTGCTATCTCCTTAGTTCTGCTGACCACTTCTTGCGGACTGGAAAATAACGAACCACTCACTCTAAATGATTTTGGCTATTGCGTTCTGTCAAAGATTTATTATGCTCCTGATGATGAGGAGGATTTTGATGCTGACAGATTAGAAATTACGTATCAGAATGGGTATCAATTAGAAATGCTTGTAGAAATAGATAAATACGGGCGCGATACTTTCGCGTGGGCATTATGGGATGGGCCTTATGTAACATCCTACATTGAAAAAAGCTGTTATGGTAATAATACCTGCTCCTTCGATTCTACTCATTTCATTTGGCGCGACAGGCAGCTTGTTGCTATTCAAGTTTACGATGATTTATTTAGTTTATATTATAACGAAGCGGGCAAACTGATAAAAGCGGCATGCGTTGATTGTCAAGATATTTATAAAACGTATCTTTATATATGGGAAGGAAATAATGTCGTGCGGGTGGAGGCTTTGGACGGGCAAGGAACATTAATAGAAGCAAGAGAATTTACCTACACACATCGCCCGAATATTTATTCCCACTTTTCGTGGATTATCTTCACTATTGGACTGAACAGCCTTTTACCTTATGGTCTTTCATTCAATGAAATAGCTACTACCTCTGTATTTAGGTATCTTGAAGACGGTACTTTTATAGTTTTTGATTTGTATTATGATATTTCCGAGACTTTAACTACTTATAATAGGCAAGGATTTCCTGTAATTGAGGCTTTTCCAGGGTACCCTGGAGAAGATTACTTTATCATAGAGCGTTATGAATATGAAAACTGTCCCAATGAAAACGGAATTATTACCAATGGTAATATCATGCAACCTACCGTAAAACCGAAAACGGATTCTTACCCACCATTGCGTGCTTCGAAGGTGCTGATGCAACCCTGGGCAAAAAAATGAATCTATAATAACGTATTTCTGTAATTTGAAAAACCTAACAGCGCCCAAAGGAAATGCGAATCAAGAAAATAATGCAACTTTTGAGTAGTATGAAGATTTTTTGATCGTGCCGGGCGAACGCAGAAGCATGATAACCGGGGTGTGCAACCAAGTGAAGCTGGTGCGGCCGCCAACAACCGTTACATGCAAGCAGCAATCTGGAAATCAAAACAAAATAACTCAATATGAAACAGTTTATTATCCTTGCAATTTGTGTAATGTATTTTTCTACATGTGTTTCACAAGTAATAACAAGAAAAGTATTAAATCAAGAGGAAGCAGCCCAATGCGACTGCCTTAAAAATTGGCATTGGTTAAAAGAAACCTTTGAAAATAACGATGCTGGATTTCAATGGGCTATTGATAAGAAAGGCATGGAAAGATACCAACAATTTTGTGATTCGATTGAAGTTGAACTTAAAAAAGCAAGCGATATTTATGAATGTGAAAAAATCATAAAAGATTGGGGAAAATTTTTTAGAAAAGGGCATTTCTTTGTTGGTCTTAATCAATTTACACAAGCAGCGGAAGCACCTGTAAATACTGAAACCGTTCATTACTCCATTGAAACTGTAAAAGCACAAATACAGGAACTAAAAGACACACTTATAGGCATTTGGCATTCACACCCATATACAATTGGCATTGTAAGAGATACAATAAATTTGAATAGAAAGTATGTTGGCTTCATCATAAAATCAGAAGTGGAAGAATGGAAAGAAGGAGAAGTAAAAGTTGAATTTTTTGAGGCGCATCCTCAGCTTTCTGCAAACTTATATTTGCGAGACCATTCTTTGTGGAAAACAAATGCACGTTTAATAAGCGATGCGGAACTTATAATAGGCAATTCAAAGTTTTTAAATACTTTGAAAATAGACCCGTTGGAACAACAACTCTTGAGTACTGCAAATCCTCTCTTTTTTAATCTTTCTGATGAAACTGCATTGTTAAGAATTCCTTCTTTTAATTCTGCCAAAACGGATGAGATAAACACTTTAATTAAACTCAACGAAAAATCTATTTTATCTCATAAAAACCTGATTATTGATTTGCGTGGTAATGATGGCGGTAGTGATTATAGTTGGAGAGAAATAATTCCATTTATTTACACCAACCCTATAAAAACAATAGGCGTAGAGTTTTATTCTACTCTTTTAAATAGATCCCTTTATTATGATAACCTTCCGTTTTTTAGGCGTATAATAGCTAATAAACATATTAGAAAATCAAAGAAAAACGATGGTAAGTTCGTAGTGCGAGATTCCTTTTTCATTCAAAAATTAAAAACCATACACCCTCAACCACAAAAAGTGATTATACTGGTAGATGAGGATTGCGTGAGCTCCGCGGAACAATTTATTTTCGCAGCTAAACAAAGCACTAAAACTACCATTTACGGAAAGCAAACATTTGGAGCATTGGATGTGTCAAACTTAGTGAGGGTATTTACACCTGATAACTGTTTTTTGATGAGCTATAAGGTAGTCTAATTTTCCCGCACACAAAAATCTTTATAACTTTGTGCAAGATGG
>CALMSO010000013.1 GCA_937872385.1 uncultured Saprospiraceae bacterium
ACCTTGTCCGATCGCAATATTTTCTTGCCTTCGGCTTGCGGCGGCGGCGGCACTTGCGCCATGTGCGAATGCCACATTGACGAGGGCGGCGGCGATGTGCTACCCACCGAACTCAACCACCTCACGCGCAAGGAAGTGGCCGAGCACAAACGCTTAGCCTGCCAAGTGAAGGTGCGGCAGGATATGCGCATCCGGGTGCCGGAAGAAATTTTCGGTATCAAAAAGTGGGAATGCGAAGTAGTTTCCAATTATAACGTGGCTACGTTCATCAAGGAATTTGTAGTAAAATTGCCGGAAGGCGAAAACCTCGACTTTGAGTCGGGCGGGTATGTGCAAATTGACGTACCGGTAATCGAATGCGACTTCAGCACCATTGATATCACCTCGCACCCACGCATGGGCAAAAAGTCTGACGAATTTCAGCCCGACTGGGACAAGTTCAAGATGTGGGATTTGAAAATGAAAAACGACGAGCCGCAGTTTCGCGCCTATTCAATGGCCAATCACCCCGCCGAAGGCAATATCGTGATGCTCAATATCCGCATCGCTACGCCGCCCTGGGATCGCGCTGCCAATGGCTGGATGCAAGTGAATCCGGGCGTGTGCTCTTCGTATGTGTTCACTCGCCAGCCCGGCGACAAGGTGACCATCTCGGGCCCATACGGTGAGTTTTTCATCAAACCCACCAAAAAGGAAATGGTGTACATCGGCGGTGGTGCTGGCATGGCGCCTTTGCGCTCGCACATTTTCCACCTGTTTCACACCCTGAAAACGAAAGACCGCAAGGTGTCTTACTGGTACGGCGGGCGCTCGCTGCGCGAATTGTTCTACACCGAAGACTTTACCGATATTGAAAAAGAATATCCAAACTTCTCGTACCACATCGCATTGTCCGAGCCACTGCCAGAAGACAACTGGACAGGCCTAACCGGCTTCATCCACCAGGCGGTTTTTGATAATTATCTGAAAAACCACCCCGAACCAGAAGAAATTGAGTATTACCTCTGCGGCCCGCCCATGATGTTGCAAGCCGTTATGAAAATGCTCGACGAACTCGGCGTGCCGGAAGAAAATATTGCATTTGACGATTTCGGTAGCTGATCCCGAATCGAATTTGATATATTCCAATCGCTCTGCATTTTGTCATGTAGAGCGATTGTTGTTTTTGGTAAAACCCACCAATTCTTGCAAAAGAACACGCTCTGCCATTGTCTTTAATATAGGTGCTTGCACTTTCAAGATGTATTGTAAACTAAAAAAACACCATTCTTATGCAAAAGTGGCTATTGACCATCTTGTTGCTGGGCGGCTTCACGCTGCTGGCGCAAACTACCCAAAAGCTCTCTTTGGAGCAGTATGCCGATTATGAAACGGTAAGCAATCCGCAGCTTTCACCGGATGGCAAGCAGGTTATTTACACCCGCACCTGGATTGATATGATGAACGACCGACGCCCCAATGATTTGTGGATTATGAACGCCGACGGCTCGCAAAATCGCTATTTTTTGGAAGGGAGCAACGGTGCTTGGTCGCCCGACGGCAAGCGCGTGGCTTTCACGAAAGAAGGCAAACCTAAAGGCACGCAGATTTTTGTGAAATACCTCGGCGTAGAAGGCGAACCGACGCAGATCACCCGCTTGGAAAAAGCGCCCTCGAATATGGCTTGGTCGCCCGACGGGCAGTACATTGCCTTTACTATGTTTGTAGATGATAAGCAAAGCTGGAACGTAAAGCTGCCGAAGAAACCCGCTGGTGCCAAGTGGACGGAAGAACCCCGTTTTGTGGATAAGGTGCAGTATCGCCGCGACCGCCAGGGCTTTGTGGAGCAGGGTTATACCCATATTTTCGTAGTGCCAGCCGAAGGTGGCGTAGCACGGCAGGTGACCTCCGGCAACTGGGATCACGGAGGGTCTTTTGCTTGGACGCCCGATAGCAAACGCATCATTTTCAACAGTTTACGCATACCAGAAGCGGAATATGCTTACCGCGAATCGAATCTTTACTCGGTAGAAGTGGCTACCGGCAACATCACGCAACTGACCGACCGCAAGGGCACGGAGTCCAATCCGAAAGTATCGCCCGATGGCAAATCCATTGCCTTTAGCGGCGGCGAACCTTTAGAAACATTTTACACCAAAAGCCAGGTGTATGTAATGAATGCCGATGGCAGCAACCTGCGGGTCGTCTCTGCGAATCTTGATCGGGTGCCGAATGCCTTGTTTTGGGCTGGCGACAACAGCGGCGTCTATTTCACCGCCGAAGACGAAGGGAATGTGCAACTGTTTTTTGCTGCGGCCAAAGGCGGTGCCAGAGCGGTGACCAAGGGTACGCATGTGTTGTCCATCAGCGAAATCAGTGCAAACGGCACGGCCATAGGCACGCGCACCAATCACCTCGCGCCACCCGATGTGGTGAGCTTTTCGGTGAGCAATCCTGATAACATGCGCCAGTTGACTAAAGTGAATGATGACTTGCTGGCTAATATTCAATTGGGCAAAGTAGAGGAAATTCGCTACAAATCAGTAGATGATTTCGAGATTCAGGGCTGGGTAGTGTTTCCGCCGGATTTTGATCCGAGCAAAAAATATCCGCTCATTTTGCAAATTCACGGCGGGCCGCACGCCATGTACAATGTGGCTTTCAATATCAATCGGCAACTGCACGCCACGGAAGGTTACCTCACGCTGTTTACCAATCCGCGCGGCTCCACGGGCTACGGCTATGATTTTGCCAATGCCATTCAAAACGCCTATCCGAGCAAGGATTACGACGACCTGATACGCGGCGTGGATGCCGTAATTGCTAAAGGCTACGTGGATACCAATCGGCTGTATGTGTATGGCGGCAGCGGTGGCGGCGTACTCACTTCATGGATTATCGGGCATACCAATCGCTTTGCGGCGGCAGGCGTCCTGTGCCCGGTGATCAACTGGCTCTCGTTTGTCGGCACTACTGATGGCACGGGCTGGTATCGCAATTTTGAAAAATACCCCTGGGAAGACCCCTCTGAGCACATAGCGCGCTCGCCGCTCATGTACGTAGGTAATGTGAGCACTCCTACGCTTTTAATGACCGGTGTAAACGACTTGCGCACGCCGATTTCGCAAACCGAGGAGTACTATCAGGCGCTTAAAATATTAAAAGTACCTACGGTAATGGTGCGTTTCAATGAAGAATACCACGGCACGTCCTCCAAACCATCTAATTTTCTGCGTACAATGGCGTATTTGCACTACTGGTTTGGGCAGCACGGCGGCGCCCCGGTGGGGCAGAAGTAGTATCCGAATAGTGCGGTCCAGTACTTGAATTAAAATAAGGACTTGGCAGTTTTTGAGTAACCGTCAAGTCCTTATTGTTTTGATAATCAATAGGTTGTTTTAATTAACTTTTCGGTATAAACCTGTTCATTGACCAAAAGCCGCACTAAATACATTCCTGCGGGCTGCCGGTGCATATCCAAAGGCATATTCAGTCCATTGACGCTGCGTTCCAAAGCTTGCAGCACGAGTTGTCCGCTGAGGTTGAAAACCTGCACCTGCACATCGGCCGTCTCAGCAAAGCTGGCTTGCAGTAGCACTTCGCCGCGCGTTGGGTTGGGAGCCAAGGTCATCGCAATCAAATATTTCGGATTGGAGGTGCTGGTGGTCAGCCCTACTGTTACATTCGCTATATCGGTACAGCCAAAGCGGTCGGTAACGGTCACGGTATAATTGCCAGAAGGCAGTCGCACGGCGGTGCGGTCGGTGCTGCCGTCGCTCCATTGGTAGGTGAAAGGCGTCGCGCCTGCGGCAGGCGATACCGAAGCACGTCCGTCATTAGCACCACTCACCGACTCGTTGATAACTTCAGTAATCAGATCAAACGAAGGCGGGCAGCGGATGATATTGAAATTATCGAAGTCCACCCAGTAGTTGCCAGCACCCCAAAAGGCGCGTAGCCTGAACTTGACCACCTCGCCGGCGTATTCATCGAGGTAGAGCACGATGGTGCGCAAATCAGTGGAAGGGGTATGATTGAGTTGATTGATAGTAAAAATCGTTTCATAGGTTTGCCCACAGTCGAGCGATATTTCTACCAAAATGGAATCATTAGCGGAAAGCTGAATGGCGGCATTGCTACCAACATTGACCAAACGATAATCAAATCGGAGGCTGTCGCCGGGCTCAATCAAGCCGAGGGCCGGAGTTACCACTTCCATGCGCCGGTTGGCGGAAGAAAGGTTATTGGCAATGACAAAGGAAGTATTGCCATGTCCATTGCTGACCGTTGTACCGAGGTTGACCGACCAGCCCATTGGCAGGAAGCCGTTTTCAAAATCTTCTACGAAGGGGATGTCCATTGCTGTCATCACACTGAATCGGGCGGTATCATTGGCTGGAAAAAGTTCGCCAGGTGCCGTTGTCCATACCACTACCTTAAAATTGGTGCCCATGGTAGTTGGAAATGGCGTATTGAAAGTATATTCGGACTGAGCGCCAGGCATAAGACTGAGCGCACCTACGTTTTCTACAACGGGTGGCCCATTGTTGACGCGGTAGCCTACATTGAAGCCCGTCACTTGCGAAGTGCCAAAATTGCTGATGGTCATTGTTACGCGGCCTTCCTCGCTGCCGCATTCTACAGCAGCAGTAGTTGTAGCCGACAAAGTTGCCAAATCGCGTGCCAACGGCGGGAAGATGAAAATATCATCAATACCGATGCCTTCATTGACAATGGTGCCATTGGAAGTAAAGGCAAAACGCAGCCGCACGTCGGGTTGTCCGGCGGAGCCGTTCAGAATGTTGGACGCGGTGGTCCAGCCGGTGAAGCCTCCCGTGCCGCTCCAGACGTTATTTTCCGCGTTGTTGTACCAATTGATGCCCGTGCCTGCTGTGCCTACCTTGCTCCAAGTAGCGCCGCCATCGAGACTCATTTCTAACCAAGCGCGATCGCAGCAGGCCTCGGTCGCAACGTATAATGAGAAGGCAATGCGCGGATCTTCGGCCAGCACCGAAAAATCCATGCAAGGCGACAGCAGATAGGAAACCTCAGAGTTGTTGTAGTTGCCGGTCAGATTGGTTACCCAAGCGTTTTGGCCGCTGGCAGCCGTATTGAGCATGGGGCCGCGCGGCGCACCAAAAGCCCAACTGGAATTGACACTGCCGGTGTCCACCGTCCAGCCACCGCTCCAGGTTTCAAAATCCATTTGGTAGGGGTATTGCTCAATAACAGGGATATGAATTATCGTAATGGTAGTGGTGTCATTATCGGGGTTGCTTTCTCTTTCTAACTCCGTCCAGGCTTGAATGACGTATTCCCCAGGTTCTGACAGGTCAAAATTGGTTTTGAATTCAATTGTAAAGGTGCTGTCCTTGCCCAGTACACCCGTGAAAAGCCCATCCACCGGAATTGGGATACCAGCCGGCTCGCCGTTTACACTGTATTTAAAAGGGATGAGCGACTGTGGGCTGCCGCCAAAATTTTTCAGGGTGACGGTAATGACCTCGGCGGGGCTTAGGCCGCAGGCGGTTTGTGGCGTAGAAATATCAATGATGCCCACGTCGTTGGCCCAAAGGGTACGGAAGGAAAAGGGGCCGGCAAAGGCAGTCGTATCGCCGTCGGCGCAAATGGCAGCGAGGAAAAATTGATAGGGCGTATTCTCCTGCAAATTGCGCAAGGTAGCGGCCGGCGTAGCGCTGCGCAACAGGGTACTCGCATTGGGGGGAGCACCTTGCACATTGTAGCGCACCAGATAGGCGGCGGCATCGCGCAGGGTATCCCAAGCTATTTGGGCAGTGAAAGCCCTGATGTCCACGAGACGTTCACCACTTACGAGGTCGGAAAAGCACCCGGGGCAAGAGACGATTGCTGTGAAAAGGGTATTGGCTATTGGATTAGGTCCGTTGGCAAAGACCCGCACATCATCTGGATTGAAAATGGCGTAACTGATTTGATTGTTGGCGGAGCCGCGGGTGAAGAAAAAACCAACGGTATCGCGGTGATTGACTGCTACGTCGAAAGCCCGGAAAGCCCCGTCGTCGTTGATGCCATCGAGGGTGAAGATAGTCGTGTCGCGGTTGCCGTCAATAAAAGTGAGGAAAGCGCCATTCCAGCCGTCGCCGCCGGTGTCGTAGAGTTCGAGGCGATAAACACAGCTTCGGTTCTGTGCGCTCAGGGCCACACCCAGTAGCAAAAAACAAATAATAGGTAGTGAAAATATTTTCATAGGATGTGTTTTTTGTAAATGGTTGGTTGTTAATGGTTTGTGTGCGTATGCCCCGTTTTTCGCTATTGCAGTAGAACGCGCTGCCGAAACCGGAGCCGATAAAAGCCTGCTAAAAATAAATAAAAAATCTATAATCGAACTCCGATTTGCAGGGGGGAGCAGTTCAGACCTGATTTTAGTCACGAAAATTACATTTTGTTAAACAAATTAGGTATGCCTCTGTTTCACAATTGTAAAACTTAAACAATATATATCAGGTGCAATAGAACTATTGTGCCTTTCAGCAGTTCAGAACAATGTTTTTATTTTTTAACCGGAGTACACCCCAAAAGTAGTTAGTTGTCTGGCAAATTTTGTGTGAATACGGCAGGTAATTGATGCCCACTACTGCGTAAAGCAACTGAGGCGCGGCAAAAGCAAGATTTGTCAAATTGTCAAACATTTTTATATTTTGCGGTTGACCAATTAATCAGGAAAAGCTGTGGCGGTATATTCAATAAAGGATTTGGAAAAATTATCCGGCATCAAAGCGCATACTATTCGGATATGGGAGCAGCGCTACGGTATCATTGACCCGCAGCGCACCCGTACCAACATTCGTTATTACCAAGATGCAGATCTCAAATTTTTGCTTAATGTAGCACTGCTCAACAAAAATGGCATCAAAATTTCTAAAATAGCCCAGATGAATCGTGAGGAAGTAGCTGAGAAAGTAGCTGCTATTTCGGAAATGAATTTTGAATATGATACACAGCTCGATGCGCTCACTATTTCGATGATAGAAATGGACGAGTACAAGTTTGATCGCATCGTCACCACCAATATCAGCCAGATAGGCTTCGAACGCACCATGCTGGAGATTGTCTATCCTTTTCTTGAAAAATTGAGCTTACTCTGGCTTACCGGCTCAATCAATCCGGCACAGGAAAATTTTATCAGCTACCTCATTCGGCAAAAAATAATTGTTGCTATTGATAAAATACCGCTGACCAGCGACAAAAATCGGCGCAAATTTCTCATCTATTTGCCGGAAGGCGAAAAGCAAGAACTGACCATGCTGTTCATGCATTACCTCATCAAGTCGCGGGGGCATCAGGTCATTTACATCGGGCAGGAGATGTCGCTCACCGATATTAAGGATGCCTACGATATTCACCATCCGCACTATATTTTCACAATGATTACTGAGACTTTTGCCAAAGAATCCGTGCAAAGCTACGCCGAAAAGCTGTCCAAAACTTTCTCTGAAGCTAAGGTACTACTCTCCGGCTACCAAGTGGTGGCCCAAAATTTGAAGTCGTTTGCCAATATCCATATTTTGCAAAGCCTCGATCAAACCATCAATCAGCTCAACTCCATAGGCACGAGGCAATCTATTGACGCACAGCAAACCATAGCCAGCCGCTGATTATCTTTACACTCATTTTTAGTACGAAATGGTGTGCTTGCTTTTGCTCAACCTGCTGTTTTTCAAAACATTTATAAAATAGTAAATCGTAAATCGAACTTCGTAAATGGTATAATCTCTTTACATGATTTGCCAAAGAACGATATTTCTTACCTTTGCAGTTATCTAAATATGCTGAGGCACGTACCGTATGACAGTCGAACGTTTTTTTGAACTATTCCTGCAAGAATTAGCGAACAACCGCGACCTCTGGCGCTATTACAAATTTCTGGAATCGCCCGCCCGGCTGCACTTTCGCCAAGCTTACTTCTGCCAACGGCTGCGCTACATCCAGCAGCATTTGCCACCCGGTGGTGATGCCACGCGCATTTTCGATTGCGGCTGCGGCTATGCTACTACGGCGCTTTTTTTAGCAATGAATGGCGTACCCGTGCGCGGCAATACGCTGGAGTTTTACTATGAGCAAATCCCTCGCCGATTAGCGTACTGGCGGCAGTTTGGAGATGTTTCGCTGTTGGATATTTCCTACGAAAATCTGTTTGATATGGAAATAGAACCCGATTCGTTCGATGCCATCATTATTCAGGATACGCTGCACCACCTGGAGCCGATAAACGAAGCGCTGGGGCTACTGCACAAAGCACTGCGACCGGGCGGTGCGCTTATCGCAATTGAAGAAAACGGACATAATATTATTCAAAATGCGAAGTTATTTTTGCAAAGAGGCAACCGGCGCGTCATCACCATTCATGATGAAAAGCTGCAAAAAGACATTTTGCTGGGCAATGAAAACATTCGCAGTGTGGCTGCTTGGCGGGCGCTTTTTGCGCAAGCTGGTTTCCGATTCGATGCCGAAAGTGTAGAATACATCCGCTATTTATTGCCTTGGCAAACGCATCGCTTCGCCAATATAGAGGAGCTGATTGCCCGCGAGCAGGCCTTACAAAGTCGTTGGCGGCAGGAGTATTTTTTCTTTGGGATTAATTTTACCGCCACAAAGTGAGGTACAATTAGTGGGGTCAGGCCACTAAAAGGGCCGCCCCAAAAACGCCGGCACTGTCGCCCAACTTCGGGCGCAAGAAAACGGTGTCAATGGTTTTCACGCCAGTATTGAAAACGAAAGATTTGGCTGCCTCCACGCCTTCGGTATATAGCTCCTGGATGTTGCCCACGCCGCCACCAAGTACGATGACATCGGGATCCAATACATTGATAATCACAGAAATAGCCTTACCGAAGTAATGCGTCAACCGTTGGATGGTCTGGCGTGCTGCGTCTTCGTGGCCAGAGCGCTCGGCAATTTCGCGGAGCTTGAGCCGGGTGCCAGTCAGGCTTTGGTAGTGGCGCTCTAATGCGGGGCCGGAGATGATCGTCTCTACGCAGCCTATCTTGCCGCAGTAGCACCGCCCGCCCGATTCGTCCAAGAAGTTGTGTCCCCATTCGCCTGCGATGCCTTGTTTTCCGTTGATTGCTTTCCCATTCACTACTAAGCCACCGCCTACACCAGTACCGAGTATCACCCCGAAAACCACCGTTGCATTGGGGGCTACCTCGTGCGCCGCGCCAAACCGAGCTTCGGCTACTGCAAAGCAGTTGGCATCATTGGCTAAAGTAAAAGGAATACCGAGTTGCGTTTCGAGGTCTTTGCGCAAGGGCTGGTTATTAAGGCTGGTTGTATTACAATTTTTCATCAGTTGTGTGGCCGGGTCAAGCGTACCGGGTGTACCCATGCCAACGCGCTCGGGCCGCAGGCCGGTTTCCTGTTCCAGCATCCCGATGAGCTTGCTGATTTGTTGTATAATGTGGCCGTAGCCGCCTTGCTGCTCAGTCGGCACGCGCATACGGGCGAGTACATTTGGATTGTCTTTACTTTCAATGACGACCCCTTCAATTTTGGTGCCGCCGAGGTCTATTCCCCAAAGTGGATTCATACCTGGTTGCTTTTATGGTGCGCAGTTGGCTGTTCGAAGAAAGTGGTTAATTCGGTGAGCCGTCTATTTGGTTCGTTCACTCGATGATTCCCCACTGACTGTTATACTATTTTCAATTGGAAATGACGCATTTGTTTGCGTTCAAAAACCTGTTTTTCAAGGCTTTACAAAATCGTAAATCGGATTTCACATATCGTAAACAGCATTACTCCTTGCTCGCCCGCGCCTTGCGTGCATCAATGAAACTTTTGATGTAAATACCCATTGCCACCACGGAAACTGCCAGCATAATACCGACGCGCACAGTACCCATGGTATCGCCGCGGCCTATGGCGCCGCGCAAAGGCATGAACAGGGCGATGATGAGCAAAAAGGTGAGCAAGACTACAATGTGCGCCACTATACGATTCTCCTTGCGAAACATGGGCGTGACTAAAGCGAAGATGGCTCCAAAGCCCACCGGAATCAGGGCCGTAGGCGAAGGCGATGCAGAGCTGAAGTAGCCCCAAAGCCCCATGCCAATTAGTACCAAAGCGTTCAATGCGTTTATTTGGTATGGTTTCATTTTTATCAATTTTTAGCCAGCGAAATGCACGCTGATTGGGTTTAATTATTTGAAAATCAGTTTTTTATAATAAAAACAAGGACAAAACCTCACTTGCGTTAATGCTTGGTCATTCTTGCTCAAAAAGCCGTTCATCCCCGAAAATATCATCCGTGAACCGCTCATCATCGAAATCTTCTTGCGAGCGGCGCGGCCGTTGGTATTCATTACAATTCAACTCGATACCCAAATCGCCAGGCGGCCGATAAAAGCGCGCGGTAGCGTCCCAGCCGGTATTGGGGTCATTTTCGAGGCGTTTGATGAACTCCCGGAAGAAGGGCCGGGCCATGTAAGCTCCCTGCCCGAATGTAATGTCGCGGAAGCGTATCCAGCGATCTTCGCCCCCGGTCCAAGTGCCCACCACGAGCCGCGGCGTAATGCCCATGAACCAGCCGTCCACATAGTCGTTGGTGGTACCGGTTTTGCCACCTACCTCGGTTTTGAGTTGTCCGCCGATGCCAGTGCCGGCAAATTTGAGCATTTCCACCATTACATAGTTGGCATTGGGCGGAATGGCTGCGCGCTCCTGCGGCATTTCCCGATAGATAACCCGTCCGTTGCGGTCTTCTATTTTGGTAATAAAAACCGGTTTGCTATATGTGCCATTATTGGCAAAAGTAGTGTAAGCGCCAGTCATTTCCATCACCGAGAGGTCGGTAGCGCCAAGGCAAATCGAGGGCGTTTGGGGCACGCGGTAGCGGCCGTTGGGGTAGCGTACCGAGCTATCAATACCCATTTGATGAATCAGGCCACGCACTGGCTCGGTATCGCCGAGTAGTTTCATCAGACTGACCGAAGCGGTGTTCACCGAGCCACGCAGGGCATCCTTCAGCGTCATTTCTTCGTAAGTGTATTTGCCGCTGGAGTTTTCGGGCGTCCAGGATTGCAAGAGCCGGAAGCTGCCGTCGCCGGGGGCAATGGTCGTAGGGGCATCGAGTACTCGATAACAGGGCGACAAGCCTTGCATGGCAATAGCGGTAGCGTAAATAAATGGCTTGAACGTGGAGCCCACCTGTCGGTTGAGCTTGATGTGGTCAAACTGGAAATACTTGTGATTGATGCCTCCCACCCACACTTTGACGTAGCCAGTGACGGGGTCCACAGCCAAGATGCCCGTTTGTAAAAACATCCGGTGGTATTTGATAGAATCCAGCGGACTCATTACGGTGTCGGTTTCCATGCGCTCGTTGTAGGCAAAAACAGTCATTTCTACCGGTGTTTTAAACGCGCGATCGGCCGCTTCTTGCAACTGATCCCAGCGGGTGCGCAAGGCAGAAAAATGCGAACTTTCGAGCACACGCCGATAGCGGGCTGCGAGGTTGGAGCTAATCATTTTTTGTGCCACCAACTCAGTAAGATAGCCAGGTTTGTTATACTCCTGAATAATACGCTCTATTTCGCGGTCGTCTTCACTGAAGCGAAGGTCATCAAACTCGGCTTGCAGGCGGCCCAGCACGTCGGTCAGATAAGTAGCGCGCAAAGACTGATAGCGGTCAGAAGCCCGGACGAGTTTGGTCAGGGCATCGCGGCGCATATCGAGGCTGATGTCAAGTCGGGAGCCACTGCGGTAGGTCCAGGGGTCGAGCTTGCGCCAAGTACGCCAGAAAGAAGCTTGCACCTTAGCCATGTGCTTAATCATCTCCTCTTCGGCAATGCGCTGCATGACCGGGTCAATGGTGGTATAAATTTTCAGACCGTCGCGGTAAATATCGTATTTGCTGCCATCGGGCTTGCGGTACTCCGGCTGGTCGAGCACGTCTTTCAGGTGTTTCGCCAACTCCATTCTGTAATAAGGCGCGATACCATCAATATGCGTTTGCCGGGTAAAGTTAAGCTCCAGAGGCTTCTGGCGATATTCATTATACTGTGCTTCGGTTAGTGCCCTGTTTTTATACATTTGTCGCAGCACCACGTTGCGGCGTTCGAGGGTCATTTCGGGGCGGCGCAGCGGATTGAACAAGGAGGGGTTTTTCAGCATACCCACCAGCGTAGCGGCTTCGTGCACATCGAGTGTGGAGGGCTGTTTTTGAAAATAAATTTCCGAGGCGGCTTTAATACCATAGGCACCATTGATGTATTCAAATTTATTGAGATACATCGCTATGATTTCCTCTTTGGTGTATTTTCTTTCTAACCTTACGGCAATAATCCACTCGCGGAGCTTCTGAAAAATACGCGTCAAGCCCGACCCTTTTTCGCCGGTGAAGAGCAATTTTGCCAACTGTTGCGTGATCGTACTTGCCCCGCCAGAGCTACTTTGCCGCAGCAAAACGGTTTTGATAGCTACGCGCCCCAGCGCCATAAAATCAATGCCACTGTGCCGGTAGTAGCGCTCGTCTTCCGTTGAAACTAAAGCCCGAACCAAATTGGGCGATAGCGAATCGAACGGCACGGGCACCCGATTTTCGGTGTAATAACGCCCGATGACCTCGCCATTGTCCGCCAGCACTTGCGAAGCCAGTTCGCTTTTGGGGTTTTCCAACTGCTCTACCGACGGCAAATTGGTAAAGGAAAGCACTATAAATAACAAAATGGTGGCAATTATACCTGCGAAAGTCAGCCGCCAAATCCATTTGATAATCTGCTGATACTGCGGATGTTCGCCATTATCCATCATATAGTCCTGAAAATTCATGCTATCTTTTTTTGGTAAAACAGCCTGCCTTTGCTAATGATTAAATCTATGTAAAGGTATAAAAAAAATTACGATTCCGTGGTTTTGGATGCCACCAAACGATTGTAATAACGCAGGCTTTCAAAAATAATTTCTGCATCCGCTGTCTGATTGACGGCGGCCTGCCCAAGCGGATGTACCAGCGAAAAAAGGATGTGCCCGGCTTCATTCTTCTTATCATTTTGCATCAATTGCAATAGCCTTGGAAAATCTGTTTCAGATACCGGATGATGCCCAAAAATGCGCAGGATAAAGTTCGTAATGTCATTGAGATCTGCGACTGGTAAACCCAGCAAACGATGCGAGAGCCAGCTTTCGCAAATCATACCGATGGCAATGGCTTCGCCGTGCAGCAGCGGGCTAACGGTTTCCAGCATCAAGCTTTCGAGGGCATGCCCGATGGTGTGCCCGAAGTTGAGCGCCTTGCGGATGCCGCGCTCGTAGGGGTCTTCTTCCACGATGCGTTTTTTGACGTATAAAGACAGCGGAATGAAGGTCTGCCAGTCGGCGTCGGATAGGCCGGTTAGGTTGCGAATGCTGCGCCATTGCAGCTTGTCAGCAATAAGGCTGTGCTTTATAATTTCGGCAAAACCGCTGCGCCGTTCGCGCCCGGAAAGGGTTTTCAAAAAAAGCGGATCAATCAGCACTGCCTGTGGATTGCGAAAAACGCCAATGCTATTTTTGATTTCCATGAAATCAATGGCCAATTTGCCACCAATAGAGGCATCTACCTGTGCCAGCAGGGTGGTGGGTATTTGCACAAAATCTACGCCGCGTTTGTAAGTAGCTGCGCAAAAGCCGCCCATATCACCAATGACGCCGCCGCCAAGATTGAGCAATAAAGCTTGCCGGTCGGCGCCTTGCTCCATCATTTGCCACCAGATGAATTTGCACGTTTCAATGTGTTTGTGCTGCTCGCCGGGCGGTATTTTTATTAGCGTCCAGTCTTTGGTATCCAAAGAAGCTTCTAAGCGTGGCAGGCAGTGCTGCTCAGTGTTGTCGTCGCAGAGCACAAATATGCGGGAGTAGCGCTGCGTTTGCAAAAATTTCGGCAGGCTTTGGGCTACGTCGCCGATGTAGATATTATAATCGTTGAGTTGTATGGTGTCCATAGGACAAAGTTACGCTGTTTCGCTCTCAATCTGGAGCGACCAGGCTTCTGCTTTTTCAGCAAAGAGTGGTTTGGTACGCGCCCAAGTGGACTTGAACAGCTCCGAGTAGCGATAATGATTGAGTGCCTGCTCGCTTTCCCAGATGCTGTAGGTGAAAAAAACCGAGCCGCTGCGCCACAATTCGAGATGATGGCAGCCCGGCATGGCCCGGATTTTGTGCTTACTTTCTTCAAAAACGGCAATGAAGTCGTTCACTTTATCGGGTTGGAAGGTCATTTTCACTAAGCGCTTCAGCATATATATCAAGGGCTTGTTCAGAATGAATCATACAAATCAAGGGCTAAAAGTAAGGAAAATCGGGCTAATAATCTGCACAATTAGGGCGGCGAAGATGCCCTTAGAATACCCTTGATTCGCATGATGGGCAAAGCTCTTTTTAGAATCGGAATCCGAACGTTAGTAAAAATTGGTCGCTGTTGCGCTGGTTGTTCACTACTTGCATGGGGGCCTGCGAAGTACGGTAGGGCAGGTAAGTGCTACCAAACTGCCGCCGCCGAAACGCCAAATCAATGTAAAACGACTGCTCGCGGATGCCCAGCCCAAAGCTGTAAGAAGTATCGGTGTCGTTCACGCCTGCGTAAGGCGAGCCATGCAGCCCTAGCCCAGCCCGAAAGCGAAAAATTTCGTAAGCCAACTCGCCGCCCAGCCGGATGTTGACGGCCTGGGAAAGCGTAGCTGTGATGCTGTCATTGGCGATGCGTTCGTCGTTAGAAAAGGAAAGATTGGTGAAAGTAAAGCGATTATTGCTATAATCCACCCATTCGGCTTCAGCCGAGAGGAAACCAGTTTTTCCGACAATCAGGCCCGCGCTGCCGATGTAGCGCCAGGGGGTGCGCAGCCGATATTGAAATATCCCGTCGAGGGAGTCTCTGCCTTGAAAAAATTGCCCGTCGTCCACATAATTGTAATCCATGGCAGTGCGATAATTGTCTTCGAGGCGGCGGAAGGTAGTCGGAGTGTGCACGGCCGCGCCAAGCCGCAGTGCCTGATGTGGGCGTACAATAATGCCCGCTTTAAGATTGATGCCTACACCGGTGGTGGTCAGGCGTTCGCGGTATTCGAGGCTTTCAAAAAAAGGCACTTCATTATTGGGGTCACTTTCCCGATAGACTTTTTCTTCTGTGAAGCTGATGAAAGGCAGACCAACCGTCACGCCGAGAAGTACTCTTTCTTTGTAATTGCCGGAAATGGAAATCCCCAGTTCGCTCATAGAGCCGCGATTAATCACAGTCTGGTTTCGATTGATAATGGCATTAGGTGCCAATTCGAAATCGGAATTAAAAACGCCAGTATTGTCAAAATCATAAATGGCTTCTGCCCCGTGCGCAATGCGGCTTTCAAAATTGCCGAGACCGGCGCCGCTGTTGGCAATTTCTTGAAAGCGATTGACAATAGAGCCTTGCGAATTGCCCTGAAAAAAGAAACGCTGGTTGAAATCAGCCACTCGATTGAAGCCAATGGCAAAATTGAAGGTTGTCCAGTCTTGGCTACGCGGATTGGAGGCAATCACCGTGCCGAGGCTGGCTAAGTTGAAAGCCGAGCGATTATCTTCGGTCAGGCCGCCGGGTTCGCTATTGAGCAATCGGGATGTAGTACCCGACGAAGCAATACCGGGTGTGAAAACAAACTCCGAGCGGCGGTACCAGCCCAACCCTGCCGGATTGACACTAAGTGCCGAAAAATCTGAACCAAGTGCCCCCAGCGCGCTACCTGAACCCACTGCGCGAGCTGTGCCGCCAAAATCGAATTGGGAAAAGCGCAGCGCATCGGCTGCGGTTTGGCTGAAGAGGTGAGTGCTGCAAAAAATGAGGAGCAGCATAGTTAAAATGCGATTGTTCATTGGCTGTGCAGTTTGATAATGTTATAACAAAAGGGTTTTCGTATGGTTTTGGCAAAAAAAAGTGGGTGGAGACATGTTTTCGGTGTCCACCCACTTTACGCAATTCCACAAACTCAATAAGAGCAAGATATGATTGTGTTGCTATTTACTAATTGCCCCGGCTACCGCTGCGGCTGCTACCACTGCTCGAACGGCTGCTGCCGCTACTGCTTCCGCTGCTCGAACGGCCGCTGCCCATCGAAGAGCCACTGCTGCTTCGACTCGGACTCACAGAAGGCGAGCTACTGCGGCTGCTACCACTGCCCATACGAGAGGGCGAGCTTGATGGCGAAGTGCTGCGGCTGTTGTTCCAACTGGGCGAAGTAGAACGATTTTCGCTGCCGCGATATGTACCCGAAGGCGAGTTGCCGCTGCTGCGACGAGTTGGCTCGGCTGAGCGTGTTCTCGGCGGAGTAGCTTGCGGTACTCTGGTCGGATTGGTACTTTCCCGCGTTCTGGTCGGGTTGGTATTTTCCCGCGTTCTTGGCGGAGCGTAAGTATCGTTGCGACGGCGCGTATCTTCGTAGCGGCGCGTATCTTGCTGACGCTGCGTGGCGTTCGGGTTGCGATTAATGCTGCGGCTATCGCGGTCAATACTGCGATCGTCGTAGCTTCCTCTGCCGGGGGCCGTGCGGTTGGCTTCGCGCTGCACACGCTCCGGGTCGAACACCCGCGCTCTTTCCGTATCGTCGAAGATGCGAATACGCTCCGGCTCGGTTGATGTTCTACCGGCTACCGCTTGGTCAGCGCCTTCTACGCGCTGCGCTCTACCCGTGTTGGGCATGGGCGTGGCACCCGTCACGTTGCCCGCATTATTGGTTACATCTTTCGGGGTTTCTCGCCGGATTTCCCGACCATTCGCAGCAGGTGTATAAGCTACACCGGTAGTGCGTGGTGCATAGATGGTATTGCTACGTACGGCATTTACACTATTATAAACATAGTTATTGCCCCAAGTGGGCGGGCAGTAAAAACCGCCGCCGAAGTTATAGAAATTGTTGACCATACCAGGGCCATACCAGCTATTGAAGCCGCCCCAGCGATTCCACGGATCCCAAGGATTGTTCCAGCGGTTCCAGCCGAAATTGTTGAAACCCCAAGGGCTTACCCAAGGATTGCCCCAGCGATTGAACGCGCCGAACCCAAAACCCATCCCAAAGCCTACATTGAAGTTGTTCCAGCGATTCCAGCGGTTGAAACGATTAAAACGATACCAGTTATTAAAGGCGAAAACATCGTCATAAATCAGCACCGTAGCGCCGGGCATCATAAAGGGATCGTAGTAAAACATATCCACATATACCGGGTCGAAGAAACCAAAGCCGTAGTACGGCTGGTGAAAACGCCGGATACGCGAAGAGTAGTGAAAATCGTAGTCGTCGTAATATGCAAACTCCTGATCGTCGTAGTAATACTCGTCGTCGTAAGCATAATCGTTTTCATAACCACGATTGCGATTCGTGTAGTCGTAGCTGTTTCTGCCGCTACGGGTATTCTTGTTGGCTTGGTAGCCGTCAAAGAAGCCCCTGTCCTTATCCGGGTCGAAGTACATGTCATCGTACTGCGCCGAGGCGCTGCCCGCCATCAGGATAGCGATAGACAAAAGCCAGACTTTCAGTGTGATATTTTTCATATTGTAGATTTTTATCGTAATTACCAATGACTCTCTATTACTTGCAACACCTAATTTATTACTTTTGTGTCAATTTTTCTGTTAAAGCGAATTTAAAGTGCCTTTTTTAAATGTTAAAATCTTTAAAAACGGACTTTAACCTTTGTTAAAACAAGCAAATTCCCTTTTCAGAAGCACACACAGCTCTTTTTTTAGACGTCATAATTGGCGTCAAAGTAACGATTTTTTTCTAAAAAAACACATTTAAACGACAAATCGTCATTTGCAAGTCAGAATAAAATTATGGCAAAGGAAATAACGGGCAGGAGCGAAGACTACTCGCAGTGGTATTTGGATATTGTAAAAAAAGCCAACCTCGCCGATAATTCGGCGGTGCGCGGTTGTATGGTCATCAAGCCACACGGTTTTGCCCTCTGGGAAAACATGCGGGACCAATTAGACCGAATGTTCAAGGAAACAGGGCACGTCAATGCTTATTTCCCGCTGTTCATCCCCAAAAGTTTTTTGAGCAAAGAAGCCGCCCACGTAGAGGGTTTTGCCAAGGAGTGCGCCGTAGTAACGCATTATCGCCTCAAGAATGACCCGAACGGCGGCGGAGTGATAGTGGACCCCGAAGCACGCCTCGAAGAAGAACTCATCGTGCGGCCAACTTCCGAGACCCTCATCTGGAATACCTACCGCGACTGGATCGGCTCCTACCGCGACCTGCCCCTGCTCATCAATCAATGGGCTAATGTAGTGCGCTGGGAAATGCGTACGCGCCTGTTTTTGCGCACCGCCGAATTTCTCTGGCAAGAAGGGCACACGGCTCATGCTACCGCCGAAGAAGCTGTAACTGAAACCCGCCTAATTCTCGACTTGTACGCTCGGTTTGCGGAAGAATGGATGGCCATGCCAGTGATAAAAGGTGTCAAAACGGTCAACGAGCGCTTTGCCGGGGCCGAAGATACTTACTGCATCGAGGCGCTCATGCAGGATGGCAAGGCTCTGCAGGCGGGTACTTCGCACTTCCTGGGGCAGAATTTTGCGAAAGCTTTCGATGTGAAGTTTTTGAATGAAAACAACCAAGAAGAGTATGTCTGGGCTACTTCGTGGGGAGTTTCTACCCGACTTATCGGCGGGCTGATTATGACGCATTCTGATGATGAAGGTCTCGTACTGCCGCCACGGCTCGCGCCCACGCAAGTGATGATTGTGCCGATTCCAAAACCCAATGATACGATTGGCGCGGTAGCCGAACAGATTATGCAAGCCTTGCGCGCCAAAGGTATTTCTGTAAAATACGATACCGACATCCGCAAGCGGCCTGGTTTTAAATTTGCCGAGCACGAAATGCACGGTATTCCGGTGCGCATTGGCATTGGTGAGCGCGATCTGGAAAACCGCCAAGTAGAGGTGGCCCGCCGCGATACAAAAGAAAAAAACGCTGTGCCCTTAGCTGGCATCGCCGACTACGTGGAGCAATTGCTCTCCGATATTCAGCAGCATCTTTACAATCGCGCCCTCGCTTACCGCGAAACGCATACCACCAAAGTAGATACTTTCGACGATTTCAAAGATGTGCTCGACGGCAAAGGCGGCTTTGTATTGGCGCATTGGGACGGTACCAGCGAAACGGAAGAAAAAATCAAGGAGCTGACCAAAGCGACCATTCGCTGCATTCCATTAGATGCCGAGCCAGAAGACGGGAAGTGCATCCTCACTGGGCAGCCTTCGCGGCAGCGGGTGTTGTTTGCCAGAGCATATTGAAACGGGCTTGTGTAGCAAGGAAAATACGATGCAAAACTTTCTGAAAATGTCCCTTTTCGGGCAACGTTGGCTTGCTTGCATTTTGTAATGCATTCAAGGGCGGATTACAATAAACACAGATACAAACTTCATTTACAACGGAATATAAATGAGGAAAATTTGATTAATGAACAAACTGAAAATCGGACTGGTGCAACAGGCCTGTACCGAGCACCGCGAAGCAAATATTGCTAAAAGTATAGAGGGTATTCGCGCCTGCGCTGCGCAAGGGGCGGAGCTGGTAGTGCTGCAAGAACTGCACACGGGCATTTATTTCTGTCAAGCAGAAGATACGAGCAAGTTCGATATGGCGGAACCGATTCCTGGGGCTTCCACGGCGGTGTTTTCTAACATTGCCCAAGAACTGGGCGTGGTGTTGGTCGCCTCTTTGTTTGAAAAACGGGCACCAGGTATTTATCACAATACGGCGGTGGTATTCGAGCGCGATGGCTCCATGGTCGGCAAATACCGCAAAATGCACATTCCGGACGATCCGGCTTATTACGAAAAGTTTTACTTCACGCCGGGCGATTTGGGTTTCCAGCCAATGCAAACTTCCGTGGGCAAGCTTGGAGTGCTGGTTTGTTGGGATCAATGGTATCCGGAAGGTGCACGGCTCATGGCCTTAGCGGGTGCCGAAATGCTCATTTATCCGACGGCCATCGGCTGGGAAAGCACAGACCCACAGGCAGAAAAAGACCGGCAATTTGGCGCCTGGCAAATCAGTCAGCGCGGGCACGCGGTAGCCAATGGTTTGCCTGTGATTGCAGTGAACCGAACTGGCTACGAGCCCGACTGGACGGGCGTCACCGGCGGTATTCAGTTTTGGGGGCAAAGCTTCGTGGCAGGGCCGCAGGGCGAATTGCTCTACCAAGCACCGATAGATCGGGAGGATTTTGCCGTAGTTGAAATTGACAAACAACGCACCGAAGACGTGCGCCGCATTTGGCCGTTTTTCCGCGACCGCCGCATTGATGCTTACAGCGATCTGGTGAAGCGGTATATTGACTGAGCGATTTTTACATCCTTGACAAGTGTTCCGACCTTTACTTTTCGAGCTTTTCAACTCTTGCTACGCAAGGCAAAATCTTTAGCAAAGTAGCTGATAATGACATCCGCGCCCGCCCGCCGGATGCTGAGCAAGGTTTCGGGCATGGCTTGTTCATAGTCCAACCAGCTATTGCGACAAGCCGCCAACAGCATAGCACATTCGCCACTGACATGATAGGCCGCGATGGGCAAATCAAAATTTTCTTTCAATAGGTGAATGACGTCAAGGTAGTGCAATGCGGGTTTTACCATCAGAAAATCAGCCCCTTCGGCAGCGTCCAATTCGGCTTCGATGAGTGCTTCGCGCCGATTGGCAGGGTTCATCTGATAGGTTTTTTTGTCTTTAGGTACGTTTTCGAGGTCGCGGGGTGCCGAGTCGAGCGCCGTCCGGAAAGGGCCGTAGAAAGCGCTGGCGTATTTGGCGGTGTAAGACATAATGCCCGTGTCGGCGAAACCGGCTTCGTCAAGTGCTTCGCGTAGTGCGGCCACGCGGCCGTCCATCATATCGGAAGGGCCGAGTAGGTCAAAACCCGCTGCGGCCTGGGCTACGGCCATCCGCGCCAGTATGGGCAGGGTTTCGTCGTTTTGGATTTTGCCATCGCGCACGTAGCCGTCGTGCCCGTCGGAGTTGTAAGGATCCATGGCTACATCACTGATGAGGCAGGTTTCTGGGAAGCGGCGCTTGATGGCGGTAGCTGTTTTTAGATAAAAATTGTCTGGATGATAACTATAGCTGGCGGTTTTGTTTTTTAAACCATCCGCTACTGCCGGAAACAAAATAAAATTGGTAAGCCCCGCTTGCAGGCAATCTTCCACCTCTTGCAATACCCGGTCGGGCGAAAAGCGAAACGTGCCAGGCAAGGACGCTACTTCTTGCCGAATATTTTGCCCATCTATCAAAAAAAGAGGTTGTACAAGGTGCTCGGGCCCCAGATGCGTCTCCTGTGTCATGCTGCGAATAGCTGCCGAAGCGCGATTTCTGCGCGGTCTTCTTATAATCATATCGTAAAATAAATTATTTTGTATTCATCTGATTATAAATTATTTGTATTATAAAATAAAAAACGCACCCCCCATTCATCCCATTCCCCCATTCATCCCATTCCCCTTTTTAGGTACCGGATCGTACCCGTGGCCGCCCCAAGGGTGGCAGCGCCCGATGCGTTTCAGTCCCAGCCAGATGCCTTTGAGGGGGCCCCATTCATTAATAGCTTCTATCATATAATTAGAACAAGTGGGCTGATAGCGACAGGTGGACGGCAGTAGCGGCGAGATGGCTAATTGGTAAAACCGCACCGGCAGAATGAATAATTGTCGGAATAACTTTCGCAGGCTCAAAACGCTGTTTTTTACGGTTGTGAATTTACATAGCATAGAAACATTTTCACCATTGAAAAAGATGGATGCGCCGCGATTTTTACTTTGCTATGATGAATGTAAATGGATACGAAGGGTTGGGCTATTACATGGGCCAAAACCACAAAATCAGAGGAGTGCCCAAGGCCACGATGATAATTGACATTGGTAATCCCATCCGCGCATAGTCGGCAAACCGATAGCCCCCGGGCCCCATCACTAAGGTATTGGATTGATGCCCTATCGGCGTGAGGAAAGCACTGGAGGCTCCTATTGCTACGGCCATCAAAAAAGGATCAACGGAAAATCCAAGCCCCTTGGCTACGCTAATGGCAATAGGAGCCATAAGCACCACTGTGGCCGCATTGTTTATTATCCCGGACAGCAGCATGGTGACCGTAAGGATGAGCGCCAGTACGGCCCAGGGGGGCATGCTGTTGCCAATTTGCAAAATAGCCTCAGCGATGATTTTGGCGCCGCCGCTGGATTCTAAGGCAGCACCTACAGGTATCATAGCTCCGAGTAGCACGATCACGGGCCAATCTATGCTGGTATAAACGTCCTTGAGCGGTAGTACACCCGCCAGCACCATGCCCATGGCTGCTATACTGAAAGCGATTTGTACGGGCAGTAATCCACTGATTACCAAAGTAATAGATATAGAAAAAATACCCAGCGCCAAAGGTATTTTGCTTTTATAGCCGAGGCGCAGTTCGCGTTTGGCCAAAGGCAAGCAACCAAGAGAAACAATGGTGTCGGATAGCAAATGTGCGCGCCCCTGTAGCAGCAGTACATCGCCAGTGCGAAAGGACACATGCCCCAGCCGCCGGTGTATTTTACGCTCCTTGCGTGCCAGCGCCAGCAGGTTTATTCCGTAGCGACTGCGCATTTGCAAATCGGCAGCTGTGCGGCCGATGAGGGACGAATTGGCCATGACTACGGCTTCGGTAATGGCGATACTTTCGGAGCCTTTGGCGTCTTTCCGGAATTTTTGGCCAGCCAACAGCTTGACTCCTGTATCTTTCAAAAAAGTGTGCAGGTCATCGGCATCGGTTTCGAGGATGAGAATGTCGTTTTCTGACAGAGTTTCTTCGGGTCCTGGTGCATGGATACGTTTGTTGTTGCGCACAATGCCAAGTATTTGTACCTCCGCCTTACTAATTATAGGCAATTCGATGATGGTTTTATTATTGATTTTGGATGTTTTTTCAACTTGCACTTCTGTGATATAATTTTCAATATCAAATATAGCTGCATTCGACTGGCGGGCGGCTCTGGCCGGTAGTAGTCGCCAGCCAATCAAAGTGATGAATGCCAGACCGCCTGCCGTAAGGAAGATGCCCACCGGTGCAAAGTCAAACATACCGAAAGACTGCTGGAATTCGTTTTGGCGGAAAGCCGCTATAATGATGTTGGGTGGAGTGCCAATTAATGTAGTCATACCGCCCAGCAATGAAGCAAAAGCGATGGGCATCAGAAAAAGAGAAGGCGGATGGCCGCCACTTCGCGCCAGATGAATAGCAATGGGCATCATAATTGCCAGTGCGCCTACATTGTTCATAAAAGCGGAAGCCACCGCTACTAATGTACAAAGCGTTAATATTTGCAAGGGCAGGCTGTTGCCCATTTTGGTCACCCACTTGCCGAGGTATTCAATCAAGCCGGAATATTCTAAGGCTTTGCCAATCACCAATACCGTTGCCACTGTGACTACGGCCGGATGTCCGAAGCCCAGAAAAGCCTCTTCGGCATTAATGATGCCCGCAATCACTAACGCACACAGCGCTCCCAGTGCTACGAGGTCGTGACGAATGCGGCCATGTACAAATAAGACAAGTACAAGCACTAAGGTGCCAAATACGATATGATGTGGCATAGGCAAATTACTTTCCGTGCGTACAAAATGGAAAGTTGAAAATAAGCGGTTTTTATCAAGAATCAAGAAACAAGCGGCAATAAAAATCAGGAAAGAAAGCAAACGTGCAGCAGCAACCTGCTCAAAATTGGCGCGCCTGAGGCTACGCGCGTGTACGCTGCTCCAATTCGGGTCGGCTCAGTTGAATAATTTGGCCCAGCTCGGCGGTAGCGGTTTCAATGTCCTGGCGAAGGCGGTCGGGCAGCAGCGGCAGATAGTCGCGGTCATGCTCACGCAGCAAGGGCAGCAGTTCGCTTTGCTCAGCTAAGTCCACATTGCGAATGAAGTCAAGGGTTTCCCACATCTGGTCGCCATACTTATTTTCCCAAGCATCTATCGCAGCTTGCTCGCGGCTCAGGTTGTCCAACAGATACACTTGATACGCATTGATCTGAGCCTGTTTGCGCGCTCGGCGGCAGGCCTCGATTTGCAAATCTACATTTACCAATTGTTCAATGCGCTGTTGGCGTTGGTGCCAATACATTAGCACGATACGCTCATCGGTTTTGGCGCCCGGGCGGCTCTGCCGGTCTAAACGGCGAATGGCAGCCTCGAGGTTTTTGGCTTGCAGGCTAAAGCGTTCTATACGCAGGTCGGCTTGCTTCATTATGTTATTCCAAATCCGCCGGTTGCGAGGCGGTATGCGCCAGCCACTGCACATCGGGCAGGTGCCATTGTGGTGATGCGTACCCAGCGCCGCGTCGCGCCCATGCACCACACCGTGCCCCTTACACAGCACACAGCCCAAAAAATACTGGATTGCCAGCAGCAATGCCGCAACGATCACACTGCATAAAAGTGCCATCAGGATGTAATACCAATAAGCAATGACAACTGCCAAAAAAGCGGCCACAGCCAGCCCACGGGCGAGGAGGTAGTCGTGATAATTTTTCA
Source organism: uncultured Saprospiraceae bacterium (assembly GCA_937872385.1). Lineage (GTDB taxonomy): Bacteria > Bacteroidota > Bacteroidia > Chitinophagales > Saprospiraceae > JADJNW01. Next base: position 24,510 of record CALMSO010000013.1, read on the forward strand.
TTAGCATAATACTTTTATAATGATTATAATTAATTTGCAAAATCCCCCAAGATTTTGTAAATTTGTAATAGCTCAATAGCAAGTAACACTGCATTATAACATGCAGGCTAGTTGACAACCGTGCGTGCTACTAAATGAGGCTGAGCACCCATTCTATAAGCCGTTCCTGCAAGTCAGGATCATCGAGCATGCACAAGCCCACGATAGCCAAAGCTACCAGCACGATAATGATCGCCAGACCTCGGCGAAACAAGCTGCTCAAGCCTTCACTTTTGTCGTTAGAGGCAACTGCTCCGATCGCCACGCAAAGCAGAAAAAATACCAGAAATGTTTTGATAATAGCCATTTTGTTTTTTTACAAAGCTAAGTTTTAGCCATGTTATTTAAATGCTTTTTTTATGTTCTTTACTGGTTAATTACTACACTATAAAAAGCATGGAACCAGTCCAGATTAATTGCGAAAACGGCAATAATTATATAATAGCAGTCCAAGATTATTACGTGCAAAAACATGATATTTCCCCCAAATCATTACGTATTTTTGGGTATAAGACAGGATTTTGTCTAAAAAATCAGGAATAATCCATACATAATCCGGGAATAATCCAGAATAATTTGGATATTAGCAGGAAAATTAATGCATGTCAAAAGAAACCCTGCTCCCCAAGGTCTTTCTGCTATTACATAATGCCATTGTGGCGAAGCACGCCAAGCTGTGTGAAGCCAAAGGTGTGGAGGTGCCTTCCACTACTACCGCATTATATGGCCATGGGCAAGATGTGGACGAAGAGAACAGCATTATGGCCATGATGTTAGAGACTGCGTCCATTAAAAATTATATAGAAAAGAACGGTAAGAAAAAAAACATCAATGGTAAGGCGCTGTACGACAGGCGATTGGATGCAGAAAAAGGCAATGCTATCAAGTTACCCAAGCTCTACGCCGCTATCTATCCGCTTTTTTTGGAGTATGATAATTTAGAGGCATTTCTGCAAGCAAATACTACAGCAGGTGCGGTTGTTTATTATACGGGGTATTATTTTTCCAAGCAAAGCGAGGCGGTCAAATGTTTTGGTTGTACGATAGAGCAGCGTGGCGCGGAATACATCATAGCCATTAAGGGATTTCATGATGATTTATTGCCCGATCCTTTTGAGGGAAAAGGAATAGTAAAGGAGCGCAATTTTTTTGCTAATCTTATGAACGAAGAAGGGGTGGGTATGACTATGATTATTCCGGTGGAAAATGATGATTTTGCTCGGAGGCAGTCCTATCTACAGGGCGCGCTCACGACCATGACGTCCAAATTTTTTCCCATAAGTGTGCGGGTATTTTTAGCCAAAGGAGAGCCTGCTGATATAGATGAGGAGGATGATTTGCGCATTCGCCAGTATATATCCTTGCAGCGTCAGGTGCTGCGGGCAACTCCGGCTACGATAGAAACATTAGATGACCTGATGGTGCGCGGCGAGCGGGTGAGCGATATTACAAACATGATTGGCAGCTATTGGATTTGGCGCTACTCTAATGGTAATATCCTGCAAATCAAAATGGTTATTCACAATGATTTTACGGTAAGCTTAGAGCATCCTATGTATCCAAACCTCATTGGCAGCTTCAGTACTAGCAAGGTTTTCAATCACTGTTTATGCATTACTTGTTTTACAAAAGGTTTACAAAATCACGAGCAGGTAATTTCTTTTTACATGATTGAAAAACTACCGCATTGGCAGGTATCGGGCATACTGAATGGCGCTTTCTGTAATGTAGGTACAACAGGGGCTTATCAACAACCCTTGGTGGGGGACAACATGATTTTGTACAAGGAAAAACCGGATGCGCCGTTCGAGCTTTTGGTACCAAGTGTTATACCGGAGGGTGCATTTGCTGAATATGTAGAATCATACGATTACCCGGAATTACTCATTGTGAGAAGTAAACTGAAAGTAGTACGGGAACGCATAAAAGGAGGGAATGCGTAAGGAATAATAAGAAACTCAGGGTAATTTATCTATTATAGTCGCTTTTTGCTTTAAAGATTTTTTGTTGATTGTTACATAATTAGCAATACTACGCATAGGATGCCCATTAAAAGAATCCGCTATTTTACTAACGGTACTGGCATCTTTACAATAGACCATAAAATAGGCCTCATTTTCCTGTGGATTGCTATAATCTTCGATCTCAAATTCTGTGGGGGATAATTCCTTTTTTATCTTTTCCTTTATTTCCTGCCCTTCTTTTTGATTAGTCATTATAACTAACACCGATTTGAAACCCGCAATATTCTTTCCGTTCGGTCTGTACATACGATTTTTACGCACGCTAATAAAAATATTATTTTCTTGCAAAGCATTTATAATGGAGAGTTGCTTTTCCATGATATTGGGTTTAATAATCTGGAATTACGGATAAAACAATCATTGCTAACGCAGTGAAAAAGGCCCACTACGCCGCAACAAATATATTCTATATTAAATTATCAAGCAAGCTTTTGTAATTAAAAAGTTACTAACAACTGAAATTAATGTCGGTACGCAGACTTTGCTTTTCTATGGTGTCTTTATTACACAAAGTTTGTAAACACTGCTGTTTCCGGTATATTGTAATTATCAGAAGGCAGGGCAACCACATCAGGTTACCCCACCTTTGATATTTTTTATTTAGTCTTAATAACGGTAATATTCCGGTTTGAACGGCCCCTTTTGCTCCACACCGATGTATTCGGCCTGCTCCGGGGTCAGTTCGTCGAGTTCCACACCGATTTTAGCTAAGTGCAGGCGCGCCACTTCCTCATCGAGGTGCTTGGGCAGCACATATACTTGGTTTTCGTATTGCTCGGCGTTGGTCCACAGTTCGATTTGCGCCAGCACCTGATTGGTGAAGGAGTTGGACATCACAAAGGAGGGGTGCCCCGTGCCTACGCCAAGATTCACTAAGCGGCCTTCCGCCAGCACGATCACATCTTTGCCGTCAATGGTGTATTTGTCCACTTGCGGTTTGATGACCACTTTGGTGTTGCCATGGTGCTGCTTGAGCCAAGCCATGTCAATTTCATTGTCAAAATGACCAATATTGCAGACAATAGCCTTGTCTTTCATCAGTTTGAAATGCTCGCCGGTGATGATGTCGCGGTTGCCTGTGGCCGTCACGATGATGTCGGCGCGGGGCACGGCATTGACCATTTTCTTCACCTCAAAACCATCCATGGCCGCTTGCAGGGCACAGATGGGATCAATTTCAGTAACAATCACGCGGCAGCCCGCGCCACGCAGAGAAGCAGCCGTGCCTTTGCCTACGTCGCCGTAGCCAGCCACGAGCGCTACCTTGCCCGCCATCATCACGTCGGTACCGCGGCGGATGGCGTCCACTGCCGATTCCTTACAGCCGTATTTATTATCAAATTTGGATTTGGTCACTGAGTCATTTACATTAATAGCAGGCATGGGCAGGGTGCCTTTTTTCATGCGCTCGTAGAGGCGATGCACGCCAGTGGTGGTTTCTTCGCTGAGGCCCTTGATGCCCGGCACGAGTTCGGGGTTGTCGTCAAGCACCATATTGGTAAGGTCGCCGCCGTCGTCGAGAATCATATTCAGTGGTTTGCCACCTTCAAAAGCGTAGAGCGTTTGTTCAATGCACCAGTTGAATTCGGCTTCGTCCATGCCTTTCCAGGCGAAAACCGGGATGCCAGCGGCAGCAATGGCCGCAGCGGCGTGATCCTGAGTAGAGAAGATATTGCAGGAAGACCAACTGACCTCAGCGCCCAATTCCACGAGGGTTTCGATGAGTACGGCCGTTTGGATGGTCATGTGCAGACAACCCGCGATGCGCGCCCCTTGAAGGGGTTTGCTGGCACCGTAGCGCTCGCGCAGGGCCATGAGGCCAGGCATTTCGGCTTCGGCTAATTCAATTTCCTTGCGACCCCAGTCGGCGAGGTTGATATCTTTAACTTTGTACTTCAGCTTGTTTTCTACAGCTTGCATTCAGAAAAGGATTTTATAGTTAGAAAGTAAAATGATGGTTTTTGTAAAACCGATGATTATCAATGTGTTGCAAAAAATGTTTTTCGTGAAAAGCGCGAAAGCAACTTTTCGCATTCAAACCGCAAAGGTACGATTTTTTATTGTAACAAATCAACATCCGCCGCTGTGAATAGTTGTAAGAATATGCCTTTGGGTGTGGCATTGTGCAGCCATTTGGCATGAGATTGACAAAAATATGGCGCTTGCTTTTTCTATCCTTGGGCGAGTTGCTACCTTTGCCGCATGGAAAATGCTGTGGTACAAAAAGAAGCGTTGGTGGACGTCATTCGTTTTTTGCATGCGCAGGGCTGGGCGCCGGCTACTTCGTCCAATTATTCCTTTCGGATGCCGAGCGAAGCGAATTTTTACATCTCAGAAAGCGGGATTGATAAAGGAGCGTTTGCGATCGAAAACTTTCTCTACGTCACCGCCAGCGGGCAGCCCATAGATGATGCGCGCCGCCCGTCTGCCGAAACCGGTTTGCACAGCATTATTTACGCATTGTATCCAGAAGTGCATTGTGTGCTGCACACGCATTCGGTACCGGGCACGGTTCTGTCGCGGCAATTGTTGTCGCAAGGTGCGTTATTTCTCAGTGATTATGAAATACTGAAAGGCTTTTCCGGCGTCAGCACACACGAAGTAGTGATAAAAATTCCTATTTTTGCCAATACGCAGGACATACCGGCCTTAGCCGCTGCCGTGCAACATTATGCCCAAGCAGAGGAGATGCGTGCTTTCCTGATTGCTGGGCACGGCATGTACACTTGGGGCAGCACTATTGCAGAAGCCAAGCGACATGTGGAAGTGGTGGAGTTTTTGTTAGCGTGTGAGCGGCGCGGATGATGGGGCGATAAATATTTCATTGCAATTATGGGTAGTGTTACAGAATGTATGCTGATTTTAGGCAGCATTTTTCAAGTGAATATAG
>CALMSO010000014.1 GCA_937872385.1 uncultured Saprospiraceae bacterium
GCTACCGGCAAAGGCGGCGAGCGCGTGCGTTTTACGTCGAAAGGAGATGCCGTATATCTCTTAGCATTGGAAAAACCAACGGATGGTCAGTTGCAAATTTCCGGCGTTCCTTTTGATGCGGTGCATAAAATTACGGCGGTTGATGGCGGCGCGAAAGTTCCGTTCGATTATAAAAATGGCGTACTGACTTTTTCCATAACCGGAAAAGACGCGCCGGCTTATGCTTTTCGAATTGATTAAAAAGAAAAATTATGTACACGACGGATAAAGAACTATTTGAGTTGATGCGCCAACGCCTCTACACCCCGGTGATGGGCGATATTTTGGATCAGTTGGGGCGCTACCATCAGTTTCTTCCGCGCCAGATACAGCCGATGACGCTGGATATGAAGGTGGCGGGCCGGGCTATGCCGGTTTTGTTTTGTGATGTTTATGGCGAACAGCCAAAGCCCTTTGGGTATATGACCGAAGCCCTCGACGACCTGCGCCCAGGCGAAGTTTTTGTTTGTACCGGCAGCCAAAGTTCGGCGGTTTGGGGCGAAATCATGACCGCCACGGCTCGCATGCGCGGGGCCGTGGGTGCTGTGGTAAATGGCCCGCACCGGGACACGCCTAAAGTATTAGAGCAAAACTGGCCGGTATTCAGCACCGGGCGCTTTGCGCAGGATTCGCGGGTGCGCACGTATGTGCAATCGTACCGCGTCCCCATTGAAATCGAAGGCACCTGGATCAATCCCGGCGACCTGATCTTTGGCGACATGGACGGAGTAATCGTAATTCCGCAAGAGCACGAAAGGGAAGTCATTGAAAAAGCTTTGCAGAAAGCCAGTGCCGAAAATGTAGTTCGCAAGGCAATCGAAGGAGGCATGAGCGCCACCGAAGCCTTTAAAAAATATGGCGTGTTATGAAACAGCGGCTATTTGTCTTACATCGGGCGGACAATGTAGGAACGGCCTTAGATGACTTGGAGAAAGGGCCGGTAGCAATCATCGGCGAGTACGACCTGAAGGAAACGGAGTGCGTAGAATCGGTTAAATTTGGGCATAAAATGGCGCTGGAGGACCTGCCCGCAGGAGCAGAAATCCGCAAAAATAATGTGGTGATTGCCAGAGCATTCAAAGCGATTCAAAGCGGGCAGATGGTGCATTTACACAATATTGAAAGTCAGTTTGATGAGCGGGCCAGTACCTTAGATACCGATACCGGCGCACCGACCGATGAAGATGTTTATCAATAAAAAATAAAAAATTATGACAAACAATAAAAACCTTTTAAAGGCAACCTGGCAGGGATACCTAAGGCCCGATGGGCGCAAGGGCATACGAAACCTGGTCTTGGTCGTATATACGGTAGAATGCGCGAGTTTTGTGGCGCACGCCATCGCGCATGGCGAAGAAGATACCCACGTAATCGGCTTTCCGGGCTGTTATGATAATGCTTATGCCATCCGGATCATGCTGGCTTTAGCGCGTCATCCGAATGTAGGCGCGGTACTCGCCGTGGGCTTGGGTTGCGAATATACCCAACCCAAACGCATTGCAGAGGTGGTAAGGGAATCCGGCCGACCGGCAGAGAGTTATTTCATTCAGGATCATGGCGGCACGACCAGTAGCATTGACAAAGGCAAGGAGATTGTGCGTCGTTTTCGCCAGGAAATCGCTTCCGTACCTCGGGTAGAGATGGGCTTAGCGGATCTGACCATCGGTAGCGAATGCGGCGGCAGCGACGCGACTTCCGGGCTGGCGGGGAATCCCGTGGTGGGGCGCTTGTACGACTACTTAGTGGATGCCGGTGGCACAGCTATTTTTGAAGAAGTAGTAGAACTGATAAGCCTCAAGGACGTGCTGCAAAGCCGGGGCAAAGATGAAGCAGTTCGGCAGCAACTCGGAGCAACCTACGACAAAGCCATGCAATATTGCAAAGACGTGCGGCAGTGGTCCACCGCACCAGGGAACTATGCCGGCGGGCTATCCACCATCGAAGAAAAAAGCCTCGGCGCTTACGCCAAAAGCGGAACGCGACCCATTCAGGGCGTTATTCGGGTTTCCGAACAGCCCAAATCCAATGGCGTCTGGCTGCTGGATTCCGTTCCAGATGAGCATTTTATGCAGTTTGGTTATACCAATCCGAACGACAGCGAAGGCATCATTGATTTAATTTCGACCGGCGCCCAAATCATTCTTTTCGTGACCGGGCGCGGCTCGGTGATTGGCAGTCCGGTGGCGCCGCTGATCAAAGTGACGGGCAACAGCCGGACTTACAAAAAGATGGAGAATGACATGGATTTCGATGCGGGTCGAATTTTAAGTGGCGAACAAACGCTGGATGAATCGGCGCTGGAATTGCTGCAATTAGTCGTAGAAGTAGCCTCGGGCCGGCCGTCCAAGCCCGAAGCACTCGGGCATCGTGAGTTTTTTATACCTTACAAATACCAACACACTCCTTCTTTGGAAAGCGGGTGCCGGGCATAGGTCGTGTATCGGCGAGCTTTACTCGCCGGACCGATACAATATCCATCCATAATCAATAAACGAATGACTACGAAACAAAAAAAAACACCATTGTGGCCCTTAGCCCTCATTACCTCTTTGTTTTTCATGTGGGGCTTATCCAATAATATGACGGATACCTTGCTGGCGGCATTTAAGAAAATTATGAGCATGACGGATTTCCAGACTTCCTGGATACAGATTGCTTTTTATGGTGCTTATTTCTGCCTGGCGCTACCTTCGGCCCTTTTAATAAAACGGTTTACTTACAAAACGGGCATCCTGGCAGGCTTGGGGCTGTTCATTTTCGGCTCTTTGCTGTTTTATCCGGCGAGTCAGACGATGGTGTACGGGCATTTTCTGGCGGCTTTGTATATTCTGGCGGGTGGATTGGCGATTTTAGAAACAACCGCGAACCCCTACATCTATGAGTTAGGCCCGCCGGAGACCGGCGTCCGCCGCCTGAATTTCGCCCAATCTTTCAACCCCATCGGTTCGATTACGGGGGTATTGCTGAGTAAGTATTTTATTCTGACCAACCTGAACCAGGCGAGTGACGCCGAACGAACTACTATGGCAGCAGATCAATTGCTCGCCATTCAGCAAGCCGAACTCAATGCGGTGATGGGGCCTTACGTCGGCGTAGCGCTTATTACGCTGCTCATTGCTTTGTTAATTGCCTTTACCAAAATGCCGAGGGCTTTGGATACAAGCCGGGACATATCATTTGGCCCGACGGTTAAGCGTTTATTTAGCCATTCCAACTACTCTTGGGGCGTGGTCGCTCAGTTTTTTTACGTCGGCGCTCAGATTGGCGTTTGGTCTTTTACCATTCGTTATGTAATGACAGAATTAAATTTGAACGAGGACGGCGCGGCTAACTATTATCTGGCTGCACTGATTTTATTTACGGTTTTTCGTTTTGTATCAACGTATCTGATGAAATTTATAGCCGCCCATCGGCTGCTGGGTATCTTGGCAATTGTTGCAATTGCGTTGAGTGGGATCGTTATTTTTGGTGGAGGTATGGTGGGAGTTATTGCATTGATCTGCATTTCCGCCTGCATGTCGCTGATGTACCCTACGATTTATGGTCTTTCGGTAAGAGGATTAGGCGCCGATACCAAAATGGGCAGTTCCTTTCTAGTGATGGCCATACTCGGCGGTGCGGTGCTGACGGCGCTACAAGGCAAGGTGTCCGATCTGACCGGCAGCATTCATTATGCCTATTTTGTGCCGCTTTTTTGCTTTGCGTTTATTACATATTATGCAATGGGGCGTCGGCATGCTGATTTGTAATAATGAGTTATTCAGATGGATGGTCTTGTAATGTTATAACATTTTGAAAGTATCTGGTGAGCTGTTTATTGTGAGAAATGAATGTGTTTTTATTTGTAAAAAAATTGTTTTTCGATACTTTACAAAATAAAAAACCAGATTTCGCAAATCGCGTTACCCCTACCCCACTGTATTCTCCTCCACGGTCTGCCGTTCGTAGAGTTCGGCGTAGTAGCCTTTGCGGGCCATGAGTTGGTCGTGGGTACCTTCTTCAATAATGCAACCGTCTTGTAATACAATAATTTTATCAAATTGTAATAAGGAGTAAATACGGTGTGTAATAATAATAGCTGTTTTATCTGATAAGGCTTCCGTGAAATAGCCCAAAATCTGTTTTTCCGTATTGGTATCTACCGCCGAGAGGCAATCATCGAGGATTACAATATCGGGCTTTTTGATGAGGGCTCGTGCAATAGAAACGCGCTGTTTTTGTCCACCAGAAAGGGTGACACCTCGCTCACCAAGCACCGTATCGAAACGCTGGGGCAAGTCATTAATGTCCTCATACACAGCCGCATAGCGCGCGAATTGCTCCACTTCGGCAGCTTCGTCCGTTGTAGTACCGAAAGCAACATTATTCGTGATGGTATCCGAAAAAAGGAAAACATCCTGCGGCACATAGCCGATGCGCTCGCGCAGGTTGGAGAGGTCGTGCTGGCGAATGTCGCGGCCATCTATACGTATAGTACCGCTGCTTACATCATACATTCGCACGAGCAGGTCGGCGATAGTCGTTTTGCCGGAGCCAGTGCGCCCGATGATAGCCATTTTCTGACCGGGCTTCAGCTCAAAAGAAGCTTTGCGCAAAGCCTGAATACCCGTGTCGGGGTAGGTAAATGATACCGAATCGAATTCGATATGCCCGACTAAATGGCTGGAGTCATGCACTTCATTAAGGATAGTCGGTTGGGTTTGTAAAAATTCATTAATGCGCTTTTGTGAGGCCGCCGCCTGCTGAATAATGGAAGCAATCCAGCCGATAGCGGTGACGGGCCAAGTGAGCATATTGACATAAATAACAAACTCGGCAATATTGCCAGGCGTTACTGAGCCTTGCGCTACCTGCAGGCCGCCCACATACACGGTAATGATGGTACTCGCGCCAATCAGCAATAGCATGAGTGGATAAAAAAATGCATTTACTTTTACCAAACCGAGGGCCTTACCTTTATAATCTTCACTTTCTTCGGCAAAAAAACGAATCATAGGGGCTTCTTGCACATACGATTTTACAACCCGGATGCCAGAATAAACTTCTTGCGCTGTGCTATTAAGGGAAGCTAATTTTTGCTGAATAATTTCACTTTTCTTATTAATCAAATTACTAACGTAGTAAATAGAAATAGATAATAATGGTAGCGGCATTAAGCAATACATCGTCAGTGTCCAGCTTACACTCAGCATAGACTGAATAACGAGAATAAATAACGAAATCAAATTGATACCATACAGCACTGCGGGCCCAATGTACATACGCACCTTGGAAACGTCTTCGGTGATGCGGGCCATCAAATCGCCGGTTTTATTGCGTTTGTAAAATGCTAAATCTAAGCGGGTATAATGCGCAAATACTTCCTTGCGCAAATCATACTCTACTAAGCGCGACATCACTATAATGGTTTGCCGCATAAAATACATAAAAACGCCCATAAGAAGCGCCAACACCAATACCAATGCGCCAAAAAACAACAGCGCACTACCAATGATACGGTACAGGGCGCGCTGTAATGCGAAGCCTTCATACAGTTCATAAAGTGCAATATTTTCCACTACAAGGTCGAGGGCTTCCCGAATCATTTGCGGCTGCAATACTCGGAAATAATTAGAAATAAAAACAAAAACAATACCGCCCAGCAGATGCCAACGGTATTTTAGAAAATATTTATTGAGGTAGGCGAGTTGTTTCACGAAACGGGTTGATTTTCTATAGTTTTATTTAGAGCATAAATATTTTCAATATAAAAATACATAAACAACTGGTTACGAAAGGCGAAAACATCGCCCCAATTAACAAAATAACAATGCCCTATCACTTTAGCAATTACCAATTGTTTGAAAAGCAGTACCATGCAATTTTACAATACGTTTATCCATTGCAAAGCATATTAACCCCTGATGACGGGAATAAGTTCTATCGGATAGCAATTAATTTTCACCGCAGAAACTCCATCGCTTTGATTTCGCGGCGCTCGAAGTAATCGCGCTCGGCAGGCGAATAGCATTCAATAGGAACAAAGCTGACGCGCACCCGCTGACCTGTGATGCGGCGGGCGTCTTCCATGAGGCGTTCTGAATTCGGGAAATAACGCAACCAAAGCAGCCGGTGCGTGCGCCCCTGATCGTCGCGTAGCAATACAAAACCAAACTCGCGCCCTTCGATGCCTGTGATGACGCCCTCCATGTGTTGTTCGGATGGGCGAGCCGGTGCTGAACTAACAGCCGCAATTTTAGCAACTACCGAGGGGCAAAGCAGGGCCATCCGGGTGCCGATTTTTTCGCCGACATTGCTCATGCTTTCGGTATCGTAAATATTGACATTCAGCTCATTAGCAGCATTTTCGTGGCGGCTCAGGCTTTCAATAATACAAAAACCCAATTCCAGGTTGAGGGCTTCGATGTCAAGCGCATCGAGGTTTTTATCGGCAATGCAATGACAAGTGGCAATGGTGATAGTGTCTAAGGCAGCTTGGCTGTAGCTGGGCCCAACCGATAAAAAAGTAAATAAAAGCAGTGTAGTGTAGTAATGGGTTAGTTTTTTTGGCATCATGGTGTTTTTAATGAATAAAACGCAACAATGATCGTTTTCGTTTGCAACAGTTGGATTTTCTACTGGCTTCAATAAAATGTAATACTGTAGTAAATGTAGGGACCTGGATATAATTGTTTTGGTAAAAACGGCAAGCTGCTGATTATTTATACCCATTTCAATGCGTTGTGAGGTATTCACAGCTTTATAACTATTTGACTATCAATGTATTTTGTCGTTCACTAAATAATCAGCTCACTGTTATATTGATATTATAATGCGAATATCGAGCTAAGCCCGAAGGGGTGAAAAACTTATAGTTAATTGATAATCAATGGTTTTAACCCCCAAAGGGGTGGCATCGTGCTGGTGTAATCTGTCACCCCGCTGGGGTTCGTTTTTACGTATACCTGATGTTTTAATCATTTGAATCCGATATTCGTATATTATACTATTTTTAATAGCAAACAATACTCGGCGCGGCTCAAATAGCGAGTATTTCTGCTAAGCGCAACAATTCTTCGTTGAGGTCTTTTGGTTTGCTAATGGTTTCTTCGAGTGGCGTGTATTGGATACGATCGTTGATGATGCCCGCCATAACATTTTTCTGCCCTTGCAGCAGCCCTTCTACCGCCGCAAAACCTAAGCGGCTGGAAAGCAAGCGATCGGCGGCCGTGGGTGCACCTCCGCGTTGCAGGTGCCCGATGATGGTCACTTTGGAGTCGTAATAATCAAACCGCTCTTTGACCAATGCAGCAATATCATTGGCGTTGCCCATTTTATTGCCTTCGGCTACAATGACTAAGCTGAATAACTTTTGCCGCTTGGCACCTTTTTTTAAGGTTTCGACCAACATATCAATCGAGGTTTCGGTTTCGGGTATTAATACACTTTCGGCGCCACTACCAATGCCCGTGCTCAAGGCAATAAAGCCAGCGTGGCGGCCCATTACTTCTACAAAAAATAGGCGATTGTGCGAGTCGGCCGTATCCCGAATCTTATCCACGGCTTCAATAGCGGTATTCACGGCAGTATCAAAACCAATGGTGTAATCGGTACCATAGAGATCATTATCAATCGTGCCCGGTATGCCGATAAAGGGAATGTCATATTCTTTGGAAAAGATCGTTGCCCCGGTGAACGTGCCATCGCCGCCAATAGCGACACAAGCGTCAATATCATAAGCTATCAGCGATTCGTAGGCGGACTTGCGCCCCTCCGGTGTGCGGAAGCGTTGGCTCCGGGCGGTGCGCAGTATGGTACCCCCCCGATGGATGATGTTGCCAACGTCGCGGGGTTCGAGGCGCTTGAGATTGCCATCAATCATGCCTTCATACCCCCGCTGAATACCATAAACATGCAGATTATTGTAAGAAGCGGTACGCACCACGGCGCGAATGGCAGCATTCATACCTGGGGCATCGCCACCAGAGGTAAAAACGGCTATACGCTTGATATCCCTGCTCATAAGTATTGTTTTTGCTTGTTTTGGTTGTTCGCTTTTTTTGTACAACGGGCGGTTGGTCATTTAATTGACCAAAGAAGACGATTGGTGAAATGCCGCCAGATTGTCAATAGGCTTTTGAATAAAGTTGCCGGGCTGCAAGGCACGCTCTTCGAGTACAACCCGCACAAAGTCCTGAAAATGATAGGCTACCGAGCCAATAAAATGTATCGGAAGGGAGGTATGATTTCGGTATTTGCGTACGTGCCGGTCCACAAATTCTTCGAAAGCGCCGTACAGCAGTTTTTGAATAAAAATATGATCGCGGTGCCGGGCAAAAAAGGGCACAAAAGAAGCTAAAAACACGTTGGAGGGCTCGTCGTTATTATAAACGCGATCGAGAATGGCTTGCGTACCACCAGGATAAAATTCATCGAACAGCAGCGCCAGGTCTTTTGGCAACTCGCGGTAAAAATATGCCCGAATGAGCTTTTTGCCGAGGAAAGTGCCACTGCCTTCATCGCCGAGCAGATAGCCGAGGTTGGTGATATTGTCCACGACTTCTTCGCCGTCGTACAGGCAAGAATTAGACCCGGTGCCGAGGATGCAAGCCACGCCCGGCTCGCGGCCGCAGGCGGCCCGTGCTGCGCCCAACAAATCGTGATCCACCATGATGTCTGCATTCGGAAAGATGCGCCCCAGGGCCCGCGCCACGGTACTTTTGCGCCCGAGGTCCCAGCCGCCAGCACAGTAAAAAAATACCTGCTGCACTTCCGCATGCGGTAGCTTGCCTTCCAGCGCCTTGCTCGCCTCTTCATAAATATACCCCTCGCTATGAAAAACAGGATTGAACCCCATGGTACTCACACTGAAGCTCCCCCGCTCACTCATGATACGCCAGTCTGCTTTGGAAGAGCCGCTATCTACGACAATTATCATATGGTTTGTCAGTTGAAATGGTAAAAACAGTGTACTTTTTACACTAAGCTCTGAATTTGCGGCCCAAAATACATACTTCTTCCGTCGCAGAAAAGAAACTGTTCAACAAAATATAAATTCAAAACTTTTTGTTGCTTTTATTTGGTTTTTAAAACACAATTTGTTTATTTTGTCACTGATTTTTGATAACAAAATGTTGGTACTATGCAAGCAAGTATTTTACAAAAGCAATCCAATACGGCGACAACCTCAACCGGCTGGCTGGCGCGCTACTGGTGGCATACCTTACTCACCGGACTGGCAATATATGCGCTTTTCGCTAAAGACATTAGCATTGAGGTGGGATTGGTAAATGGCGGCCTCGCGTTGTCAGAGCAGACGGAAACTCCCGTTCTTGGGCAAGATTTGGTGGCCATGCCCGCCCACCTGCACGAGCCGACGACTACCGTAGCACCCGCCGCCGTCAAAAAAGAAAAAGAAGTGCCCGTAGCGAATACTATGGCCAATCTCACGCCCATCCTTAGCCCAGATTATGCACGCCGCAAAAACATTCCGCAGGCCGTCGTGGATCAAAAACTCGGCGTGTGCCGCGCCTATGTAGAGCGCTATGCAGCGGTAGCCATCCAGGAAATGCGCGAGCACGGCATTCCGGCCAGTATTACACTGGCGCAGGGTCTTTTAGAATCTAATGCTGGCGAAAGCCGCCTGTCGGTAGAGTCCAATAATCACTTTGGCATCAAATGCCGTAGCAAATGTCGAGGCTGCACTTGTCGCAATTATTCTGACGACGATATTTACGATATGTTTCGGGTGTTTGAATCGGCTCGCGAAAGCTACCACGAACACTCCGCCCTGCTCAATGGCGGCCGCTATAAGCACCTAAAAAATCATGGCAATGACTATAAAAAATGGGCGCACGGCCTGAAAAAAGCAGGCTACGCCACCGACCCGCGCTACGCGGAAAAGCTGATTCAAATTGTAGAATTTCTAAAACTCGACCGCTACGACCGCAGCGCCATTTAATGGAAACACCAGCTTATGCTGATAATTGAATCATTTCTTATAGCATTTGTGATAGTCTTTACTGATCCGGAGTCGCACTGTAGCTCCGGATTTTTTTTTGCAGTTGCTAATAAATCTTTTGTAAATTTCCGGCACAAGTGATGGCTCAGCTCCTTAGGAGTGTATCTATAAAGAAAGGTGCTGCACGCATAGCTCTATTTATAAACAACTGATTATAAATATTTTAAATAATCATTTTTTAGCTATAAAATCGGCTGCCTATCTCAATCATAGATTCGTTCGGATATGTTGCAAAAATTAGAACAAATTGCTAAAGTAATTGACCATTTCAACGAAAAAATTGGCCGCGCCATAGCCTGGCTGAGCGCGTTGCTGGTGCTGCTGGTTTGCTATGAAGTGCTGAGCCGAAGCTTGGGGCGTACTTACAACTGGCTCACCGAGTTAGAATGGCACGTCTTTGCGCTGGTGTTTTTGCTGGGCGCGGGCTACGCTTTCAAGCACGATCGGCACGTTCGGGTAGATTTATTTTATAGCCGTTTTTCAGCGAAAGACCAAGCCTTGATCAATTTAGTGGGCAACTTGTTGTTTCTTATTCCCTGGTGCCTCGTCATTGGGTATTTTTCTTTTTTCTATGCGCTGGAGTCCTGGCGCATCAGCGAAGGCTCCCCCGACCCCGGAGGTCTTCCGGCGCGTTATATCATCAAATTTTCGATAGTGGCGGGCATGTTTCTGCTGCTGTTGCAAGGCGTAGCGGATTCTATTAGAGCTTGGCTGGCATATTGTAAACCCAATCATTCCGAGCATTCTGAAGGGTAGTGCCCTGCAGCACGCCCCGTGAACGAACCGACTATTGACCACCGATTAACTGAGCACATGGAAATTATCGCGCTTATCCTTTTTATCAGCATTTTCATCCTTATTTTGTATGGCTATCCGGTCGCTTTTACGCTGGGCGGGCTATCGCTACTGTATGCTTTTTGCTTTTTGGAACCAATAGCGCTTTCGGCGCTGCCGCTGCGCATCATGGGCGTGATGACCAATTACGTACTAATAGCCGTGCCGTTGTTTATTTTCATGGGCATCATGCTGGAGCGATCTGGTCTGGCAGAAAGTCTGCTTGAAACGATGGCTATTCTTTTTGGACGCTTGCCCGGCGGCTTAGCCATATCGGTAGTGGTCGTTGGCGCATTACTCGCTGCTTCTACCGGCATTGTAGGTGCTACCGTAGTGACGATGGGGCTGATCAGCCTGCCAACCATGCTCAAGCGCGGCTACAAACCAGAACTCGCCACCAGCTCCATCGCGGCGGCGGGCACCTTAGGGCAAATCATCCCGCCTTCTATTGTACTGATATTGCTGGGCAGCGTACTCAACCGGCCGGTGGGCGCTCTGTTCAAAGCAGCCTTTGTACCGGGCTTTCTGCTCGTGGGTATTTACATCTTGTACATTGCTATAGTGGCTTTCGCCAAACCGCAAACTGCACCAGCTATGCCCCCCGAAACCATCCGGGCTTTTAAAGACAAGGGCTTTGTAAGGCGATTAGTGCGGGCTTTTGTGATGCCACTCCTGCTAATTGTAGCGGTGCTGGGGTCTATTTTCACTGGCTGGGCCACTCCTACTCAGGCCGCAGGGGTGGGTGCACTGGGGGCTACCTTGCTCACCATTGTACAGCGCAAATTTAATATGGCAACCCTGAATACCGTGATGCGCGAAACAACCCATCTGACTTGTATGGTGTTTGTCATTCTGCTGGGAGCTACTACCTTTGCTTTTGTCTTCCGAGAAATGGGCGGCGATCTTTACCTCTCGGAATTAGTGCAAAACGCTAATCTTTCACCCATGCTGTTCCTACTTTTGGTCATGTTGGTGGTTTTTATCGCCGGCTTTTTTATTGATTTTATTGAAATCATTTTCATTATCGTACCGGTGGTAGCACCGATTTTCCAACAAATGGGCGTGGATTTAGTCTGGGTCGGCATTCTTATTGCCATCAATTTGCAAACCAGCTTTCTCACGCCGCCTTTTGGCTTTGCGCTTTTTTACCTCAAGGGCGTCGCGCCGCCACAAATCACCACCCAACAATTGTATCGAGGCATTGTGCCTTTCGTCATTATTCAGGTGTTGTTTCTGCTGTTGGTTATTTTCTTTCCGGAAATAGCGATTGGCAAGGGGAAATGATTGGCGGTTCGCAACTCGCGGTTCGCTATTTGCGGTTCGCAGGTACTAAATAACTTTTACGATTTATAATTCGCTGTTCGCGGTTTGTTATCGAATAATGGCAATTCCCCAAACAGAATTACTTTTAGTAAAAAGAATAAACAACTGATTATCAAAGGTACAACGGCTACCCCAATTAACAATTAACAATGTCCCATTATTTATTATAACTAAAATCGCTTTCCGAAGCCGAGCGCTATGGTCCAGGTATCGTTGGCTTTGGCGCGGGTATCGTAGAAAAAAGCCGGCGCGATGTCCCAGTGATGCCCCAGGTGCCATTCGTATTCAATGCCGGCGCGCAAGAGCAAAAAGCTTTCGTTGCGCTCAATTTCGTAGCCAGGCCCCACCTGAAACACCAACCCGTTGGGCAAGCGATACAGCGCATCTAATGTCAGCACAAGAGGAAACTCTCGCTCTAATAGCTCGTCGTCTTTACCCCGTTCAATAATGAAGGTCTGTAGCTCCAGATCATTGTGCAATCCTATCGCCCAGGACTGGCTAAACCAGTATTCAATATCCAAGCCCCACGACGGAATGACCGTGTGTTGTTCGCGTGGTAGCGAGGTGGGTACAAAGGTATGCCCCAGCAAAATAGCCCCCCGAAAGTGTGGAAAATGGGCTTTGTTAGGCGCTTCGCTGTGGTGTTGGGCTTGTATCATTGTATTGAAAACGGGTAAAAGTAAGCAGAGTAGTACCAACTGTTTCATAAGGCATCTGATTTTTTCCGAAAAGTAAGCCGCCTTGCCCGTCCAATTAGTGATATTTGTCACGGACTGTTTTTTTTACAACATGTTGATTCTAAAAGCTAATCTGTTGCCTAAAGCATATTAACAAACGGCTGGCAGGCATCGAGCAGAGGAGTCGGTACGCCCCGGTCACGTGCTGCTTGCCAAAGGTCATAGTAAAGTTTTTTGATTTCAAGCTGATTGCGTTGCAACTGCGCTTCCGCCATTTGAGCCATTCCTGGCAAATACAACAACATTTGCGTAAGCAGTACATTCCGCCACAGCGGAGCGGCGGCCATACGCCCTTCCGGAAAATCGGCTGGATTGACACCGGTAGCTGCTACTACGTGCATGGTTTCGCGCATCAGTTCAAAGGCATGGTGCAAGGCGCGCCGGTTTTTGCGAAACGCGTAAATGCTACCAATACGAACGGTGCTGGTCAGAATAGCTGTATTCCAAGCAAAATGTACCCGACACCAGCCGGGAAAGTCCTTCGGAAAATGAGGCCGAAAACCCGCCTCCTGAAACAGTTTTGCTATGCGCTGCAAACGCTCAGAAGGCTGCCCATTGGGTTCAGCCAAGCTCAATTGGCTATTGAGCATACCATGCAGCACTCCTTCCTGTACCACACCTCCATGATGCGGAAAACCAAAGAGATAGCGCCCAGAAAGCTGCGCTTCTAACAGCTCGAAATCGTTCCAGTGATTGCCAAAAGGCATAATAAGCGCCTGTCCGCCTCGCTCGCGTAGTAGCGGCGCCAGCTCCCGGTAATGAAAATGCAGCACCGGAGCCATGATCAGCTCGAAATCATGTTCAACAGGTATTTCGCGGATAACACGATAAGTGTAGGTACGGCACGCAGCTCGAAATCGGCGGGGTCGCCAGTCGCGGAATTGTACATGTATCGTTTCCCCGTCGGGGTTGGTTCTTTTTTCCGGTCGGACATAATGCAGCACTTCGTGCCCTGCCTTGGTCAATGCCCATCCATAGATGGTGCCCATTGCGCCCGTACCGATTATCAATATTCGCATGGGTTGGTCTTTGTGTACAAAATACCATTTCTACCATTGTAAAAACCTGACGAGCATCAACCCAAACAGATGATTTTTGGCAATCCGAAAAAATGATGGGTACTTCTTGTCTTATGATAGAACGAATGCAACATTTCTGTTATTAAAAAACCATTACATACATGAATTCCTATTACAAACACCTGCTCTGCGCCGCTCTTGCTGTTTTGACGGCCATCAGCATTGGCTACACCCAGCCTTTGCCTGGCTTCACTGCTGTGCGCAGCGCCACCGAAACCCAAATGGAAGATTTATTTCTCAAGCTACCCGATTCGGAAAGTTTTAAAAAACACCTGCAAGCGCTCACGCGTGAGCCACATTTAGCAGGCACGCCCGCCAATCGTCGTGTAGCGGATTATATGACGCAGGCAATGAGGCAAGCTGGGTTTTCGGTGGAGCGGCCGCCGTACGATATTTACCTGCCCACCGGCCCCGGTGAGATAGCCCTGGAATTGGTAACCCCCATAAGACTACCGCTCAATACCAAAGAATATATCTTGTCAGATGATCCGTTTTCGGTGCACCCCGACATAGCGCAGGGCTGGAACTCCTACTCCGGCTCTGGCGATGTGACTGCTCAGGTGGTTTATGCCAATTATGGTACTAAAGAAGACTTTGAACGCTTGGCGGCACTTGGCATTTCGGTGCAAGGCAAAATAGTAATAGCCCGCTACGGCGGCAATTTTAGAGGGTACAAACCCAAATACGCCGAGGCGGCCGGAGCCGTAGGTTGCATTATTTATACCGACCCAATGGACGGCGGCTACATGCGCGGCTTAACGTATCCGGAAGGTGCTTTTTTCAACGAAAGTACCATACAACGCGGCTCGGTGCTTACGCTCGACTACACGGGCGATCCGCTTACGCCTTTTGAACCCGCGCTTCCGCTCGATGGCGCTACCCAAGTGCAACGCCTCAACCCCGATGAAGTCGCTTTTCACACCATCCCGGTAACGCCCATTGGCTACGCCGCCGCTAAAGAAATATTGAGTAGAATGACCGGGCGACCCGTGCCCGCAGGTTGGCAGGGCGGTTTGCCTTTTACTTATCGCCTCGAAGGCGGTGAAGCGCTGACGGTGCGTTTGAAAGTGCAGCAAAACAAGGACTTTGTGCGGGTAGAAAATGTAATCGGCACACTCGAAGGTAGCGAATATCCGGATGAATGGATTATTCTTGGGTGCCACTACGATGCCTGGGAATTTGGTGCCAGCGACCCCAATAGCGGTACTGCCATGCTCTTGAGTCTGGCAGACGCGCTCAGCGAGTTGGTCAAGCAAGGCTACCGGCCGCGGCGCACCATCAAAATTGCCCATTGGGACGCCGAAGAGCACGGCATACTTGGCTCCACGGAGTGGGTGGAGCAGTTTCGGGACGAACTCAACCAAAAGGCCGTTGCCTATTTCAATGCTGACGCAGCTTGTTCGGGTTTAATGTTCAATGGCGCAGCCTCGCCTTCGCTCAAGTCCTTGCTGATAGATGCAACCAAAGCCGTGCCGTACCCGAAAGGGTCACAAACCGTCTATGAACACTGGCTCGAACGCGCCACCAATAAAACCGCTGGCCCCGGCATTGGCAACCTCGGCGGTGGCTCTGATCACCTGCCTTTCTACGCGCACGTAGGCATACCGAGCCTGAGCGCGGGCATGGGTGGCCCAACGATGTATCATTCGGCATACGACAATTTTCACTGGTACAGCACCGTAGGTGATCCGGAGTTTTTGAGTGGCCCCACCGTTACCCGTGTGATGGGCATTATGGCTTTGCGCATGGCCAATGCCGATGTGCTCCCTTTTGACGTAGCGCGCTACGGGCAAGATTTGAAAACCCACCTGGCCACTGCGGAGCAACAGATACGCACCTATGCACCACAGTATTCGGCAAAAGTCATGCTCGACCAAGCAGCTATTTTGCATACTAATGGAGAGACCTATCAACAACTGCTGCGGCAAACCCTCAACGGCAAGGGCCTGAGCAAGCCTTATCTCGATGAATTGAATAAAATACTCATCACCTTGGAGCGCGCTTTCATTGATGACCAAGGCATGGCCTACGGTGCTTGGTACCGCTCGTTGTACGCGTCTTCTGATCCGTACAGCGGCTACGCATCCTGGATGCTCCCAGGCTTGCTATACGAAGCTTCGCTGAAATCAACGACTAATCTGCCGAACCTCGAACAGCGCTATATAGCAGCTTTTAAAAGATTGGACGCCAAAGTGATGGAGCTGAATCAGCGATTGCGCCGGAGAAAATAAAAAAAACACGAGGTACGAAGCAAGTAATATCCTGTTTCGTACCTTGCACTTTGCTATTGCAATAGGCTATAATACCCCTTTCAATTGGAAATAAGGTATTTTTTTATTCCCAAAAAATTGTTTTTCAACACTTTACAAAATCGAAAATGCTATAAGTCTATTCTATCGGCGTTTCCGCTTCTCCGGTGAGCGTGCGCACCGTTTTGAAAAGCACGTCCACGTCATCGCGCAGCGTTTTCAAGCGCGGCTCATAATCACTGACCCCAGTTTTGGCTTTGTCAAGTACCTCTTCCAGCCCTTCGATGGTCTCGCCCATGTTGCCATCGTATTTACCGCCATTGGTCAGCGCGTTGCGCAGTTGGCTAATGATTGATTTGCGATTGAGCAGCGGCTGCGCGATGTTATTAATTTCCTGCATCATGCCATTAATGCGGAGGTTATAATCTTCTATCTGGGGCAGGAGTGCATCCACCTGCGCACGCTCGTCCGCCGATAAATTGGCGTTGTTGCCAGCAAATTCATCGAGGCTCTGCCGAGAAGAAATAAAAAGTGAAAAGGCATTGCCCAAGCCCTGGCTGAGGCCTCTGGCATCTTCATACGTGCGATCCCATTCGACTTCAAGCGCATTGAGCCGGTTTTCGTAGTTTTTGGTGCCGCCGCAAGCTACCAGCATGGCAGCCATTGCAAAAAGAACAGTATTTTTCATAGGATTTTATTGTAAAAATTTGTTGTCTGATGCTGTATTTGCTTTTCAAAAAGTAATATGCTAGCAAAAATTATATTCGAGTGGCGAAATTATAAAAAAACCCCGACTGTACCGCTTCTATTAGATTTTTGTAATAAAAAACAGTGCATACCTCTTGATAATTAGCTATTTATAGCAAAAAACATTATTCGGGAATTATACATACAGAATTTTATTAACGCTACTCACCGCCCAATATTTTATTCAGCATCTTCAAAGTGATAAAATAAGTAGGCTTCACGCCGTCGAGGCCGAGGCTGCCCGAGGCTAAGGTGTGCCCAGTGATGAGCGGATTGTCGGAGGCATAATAAGCATAACGGATTTTCACATCTTCGCGGATGCTGCGTCGTATTTTGGCAGCCGATTGAATGGCTTTTTGATAATGCGCGCCTTCCATTTCCAGCCCAATGGCCCGCCACGAGGAGGTAAGGAAGTAGGTGAGAATGTCCTTGTTTTGTAAAGATGTGCCGAGCACGGTAATCATGGGCCCTTCAAAGACGGCGAGGCCCGATGCCTTGAAATCAGCGGCGGTGAAGTCGTTTTCCAACGGATAATTATCGGCAGTGCCTTCAAAAACGTGCGCCGTAGGCACCATAATATCGCCTTTGCCGCCTTCCAGAATACCCGCCTTGCCCATGATGGCGATGGAAGCCACATTGAGCAACTGCTCAGTACCATTGATTTCAAAAGGCTTGAGCAATTCGTCCATGGTTTCGTAGGCCTGTTCGCCAAAAGCATAGTCCATCACAAAAATGATGGGCTGCTCGGCGCGCAGGGTCGCTTCATCGCAATGAATTTCCGGCGGCAGGGCAGACGAGTTGATTTGTAGCGTATCGAATAATTGCACCGTAATGTTGGTACCGCTGGTATCGTCAAACTGATACATACCGTGTTGCAAAGCGTATTGGCGTACTTTGCTGCGCAGGTCACTGTTTTCTTTCTGGCTCAGGTCGCGGGCCAAATCTTCAAGGCTGTAGCCTGACAACTGAAGCGCCGCGCCAGCAAAAAGTGCATTCATCACACTGTGCGGATTGGCACTGATAATGTGCAAGGGGCGTTCGAGCCAGCCCTTTTCATGGAGAAATTGTTTAATATTATCTGCCCACTGCTCGCCGTAGTGATGGTGCCCTACCCTTTCGCGCAAAGCGGAGGAGAAAGAAATTTCCCGGTCGTTCCCATCGTCTGCTTCTTCGGTTGAAAGACGCCCCAGCCAGTACGTGATATGAAACAAGCTATTGACATCGGCATCGGCAGCAAAGCGCCGGAAAGCTTCGGCCGTTTCTTCATAGGTGCGCCCCAGCAGTGTGCTAAGGTAGGTGAAGGCCACCTCGCAGTTGAACGCTTCGCCTGTGGCTTCCTTGTGGAGTACAATTTCTTCGAGTTGCTGCCATTCGCGGCGTTTTTTGTCTTTGTGGTCTTCGCTGTTGCGGCGTATTTTTTCCGCTTCGATATAAAGAAAAGTGAGATGCGTCAGAATGTCGTAAATATCGCTGCGGCCGCGGGTCATTTCGATAAACATTTGCTCGGCGTCAATTCGGTAGCAATTGCGGCGGCGCTTGGGCGGAGCGATGATTTCAAAGTCGGAATTTTCAAATCCTTCTCTAGAAATCAGCCGAATGTAGCGGCACTCTTCAATGCCTTTCGGCAAACGCTGAAAAACGTACAGCAGCCCTTCTAATTCTACCCGCTCCGGATCGCCAATATCGCCGTAAATCTCGGGCCGCAAAATCTTCAGGTTTTCTACCATAGCCTGCCCCGATACGCCAAGTGGCTTATACGCACCCCGGATAAATAGATGCCGCATGGCAACGTACAAACGCTCAATAGCTGAGCGGGACTCCTGGGCGCGGGTGCGGGTATTGATTGGTTGAGACATGAAATACGCTTTTGCCGTAAAGATACGCTCCTACAACGTAGCATTGAACCAACCCGGAAAAACTTTTTCGCGCTGCCCCCCGTAAGAGAGGCCCTACACTTGGCTTACTTCGCCGCCGCCAGCGCGTCGTAAATCGCTTGCTGCACGCGCGGCCGCAGCCGCATAGTGATGAGCAGCCGATTGTCGCGGGTAGGATACACTCGATTGCAAAAAAAGATGTACAACAAATTATACTGCGGATCCACCCAAGTAAAAACGCCGGTATAGCCCGAATGCCCGAAGCTCTCTGGGCTGGCAGCGCGCGCCACGGTACTGCTGTTTTCATCGTAGGTGAGAAAAGGTTTGTCAAAGCCGATGCCCCGATGAATGCCTTCTGCAACGTACGGACGGTCCGTAAACTCCTGTAGCACTTCCGCCGACAAAAAACGCTCGCCGCCATAGGTGCCGCCATTCAAATACATTTGCATCAGCTTGGCTAAATCAACTGCCGTGCCAAACAATCCTGCATGCCCAGAAATACCACTAAGCATACCAGCGCCTTCGTCGTGCACGCGTCCGTGCAGCAAGGCACCCCGAAAAAATGTATCCCGCTCGGTGGGTACCATGCGACTGAGCGGATACCGCCGCCAAGCATTGAAAGTAAGCGTATGCGCTCCCAAACGCCGGTAGAACGTGTTTTTCAGATAGCTTTCAAAATCCTGCCCAGTGAGCCGAAGCACAATTTCGGGATACAGGTAGAAGTGCAAATCCGAATAGACATAGCCGGGCTTGGCATTCAAGGGTGATTTTTTAATAGCCCGCAGCATTTGTTGCTTATAGCGTCGGTGCAAAAATAGATTTTCGGTAACCGATATTGGGTAACGCGCCGAAGAATCAGCAGCGAAAGTACGCCATTTATAATGACCGTCGTTATTGCGCCAAGCGTCCCAGCCTTTGTCCCACGGATAGCGCGCATTGCCCTTGAGCGTAGCGCGCCAGAACGGAATCCAAGCCATAAGCTGCGCGGTGTGCGTGAGCATTCGCCGGAAGCTCAGGTCGGCTTTATTGGAATTTTTGAACGGCGGATAATAATCGCCCAGCGTTTTATCTATATCTAATTTCCCTTCGCCGTAAAGGCGCATAACCGCTGGCAGGCTCGCAGCAATTTTAGTCACTGAGGCAAAGTCATAAATATCATCCGGCTGCACCGGGTGCTCCTGCTCGTAGGTATGATGCCCGAAGGTTTGATGATAAACTATTTGCCCGTCTTTCGCTACCAGCACCTGCGCACCGGGATAAGCCCCAGCCGCCAGCCCCTCTTCCACGATGGTGCGAATGCCCTCGTGCAACTTTTCTGTATGAAAACCCACCAGTTGTGGTGGCGCATAGCCCAGCCGTAGCCCTCCTGCTACATCCTGCCCGGCACCCATCCGAAAATCGGAACTCAGGTCTTTCGACAAACGCCCGCGCGCGCTCGCACCGCCGAAAACAACCTGAGCTGCCAACGACTCCGACCAGCGGTGCGGTACCGGCGCCACTACCAATGCTTTGGCTTTCGCCAAATCGGGCAAATGCACCAACGCGCGATCACCACCGAGCACGATGGCCAGCACCGGCGCTTGCTCCAGCAAGGTTTGCAAATAAAAATGTGCGTACAAATAGTCGGGCACGATTTGGGCGCCCCAATCTTGGATACCTGCAATGAATAAATCATAACGAGCGCTTTGATCAGCGACCCAGCTTTCCGCATCGGCGAGCGAGCCAGAAAGCGGCAATTGTAGCTTTTCTACAGTCGTGTATTGTTTTAATGTAGTTTCCAGCTCCGAGTTGGGCCGCAGGCCAAAGCCCAAAAAAGCAATACGCAGCGTGTCCATACCTTGCAATGGCAGCAGCGCAGCTTCGTTTTTGAGTACCGTCAGGGTGGCGGCAGCTTGCTGGTAGGTAGCTAACGCATTCCTATCTGCCTCTTGTGCAGCGGCATTAATAAAAAAAATGCTCAGGAGAATACCCGGTATCAGCTTTTTTTTCGTTCGCATAGCGAAATTCGTTTATTTTGAAGGGCGAAATTTGCACTACATTATATCATTCCCAAAAAAAGAATCAGGATGCATTTGTCAAACTCGAAAATACTCAAATCTGTCGTAATTGCAACACTCCTATTGCTGTACGGGCAGGGCGCTGGTGCGCAATTGGCTGCCAACAAGCAAAATACGCTGGCGAATTTGGTGGAAAAATCGGAGGTTTTCAGCAAAAGCTTTACCGGTTTTGTGCTGTTTGATCCCGAAAGCCGACAATTTGTGTATGAAAAAGATGCCGACAAGTATTTCACGCCGGCTTCCAATACCAAAATTTTCACCTTTTACACGGCGCTTAAAGTGCTCGGCGACTCGCTGCCCGTGCTGCGCTACATGGTGTCGGGCGATACGCTGGTGTTCTGGGGTACGGGCAATCCGCTGTTTTTACACCCTGATTTTGAGCCGGATAATACCGTGCTGAACTTTCTGCGCAGCCGCCCCGAAAAGCTCTTTTTTTCTGGGCACAACTTCCGCGACGAGGCCTATGGCCCCGGCTGGTCTTGGGATGACTACAATTCTACCTATCAGCCGGAGCGCTCGCCCTTTCCGATGTACGGCAATATGGTGCGCTTCGAGCGAAGCAGCATCCGGGCGGGTTTTGTCGCGCAGCCAGCGTTTTTCAATCAACGTATTGCTTTCAATGCGGCTTTAGAAATGGAAAAACCGCGCATAGTGCGACACATTGACGACAATGTTTTTGAGTACAATCCGCGGGCGCTCACCGGCCTGCCGTTCAAACAGGCACTGTTTTTCCGATACGAACCAAAGCTGATTGCCCGCTTGCTAAGCGATACGCTGGGGCGCCAGGTGGAGGTGATTGACATAGACGACGTCCGACCGGGAACTGCATACACCATCAACACGACCATGCCCAACCGGCTGTTTGAGCAATTGATGCAGGATAGTGATAATTTTATTGCTGAGCAACTGCTATTGGTGTGCGCCGACAAACTTTTTGGCACTCAGAAAAGCAAGGATGTCATTGAGTACGCTTCCGCGAATATTTTCCGCAATGCACCGGCACCGCTGCAATGGTCGGACGGCTCCGGGCTGTCGCGCTACAATCTCTTCACGCCACGCACGGTGGTGAAAGTCTTGGAGCGCCTGCAAACCGAAGTACCAGAGGAGCGCCTGCTGGCTATTTTTCCGACGGGCGGGCAAAACGGCACCATCAAGGGCTGGTACAAAGGCAAAACTCCCTATGTACACGCCAAAACCGGCACGCTGAGCAATGTACATTGTCTGAGCGGATTTGTGCGCACACAAAAAGGTAAACTATTGATTTTCAGCTTTATGCACAACAATTATACCTTTAGCACCAATACCTTGCGGCAAGAAATGGAAAAAGTGCTGAAGTGGATAGCAGAAAATTATTAATGCCAACAAAGGGACTGCAGCCGCAATGGGCTACCGTCCCTTTGTTGATTCAATTTTATACGCAATTAATGCTGCTTACTTGAAGTAAGACTTGTCGTTCTTACCGCCGTCTTGCACTACTTCGAGGCGCTTTTTGAACTCATTGGATGTTTCGAGGTCATCTTTTTTGGCAAAGATTTCCTTGAGGGCGATCAGTGTATTCACATCGTTCGGATCAATTTTTTCGCAATCCTTGAAATACGGCAATGCCTTGTCAAATTCGGCAAACACCTCATTGCGCTTGGCTTCGTACTTTTTGATACCCTCGCGGCTGTAGTCATCGGCCAAAGCGTTGAGTTCTTTGGTCATTTCAGCAGCCTTATTGTAGTACAACGCCCCAATGCTATAAATAGCATCAAAGTTATTAGGCGATTTTTTGAGCGCCATTTCGTAGTATTCCTTAGCCTTGGCAAAATACTCGTCTGCTTTTTTCGTATCGCCTTCGCTAAAAGAGCGCTGGTGCAGGTTGTCATAGACGCTGCCTGTAGTGGTGTAGAGCGAGACATTGTCCGGCTCCTGCTGAATGGCCATTTCTAACTTGCCCGTTAGCACTTCCAGTTTACCGAGTTTGAGGTAGTGATTGATTTCTGCGAACAGCAGTGAAATATCGTCCGGGTATTGATTGCGTCCAGCTTCGAGATAGCTATAAGCGGCTTCCGGGCCGTCTTCATCAGCGGCGATTTGGTAAAGTGCCTCGTAGATAGCAGGTTTGTCAAATTTCGCCTCGTACAGTTGCTGAAAGAACGCTTTAGCTTCGCCGGTTTGCTTAGAATTCAGCGCTGCTAAACCAATGATATACAGCTGATTGTTGTAATCATCTTCTGAAGCGAGCGCACTGTTTTCCTTGTTGCTTACCAATATGTCGTGTATTTCCAGCGCTTCTTTGAAAGCTAAGAAAGCATTGGCATATTTTTGCTCTTCGTAATCAAAGAAGCCGAGGTTGTTGAGGTTGCCCTGCACGGCTTGCAAACCTTTGAGTGCGTCTTTGGTTTCAAATTTCTTTTGTGCTTTTTCTAACCCTGCGCGGAAAGCGGCGCTGGCGATTACGGCTGGGTTGCCATCCACTTTGGGCAAGTCGTCAATGCTACCGATACCAATTTGGCTGATGGTGATCCGCTGCGAAGCAATTTCGTTGTAAATCTCCCCTTTTTTGTTCCAGGCATCTGCTGAAGCTTGCATTTCTGGGTCTGTCAGGGCGGCATCCACGGCATTCACCGCTTCTTTTAGTTTTGCCTTGTTGTTGATGGGGTCTAATGAAAACGACCCAAGCGCTTTTTTAGCCGTAGAGAGGTCTTTTTTCCCGTTTTGGGCATATATAGCGCCTGATGCAACGATGACAGCCAATAGAATTAAAAGCAGTTTTTTCATAATTTGAATTTTAAATTTGGTGAAAGAGTGTTTGTGTAATACTCCAAATATGTTTCGTTTTGTACCAAAATATTTGTCCATGTTGAGGTACTGGTTCCTTAAATTTAGACGAAAAATAAGACAAAAGCAACTTTTTATATTGTTAAAAATTGCAAAAGTTTCGTTAAAAATCGCTTTTTTAGAAGCAATTGTAGCTATAGTCCGCGCTTATTGCACACTGATAGGGCTTATGCATCGGTTGCTGGTTCCTCAAGGCTATGTTCCTCGCCGTTGCCATTTTCGGCGGGTACCACCGTCACATCGGCAATTTCCTCGTCTTCATCGAGGCGAATCACGCGTACTCCTTGCGTCGCGCGGCCCATCACCCGAATATCGCTCACGCGCATCCGAATGGAAATGCCGGATTTGCTCATGATCATCAAATCGTCTTCTTCTTGTACCCCTTTGATGGCGATTACCGCGCCCGTTTTTTCGGTCACCTGCATGGTTTTCACCCCCTTGCCCCCTCGGTTGGTCAGGCGATAATCTTCAAAGCCAGAGCGCTTGCCGTTGCCCTTTTCGGAAATAACGAGAATGGTTTGGTCTTTATCAGCCGGATCAATACACACCATACCCACCACTGCGTCGGCTTCATTTTCTAAGCTGACACCGCGCACGCCAGCGGCCGTACGCCCCATACTGCGCACTTTCGACTCGTTGAAGCGGATGGCCATACCTCGGCGGGTAGCGATGAATACTTCGTTTTGTCCGTTGGTCAGCCGTGCTTCCAGCAACTGGTCGTCCTCGTTGATAGTAATAGCGATGATGCCTCCCATGCGCGGCCGCGAAAAGGCTTCCACTGGCGTTTTCTTGATCATGCCCTGCCGCGTGCAAAACATCAAATAGTGGTTTTCAACAAATGCCTTGTCCGTCAAATCTTGAATATTGATATAAGCCTTGACTTTGTCTTCTTTTGGAATAGACAGGATGTTCTGAATCACGCGCCCGCTGGAGGTTTTGTTGGCTTCTGGTATTTCGTACACCCGCAGCCAATAGCAGCGCCCCTGCTCAGTGAAAAACATCAGATAGTTGTGGTTACTGGCTACAAAAAGGTGCTCGACAAAATCCTCGTCTTTGGTTTTGGCGCCACGCGAGCCTCTGCCGCCCCGGCTTTGAGACCGGTATTCGCTCAGTGGCGTGCGTTTGATATAGCCTAAGTGCGAAATAGTGATGACCACATCTTCGTTTTCGATGAGGTCTTCCATGTTGATTTCACCATCGCCAGCCAAGTTGATTTCAGTGCGTCGTTCGTCGCCATAGCGCTCCTTGATGTCGCCTAATTCCTGCTTGATAATGTCGCGTTGCAAGGGTTCACTTTCCAAAATAGCGCGCAGATGTTCTATTTGACGTTGAATTTCCTCATATTCGGCGCGTACTTTATCGCGCTCCAAACCGGTGAGACGCTGGAGGCGCATATCGAGAATGGCTTTGGCCTGTGCTTCTGATAGGATATTATCCGGTGCTACCTCGTAGCCTTCTACCCGCGTGTTTTCGATGAGAAAGCCGAATTTTTGCCAAAAAACTTCTTTATCGTCAATAAAATCGCCGCGCATGAGGCCGTTTTTGGCGTCATCGGGCGTAGGAGAATTGCGGATGAGCGTAATCACCTGATCGAGATAATCCAGCGCAATGAGCAAGCCGATGAGGATGTGGGCGCGCTCGAGTGCTTTGCGCAAATCGTAGCGCGTGCGCCGCACGATGACTTCTAAGCGGAACTTGATAAACTCCTCGATCTGATCTTTGAGCGTGAGCATCCTGGGCCGGCCACCTACCAACGCAATGTTGTTGACGCCGTAGGATGATTGTAGGGGCGTATATTTGTATAATTGGCTGAGAATAACGTTGGCCATAGCGTCGCGGCGTACCTCCACCACAATACGCAGCCCGTCGCGGTCGGATTCGTCGCGCACATCGGTGATGCCTTCCACTCTTTTCTCCTCTACCAGCTCGGCAATTTTGGATACCAATACCGCCTTATTGACTTGATAGGGAATTTCGTTGATAATAATCGTCTCTCGTCCGTTGTCGCTGCTTTCAATATTGGCTTTGCCACGCACGACCACGCGGCCGCGGCCGGTTTCGTAAGCTTCGCGCACACCTTCGTAACCGTAAATGATACCTCCGGTAGGAAAATCGGGTGCCTTAATGTATTGCATCAATTCGGCGATGGTAATTTCGGGGTTATCCACTGTCGCTACAATGCCCTCCACGACCTCCGACAGGTTGTGCGGCATCATATTGGTAGCCATACCCACTGCAATACCGGAAGCGCCATTGATGAGCAAATTGGGCAATTTGGAAGGCAGCACGGTAGGCTCCTCGAGCGAGTCGTCAAAGTTGAGGGCGAAATCAACGGTTTCCTTTTCGATGTCCGCCAGCAGTTCATCCGAAATGCGCCGCAAGCGGGCCTCGGTATAACGCATAGCGGCCGGGCTGTCGCCGTCCATCGAGCCAAAGTTGCCTTGCCCATCTACTAATGGATAGCGCAGCGACCATTCTTGGGCCATACGCACCATGGTATCATACACCGAAGCATCGCCGTGCGGATGGTATTTACCCAATACTTCACCGACGATACGTGCCGACTTTTTGTGCGCCTTGTTGTAGGTAAGTCCCAATTGTTGCATTCCGTACAATACGCGCCGGTGCACGGGTTTTAGGCCGTCTCGCACATCGGGTAGCGCGCGCGCTACAATCACCGACATTGAATAATCAATGTAGGCGCTCTTCATCTCATCCTCAATGTTAATGGGGATAATTCGCTCGTTATTAGACATTTGGATGCTTTAAATCAATCCTTTTACAAAATAAACATTCGTCCATTTCCGGGTAACAAATATACGGCTATTGTCCGGATTTTCTGATTTCAAAAACCGTGCAAAGCTACGAAAATTTTCCGGGTTTTAAAAGCGTTAACTATCTTTTGCTTCATGCGCCCCAAAACCGCGATTCGCAGCTATCTTTGCGCCTGTTCATTTTCCGAAAACCTATTCCGGAATGGGGTGTTAAGATTGGGCATTGACCACTGACTATTGATTATTTGACCACTGACTATTATGGCCGAAAAAGTAGTAAAACCCTACGCTGCCGAGGGGAGTAAAAAAAAGCAGGTAGCGACGATGTTCAACAATATTGCCAAGCGCTACGATTTGCTCAATCGGATGCTCTCGCTGGGAATTGACCGCATTTGGCGCAAAAAAGCCATCGAAATGCTGCGCGCCGACCAGCCGCAATTCATCCTTGATGTAGCCACCGGCACGGCCGATGTAGCCATAGAAACGGCACGCCGCCTACAGCCTAAAAAAATCATCGGACTGGATATTTCGGCAGAGATGCTCAACGTAGGGCGCAAAAAAATCAGCGACCGCCAACTGGCGCAAATCATCGAATTGCAAGAAGGCGACTCCGAGAATTTACCTTTCGAGGACAATACGTTTGATGCAATTACCGTTGCTTTTGGAGTCAGAAATTTTGAAAATCTGGCGGCGGGCCTCTCGGAGATGAACCGGGTGCTGAAAACCGGCGGCAAACTCGTGGTATTGGAATTTTCTCAGCCGCGTGTCTTCCCGTTCCGCCAATTATTTCAGTTCTATTTTCGGTACATTTTGCCGCTCATCGGCCGCTGGACCTCCCGCGACGCCAGAGCTTACAGCTATCTGTACGAATCGGTGCAGGCATTTCCGGAAGGAGAACAATTCCTGAACATATTACACAAAACCGGTTATAAATCGTATCAATGCAAACCTTTAACGCTCGGCATCTGCTCCATTTACTCGGCGGAAAAATAATGCTGCTCTGCCTTTTCGCTGTGGTAGCTCAAGGGCTACAAGCTCAGAAATACAGGGAAGAAGGCTATAATTTCCGAGAGTTCGACCAGAAATCGTATTACTTCGGTATCACGCTGGGTATTAATAATTCGGCTTTCAAACCCTTCCGTTCGGGTGAGTTTTTGCGCAGCGACAGCATCTTAGCTGTAGAATCCATCAGTGGCCCAGGCTTCAACCTCGGCATTGTCACCAACCTGAAAATCGGTTATCATTTCGATTTGCGCTTCCTGCCCACGCTTTCTTTCGCCGAGCGCAATATTCGCTATGAGAAGGACGCCCGCAACCTGAACTTCAGCCAGCGCACGGTGGAGTCGGTTTTTGTAGAAATGCCTTTCCATATCCGCTATAAATCAGTGCCTTATAAAGACATTCGCCTTTTTGTAATCGCCGGAGTGAAGTACGCCTTCGATGTGGCCAGCGAATCGCGCACCCGCCAAGCGGATACCTTGGTAAAAATAGCCCCGAATGATTTTTCGGTGGAAATGGGTGCCGGTATTCAGTTTTTTTTCCCGTATTTTATTTTTTCACCAGAGTTTAAGGTGTCGCAAGGCATTGGCAATACGCTCATTTATAATCCCAACCTGCAGGAATCCACTATTTTGGAAAAATTGCTGTCGCGCACTTTTACCATTTCGCTGCACTTCGAAGGATAAAAAAGCGGCGTGATTTTATAAAGTCAGCGGCGCGAGCTATTCTATTTAAAATTCTGATAATCAATTATTTGTATTTTGTTTGGCAAATGCCAACAGCTCCGGAAAAAACTGCTGAAATCCGGTGTCCAAAGCATGCAAGTGTGTTTGCAAATTGTGAATGACTTCGTCGAAATGGGCGGGCACACTGGCGCGTTGTTTCATACGATTGAACACAAAATCCAGCCCTTCCCAGTCGCAGTAGCGCAGCAGCCAGTCATCGGCAATCATCAAAGGCAGGCGTTGTTGCAATACCGGAGGCATCAGCGGCTGGTGGCGCGCTAAGGTTTTATAAACATTTTGCGTAAATGCTGGCAGCGTTTGCGCGGAGTAGCGATCCCAGTTTTTGGCTAATAAAAAATCGTAAAATACGTCTAACACTACCGGGGCGTACTTTCGGTGCAGGGGTCGCAGGCACTGCACGCCCTCGCGCACCACGGGGTGGGTATCCGTGAAAGTATCAATTTTTCGGTGCAAGACGATGCCTCGACGAATGCCCTCCGGATATTGCACATCTTGTACCTTACGCACAAAATCGCCTAAGAAATTGCCCACTTGCAGGGCTTCGTCGTTGCCACTTAGAAATAAATGCGCGAGATAGTTCATAGGGGATGGGTATAATTCGCGGTTCGCTATTTGCGATTCGCCGTTCGCCGTTGAGAAATAACTTTTGCGGTTTATAATTCGCGGTTCGCTATTTGCGATTCGCCGTTCGCTACTTGCGATTCGCGGTTCGCTATTTGCGATTCGCGGTTCGCTATTTGCGATTCGCCGTTCGCCGTTGAGAAATAACTTTTGCG
>CALMSO010000015.1 GCA_937872385.1 uncultured Saprospiraceae bacterium
CGAAGCGTGCAGCAGCAGGTGCGGCGGTCATATTCTCAGGGAAAGGGCTGCTCATAATCTGCTTTAAGGTGAAGGATTGCGCGAAAGCGCCGCCTTGTAGTAGCCAGATAAGGCACAGGATGTAATAGCGGTTTTGCATGTTTTAGGTGTTTTTACAAATCGAAAGTCGTTAGCGATGATGGTTATAGTCGGTCATAGCATCTGCATGGCAAAATACAAAAACAAACGCGATCACAAATGGCAAAATTCAGAAAAATCCCTACTTTTCAGGTGCTCCCCAGCCGCCGCCGCCGGGCGTTTCGATGATGATGCGATCGCCCGTTTGCACCGTCCGACTGTCAATGCCATTCAAAATCAGCACTTTATCGTCTTTTGTTATCAAAGTTTGCTTGCCGCAAAGCCCATCGGCTCCGCCATGTATGCCATAAGGCGCCACTTGCCGATGCTGACTGAGCAAAGTCATTTCCAAGGGTTCCAAAAATTCAATTGTTCGAATAATGCCATCGCCGCCGCGCTGCTGCCCAGCCCCGCCGGAGTGCGGCCGCACCGCAAATTGCCACAAGCGCACCGGATAACGCCGCTCCAACTCTTCCGGGTCGGTGATGCGCGTATTCGTCATGTGCTGATGTACTGCCGACCTGCCCCGCCATTGCGGCCCAGCTCCGGTGCCGCCGCCAATCGTTTCGTAATAGCCAAAACGCTCGTTGCCAAACAAAAAATTGTTCATAGTGCCCTGGCTACAAGCCGCCAGCCCTAAGGCTTTGAGTAGGGTGTCCACTAAGCGCTGGCTCACTTCAGTATTGCCGCCCACCACTGCTGGATTTTCCTCGTCATTGTAGCTGAAATCGGGGTGTAAAAAAGACGTTGGCAGCTCAATTTGCACGTTTTTCATCAGTCCTTCGTTGAGGGGGATGTCGCGGGCGCACCACAGGCGCAGCACGTAGAGCACCGCACTATAGACAATGGAAATATTGGCGTTCAGATTGCCCGGATGCACTGCCGAAGTGCCTGTAAAATCAAAGGTGATACGCCCGTTTTCTATGCGAATATGTACCCGAATGGTATGCCCGTCATCGAGCGCTTCTTCAGCTTTAAATGATTGATTATCAAAATGTTTTAACACCTCATTGAGCGCATTTTCGGCTGTTTGTTTCAATTTATTCATATAATAATCCACTTTGGACAATCCGTGCTCTTGCACCAATGCCCGCAAGGCCGCCTCGCCTACCCGCAAGGCCGCCAGCGCGGCCTTGATATCCGCCAAGTTCTCCGCCAGCGCGCGCGTCGGGAAAGGCGCGGTTTGCAATAAATGCTCTACCGCTGCCCATTGTAAAACGCCGTTTTGTACTAAATACATCGGCGGAATGACCACGCCCTCTTCTACGAGGCTGCGCGCATCCGGGGGCATGGAGCCGGGCCGCTTGCCGCCAATTTCGGCGTGGTGCGCTCGATTGACTACGTAGCCAATTCGTTCATTATCAGGGGTATAAACCGCACTCAACAGCGTGACATCTGGCAGATGCGAGCCACCGTATTTCGGATGATTGGTAATGACGACGTCGCCTGGCCCAAGCGGAATAGCCGACTCCACCAATCGGGCACAAATACCCAAACTCCCTAAATGCACAGGAATATGGGGCGCATTGACCAACAACGCTGCCGAGGCATCCAGCAGCGCGCAGGAAAAATCGAGGCGTTCTTTGACATTCACCGAGAAAGCGGTGCGTTGTAGCTGAGCGCCCATTTCGGTAGCAATAGCTGCAAAACGATTGGTAAACAACTCCAGCTCCACGGCTTCTTTGAGGTTCTCCGTCAACGGGTCGTTCAATGTTTGACGCTCAACTACAATATTTTGATCTTGCCGCACCGTAGCGAGCCAACCAGCTTCTACATAAGCAGTTGAATTGGGGTTCAAAATAATGGCAGGCCCCACTATTTGCGCACCTTCTGAAAGTTTTTCCCAGTAAAAAATGGACGTGTTGCCCTGTTTTTTGTCGGCTTCTGCTAAGAAAATAGGCGGCGCGACCACAGGCGCAGGCAATGGCATGGACCGAACGCCCACTATGACGCGCAGGCTTTCCACTTCTATGGTCTGACCCTCTGGGAAATGCCCAAACAACTGCCGATATTGCGTACCGAAATCATCGAGCAACTGCTCCGCTGCCCGGAAAGGTATTTCAAGCGTGCTCTCCTGCCCTTGAAAACGCAAATAGACCAACCGGTGCACCACTTCCAATGTTTCAGGCGCGTGCCCCATTTCTTCTAAGGCAGTCCGCCCTTGCTCGATAAGCTGGTGCAACATGCGCCTCAATTGCAAGGCACAATTTGACAGTGGTGCGAGTACCTGTCTTGCTACCAGCCGCTCTATGCGCGCGTACCCTATGCCATAAGCACTCAGCAATCCACCATCATAAGGTAAAATAAGTGTATCTATTTCAAGCTGTTCGGCAATTTTGCAAGCGTGCAAACCACCTGCCCCACCGAAGGCCAGCAACGCGTAGTCGCGGGGGTCAAAGCCATTGGCGACAGAGATTTTACGAATGGCACCGGACATTTTTTCGTTGGCAATTTGTTCAAAACCCCGCAGCAATTCTATCTGCGAATAAGGCGTGCCCGTTTGTTGTTGAATTTCCTTTTGCAATTGGCGCAAAGCTGCTCGCGCCAGCTCAATGTGCACCGGAATGCCCATGGCGGAAGGTTCTAATTTGCCGAGCAAAAGATTCACATCGGTGATGGTGAGCGGGCCGCCCGCGCCGTAGCAAGCGGGGCCAGGGTGAGCACCTGCACTTTCGGGGCCCACGCAAAGCTTATGCCCGTCGAACGAGCAGATGGAGCCGCCGCCAGCCGCCACCGTTTCGATGGCAAGCGAAGGGCTGAGCATTTCGGCATCGCCTACTTTGGTGACAAACCGGTAGTCGTAGCTTTCCGCAATACGTGCTGCGTCGGTGCTGGTGCCGCCCATATCGAAGGTGAGTACCCGCTCAAAGCCAAGTGTACGAGCAATGCGACCAGCGCCTACCACGCCTCCGGCCGGGCCACTTAGCAAGCTATCTTTGGGTTGGAAATCGGTAGCGGCTGACAACCCGCCGGCACTGGTCATCACGAGCAATGTTGATTGGGCGCCCAGTTTTTCTTGGATGCGTTGCAAATATTGATGAATGACTGGCGACAAGTAAGCGTTGACCAAGGTAGTTTGGGCCCGAGGCACTATTTTGATAGCTGGCGCTAACCGATGCGAGCAAGAGACGAAGCCAAAGCCAGCCCGGGCAAGTGCCGTGGCGAGTTGTTGCTCGTGTACCGAATTGCGATAAGCATGGAGCAAGCTGATAGCTACGGCCTCAGGTTGTATTATTTGTAGAGCCGCGACAATACGTTCGATTTCCGCTTCGGTCAGGGGTCGGAGGATTGTGCCCTCGGCATCGAGTCGCTCCGCAACCTCGAGTACTTGCTCGTACAAAAGATTGGGTTCCGGAATATTCAGTTGGAATAGATGCGGCCGCTGCTGCATACCGATATAGACCAAATCTCGGAAGCCCTTCGTTACTAAAAAAGCGACTTTGGCACCTTTTTTTTCCAGCAGGGCGTTAGTGCCTTTAGTCGAGCCGAGCCGCATGGACATTGGTGGAAGTGATTGATTTAGTGGTGTTTGTGTAACAATGCGTGCTGCTAATACAGGCGCTTCTTCGCGGGCGGTAATTTCAAAATCGGCACCGGTGGGCAGTTGTACGGCACGGTCGAGGGTGAGCAGATTTTGCTGAAAATCAATAGATACGACGCGGGCAAGTACTTCCGTTTGTCCGGGCAATAAAAATTCGTAACCTTGAAAAATGTCGGTTGCAATGCGCCATTGTTGCGAAAAACGAAACTGTTGCGGCGTGATTGCTCCAAGTAATCGTCCTCGCAAAGCACTGTTGCTCAGCACCTTAATGCGCTGTGCGATACCTTCGGGGCTGACGGCGATACAATCCGTGAACGTACCTCCGGTGTCAATCCGGATTTCCCATTTTGCTGCGTTCATGTATTTTATTTGTAATTCCCGGATACCAGATAATGGACTATAGACTTGTGCTTTTGCCCGTCTGTTCTAAAAAAAACATGTTTCAATTAGCTCGAAATCAGATTTTTACAAATAAAAATATTTTATTTTGACTCAAGCAGACCTTTGTTAAAGTAGAATTAATTTTCTGATACTGCCAAAAGTAACGATTATCTACTATATTTGTCTGTAATAGAAACCGAGGAATATTTCAATGCAAGTACCAGCAGACATAGTGGCTTTGTTTCATGAGGCGGAAGTGTATCACCAGCGCGGGGATGTGTACAATGCGGTGAAACTGTGCAAGGGCATCATCAGGCGCCTGCCCGACTGGCACCCGCCGTATGCGCTATTGGGGCTTGTTTATAAATATCGGCACGACTGGAAGGCAGCATTGCATTATAATAAAAAGGCGGTGTCATTAGATGCTTCCGACCGGATGGCTTGGTGGAATGTGGGCATTGCCGCTACGGCACTAAAAAAAACACGCTTAGCCCGCAGTGTTTGGCAAAAATTTGGCTTCAGCAACGCTGACCAGCGCATGCTGCCTGCCCTGAAAAGTGCGCGCATACCTTGGGGCGACCAGTTTGACATGATCTGGGTACGCCCGATAGACCCGGTGCGCGGAATCATTGACAATATACCAGCGCCCGGCACAGACCGTCGTTTCCGCGATATTGTGTTGCTCGATGGCGTAGTAGCGGGGTACAATGTAGCACAGCAACGCCGTATTCCGGTATATGAAGAATTGGGGCTTTACAAACGCTCGCTGTATCATACCTATTCCTGTTGGATTGCGCCCGTAGCCCCCCACGACGTAGCGCGCCTTGCCGAGCTTTGTGCGGCAGCGGATTTGGGCTTTGAAAACTGGTCGAATGCGGCCTGGGTCTTTGCACCACAAATGGAGCGTGCTCTGCCAGAGTATTATGGCCCAAGTGCCTTCCCCTTGTCGGCGGCCGCCACCGAAACCCATCACATCGCTATTGCTGCCCCTTCCTTGCCGGAAGCGGAAATGGTATTGCGCAATTGGCAAATCATTAGCTTGGGGCATTTTGGCAACCTAACCTGCCATTTGTAAGTTTTTTCTATTCAAACGTCGAAAATATGAGAGCTGCACTGCCCATTTTTTGTATTTTAATAATATTATTTTCTTGCAAAAGCGATCCGAAAAAAGCGACGGATGAAACGGCTGCCCCGCTCGAAAACGATTTTCTCATAGTGCCAGGCGAGCGCGTGGGCATTATCACCGGCGAGACTACGGAAGAAACCGTGGAAGACTTCTTCGGGCAGGAAAATGTGAAAATAACCAGCTTGTACATGGGCGAAGAAGCGGAGCGCGAAGGCGTGGTGGTGTTTCCGGGTACCGAAAATGAAATAGAAATCGTATGGGAACTGGCCGCCAACATTGGCCGACCTGCATTTGTGCGATTAAATAAAGAAAATAGCGCTTGGAAAACAAAACAAGGCGTGCGCGTGGGCATGACGCTCGAAGCACTCGAAGCCATCAATGGGCAGCCCTTTACGTTTTACGGTTTTGAATGGGATTTTGGAGGATTGGTGACTGACTGGAACAACGGTAAGCTAAGCCCTTACTTGGTAGTGGCGCTGATGCCACAAGATTTTGACGCGCTAACACCCGACCTGCTCGGCGAGGTAGTGCTTTCATCCGACGACCCAAAGGTGCGCGCAGTGGCCCCAAAAATCGGCTCGATGGTAGTCACGTTTTATTAATCCAATAAAGTTGGCAGGCGATTAGGCATTTATTACTATTTACATTTGAATCAAAAACATTCCAAAATAATAAAAAACCGAACATGAAAGCAGCAAATTATCCGCGTTTGCGCGAAGCTATTGAAAATGGTTACGAACTTGACTTCGGCCGCTACATTTCAGAAGGAATTGATATTTTCAAAAAGAACATAGGCGGCTTCGTGGGCTTCACTGCGCTCTATTTCTTTTCGATGTTTATCTTAGCAGTGATACCTTTCATCGGAGGCCTTGCAGCTATGATTGTAGCACCGGCGCTGAGCGTTGGTTTTTATCTCATGGCACACCGCTTACAACGCGGCGAAAACCCTGAATTTAACTACTTTTTCCGGGGGTTTGATTACTTGGGCCAGCTGATTGTGCTCTACATTGTCATTGCTTTCTTGATATTTTTGGCTTTTAGTCCAATCTTTTTTAGTGCTTTTGCTTTCGCTATTTTTGATGCCAGACTGACGGATTGGCCATTTAGCACCGACGGATTTCCATGGTGGATTTTCCTCACTATTTTGCCAATTATTTACCTCGCTATTGCTTGGCGCTGGGCACCTATGTTTATCATTTTTTATGATATGAATTTCTGGGAAGCCATGGAAGCCAGTCGTAAAATAGTAAATAAAAATTTTGGTATGATGCTATTGCTGGCAATCATTGTCAGTATGCTGGGCAGCATTGGCTACGTGGCCTTGCTCGTGGGCATTTTTGTAACGTATCCGGCCGCACTCTGTATGGATTATGCCGCTTTCGCCGATGTAACGGGCTTGCTGGAAGAAGGTGAGCAACAGCACGACGACATCACAGAGCACCTCGTGGAGTAGCCATGATTGCAATGAAATAAGTAATGGGGTATTGTTGTTTTGTTAACTTGTGAATGTTATCTGTTAATTGTTAATGGGCGAAATGGTTATGTAATTGCAAATCAATTGTTTATAA
Source organism: uncultured Saprospiraceae bacterium (assembly GCA_937872385.1). Taxonomy (GTDB): domain Bacteria; phylum Bacteroidota; class Bacteroidia; order Chitinophagales; family Saprospiraceae; genus JADJNW01. The sequence continues at coordinate 6,734 of CALMSO010000015.1, forward strand.
TTTTTGCATTCAAAATAATTATATCCGAGGACTTATGATATAATGGTTGAACGATAAACTGCGCTTAGCTTTTGTTAGAAAACCAATCGGGAAAGCCACTTTGGCGCTCTTGTTCGCGCTCGGCTTTCGTCTTTTCAAAAGCGTCCCGGTTGAGGAAAAATGCATCTTCCTGTGGGTGCTCATCCCAAGAGTAGCGGGGCTTTTCTTCGTCTCGCTCAATAGCTTCCCGAAACCAGAATGCCGTAAACACGCCTGCGATAGCACCAGCGAGATGCCCCTGCCAGGAGACGTGCTCCTTGCCGCCAGGAAAAATGCCGACAAACATGGAGCCGAAGTAAAACAAAACAATTAATGCTAATGCAATCGAGCGAATATTGCGCCTTAAAATACCGGTACTCAGCACAAATGCCCACAAACCATACAACACCGCGCTGGCGCCAATATGCCAAGCCATCTGAAACGGCATCAGCCAAGTGAATAGCCCGCTGAGGAGATAAATCATAATAAACGAAGAAAAAGCTACCCGCCGGTAGAAAAAAACAAGCATGGCTCCCAGCATAAATAGCGGCGGAGTATTGGCGAGCAAATGCCCCCAGCCACCGTGCAGCAGCGGCATGAACAGTACCCCGCGCAGCCCCCAGCCCTTGAGCGGATATACGCCCAACCAGCCCAGATCAAAACCGGACAGCACCTGTAGCAGATGAACCAGCCAGATGGCTACAATAAGATAAGCCGGCAACAGCAGACTTTCCCTGAGTTTGAGAGACAATTTCTGAAACATAATAACGGCGCAGTTGGTGTAGAAAAAACTGCGGCTACGGCCCGCAAGTTACGATAATACTTCAACCATTTCCAGCAGCATTGGGTTGATGTCCATGTGGTGTTTCGTGGCTTTTTCAAAAGGAGTATGAACAATCTGCCGGTTTACCTCGCCAATCATCACCGCGTTTTGCCCTTCGAGTAATGCTTTTACCGCGGCCATACCCATGCGGCTGGCGCGCACCCGCTCTAAGCAGGTAGGGCGGCCGCCCCGCTGGATGTGCCCCAAAATGGTCACTTTGATTTCCCAATGCCCGGAAAAGCGTTTTTTCACTTCTTCAGCCACCTTAAAAGCACCACCTTCCTCATCGCCTTCGGCCACTACTACGATGCTGGAGGTCTTTTTGCGATGATAATTCTTTTCCAGCACCTTCACTAAGTTGTCAATGCTCATCTTCGTTTCCGGTATCAAAATAGCTTCCGCACCGGTGGCAATGCCCGTAGAAAGTGCGATGAAGCCCGCGTCGCGGCCCATCACCTCTACAAAAAACAGGCGGTCGTGCGCGTTGGCGGTATCCTTGATGTTGTCAATGGCGTTCATGGCCGTATTAATCGCCGTATCGTAGCCGATGGTGTAATCCGTGCCATAGAGGTCGTTGTCAATGGTGCCTGGGCAGCCCACGAAACAAATATCTGGGTACTCTGCCATGAAGGTCAGCGCGCCGCGAAACGAGCCATCGCCACCAATGACCACCAATTTGTCAATGCCGGCTTTTTGCAATTGGGCATAAGCCGCCTGACGACCTTCCGGGGTTCTGAATTCTTCGCTGCGAGCCGAGCGCAAAATCGTGCCGCCGAGGTGAATAATACCACTCACGGAGTTAGATTGCAAAGGCAGAAAATCGCCTTCTATCATACCTTGATAGCCGCGCTGAATGCCCACTACTTCTATGCCGTAGTGAATGGCCGTACGTACCACTGCCCGCAGGCAGGCGTTCATGCCCGGCGCGTCGCCGCCAGAGGTGAAAACTGCAATTTTTTTCATGCTTTAATGTGTATGAAATAGGGAATTAACTTCAGGTATATCGTCTTCTGACGGTTTTGATAAAGCTTTGCGCAATTTCCATGCGTTCCTCCTCTGTCCAGTCGTATTGCTCGGCGAGGCTCATCAGCAGGCTTTTAGCTTCTTCAATGGTTTCAAATTTGTTCATCAAGGTCAATGAATCATTGAAAGCGGTAGAATCTCTTCCAAATAACTCGTTGATATACAGAAGCTTATCATTAATAGCAAAGGCTTTGGTCAAATCAGTAACCGGCCTTTCACCCAATTTTTCCGAAAGCTCGCGGGCCTGCCGAAAATCAAACAGGATGCTGAAATTGGCAGGGTCGCTTACGCGGCCGCGTTGCGCAGCTGGCGGCGGTGGCGGCTCTTGCCGAATTGGCTGGACAGGCGGCGCCGGGGGTGGCTCAGGAGCGCTCACTTTGGGAGGCGTGTATTCCACGCGCGGCGGCGGCGGTGTTTCCGCGGGTTTGGGCGCAGGCGCTGGCGGCGGCGGCGGCGCGGCAGGTGGTGCTGGTTGTACCAACTCATTGGTATTCAGATACGATTCGTACAATTGCCGCACATAGCTCAGCATCAGATCGCGCTCGATGGCGGCCACCGGCCCCTTATTCAGGCGGATGCTTTTATGCAGGGAATTGATTTTTTCGAGCAAGATTTGAGCTTGTTGCAAATCCATTATTTTCAGACTTTTGATAATATGATTCGGCGAAAGCCGCAGCGGCCATCGGCTTGTTTTATAATTAGACCCCAGTGCGAAAAAGCTAATCGCCTGTTTTACAGCTATTTAAAATGTCAATATTGCATAGCTATGCACTTGACTTTGCGTTATACAACAATTTACCCGGCGCTTCAGACGGCTTCCATTGCCAAATATAAAACAGTTGCCGGATACTGACCGAACATTTTACGATGCTTTTTATGTATAAAAACGGATAAGCCCTTAGAAAGTGCCGTCAAAGCTGCGGGCGGCGGCCCCAGCCTTCGATTTCTTCGGCTGACCAAAGCCCCGGAAAGAAGACCACCAGCTGAAAACGCGGCGGCAGATATTGCTGCCAGTTGGTGCCTCCGGTTGCGGCAATCACCTGTGGCTGTTGCTCAAGGTAGCGTGCGGCCGAGCGCAGGTGCGACAGGGCCCAGCGTACATTCACATTGAAATCGTAGGTGCGCAGGGCTTGCACAAGCGCGGCGTCCTGTTGGTCGGATTCGTTGAGTCGCTGGTAGGTTTGCCAAAGGTTGCAATCTTGTACTTGTGCGGCCAACTGCGTGAATTGCTGCATATATTTTTGCTCAAACTGCCGCAGCGTGAGGGTTTTTTTGCCAGTAGCCAGCTCGGTGGCACCCGATTTCCAGTAAAGGTTGGTGTACAGATCTGCTACGGGCGTATCTGGGGTCAGATTGGCTCGCTTGTCGGGGTGTACCAATTGGTGCAGGTCGGTGCTGAGAAATTCTATTTTTCGGTATTGCGCCGACTGAAAACCGCTGGCTGGCAGCAGGCTCATGCGAAATTTGAGGAATTCGTCTCTGTCCATGCCATCCACCATGATGCCGAAAGAATGAATCAACTGCTCGAAATAGGCATTGGCGCGCCCGATTTGTCTGATAAACAGCTCTTTGCCTTGCTCCGGAGCAAAAATCAATTGTTCGATAGCCTGAATGGTCATTTTGAAATACAACTCTGTAATCTGGTGGTAGGTGATGAAAATGCATTCATCGGCAAATGGAGTGCGCGGCGTTTGCAGACTCAGTAGCGTGTCGAGGTGAATATAATCCCAGTACGTGAGATAATCGGCGTAAAGCAAGCCATCGAGATAGGAGAGCATATCTTGGCCCATCACGGCGTATTTTTGCTCTAACATATCGAGGCGGTCAAGGATTTCGTGCGTCAATTTCATGGTGAGGACTGGTGTTTCGAGTTTGTTTATAGTTGTTTAGTCAATCGTCAGGGCGATAATTTTCATACCCAAATATATACAAAACAAACAGACCAGCAAACTACCGACAATGTTGGCGAAAGCCGCCTCCCATTGATGGTTGGACAGCAGCACGAAGGTTTCATTGCTAAAGGTAGAAAACGTACTGAAGCCGCCGCAAAAACCCGTGAGCAGCAGCATTCGGTGGGGTACGGAAACCATGCCCTTCAGCGCCAGCGCAGCCACGGCACCAAAAATGATACAGCTCAGGGCATTAGCCGCAAAGGTAGCCCAAGGGAACGTAAAATGGTATTTTGCTAACCAGTGTTGAATAGCATAACGACAGATGCTGCCCGCACCGCCGCCGATAAAAACGAGTAAATATTGCATACGAAAAGAATTATGGTAGCCCTTACGCGTAGCAGGAGCTTTCAACGAAACATCATTTTTTTGCGCGTCACTGTGATGTGCAGCCAGAGGGTCAGCCCGGTAGCTAAACCCAGTACCGCAAAGAGCAACAAGTGCAATTCGAGGAGATGGTGCATAGCAAAAACGAACACAATAAAGCAAATATTGACTAAAACGAGCAATGTAGTGGCTTGCATATGCGTGAAGCCATAATCAATCAGCAAGTGGTGAATGTGCCGCCGGTCAGGATGAAAAGGCGATTGGCCACGCATCAGCCGGGTGATGAACACGCGCAGGGTATCGAACAGAGGTAGAATCATGACGCCGAAAGCCACGGCCGGAGCTGCCTGAAACTTGAAGCGGTAGCCGTCTTCGAGGTAATAATTCAAATCAATGAATTTTATAATAAGAATGGCGCAAACCAACCCGATGAGCAGCGAACCCGTATCGCCCATAAAAATTTTGGCTGGGGTATAATTGTATTTGAGAAAGGCTACTATAGCACCCACTAAGGCAAAGGCCACGATAGCAAATTCTATGCGGTCCACCAAAAAGAACCAACATCCCAGCACGCCCGCAATGAGCGCCCCCACGCTGCCCGCCAGCCCGTTGATGCCGTCAATGAGGTTGAATGAATTGATAATCACGAGGATAGTAAAAATCGAAAACAAGATATAAAAGGCACTGCCCAATTGTTCGTAGATACCCAAAATACCATACAGCCCAGTGAATGCAATCTCCGATTTGAAAACTAAAATGCTGGCGGCCAATATCTGTCCTACCACTTTTTTGGAGGGCGACATAGGCGAGATGTCATCTTTGGCGCCGATGAGAAAAATAATCAGAAAAGCGCAAAGAATGTATTGCAAATTGCCAAAATCGTTGAAAGGCGTCCAGAGCACAATAGAAAAAATCATCCCGGCAAAAATAGCAATGCCTCCGAGAGATGGCGTACTCACCTTGTGCGAGCTGCGGTCATTGGGTTCATCAAACAATCGCTTTTCCTTAGCAATGCCGATAATGGAGGGAATGGCGAAGTACGTCAGCGTGAAAGCCGTCAGAAAGCCAAGAATGATTGCATACATGGGCTACCGTTTTTACACACCAACAAATTTACGCAACCTTTTTCGCACGGGCGAAGGTTTTATTGGCTTTTCGCAATTTTCAGTTGGTTTTCCCTATTCAACTTTTCCACCATTCCACCCCTCTAAACCATGAAGCCATACAACCATACAACCATGAAGCAATGCAACCATTCAACCATGAAACCATGAAACCATGAAACCCCTCATTCCTTGTCATACCAATTTTGGTCGGAGAAATCCTTATCGCTGCTATCTGGGGCGCGCAACACTGCCCAAGCTTGCAGGGCAATGAGCAACGGCAGCCCCACTACGCTCAGAAAGATGATAGGGCGGGTAGGATACACGATGAGCAGGAGCACCATAGCGACCAATACCACAAATATCCAAAGCGTAACCGTTTTGTATGGCATTTTTTGCTTGCAAAATGTGGACATTGCCAGCAGCGGCACAATGAGAAATGTCAATGGCATAGCTATTTTAAGCTAATTCCGCCAATTCGAGCCAACGCATCTCTTTTTCTTCCAGATCAGCATTGAGGGTGCTCAGCTCGCGGCCCAATTGCTCAATACGGTCGGGCGCGAGGTCGGTAGCATTGAAAGCATCCATAATCTCGGTCTTGCGTGTTTCGAGGCGCTTGATTTCCTTTTCGAGTTTGTTCATTTCTTTGCGTTCTTCCTGGCTGAGGCGTGGGCGCCCGCGCTGGGTCTCCTCCACGGCTTTGGTTTTTTGCTGCTCAGCGCGCTCGGTGCGGCGTTGTTCGCGTTCCAGTTCTTTTTGCAATTCCCGATATTCGGAATAATCGCCGTTGAAATCTCGGATGCGCCCTTCGCCTTCAAACACGAAAAGATGATCCACAATTTTATCCATAAAAAAGCGGTCGTGCGACACGACAATGAGGCAGCCCGGAAAGTCCATCAGAAAATCTTCCAGCACATTCAAGGTGACAATGTCCAAATCGTTGGTTGGCTCATCGAGGATGAGAAAATTGGGGTTTTGCATCAGCACAGTGAGCAAAAACAGGCGCCGCCGCTCGCCGCCACTAAGTTGTGAAACATACACCTGCTGCTGCTTGCGGCTGAAAAGGAAGCGTTCGAGGAGTTGCGCGGCGGAGAGTTTCTGCCCTTTTTCAAGCGGAATATATTCGGCAATATCCTGCACCACGTCAATGACGCGCTTGTCTTCCGCCAACTGGATGCCATCCTGGGTGTAATAGCCAAAGACAGTATTATCACCGATGACCACCTTGCCCGTGTCGGGCCGAATTGCTTTGGTAATGATTTTCAGAAAGGTGGTTTTGCCCACCCCATTGGGACCCACGATGCCGACGCGCTCTTTCTTTTTGAATTTATAATCGAAGCCCTCTACGATTTTCAGTTCGCCATAATGCTTGCTAACGTTGTGCAATTCGACAATCTTCTTGCCGAGGCGTTGCCCTTGGATGTCAATTTGGATGTCTTTGCTCACCGGCACATTCGATACTTTTTCTTCCAGGTGGTAGTAGGCATCCACGCGGGCTTTGGCCTTGGTGGTGCGGGCTTGGGGCGAGCGGCGCACCCAGTCGAGTTCGCGGCTGAGCAGCTTGCGGTTTTTTTCCAACTCGGCGCTTTCGGTCTCCTGCCGGATGGCTCTTTTTTCTAAGTAATCAGAATAATTGCCCGTGTAGCGATACAACCGACCGTGCTCCAATTCTACAATATGATTGCAAATGCGCTCCAAGAAATAGCGGTCGTGCGTGACCATGAAAAGCGTCAGATTGGGCTGTTGCAAGTAGGTTTCGAGCCATTCAATCATATCGAGATCGAGGTGGTTCGTTGGTTCGTCAAGGATGAGCAATTCTGGCTCGTCAATGATGAGTTTGGCTAAAGCTAAGCGTTTTTTCTGCCCTCCGGAGAGCTTGCCCACCAACTGGTCGAGCTGCGAAATGTTGAATTTAAACAAAATTTCCTTGATGCGGGCTTCTACGTCCCATGCCTTGAGGTCATCCATTTGCAAAAGCACTGCCTGCATTTCGGCTTCGTCGCCGGCACCCAGCAGGGCGCGCTCGTAGCGTTTGACCACTTGCACCAACGGATTGTCTGAATCCAGCACAGCATCCAGCACCGTATCGGCTTCATAAAAATCAGGCTCTTGCACTAAGTATCCTACTCTTATATCGCGCCGCATCAGCACTTCGGCCGCCTCGCCTTCTGGGGTTTCAAGGCCAGCAATCACGCGCAGCAAAGTGCTTTTCCCACTGCCGTTTTTGGCTACCAGCGCTACTTTTTGTCCCTTGCTGATTTGCAAAGACAAGTCCTTGAAAAGTACTTTCTCGCCGTAAGTCCTGGTTACATGCTCTAAACTCAAGTAATTCACGTAGTTTCCGATTTTGTGATGGCAAAAATAGTTTAAAAAATAACGAATGCCGCGCTATTCTGCGAAAAAGGCGCTGCGCAACAGCCAGCCTGGCTTCTGTTCCGTATCCTGAAATCGGCATTACTGTCCGTTTGTTAAAACCGCAGCCTGCGAAATGGTGTTCCCTTGTTGATACAACGGTTTTTGCCAAGCATAAAAAACCCAAACAATACCGCTCGAAAAACTTGCATAATCAAAGCATTTGCCAGATTTTCGCAGGCGCAGGAGGGTGCTTTGCATTTTATCTGAAAGCTGTTTGATGAAAACAAATGGCACAATGCACCGTTTCGATGAGTGCAATTTATATGTAAAAAAGAGCTAAATAATTGATTTTCAAAATATTGCCACAAATAAAATTCATTATTTATCCCCTAAAATCTCTAATCTCTAAAATCGAACCGAAAAAATATGAGCGTTATAGAAATGCGGGTTCCCACCATCGGCGAATCCATCAATGAAGTGACACTGTCGCAATGGCTAAAAAAAGATGGCGAATTTGTAGAGCGGGACGAACCCATCTGCGAGTTTGAATCTGACAAAGCTACCTTGGAGTTTCCGGCCGAAGCCGCCGGGAAGCTGATTTACGTTGCCAAAGAAGGTGATGACCTCGAAATCGGGGCCTTAGTCGCCAAAATTGACACCAGCGTCAGCCAAGAAAAGAGCAAAGACAGCCCTGCGCCAGCCCCCAAAGCCGAGCCGAAGGAAGCGCCCCAACCCGCCGTTCAGGAAACTGCACCCTCTTCTTCTTATGCTACCGGTCATCCTTCACCTGCTGCCGCCAAAATTCTGAAAGAAAATGACGTGCCGCCCGCTGAAGTAAAAGGCAGCGGAAAAGATGGTCGCATCACCAAAGAAGATGCCAACAAAGCCGTTGAAGCTAAGAAAACGGCACCTGCGCCGCAGCCCGAAGCCAAAAAGGACGCGCCTGCGCCGGTGGTCTTCCGCTCGTCCGAATCATTCAGCCGCGCAACCTCGCGCAAGAAAATGAGCCGGATGCGCCGCACCATCGCCCGCCGCTTGGTGAGTGCCAAAAACGAAACGGCCATGCTCACCACTTTCAACGAAGTGGACCTCACCGAAGTGATGGCTTTGCGCAGCAAATATCAGGACAAGTTTGTCGAAAAATATGGTATCAAGCTGGGCTTCATGTCGCTTTTTGCCAAAGCCTGCGCCAAAGTACTGCTGGAAATGCCCGATGTGAATGCGCAATTGGACGGCGAAGACTTAGTGTATCACGAATACGTGGATATTTCCATCGCTATTTCTACGCCCAACGGATTGGTCGTGCCGCCTATTCACAATGTCGAATCGCTTTCCTTTGCCGAAATCGAATACAAACTCAAGGAGCTGGCCGACAAGGCGCGCAAGGGTACGCTTTCGTTGGAGGAAATGCAGGGCGGTACGTTCACAATTACCAACGGTGGTGTGTTCGGCTCGCTGATGAGCACCCCGATTTTGAACGAGCCGCAGTCAGCTATTCTCGGTATGCACGCCATCAAGGAGCGCGCTATGGTTGTGAATGGCAAGGTAGAGGTGCGCCCTATGATGTATCTGGCGCTTTCGTATGATCACCGCGTGATTGATGGTAGTTCGTCGGTTACTTTTTTAGTAAAGGTAAAGGAACTGCTCGAAGACCCGGTCAAACTGCTACTCGATATTTAATATTGTTAGAAATAAAAATACAAAAAGCCTTGCATTTCAAATGATTGCAAGGCTTTTTTCAAAAATTGGCATACAATGTACCTGGAGCGCATTGGGGTCTGTCGTTTCAATTTCCTTCTTCATACTGCAAGCGCACCAACTTCAGCCGATTGCGTCGCTCGCTGGGTATCACTACTTCATCGCTGCTGAGCTGTATGGCATCCCGGAAGCGCAGGCGCAAGTCAAGGTTGGCCGTACTCATGAGGCTTTTTCGGTCAAAACTGCCATTGCCATAGACAATATATTCGCTGACGGTATTTTCAAACCGGACTTCATCGTTGAAAAGCAAGCGGATATTCGTTGGCGATTTGAAGAGGAAAAAAGAGGAATAAATGCCGTTATCGTCCTGAGAATATTGTTTTTTGTACAAAATCGTTCGCCAGTGGGTGCGCCCGTCGGGGTGAATGGAAATGACGAAGGCATCATCGTGATAATGATCCACAATTTGGCGTACGCCCATGCTCATAGCACGCGGGCTGCCCATAGCGCGCATAAGTTCGCGGGCACGCTCGCATACCAATACGGCGCCACCGTCTCGCCTCAGCACCACATCTTGCACTACGATTTCGAGTATTCCCTTGTTGTCAGCCGCTTTGCCGGCTAAGCTGGCGATAAATTCGTCATCAAAATAATCAAAGCTGAACAAAAAATCGCTATCAAAGCCCAAGGGGCTGCGGATGTAAAAATAGCCGGCGGCTCGCTCTGGGTTTTTATCAGAAAAAAGCCCAGCGCCCACCAATTGGTCGTTGCGATTGTCATATACAAACCGTACGTCATAGGTAGTTTTTTCGCCACCCACCGGCATGTGATAGCGCAGCGGCGTTTGGGGCGTGCCATCCAATTGAAAAACTTCATAATAATGGTCATCTTTTCGGTAGCGCAGCCGGTTTTTAGTAAGCACCACATACATATCGCCGGTGTCCGTCACGAGGGCTTGTTGGAAGTCTTCCCAAAAGTTCATATTTTCGGGCGCGAATGACTTTTCCCACAGCACCTCCATTTTGATGGCATCGTAGGAAATAGCTCTGAATACGCTCTGATTTTCAACGTAATAGATGAGCACCTTGCTTTTGTCTTCCGAGCGAATGAGCTGAAAATTGGGGGTATAGAAAAGAAAGCCGAAATCCTTGATGGTAAAGGTGTCGCGCAGGTTGGCGGCTGGGTCGTAGCGATGTGCTTTTACAATGGTGTGGTTGCGATCCCGATACCGATAGATGAGCGTGAAGTCCGTGTCGGAGGCTACAAAACCCAGCACTTTTGGGGAGCGCTTCTCTAAGTTGAGCTTTTTGCTCCAGCTCTCGCGCATTTGGTGGTTGAAAGCCTGTATTTCAAACTCCGTGACCCGGTCGCGGAACAATAGTATGCGGTCTTTGAAGCTGCCAATAATTTCGTACGCCACTTCGCTGCGCAATGGAATATCTTCTGAAATAGTAATGCGTTGTGCGAATAGCAACAGCGGCATACTGATTAGGAAAGTCGTTAGAAATTTTTGCATAATCATTTTATTTATCATCTGTAGCAATGACAATACGAACCAAACACCTGTTTACCAAAATACGCATTTTACGCTGGATTTTCTTTGCAAAAAGCCTCTAAAAGGTACAAAATTTTGCGAAAATGTGAAAAAGATAGCGCCGTTATAGGGAACTAAAGCCCGGACTACACTCCAAAAAAACATAATACGTCGCCTGGAATACCAAAAATGTTGTAACAAAAGCATGAGCATTGTACTGTATGCACTGGCTGCACTGGCATTCTGCTGGCTGCTAGGAAATCTATTTACGGGTCCTTTGCAAGATTATTTCATCTTCCGACCACAAAAACTGGCACAGGACTACACGTTTGATTTTCAAGCATCGCACATGGAGGAGGTTTGGCTCAGTACTCCACACGGGGGGCGCATCAATGCCCTACATTTTCGGCAAGGGCCAGCAGCGACCAAAGGCGTCGTGCTCTATTTTCATGGTAATGCAGGCAACCTCGCCCGCTGGGGGCATTGGCATCATTATTTTGCGCGCTTTGGCTACGATTATGTGGTCTGTGACTATCGCGGCTTTGGTAAAAGCACGGGCCCCCGCTCCGAGCGCGCCCTGTACGCCGATGCGCAAGCCATGTATCAATATGTGCAAATGCACTATGAGCCTGCCCAAATTGTGATTTTCGGGCGCTCAATGGGTTCTGCTTTCGCTTGTCGGGTGGCAGCCGAGGGCTTGGTCCAACGGCTGATACTCGAAACGCCTTTTGCCAGTATGCCCAACCTTTTTTATACCTACTACCCGTTTTTGCCGAGGGTATTTATGTTCAAATATCGCTTCCCCAATCGCCGGTATCTCGCGCAGGTGCGCTGCCCGGTGCATATTTTTCAAGGTACAGACGACTGGGTGGTGCCCTACACCTGCGCGGCACGGCTCAAAAGCTGCCTGAAACCTGGCGATACTTTTGTCAATGTACCCGGTGGGCAGCACAATAATCTCTTGTTTTACGATATTTACAACCTGAAAATGGAGGAGATATTGTCATAATAGGCAATCAATTGCAATGAGTAAACGCAACAAACTGCAAAAATTCGCGGAATTACTGAGTTTTCCTAACGTATATGAAAACTTCGACGCCCGTCAGCCCAGCTTGAGCGGCCCCAATGGCGCCCCGATAGACCTGCGCGGCAAATGGGCGGAGCAGCATTTTGGCAATGCACAACCACTCACACTGGAGTTGGCCTGCGGCCGCGGCGAATATACCCTGGGGCTGGCTAAACGCTACCCTGAGCGCAATTTTATTGGTGTGGATATAAAAGGAGCACGCATCTGGAAAGGGGCACATCTGGCCCTGAACGAGGGGCTGACCAATGTAGCATTTTTGCGGACGCGCATCGAGCAGATCGCCCTGTTTTTTGCCCCGCAAGAGGTAGCCGAAATCTGGATTACTTTTCCCGATCCTTTCCTACGCGAAAGCAAGGCCAATCGCAGGCTTACGTCGCCTTTTTTCATTGCACAGTACCGCCGCATTCTCGCGCCCAATGGCATCGTGCATCTCAAAACCGACGAGCCGAATCTTTACGCATTTACGCTGGAAACACTCGCCGCCGATGCTGCGACCACGCTGCTCTATTCTGATGATGATATTTATGCCCGGCCGCTGCCATTTCCGGAGCTGGAGTTGAAAACCTACTATGAGCAAATGCACCTTGCCGAGGGCAAAACCATCAAGTACGTCCGGTTTGGTATCTGATGGCAAAAAACAGATACACGTATCGCCGATAAAAAAACAGGTACGCACTTGCCGTATGACCGTTTTATCGAACCATAGCTGGCAGGGGCGTACCTGTATTAGCTCAAGTATAAGTGGCAGCAGGATTAGTTTTCGTCGCTGATGCCTAATTTGGTGCGCACCAGCGCCGTCACGTCTAAAGATGCATCTTTGTACAAAAGTACGCCCTCATCGAAGATATATTGATACCCGCCTTCTGTGGCCACTTCCTGAATGGCTTTGTTCACTTTTTCAAGAATTGGGTTCATCAAATCGCTACGCTTGGTTTGTACCTGAGTCATCATGTCCTGTTCAAACTTCTGGAGTTCGGCTTGCTTGGCTTCCAGTTTTTTGCCTTCTTCTTCCTGTTGCTTAGGTGACAATTCGCCACGCTCCATTTTCTGCTGTACGGCTACGTAGTCTTGCTGAAATTGCTCGACCATTGTCTGTCCTTTCTTTTGCAACTGCTTTTGCAGCGCTTCTAATTGGGCATCAGCCTGCTTTACTTCCGGCATTTCTGCCAAAATAGCATTGGAACTAATGTAGCCAAATTTTTGTGCCTGCACGCTTATGGCTGCGCAAAGCAACAACACCAGCATACTCGTGATTTTCAATGTAGCTTTCATTATTTGAAATTACGTTTTACAAAAAAGCGTCAATAATTTTTTTAAACGGATGCAAAATTACAAGATTTTCGACTAACCAACGCCTATCTTTTCAATTTATTCAGAATGTCGTCGGTTTTGTCATAAGCCGGATTGGAAAAAATAATGCCCGCACTACCCGACTTGTCGAAAATAAAATCGTAGCCTCGCTCTTGGGCATAGGCTTCAATGCCTGCGTAAATCTTGTCTTGAATAGGGCGCACCAGCTCCTGCCGCATTCTGAATAGCTCACCTTCGGGGCCAAACTTGTCGCGCTGCTTGTCGCGGATTTCCTTTTCCTTGTTCATGATTTCCTCTTCGCGTTGCTTGCGTGCCTCGTCACTCAAAAGGACTTGCTCAGCCTGATAACGGTTGTATAAGCCGCGCACTTTATCATAATCTTGCGAAATTTCCTGCCGCCAGGTGGTAGCAATGCGATCCAGTTCGTCTTGTGCTTTTTGATATTCTTCAACACTTTCGAGGATGCGATTCACATCCACATAGGCAATGCGTTGGGCGCTGGCCACCACTGTGCACAACAGGGCAAAAGCCAGTACCGTCAGGGTTTTTCTTACAACTGTAGATTTCATATTTTCAAAAATTTGGTTTATAAAAATATAGATAAAATTAGTGTCTGAAAATAGCATTTGCATACAAAAAGAGTACAATTTTAGGCATTTCTTTCCATTTCAAGACGCCATTTTCCGGAAAAGTCACCCTTTACAAGGTCTTTATCGGCTCTTTTTACTATTTCTTTAACACCTACTGCGATTGCTATTGCGCTCTGAGCGCTGGATTTAACCATAGTTTAACCAGATTTTCAGGTAAAATTAACGAATAACAGGATAGCGGCCTGCCACAGGCATTGCCCACGCCACTGGATTTTATAACTTCGTCTTTGAAAAAACGAATTTGAACCGGAATCGGCTGATTGAGCCGGCAGCCAAACCGTCTTGACTATCTTTGGTATGCAACAAACACATTACATTAGTCCGGAGCCACTTACTCTGAGTGCGCTCCTGCCTGTCATCATCGGCGAAACCCAACTCGCGCTCTCACCTGCTTGTGCGCAGCGCATCCGGCAGTGCCGCACCTATCTGGAAGCACAGCTTGCGGAAAGTGATGCTTTATTTTATGGTATCAATACGGGCTTTGGTGCTTTGTGCGATGTGCGCATTTCTAAAACAGCAATTGAACAATTGCAACTCAACCTCATACAATCGCACGCTTGTGGCATGGGCGAGGAGGTGCCGCCGGAGCTGGTACGGCTGATGCTTTTTCTGAAAATACAGAGCCTGAGCTATGGCTACAGCGGAGTACGACTTGAGTTGGTCGAGCGCTTGATTGAGTATTTCAATCGGGGAATATGGCCGGTGGTGTATCAGCTTGGATCGCTGGGGGCTTCGGGCGATTTGGCCCCGCTGGCGCATCTTGGGCTGCCACTTATCGGGCTGGGGGAAGTCTGGTACTATGGCCGCAAGCGGGCTACTGGCGAACTACTGGGCGAACTGAACCTGCCCCCTCTGCGCTTTCAGTCGAAAGAGGCCTTAGCCCTGCTGAACGGCACTCAGTTTTCGGCGGCGTATGCGGTATGGTGCTTGCTGGAAGCTTTGCGTTTGTACGATTTGGCCAATCTTTGCGCGGCCTTAGCATTGGATGCTTTTGATTGCCAGGAGTCACCCTTTGACGAGCGTATTCATCAACTACGCCCTCACCCCGGGCAGGTACAGGCGGCGGCGGCCATTCGATGGCTCCGGGCAGGCAGCGCGCTCGCAGTGCGCCCCAAAATACATGTGCAAGACCCCTACGCTTTTCGTTGTGTGCCGCAAGTGCATGGTGCCAGCTACAATGCCTTTGCGCACGTAGAGCAGGTCGTGCTGACCGAAATCAATGCCGTGACCGACAATCCCAATATTTTCCCTGATACAGATGCTATTCTTTCTGGGGGCAATTTTCACGCACAGCCCTTAGCCTTAGTGCTTGATTATCTGGCAATTGCATTATCAGAACTGGGTAGCATTTCCGAAAGGCGCACGTATCAGTTGCTTTCCGGGGTGCGTGGCCTGCCGCCTTTTCTCACCCAACACCCAGGGATGCACTCTGGGTTGATGATTGCTCAGTACACAGCCGCTTCAATGGTGAGTCAGAACAAACAACTTTGCACGCCCGCCTCGGTGGATTCGATTGTGTCGAGCAATGGACAGGAAGACCACGTAAGCATGGCTGCCAATGCCGCGACCAAGTGCTATCGGGTGGTGCAAAATGTAGAGCGGCTGCTGGCCATTGAATGGATGACGGCGGCTCAGGCGCTGGAGTTTCGGCGGCCCTTACAATCTTCCGTTTTTGTAGAAAAAATTGTGACCAATTACCGAAATTACGTCCCAAAATTAGAGCAGGATCGCATCCTGAGTACCGATATGGAAAGTACGGTACAATTTTTGCGTCAGATAGACGCTGTGCCTGCCATGTAACATTTCAAAAAATAAGAACGTTATGTAAAAAATGACGCTTTCTACGCTGTAAATTGTTCCCACAAACACATTTATAAAAATAGCAAAAAACCATTCATTATGTATTCAAGAAAAATAGTAATCATTCTGGTAATGGCAGTAGCGGCCCTCCAATTCTCTGGCTGTAGCGGCGGCAAGGGCGGCGGCTTCAATCTCTTTTCGCCCGACCAAGATATGGAGCTCGGCAAGCAAACCGAAGCGCAAATCGCGGCTGACCCCAAACAGTTTCCTGTCTTGCCCGAGCGCGGCAACGAGGAATTGTATGCCTATGTTCGAGGTATTAGCAATAAGCTACTCAACACCGGCAAGGTGAACTACCGCGACAAATTCGCCTGGGAAATCAAAATCATTGACGACCCCAACACGCTCAACGCTTTTTGTACGCCGGGCGGCTTCATTTATGTGTACACCGGTATAATCAAATTTCTGGATTCGGAAGACCAACTCGCCGGCGTCATGGGGCACGAAATTGCCCACGCAGCGCTGCGGCATTCTACCCGGCAGATGTCGCAGGTGTATGGATTAGCTGCGCTGACTTCGGTAGCCACCGGCAATGCCAACCCCGGTCTGTTGGAGCAGATTGCACTGGGGCTGGTTTCGCTGAAGTTCAGCCGCAACCACGAGACAGAAGCCGATGCGCATTCGGTGATTTATCTTTGCGAAACTGGCTACAACGCGGCCGGAGCCGCTGGCTTTTTCAAAAAAATGGAGGGGCAAGCCACGCCGCCTGCTTTTCTGAGTACGCACCCCAACCCAGGCAATCG
The DNA here is from genome assembly GCA_937872385.1 of uncultured Saprospiraceae bacterium. Lineage (GTDB taxonomy): Bacteria > Bacteroidota > Bacteroidia > Chitinophagales > Saprospiraceae > JADJNW01. The sequence goes on from CALMSO010000015.1 coordinate 23,215, forward strand.
TGTACAAAACATCGAGAAAAAAGCGCGTGATATGGGCTGCCGGGGCGACCGCACCAATCAGGTAGAATACGAGCGAATGAAACGCCTGATCCGATAGCAGATGTAAGTTTTTTTACTGCGCAAAAGGCGCGTCGAGAAATACCACTCCGGCGCGCCTTTTTGATGAACCAGCACAGCAACAAAAGCGTTGCTACGTATTATAAGGATGTGTTTCATTCAGTCAATCAACTGTATTTCAGCCCTTTCTGTTGGGGTTTTATGGTTTTGTGATGATGTAATTTCTAATGCCTATTGTCTCTATGTTTTAACTTGTTTGCGTGGCAAAAATCGAATAACCAACGGCGAAAAGCCCTGTAAAAAGTATCTTATTACCTGATACACAAAATTTTTCAAATGAAACAGTATCTACTTTTTTTACTCCTATGTATTGCAATGCCCACAATCGCTTCGGCCCAGTTAGCCAAAGGTAACTGGATGCTTGGGGGTAGTTTTTATCTATCCAATGATTTTGGTGATGCAAAGCGGTTCATCTATACCGTTAGCCCTTATGCAGGCTATTTACTAAGCAATCGTTTCATGCTGGGGATGGGGCTAAGCAGCACTGGTTTCCAAAATGTGGACGACGTGGAAGTTTTCGATTATGCTGTGCAGCCGTTTGTCCGCTATTATTTTCCTATGCGCAACCCCAAATTTGCCTGGCTATTACAGGCTGGTGGTGCTTATGAGTGGGGGCGTTTTGATAGTCCTCTTTTGTCGGAACCACTTGTACAAACAACCTGGCGCGCTAATGCTGGCGGCGGTTTGAATATTTTTGTAACGCCCGGATTCGCCGTAGAGTTAGGGTGGAATTTCGACTATATTAATGACAATTTCGGTACACCTCGAATAGAATCAACCTTTGTGGGCGGTTTGCAATTATATATAGCAAAAAACACCGAAGAAACTGCGAAACCCGTCACGTCAGAGGCTATTCGCCAGCAGACGGCCATCATTGGCGTCCGCCGAAATCTGATTGGCACCTTTTCTGAGGCCTTCGAATCGCTAGCCTTACTCATGCTCAACGACCAAATTGCGTTGGGCGGCGGACTGCGCTCGCCAGTTGTGACCATAGATGCGACCGAGGGCATTCGGCTAAGCGAAATTCGCGCGCTGCTGCCGGTATTTCGAGTATTTCCAGATATCAACCGCAACGGAAGGTTTGGCCCGTACTTCGGCGCAGGCACTGATTTTACTTGGTTTCGACGTTCCACCAACAACAACGATTTTAGCCTAAACCCATTTGTAGATGCAGGCATATTGTATTTTATCACTAGTCGCCTCGCGCTCGATGGCAATTTTCGCTATCGTTTCAATGCTATTGGCAACAACGAAACCCGCCTGTCTGAGCCAGGTTTTAGTATGGGTTTTCAGTATTTGATACCAAGTAAAAATTGACATCATGTGAGCGTAAAGTAACGAATAAGGTGCTAAGTCATGGGATATTGTTATTTGTAATTCGCTATTCGCCGTTCGCGGTTTGCTTTTCGTAGTTTGCAGGTTCAAAATAATTTTGTGGTTTAGGAAGGTTTAAAGGTTTGGAGGTTGAACGGTTTATAGTTCACCGCTGAAATCAGTCTATCATCCAAAATTTAGCGTCTAAATATTAATCATCATGTTCTCGGCTTTCCATGTGCCCTTGTACGTAATAAGCGCCTTTTATGACAATCATTTCATGATCGGCTAATGATAATGATAGAATTTCTATAAAATTACCATCCGAGCGACCAGTTTTTATTAACATTTTAATAAATCCTTCCGGTTTTTTTACAAAAATATAATGTTCATTATTTTCCATGATGATGGCGCTGAGGGGTACGGCCCATACCTCCTGCGCATCTGTGAAAATGCGCGCCTGCATGTACGCACCGGTGATAAGTTCGGTCGGTTCGCGCTCAAAATGCCCATGCACCATGGTCGTTTTGGTGTCAGGGTCAATCATTTTGCCTACCTGATGCACCTCCGCCGTGTAAAGCCGGTCGCTACCTGGCATGTGGCATTCGATGCGCTGCCCCTCGCGGATGCGCCCAACGTCTTTTGCAAATACTTGCAATTCAAGATGTGTATGGCTCCGGTCCACCATTTCAAATAATAAATCTGCTGGTGATACTAATTTACCAATGTTAATATTTACTTTAGTGATATAACCACTCACCGGTGCGTACAAGTGCATAATGGACTGAATATCACCCGTTTCCTCTAATGTTTTTACAGAAATGCCCAACAGCTCCAGCTCTGCGCGTAGTCCTTTGTAGCGGGCCTCTTGTAGGCGCAAATCGGCGCGGGCCTGCTCTAATGCACGTTGTGAGGCAGCATCGGCGGCAGCTAAAGTTTCCTTGCGGGCAAGGTCGTTTTGCAAAAAAGATAACTGACTTTGGACTTCGAGCAGTTCGCGTTGTAATTTTACAAAATCAGGGTGTCGTAATGAAGTTAATACAGCGCCTTTTTTTACAAAATCGCCCGGCAGCCATTTAGCTGACTGAATGAATCCTGCCCCCGGCGCAAAGACGGAATACAAACTGTAAGGCGGCGCTTCAATGCGGCCGTTACATTCTATAAAATCAGCAATGACGTGCTTTTCGGGGCGCCCCAGCTCAATGCCTGCCAAGGCTATTTGTTCGGACGTGAGCACCGCCAGCTCTGTTTCTGCTTCGGATGCTGCTTCTATTGGCTCTGATTTTTTATTACAAGCCATGGTGAATAAAATCGAAATTAAGACTGCGTATTTACCGATTTTATTTAGTTGCATCACAAATGAATGCTGTTTCATAATTATACTTTTTAAAATTTTGTAAAAATGTAAACCGCCTTGCCTATGAAGGCTACCTGGTTTATTTTGTACAATAATTTGCTTTTTAATGCCTTACAAAATCATAAATCATAAATCATAAATCGTACATCATAAATCGTACTACTCTCCCGCCAAAAACAGTAGTTCCAGCACGGCTTGATTATAATCATGGACGAGTTCGAGGTAGTCCAATTCATTGCGCAAAGCCACTTCAAGGCTCTGCACATAGCGGAAATAATCAATTTCGCCGTTGCGCCATTGCAGCGTGGCTAACTCGCGCAGGGTTTGGGCCTGTGCATTGAGGGCTGCGCCATTGGTATCCAATTGTTCGCGTAGCAGTTGTACTTGTTGTGCAGCCAAAGCCCGTTGTTGCTGCCATTGCTGGTCAGCGAAAGCCAAGTCGTTGCGCGTGATGATTGCTTGCAAGCGCTGCTGCTCGATGCGCGCACGTTGTGGTTTGTTGAAAATGGGTAGCGACACGCCGCCCACCACGCCCTGCAAAGGAAAGAGCGGCCGCAGGCTCAACACAAAATAACCAAAAGACCACTCCGGGGCGAGTTGTTTTTCCTGCAAAACGGTTTCCGCCTCGGCTATGCGGATGCGCTGCTGCCAGGGTGCCATAAGCGTAGGGTGCAATCGAGGTGCCACCGGTAGCGATATCGCCACGAAAACATCAGCCGGCGGCTCATAAGTACCGGTAAGGAAGGCTGCCTGTTGCAAACGGGTATAAGCTTGCTGTACCTCAACGGCAGCGGCTGTAAAGGCTTTGCTCACAGCAAGTAATTGATTGTCAATCAGTACTTTATCGAGGTGATTGATTTCGCCGGCTTCCAATTGCAGGGTCGCGCGCTCGGTGGTGTTGCGGTAGAGTTCGAGCTGTTGTTGCAAGCGTTGTTGGCGCTCAGATTGATACACCCAAGCGTACCATTGTTGTTGTACTTGCCGTTGGATTTGCCGTTGCAGCAGCGCCCGCTCGCTTTCGTTGAGGCTGACCTCGGCGCGGGCCACTTCGCGGCGCTGTTTATCGGCGGCCACATTGCCCAGACTTTGTGTGGTGCCAAAGTAAAAATCTACGAGCGTGCCGTCCACTTGTCCGATGCTCAGATTGAGGTCTGTTTTAGGAATCTGACGCGCGCCGGCGATGCTTAGTCTTGCTGTTTCTATTTGTAAATCAGCATTTTGCAAGGCTGGGTGCTGGCGCAAGGCGTGCTGAATGGCTGAATCGAGCGGTAGCGGTTGCTGTGCGTAAGATGGTGCGGTACCAATGAGCAACAATAGCCCAGCGGTTCCTGCCACAAGGGTTTGTTGTGAGCGCCGCCGATTGATGAGCCAGTACAGCACCGGTAGCAGCAGTAGGGTGAGCAAAGTGGATGTAATCAAACCGCCAATCACTACGGTAGCCAAAGGTTTTTGCACTTCTGCGCCGTTGGTCGTGGACAGCGCCATGGGCAGGAAACCCAGCGCATCGGTAATGGCTGTGATGAGCACCGGCCGCAGCCGCGATACGGCACCGCGTTGTATAGCTTCTTGTAAATCAGCTTTTTGTACCATAAACAAATCATTAATAGCACTCACCATTACAATGCCGTTGAGCACCGCTACACCAAAAAGTGCAATAAAACCAATGCCCGCCGAAATACTGAAAGGCATATCGCGTAGCCAGAGCGCGAACACCCCGCCGATGGCAGCTAATGGCACCGCCGTGAAAATCAGCAGGGCATAGCGCAACTGCCCGAAGGCAAAGTACAACAGCACAAAAATGAGCAGCAGGGCCGCTGGCACCGCTATGTACAAACGACCTTTAGCTTGTTGCAAATTTTCAAACTGTCCGCCATATTCAATGCTGTAGCCGGGCGGCATTCGCAGTTGCGCATTGAGCGCGGTTTCTACGTCGGCGACGAGGCTCGCGATGTCGCGGTTGCGCACATTAATGCCCACATTGATGCGGCGGCGCGCTTTCTCGCGTGAGATTTGCATGGGGCCTTCGGCGTAGTTTACGGTGGCTACTTCGCTCAGCGGAATGGTTTGTCCATTATCAAGATGAATGAATAACCTATTCAAATCCAGTTCGTTACGCGCTTTTTCGTGCAAACGAATGACAAGATCGAACTTACGCTCATTTTCAAAAACCACTCCGGCCGTTTCGCCAGCGTAAGCCGTGCGGATGAGGGTGTTGAGGTCTTCAATATTCAGCCCGTATTCGGCAATTTTTGCGCGATTGAATTGCACCATCCATTGCGGCAAGCCCTCGGTTTGTTCCACTTTCACGTCGCCGGCGCCGGGTATCCGCTCAATAATGGCCGCCGCACGGTCGGCTAAGCGCTTGAGTTCTTCTAAGTCTTCCCCGAAGATTTTCACGGCAATATCGGTTTTAGCACCGGTCATTAATTCATTGAATCTCAGTTGTATAGGTTGCGTAAATTCAAACGAGGCACCTACGATTACATCTAATGCGTCTTTCATTTTATCCGCCAATTCCTCGCGGTTATCGGCATTAGTCCATTCGGATTTTTCTTTCAGAATAATCATAATGTCGGCGTCTTCAATTGCCATCGGGTCGGTAGGAATTTCGGCTGTACCAATTTTAGAAACTACATGCTGCACTTCCGGGAAGCTATCGAGTAGAATGCGCTCGGCCTTAGTGGCGGTGGCAATACTTTCGCTGAGCGAACTGCCTGGCGGAATGGCCATTTGCATAGCGAGGTCGCCTTCTTCGAGGGTGGGAATAAATTCTGCGCCTAAAGTCCTGAAAATCAATAATGCAGATAATAAAAGCGCCACAGCCAGCCCAACCATCAAGTAGGGCAGACGCAAGGCAAAGCGCAGCGCCGGGCGGTACAAGTTTTGTAAAAATGCTATAATGCGATCGGCAAAGGTGCGCCGCGCGTGGACGTGCAGGGGCATCACGAGTGCCGTCATCATGGGTACGTAGGTAAGCGAAAGCAGCAGCGCACCCAGCATAACAAAACTGAAAGACATAGCCATCGGGCGAAACATTTTGCCTTCGATGTCGGTGAGCAACATGATGGGAATGAAGACAATCAGGATGATGAACACCCCGAAAACAGCGGCGCGAAACAATTTGGCGGAAGCCTCAATAACCAAACCGTCCATTTGCTGCCGGCTGAGCGTGCGCCCCACGTACAAGGCAAACATGGTGTGCAGCACGCCTTCCACAATGATGACTGCGCCGTCCACCACGATGCCAAAGTCAATGGCACCCAGTGACATCAGATTGGCGCTGAGGCCAAAAATGCGCATCAAAATCAACCCAAACAGCATGGATAAAGGGATGACGGACGCTACGACCAAGCCTGCGCGCAGATTGCCGAGTAGCAATACCAGCACCATGATGACGATGACTCCGCCTTCCAGCAAGTTGTTTTGTACGGTGCGAATGGTCTTACCCACCAGCTCGGCGCGGTCGAGATAAGCATATAACTCCACCCCTTCGGGCAGTGATTTTTGCACTTGGGCAATGCGGCTGCGCACATTGGCGATGGCTTCCGAAGAATTGGCACCTTTGAGCATCAGCGTGATGCCGCCTACCACCTCGCCTTTGCCGTCCATGGTCATGGCACCGAAGCGTTTGGGTGCACCAAATTGTACCTGGGCTACGTTTTTTACTAAAACGGGCACGCCGCCGCGATTCGCTATTACAATATTTTCAATGTCGGCAATATTTTTGACAATGCCTTCCGTGCGGATGTAATAAGCCCGCGGCGCTTTTTCAATATAACTTCCACCGGTGTTTTGGTTATTTTTATTTAGTGCAGTAAATATTTCGGCGATAGAAATATCATAACTTTGTAATAAAACCGGATCAAGCGCTACTTCATATTGCTTCAGATAGCCGCCAAAGCTACTAATTTCGATGATGCCGGGCGTGCCCGCAAGTTGGCGTTTCACAATCCAATCCTGAATAGTGCGCAATTCCATAGCATCATAACGATCTTCGTAGCCCGGCTGCACCCGCAGCACGTATTGATAAATCTCGCCGAGGCCAGTAGTGATCGGCATGAGTTCTGGCTTGCCCAATCCAGGCGGTATCTCGTCCGTAGCGAGGTCAATTTGTTCTTTCACGTACTGCCGCGCGTGCAGCACGGACACTTTTTCTTTGAAAACAATAGTGACCACCGACAGCCCGAAGCGCGAAATAGAGCGGATTTCCAGCACATCGGGGATGTTGGCCACCGCTATTTCCACTGGGTAGGTGATGAATTGCTCGACTTCCTGCGCCGCCAGCGAAGGTGCTATCGTGACCACTTGCACCTGATTGTTGGTGATGTCGGGCACGGCATCTATGGGCAATTGCCGCAAGGCGAAGATACCGCCCCCAATCAGCCCGACGACCAATAGCGCAATAATGAGTTTGTTCTTTACAGAAAACTCGATAATAGATGTAATCATTGCAAAATGTAATGTTTGATTAGGCTGATATCATAACTTTGCTATACATTTCGTATTGGGTAAAGTTATAATGGTTGAAAATTACAATTTCGCCGATTTGCTTTTACACTTACAGCATAAAATTGTAATAACAGGTAAATAAATTAAGAAAAGTTACATCATGTGGCGAGCGGCGGCCGGAAAATACCATTCGGAAAGCCAGTAGGCATATATAATAAATCTGGCACGAATAAGGTATAATGTTGTAATAGCAATAGCGGTTGCAATAGGGGCGCAACTTGTGGCGCTACGGCTGCGAAAAAACTACTGATAGATTGTAACGGCAGTTGGTTATGCTCTTGCGGGTGGTTTTGTGGATGCTGGTCGGGCTGGAAAAAATGCGTTTCTGCGAATTGCCAGAAAGTAGTTGTACGGCCAGCGGCGGCTTCCTCCTGCTGGTGCTGCTGAAAATGTTGGAAAGCATAGATTACCTTCGGCAGTTGGCTAAAATCGGCGTGTGGGAAGCAGCTTCCTAAGGTCATATAAAACGCCAGTATTATTGCCGTTGCTTTCATGGATGCAAAGATAAGGAATTTTGGGCAGAAGTAGTCAGGTCTCGTCGAAAGCTTCTGCAATTTGCTTCACCTGCTGATGTAGTAAGGGAAGGTGGGTTTGAATGATACTCCAAACAATAAAATAGTCAACACCGAAATAATCGTGAATCAACTTATGCCGAAACCCAATCATGCCAGACCAATCAACGTTTGGATATTTTTCCGTGAATGTTTTTGGTAATTTATTAGCCGCCTCACCAATCACTTCAAAGTTACGAACAACCGCATCTTGCGTTTTACGATCTTTATTAAAAGATGTAAAATCCAAGCCCATCGTATAACGCTGGACATATTCAATCGCTTCCAAAATATCCTCGAGTAGAAGTCGTTCTGAGCGTTTAGACATATATTAGGTCTGATTGAATGGCTTGAAAATACTTATCTTTGATGCCATTACGAGATACTAAGTCCACCTTGCGTTGCAAAAAAGCTTCTAAATCGTATGCCAAATGAATAAACTCCATACCTACCGGTGCACTGAATTCTACCAAAATATCCACATCACTCGCCTCTGTTGCTTCATCCCGGCTCACTGAGCCAAAAATGGCCAGCGCCTTCAGCGGATACTTCTCCAGCAGGGCAGGCTTTATTTTCTGTAATTGTTCAATCGTATCGGTAAGTACGGTCATTTGCTTTTTATTTTCAAAAACGACTTTTTTACAAAAAGAGTTCAATATTATCACTTTTATGCGAAGCATAGTCACTACCTAATTATAGCCTGTTTCAGCAAATAAAAGAAGCGGCTTCATAGCAAAGCCGCCTCTTCCGAAGTGTGCGTTGGCATTCTAATTCAAATCCTTCTTCGATAGATAAAAATCAATCATTTCGTACTCGGTGGAAGCAAGGCGCTCATTCATTTCTGCCAGTGTTTTGGGTGGCGGCACAATGGCCTTGTCGCCAGGTTTCCAGTTGAGCGGCAGGGCTACCTTTTGCTCATCCGAGGTTTGTAGGGCTACTAATGCCCGCTGAATTTCTTCCATATTCCGACCGATATTGAGCGGATAGTACATCATCAGGCGAATTTCGCCCTTGGGGTCAATGAAAAATACCGCCCGCACAGCTGCAGTAGTGCTTTCGCCGGGGTGCAACATGCCGTATAATTGCGACACTTTCATGTCGAGGTCGGCGATGATTGGAAAATCAAAATACACACCGGTTTTCTCGCGCACATTATTCACCCAGCCGAGGTGCGCGTGCACACTGTCAATGCTAAGACCCAGCAGTTTGGTATTGCGCTCGTCAAACCAAGTTTTTTCTAACGCAAAGCCCGACATTTCGGTGGTGCACACCGGTGTGAAGTCGGCCGGATGTGAAAACAATACGACCCAGCTTCCTTTGTTATATTCTGAAAAAACCATCGGGCCGGTAGTGGTAATCGTTTGAAAATCAGGCGCTTTATCGCCAATGCGTGGCATCGGTTGCGCCGTTGTTATCTGATCCATTTAGTACAATTTTTATAACGTGAAACATTTATTTTCCAAACACAAAGGTAAGGGCAGCGGATGGGCACTTTCCGTAACGCAGGTCACAATAGGCGGTGCCTTTTGTCAATTTATATAGGAGATGCTACATCATTGTCCGAATAGAACGGTAAATATCGCCGAAACTTCGACACAATCACCCGAAACGTCTATTCCATTTCATTTTTATCACTAAATGAATGCATTTTTGTGAGGACAATACATTATAGGGTGTATGGGAGAATAGGTTGAATAGGGGGTATATGGTTTATGGTTTAGAAGGGTTTAGAGGGGGGCGAACCGCAAACAGCAAACAGCAAACAGCGAACCGCGAATAGCAAACCGCGAACAGCAAACCGCAAACAGTGTCCCGTCCTAAAGTCTGGCATCTCAAAATCTGGCATCTGGCATCTAATTTTTATCGTCTATTATCTAAAACCTATCCATTGATTTACAAGCTTTTTTGTTTACAATAATTATGCCCGAGTACTCATTTTATTTAAATCAGATCGAAAGCATTGACCGCAAATAGTAAAAATCGCATCTTTGCCAATACGGCCTTACACTTGTTAGTGTGGGGTATTCTTTTTGGTTTTCCTTTCCTGTTTTCGCCGGGCGAGGCACCGCGCCATCCGGCGTATCTCAAGACGGTGCTGCCGCTGTTTTTTACGGCGTTCGTTTTTTATGTCAATTATTTTATATTAGTTGACAAGGTTTTATTTAGTAATAAAATCCTGTTGTTTATTTTTATTAATTTAGTGCTTATTATATTATGCATCTGGGGGCAAGACTGGATACGCGAGCTGCTGCCCGGGCGGGGTGCTTCGCGGGGCGGACGAAGCGGAGGCTCTTGGCGCAGTTATTTTTTGTTTCGTACTGCATTTTCGCTGGTACTGACGGTGGGCGTGAGCATTGCTATGAGCACCCTGCGGCACTGGCGGCGGTTAGAGTCGGAGCGCAAAATTCGAGAAACCGAGCAACTCCGGTCCACGCTGACGCATTTGCAATATCAAATTCAACCGCATTTCTTTTTTAATTCGCTAAATAATATTTACTCCCTCGTGGATATTTCGCCCGATAAAGCAAAAGACGCCATTCACCGGCTGAGTAAATTAATGCGTTATACCCTCCATGATGCCAATACCGACCGGGTGCCTTTAGCACAGGAAATTACTTTTTTACAAAATTACATAGACCTGATGCGCCTGCGCCTAACCGACAAGGTGCGCGTGCACTACGACTTCCCGAAAGAAACGAGCGGGGTGCAAATAGCGCCGCTGCTGTTTATACCCTTAGTGGAAAACAGCTTCAAGCACGGCGTTAGCGCGCAGCAATCTTCTTTTATTAAGCTGGAAATGCACATGGAAGATGCACAATTATTTTTTACGGTAATGAATACCAACTTTCCGAAAGACGAGCGCGACCGGGGCGGCTCCGGCATCGGGCTGGAAAATCTGCAAAAGCGCCTGCAATTGCTCTATCCGGGGCAGCATCGTTTTGTGCAAACGGAAGATAATGGCGTATTTAAAACCGTATTGAGTATTCGGGTGTGATGGGTAATGGGTCATGGGTAAATAAAATATGTTATATGAAAAAAATAACCTGCCTGATTATAGACGATGAGCCATTGGCGCTTGACTTGTTAGAGAGTTACGTGCGGCGCACGCCGTTTTTGGAGTTGGCGGGGCGTTGTAGCAATGCTTTTGAAGCGATGGAACAATTGGCGCAGCAGCCAGTGGATTTGCTTTTTCTGGACATTCAAATGCCCGACCTGAGCGGGGTGGAGTTTTCGCGCACCTTGAAAAACGGCCCGAAAGTGATTTTCACTACTGCATTTGAACAATATGCGCTCGAAGGGTTTAAAGTGGATGCTTTGGATTATTTGCTCAAGCCTTTTAGTTATGAAGAATTTCTGAAAGCGGCGAACAAAGCCGCCGAATGGTTTCAATTAGTTTGGCAGCAAGGGCAAAAAACAGCCGATGAGAATTGTCTTTTTGTAAAGTCAGAATACAAACTCATCCAAATCAAACTCGACGAGGTGCTGTATTTCGAAGGTTTGAAAGATTACATCAAAATTTATTTGAGAGGACACGACAAGCCCATTTTGACCCTGATGACGCTGAAAGCAGTGGAGGAAAAGCTTCCGCCGGAAAAATTCATGCGCGTGCACCGTTCTTTCATTATTCATCTCGAAAAAATCGAAAGTGTGGAGCGCAGCCGTATTATCATCGGCGATTTTTCAGTGGTGGTGGCAGAGCAGTATCGAGAAAAATTTAATCAATATTTATCATCCAGATTTCTCAATTCGTAAACATCCGAAACACCGGCGGCGGCCGCACCAGTACGCAATAAGCAATGAAACCGACGACATTCAAAGGGTTTAAAATGGTATTGTGCAGTCTTGCCCTAACACTCTTGGCAGGCGCAGCCCAAGCACAGGGGCAGGGCTTTTCGCTCAATGGCAAAATTATAGACAAAGCAAATGACGAGCCGCTCATTGGCGTCAATATTGTACTCATTAGCCGCGCAGACACTACGCAACAGCGTGGCGTGGTAACCGACCTCGATGGCGGGTTTGAATTTATCCGGTTGCGCCCCGGCGCCTATACCTTACGCGCAACGTACATCGGCTACCAATTGCTGGAGATGCCCGTCGTCATGGAGCGTAGCAATAAAAATCTCAGCACCTTATACATGGAGCAGGGGGCGTTTCAATTGCAGGGTGTCACGGTGGAAGGCACTCAGGTGCGCGCCCAACAAAAAGGCGACACTACCGAATACAATGCTTCTGCTTTCAAGGTGAATCCGGATGCGGATGCCGAGCAATTGGTACGCAAAATGCCGGGCATCACGGTGGAGGGCGGCGAAGTACGCGCTCAGGGCGAAACCGTACGCCGCGTGCTGGTGGACGGGCAGGAGTTTTTTGGTGAAGACGCGACGCTGGCGCTGCGCAACCTACCGGCAGAAGTTATTGACAAGATACAAGTGTTCGACCGACAAAGCGACCAAGCGCAGTTTACGGGCTTTGATGATGGCAATGCCGAAAAAACCATCAACATCACCACGCGAGGCGGCATGAGCAATGCCCAATTTGGCAAGGTGTTCGCGGGCTACGGCACCGACGACCGCTACATGGCTGGCGGCAGTGTCAATTTCTTCAACAAGCAGCAACGCATCGCCGTCATTGGTTTGTTCAATAACGTCAATCAGCAAAACTTTTCCTCGCAAGATATTGTAGGGCTAACCGGCGGCGGCAATACCAATCGCTGGGGCGGCGGCGGTGGTCGTGGCGGCGGACGCGGTGGCTGGGGTGGCGGCCCCAATGCCAATGATTTCCTCGTTGGGCAACAAGGCGGCATCAATACTACCAATTCTTTTGGACTGAATTATTCTAACAACTGGGGCACAAAGCTCAAGGTCAATGGCAGCTATTTTTTCAATAATACTGGCAACGTGACCGGCAGCGTGCTGCAACGCGAGTTTTTCTTGCCCGAAGGCAGCCAATTCTATGATGAAAGTAATGACGCTACCAGCCAAAATTATAACCACCGCGTGACCGGCCGTATCGAATATACCATTGACTCGATGAATTCTATCATCATCACACCGCGCCTCAACCTACAAGACAACCGCGCGGGCAGCCAACTCAGCGGCCTGAATTCGCTTTTTAATAATACGCCGCTCAATAGCACGCTCAATACATTCAATTCTACCAATGTTGCCTACAATTTGTCGAACAATATCCTGTATCGGCATCGGTTTAGCAAGATGGGCAGAACGGTTTCGGTCAATCTGAATACCAGCCTCAACGACCGCAACGGCGACAGTGATCTGTTTTCGGAAAACGAGTTTTTTAGTAGCCCCCAACCCAACCAAATCATTGACCAGCGCAGCGAAAGCCTCTCGCAAAATTATACCCTCTCGGCGGGCATCACCTACACCGAGCCGCTCAGCAAAACCAGTATGCTGCAATTTGAGTACCGCCCCAGCTACACCAAAAGTGACTCCGAGCAGGACACGCGCCGCGTAGATGCCGGTGGCGAATACTCCATCCTGGATTCTTTACTTTCCAACCGCTTCGACAACGAAACCATCACTCAGCGCGCGGGCCTGAGCTATCGCGTCCGAACGGAAAAAACCAATTTGTCCATCGGTGCCAATTACGAAAATGTACAACTGAGCAGTGCCCAAACCTTCCCGCTCCTGCTGGATGTGCGCAAGTCGTTTAACAACATTCTACCCAACGCTTTTTTTACTTATAACCCCTCCCGGACTACGAATCTGCGCGTTTTCTATCGCACTTACACTAATACGCCCTCCATTACTCAGTTGCAAAACGTGATTAACAACAATAATCCGCTGCTGCTGCGTACCGGCAATCCCGACCTGCGGCAACAGTTTTCGCACATGGTCATAACGCGTTTCAATACTACCAATACCAACAAAGCAAGCACGTTCTTTGCGTTTGTCAGGGCAGAATATAATGATCAATTCATCGGCAATTCGACGCTCATCGCCGCCAGAGACACCCTTTTGCAAGAAGGCATTCCGCTCAATCGCGGGTCGCAGCTCACCCGACCAGTCAACCTCGACGGTGCTTGGAATATCCGCTCTTTCGTGACCTACGGCTTCCCCGTCAAATGGCTGAAAAGCAACCTGAACTTCAATGCAGGCTTTTCGTACAACCGCACTCCGGGCCTAATTAACGATGCTACCAACCTGTCGAATAACTATAATATGAATTCCGGGCTTGTGCTGGGCAGCAATATCAGCGAAAAGCTCGATTTCACGATTTCTTATGCCGCCAATTACAACATTGTGGAGAACAGTTTGCAACCGCAATTGAACAATAACTTTTTCTTTCACAATGCTGGGCTGCGCTTCAATTGGCTGCCGGTGAAAAGTCTTGTCATTTCGACCGACATCAACCAGACGCTGTACGCTGGCCTCGGCGATGATTTCAATCAGGACTTCTTGCTTTGGAATGCCGGTATCGGCTATCGCTTCTTGAAGAACAATGGCGGTGAGCTGCGCCTCTCGGCTTTCGACTTGCTGAAGCAAAATAATAGTATCAACCGTTTGGTAACCGAAACCTATCTCGAAGACAACATCACGCAGGTGCTGACGCAGTATTTCATGCTGACGTTTACGTACAATCTGCGCAACTTTGGCACGCCCGCCCGCGCTGGTGCAGGCAATGGTCGCCCGGCCATGCCCGGCCGCTAAAACCAATAGCTGATGGTCAGGTGGTATTTTCAAGTATCACCTGACCATTTTGTTTTGCAAAAACTTTCTCTCGCTGCTCTCCATTCGCTATTTTTGACGCGGTTCCTTCATTGCAATGCAAAAAAGTCCAATTATGTATCACCGATTTATTGTCGTTTTATACTTTTCCTGCCTGTTTTTTCATGGCGCTTTCGCGCAAAGCGACTACATTGGCGAATGCCGTCAGAAGCTGCAAAACGCCGCTGCCTACACCCTCGAAATAGCAGAACTGATGCCCGACAGCTTGTACAGTTTCCGACCGATAGCAGCCGAAATGAGTTTTCAAGAACAATTGCTCCATATTTTATCCAACCTCAATTGGCTCAGCAGTAGCTACCTCGGCGGCACTCCATCCACACGGGATTTCAAAAGCGAGGCGTACAGCAAAACGGAAATCCTTGCCATCATGCAAGAAACCTTTGATCTGGTTGATGCCGCCTTAGCGCAACTGCCGCCGGAGCAACTTTCGGATACGGTGTCGTTCTTCGCCGGCCCTATGACCAAACGCCAGATTCTGACGCTGCTCAATGACCACCATACGCACCATCGCGGGCAATTGATTGTGTATCTGCGCCTCAACGGGCTGAAACCGCCTCGATACCGGGGTTGGTAGGAAATTGTAAGTGGGTGATAAGAGAAATGAGACCGCGAAGTGCTAACTGCTGCGAGCACGCAATCTGTAAAAGCCAATAACAAAAACCCGATACCTTGTTGCTTCTGCGCAAAAGTTTGTAATTTCGGGCTGGTAAAAAACTCGGCACCCCATGTCCCTCAATACCGCACTACCTGCGCGCAGCATCGTCCAGTTTTTGGGCATCAACACCCTGCGCCTGTTTGTGATAATTGTCTTGCTTTTTCTCGGCATCATCTTATGGGATATTTTCTCTAAGGGCTTTGCTGTTATCAACAGCACCTTTTTATTGGATTATCCGCGTCGGGGCATGATGGAAGGCGGCATTTTTCCGGCTATTGCAGGCACTACTTTTGTCACCTTGGTCACTACGCTGTTTGCTATCCCGTTTGGTATTTGTGCCGCTATTTACCTCAGCGAATACGCTATTGACAATACGTTGAACCGCTTCATTCGGGCAGCTATTCGCAACTTAGCCGGCGTACCCTCCATTATTTACGGGCTGTTTGGTGTAGCCGTTTTTGTGCAGGGGGCAGCGCTGGGCGCGTCCATCCTTTCTTCCGGGCTAACGCTGGGGCTGCTGACGCTACCTTACATCATCACCACTACCGAAGAAGCCCTGAAAAACGTGCCTCAATCTTACCGCGAAGGCGCTATGGCGCTCGGCGCTACCCGCTGGGAAGCCATACGCACCAATGTGCTGCCCGGAGCGGTGTCGGGTATTGTGACCGGAGCCATTCTCGGCCTGTCGCGCGCCGCTGGCGAAACGGCCCCGATTTTGTTCACCGGCGTGGCATTCTACCTGCGCTACTTACCATCGAGTGTACACGACGAATTCATGGCGCTGCCCTATCATTTGTACATTTTGTCCACCCAGCATCACGCCATTGCAGAAGTTCGGCCCTTGGCCTACGGCACTGCGGTAGTACTTTTGGGGCTGGTTTTTTTGCTCAATATCCTTGCCTTTATCATTCGCTATCGCTATCGCAAATTTCACAACCACCAAGTATGAACACCAAGTTAGCTATTCGCAATATTCGTTTGTCGTATGGCAAGCAAGAAGTGTTGAAAGGCATCAGTATGGATATTCCTGCTAATCAGATTGTAGCTTTGATTGGTCCTTCGGGCTGCGGCAAATCTACTTTGCTGCGCGCCATGAACCGGATGCACGATCTGTCGCCGACGGCTCGAGTGCAAGGCGACATTTTATTAGATGGAGAAAACATTTACGCGCCCGGCACGGATGTGGTAGCTATTCGACGCAAAATCGGTATGGTGTTTCAAAAACCGAACCCTTTTCCAAAATCCATTTTTGATAATGTAGCCTACGGATTGAAAATCAATGGCGAGCGCAATCGCAAACGCTTGCAAGAAATCGTAGAGCGCACCCTGCGCAGCAGCTACCTCTGGGAGGAGGTAAAAGACCATTTGTACAAATCGGCGCTGGAACTCTCCGGGGGGCAACAACAACGCCTGTGCATTGCGCGCGCCGTGGCTGTTACGCCGCAGGTATTGCTCATGGACGAACCCTGCTCGGCACTCGATCCTATCAGCACTGCGCGGGTGGAGGAGCTTATGTTGGAATTGAAAAAAGACTATACCATCGTCATTGTCACGCACAATATGCAGCAAGCGCAGCGCGTAGCCGACCGCACTGCTTTTATGTATCTTGGCGAAGTCATCGAATACAACGATACCGCTCAGCTTTTTAATCAGCCACAACAAGAGCTGACCGCCAATTATGTAAGTGGCACTTTTGGTTAGCAAGAATGTAACAACTGCGGCGCGTCATACATTATGGGTATTTTGTTAAATATTTATAAATTTGACAATCAGCAATTTGTGTTTTTTTTATAGTTGTATCCAGATGCATTATATAGATTGAATGCAGGAAATTTATCGAAAATATTGTCGGGAGCAAGCGCTGTATCTGCCTGTTTTTGCCCAAGATTGGTGGCTCGATGCTGTCTGTACGGATGGGCTCTGGGATGCGGCCGTAGTGATGGATCAAGGTGGCGTGCGGGCGGTATTGCCTTGGTTTTTAAAGCAAAAAGCCGGGTTTCGTTACATTACCATGCCGCATTTTACCAAGCACCTTGGGCCTTTCTTTGCGGATAATTATTCGCTGACCGAGCAACACCAACTGATGGAGGCACTTATAGCCCAACTGCCCCGCGTGCACGCTTTCCACCAGAATTTTCATCCCGACCTCACCAACTGGCTGCCTTTTTATTGGGCTGGCTATCGCCAAACTACGCGCTATACCTATTGTCTCGACCTACGCGACCCAGCGCAAGTGCAACGCAACATCAATCGCAATATGCGCCGCAATATCAAAAAAGCGCAAGCGAAACTCACCGTGAGCCACGAGGGCACACCGGAGGCATTTTATGCGATCAATCGCCTGAGTTTTGAACGCCAGGGCTTGTCCACGCCTTACACTTTCGAGCAGTTTGCCCGCCAAGATGCTGCCTTGGCGGCCCGAGCGGCCCGACAGTTCTTTTTTGCTAAAGATGCCGCTGGTCGTACACATGCCGCGGCTTGCCTCGTCCGGGATGCGCGGCGCAGCTACTACCATTTGTCGGGCGACGACCCCGCCTTGCGCGACAGCGGCGCGGGCATCCTGTTGGTATGGGAAGCCATCCGCTACACCCAAGAAGTGTGGCAGTTGCCTATTTTCGATTTTTCGGGCAGTATGGTGCCCAATATTGAAGCCATTCGCCGGCAGTTTGGGGCTGTGCAAAGCCCTTACAGCTACGTCTGGAAACACCATTCGCCGCTGCTGGCTTGGATAGACGCGTGGCGCGCGGCCGGTAAGCGTATCATTTGCCGCGAGGGCCTTTGAATGATTGAGTGCATGGCGCATTCGGGCTACTGCCCGCCGGGATAACAACACCGCTGGCGATTGTCCAATAGAAAAACACCAACCTACATGAAAAAAATCCATATTCTATTCGCACTGGCGCTATTGTGGTTGTCAGCATTTTATGGTTGTCAACCGGCCGCAGAAAGCTCCGGTTTGCAATTCGAAATTTCTTTCCCAGAGAGCGCGCACGAGACCCCGGTCACCGGCCGCGTGTATGTAATGATTTCTGATAAGGAAGACCGTGA